>NZ_JALJDY010000003.1:0-629890 GCF_023242425.1 Pseudomonas sp. MWU12-2029 | reverse complement strand
GGCCTTGCGCAGTACTGTGCAACTTCTTGCGCACTTGGCTGGAGGCCTTGATCGGCAAGGCCTCCCGGGGTTTTGACCGTGATTTTATTACGGACAACTGCGCAACTTTTTGCGCAGTTCAGCAATTCCGATCAGCTCCACTGAAACAGGGAAACCGTCCATAAATAACGGTCCGATCAATCCCCAAAACGACAAAACCACCTGCGGCTAAACAGATGGTCTTGAACTGGCTGAACACAAACGAATGTCACCGGCCAGCATGCTGCTCGAGCAGCGAGAACGCTTCACCGGTAAACCGATAACTCTTATCGGGTTGAAACACGATAACGCCCTCCTCGCACAAACGCTTGAGCACTTCCCTCACGCTGACGAACTGAATCCCGCTGACAAACGCCTGCAGATACCCATGCACCCCACGCCCGCCAACGGCGCGTCCTTCGCGCGCAGCCACCAGCAAGGCATCGATCACCTTGATCCGGATCAGGCTGGTACGCAGCCCGTAATAATGCAGCAGCTCACGGATGTGCTCATTGGTGCTGCTCTCGAAATTGAAGGCCCGCTGGCCTTTCGCCAACGGGAACTGCGATTGCTTGCCAGAGGACGTCGATGCCGGGCTGGTTAACATTCGAATGCTCCTTTTTATGATCAGCCGCTGTGCGTAGCTATATATAGAAGAAGGCGCACTCGACGGCTCCGCCATCAAGTGCGCCCTCCCGATCAGAAGTCGACGGTCGCCGACAATTGCAGCGTGCGTGGATAGCCCGGGGAGAACGCGCCGTAGGACGCAACGCCCGACCAGTACTCACGATCAAACACGTTCTGCACCGTGGCGCGGAATGTCGTCGGCCGACCTTCGATCTTGGTGGCGTAACGGGCGCCGGCGTCGATGCGGGTCCAGGATGGCAGTTCCTGGGTGTTGGCCTGATTGACGTATTGGCTGTCGGTGTAGATCGCGCCGCCGGTCAGGGTGAAACCTTCGACCCACGGGGTGTCCCACTCGGCCCAGAGGTTGGCCTGGACATCCGGCACGCCCACCGGTTTGTTGCCACGGTTGGCGGCGGTGGCCGAATCCGTCAGTTCGCCGTCGAGCAAGGTCACGCCGCCCATCAGGCGAGTGCCCGGCGCGACTTCACCGAACATGCTCAACTCGACGCCACGGTTACGCTGCTCGGCCTGCACCGAGAACACGTTGCCGGCGCCGATTTCGCCGCTCGGTTTTTCGATCTGGAACAGCGCCAGGGTAGTCATGAAAGTGCCGTGCTCGTACTTCACACCGATTTCATGCTGCTTGGATTTGTAGGGTGCGAAGGTTTCGCCGGAGTTGGCTGCCGTACCGGGGGCGATGTCACCTTTGCTCAAGCCTTCGACGTAGTTGTAGTACAGCGAGACGTCTTCCCACGGTTTGACCACCACGCCCGCCAGCGGTGTGGTGGCGCTGTCGTCATAACGGGAACTGACCGAACCGGATACGCTGTAGTTACGCGATTCGATGTCTTGACGGCGTACGCCGAGGGTCAGTTGAATCCGGTCGTCGAGGAAACCGAGGGTGTCGGTCAGCGCGACGCCGGACAGTTCCGATTCGGAAATGCGCAGCACTTTCGGCGAGTTGATGTACTGCTTGGGCACGTCCACCGGGTGGTAGATGTTCGAGCGGATTTCCGTGCCGTTGTTGATGCCACGGGACAACTCGTCCTGGTAACGGGTCGCCATGATCGTAGTCGTGTGGGTGACCGGGCCAGTGGCGAACAGCGCGCGCATCCCCACATCGGCCGTTGAACGATCGACGTTGAACTTGTAGTAACCGGGAATGTTGCTGGTGTCGCCGGCGTCGTTGAGGATTCGCGGCACCTGGTCGGACATGCGCTTGACGTCGGAGCGACCACCGCCGGCGTGGGCGAACACGGTCAGGTTGTCGTTGAGGTCGTACTCGCCGCCGAGCAATGCCGACTGTTCCTTGGTGTCCGACCAGCCCCAGTCCTGCGGCAGGTTGGTGCGGCCGTTCGGTGCCGAGGGAACCTTCACGCCCGGTGCAATGGTGAACGGTCGCGAGGCCGCGTCGAAGCTCTCTTTCTGGCTGATGTAATCCAGATTCAGGCGCAACCGCTCGCCCTTGTAATCGAGAGCGATGGCACCGATGTCCAGCGCACGTTCCTGATTGTCGATGGCGGTATCGCCGCCCTGGGTGCTGCCGTTGAAACGGATGCCGAACTGGTTCTCGCTGCCGAAACGTCGACTGACGTCCAGATGCCCGCCTACTTGCGAGTCGGAGGCGTAAGTGCCGGTGAAGCGGGTCAAGTCTTCGTCCAGTGGCCGCTTGGGCACGATGTTGATCACGCCGCCGACTCCGCTGTTGGGCGAAATCCCGTACATCAGCGCGCCCGGCCCTTTGAGCACTTCAACGCGTTCGGCGTATTCGGTGAACACCCGGTAGTTGGGCGCTACGCCGTACACACCGTCGTAGGCCAGCTCGCCGAGGTTGCCCTCGCCTATCGCAAATCCGCGAATGAAAAACGAGTCGACGATGCCGCCGGTCTGCCCGGTGGAGCGCACCGAAGGGTCGCGCTCCAGTGCATCGGCCACGGTCACCGTTTGCAGGTCGGCGAGGGTTTTGGCGGTGTAGCTGGTCACGCTGAACGGCGTGTCCATCACGTCCTTGTTGCCCATCATCCCGAGTCGCGCGCCCCGGGCGACCTGGCCACCGGCGAGCACTTCCGGCAATGCGGTCGCGCTGTTGTAACTGGCGTTGACGTTGGTGGTGTCCAGCGTCAGCCCTTCCGTGGAGACGGCGTCTTGTTGCTCGGATTGCTTGGGGTCTGCTGCCCAGACAGTGGCGCTTCCTGCGGCCAGAATAGAACTCAGCATGGCGGTGCGAATAGCCAGGGTTAACGCGCGTTCACTGCAAGGTCGACGTGCAACAGACATGACGATGGGGTCCTTCTCGAATGGCTGAAAATGGTAATCACTCCTATTTGCCAGCCAGCAATCGAAAAAGTATCAGCGTCGTCGGAATTTTTTTGGCGATCGGTTTGCGCGGAGGATGGGCGGGAGAAGCCCACCCTCCGGCACAGGTCAGTCGTACAGGCATTGCAGCGGAATGGAGATCACCGGTAGCGCGGGGTCGAACGCATGCCGGGTGGTCTTGTACGGGAACAATTCGCCGCGCTCGATGGTGGTAAAAATCCGCGCCACTTCGAACGCCTGCCCGGTTTGCCAATGCCGTACACAGACACGCGGATCGGCGTAGTCGAGCTGGATACACGGCACCCGTTTCAACCCCAGCGCCCGCGCTGCGTTGAACCGGTGATTGCCGTCCATCACGATGCCCAGGGAGCGCTCGACGATGATCGGTTCCAGCCAGTGCCCGGCCTGGATGATCGCTTCGCGCAGGCGCTGCACGTTGAGCGGATCGACCTGCTCGGATTGCCGCACGTCGCACAGTGGACGCAGGGCAATCTGGTAACCATGTCCCATGATTCGTCCCCCGTTTCAGCAGGCATCCGCGTTGGCGACCAGCGCGTACTGGCTGGCCATGTCCCGCAGGCGTTGCGCCTGTTCGATGAGCGGCAGATCGACCATTTCGCCATCGACTTGCACCGCGTGGCTGCCCCCGGCCACGGCATTCAGGACCCGGTCCGCCCACGCCAGTTGGCGGGCGTTGGGCAGGTAGGCCTTCTGCACCGTGGCGATTTGCGACGGGTGGATACACAACTTGGCGCCGAACCCCAGCGACCGGGCGTAACGCGAATCGCGCTCGACCAGCGCCATGTCGCTGATGGCCGGGGTCACGCCATCGATCGGCGCCGGCAATCCGGCAACTCGCGACGCCAGCACGATGCGATTGCGGGCGAACAGAAACGCTTCGGGAATCTGGCTGCAATCGATGTCCAGCGAGAAATCCAGCGAGCCGAATGCCAGCCGCGCCAGGCCGGGAATCGCGGCAATCGCCTCGACCTGATGCAAGCCCTTGGCGGTCTCGATGATGGCGACGATTTGCAAATCACGGTTCCATTCCAGCAGGCGTTCGACCACGCGGGACAAGCTTTCGGGGCATTCGGCCTTGGGCAGGAAAATCCCTGCGCAGCGCTCGGGGTAGCGCATGTCGCCCAGCCAGGTCATGTCCTGGCGAAACAGCGAACTGCCGACGCTGTTCAGCCGGATGTAACGCTGGCTGGCGGTTTCGGGCGTGCTCTGCTGCCAGGCCCAGATCGACGCCCGGGCCACGGCTTTGCTATTCGGATGAACGGCATCTTCGAGGTCGAGAATGATCGCGTCCGGCCCGGCCTCGACCGCTTTGGAAAAGCGCTCCGGCCGGTTGCCGGGAACGAACAGGTAGCTGATGGGAAGCGTGGCGTTGGTGCTGTGACGAACAGTCATCGGGACTCTCCTGAGCGTGCTTCAGTCGTGGGTTTTCAAAAAAATTCGAACACCTGTTACAGGGGAAAAAACGGGCTGAATCCCGGTGTCTTGAATCAACCGTCAACACCTTGAATAACAAGGCGTTGACGGTTTTTAAAATCAACACGCGAGCGCTTACTTGAGCATGCGAACAAACGGCTTCGCACTCCCCTGTTGTGTGTGTTCATTCAAAAATATTTGAAAACCTTACTTGATAATCGTTCCTGTTCGCAATATTGTTCGAGCCACTGACAGGGTCAGGATTCAAATCAAGACCTGTGATTTTGTTCACGGAAAGTTCGGCGCAATGATGTCATTTACATGTCAGGTAATGGCACTTCAAAAGAGACAAGGCCACCACTCATTGGCCTTCTCCTTGCCTGCCTGAACCTTAAGGAGTGGGGTTCTCATGAAACAGTTTTGTGAAAATTTTATGAAAGAACATACCCCGTGTTTATTTGCAGAGCGGATCTGTCATCCGCCTCCACCTCTTTAAACCCTCGTATCTGACGAGCAGCAAGAACACACGACTCGACAAAGATTAGTTGTCGACCCGCACATGGCGAATATCGACGCTAGAGGTTTTCTATGCCTGAATTAATTGCGCCGCCAACTAAAGAAACAACAGAAGTTCAATACCCAAAAGTGCTGAAACCGTTAATTGACCCTGTTATCGCCAATCTACTTGAACATTCTCCGGAAAAACTTGTTGAACTCGTTAACCAACACGGATCCCCGCTGAATCTGGTATGGCCACATGCATTTGAGGCCAACGTTCAGGCGCTGCAATCGGTATTGAAACGACATGACGTCGACTACGCGATTTTCTACGGTGCCAAGGCCAACAAGTCGCAATGCCTGCTGGCTGCGGCATCGGCTTCGGGCATCGGCACCGACGTATCGAGCCTGTTTGAGCTGCAGGCGGCACTGCGCGCTGGAACGCCGGCGGAACATTTGTGTGCGACCGGGCCGGCCAAAACGGCAGCGTTTCATAGCGCACTGTTGCAAGGCGGATCGCTGATTTGTGTGGATTCACTGGAAGAGTTCAGCCATCTCAAAGCGTTGCTCGACACTTTGCACCCACCGGCCAAAGCCCGGATTCTGCTGCGTTACAGACCGACAAGTTGCCCGGCGAGCCGCTTCGGAATGGGCGCCGAGGATTTGTTTCAGTGCCTGCAAGTGCTGACCGAACAACGTGAGTCGTTCCACTTCGAAGGGTTCCATTTCCACCTCGGCGGCTACGGCTACGAAACCCGGGTACAGGCTTTCCGTGAAGTCACCGGCTTCATCGATGCGGCAAGGGAAATGGGCCTCGACCCGGTCATGATCGACATCGGTGGAGGCCTGCCGATGCGATATGTAGATCCGCAGGATTACAACAGTTTTCTGCAGAACGACAACAACCCGAGCCATTATCAGAACCGTCGAGTACCCGACTCTTTTTATCCTTATGGCAGCAGTCTGACGGCTTGCCAGTGGCTGGAGTTATTCCTGGAGTCGGATCATTCGCCGGGAAAAACCATTGCCGGTTACTTGAATAGCCAGAATATAAAACTGGCACTGGAACCGGGCCGTAGTCTGGTGGATCAAGCAGCGATAAGCGTCTTTCGCGTGACCCGCACCAAACTACTGGCCGACAACAAAGTTGTGGTCTTTGCCGAAGGCAGCAGTTTCAGCGCGTGTGAAACCTGGTTCTCGTCTGAATACCTTGTCGATCCAATTCTTATTACATCAAAAGTATCGAAACCTGTTCCCATGCAAGCCTACATCGCCGGCCATAGTTGCCTGGACGATGATGTGATTACTCATCGCCTGATCAACTTCGACACAACACCAAAAACCGGCGACTTATTGATCTACGCCAACACCGCTGGTTATCAGATGGACTTGCTGGAAAACGAATTTCATCGCCACCCGTTGCCTCGGCGATTGATGGCGACGTGTTGTACGGAAGGTAACTACACATTCACACCTGACTATTAAGGGAAGACGTCCAGATGATACTGAATAAAGTTTCGGATCTTATTGGCAATACACCAATGTTGGGCATTGATGTTCCGGATACCAACGCCCGACTTTTGCTCAAGATAGAGAAGAACAACCCCGGCGGCAGTATTAAAGACCGCATGGCGCGAAACATGGTATTGGCGGCACTCAAGTCCGGAAAGCTGAAACCCGGTGGCGTGGTCGTTGAATCATCTTCCGGCAATACCGGTATCGGCCTGGCCATGGCAGCCGTGGAGTTCGACCTGCATTTCATTGCCGTGGTCGATCACCATGCGGCGCAGGACAAGATCGCGGTGATGAAGGCACTCGGTGCCGAGATTCGCTTTGTCGCCGGAACCTATCGGGAAGACGAAGTGGCTGTGGTCGAGCGTCAGCGGCTGGCTGCCGAACTGGCCTCGCAGATCCCCGGTGCGGTGTTCATGAACCAGTCGGACAACGCGGCCAACGCCGGCGGCTACAGCGACTTCGTCCGTGAAACCATCGCCCAGGCCGGTGGCCACATTGGCGCGTACGTCGGTTGCGTCGGCACCGGGGGCTCGATGACCGGCATCGCACGGGGTCTGAAACTGCACAACCCGGACATCGTCACCGTGGCCGTCGAACCGGCCGGCTCCATTGTCTTCGGCCATCCCGGCTATCCGTATTACCAGTCGGGAACCGGCACTCCCGCCGGCGACACTGTCGGCCTGGTGCTCGACTACAGCTGCATCGACCTGGGCCTGCAAGTCACCGATTCCCAGGCCTTCGAAACCGCCCGCTACATCGCGCGCAATCTGGCCCTGCTGGTCGGCGGCTCGACCGGCGGTGCGATCTACAAGGCGCTGGAGCTGATTCACAAAGGCACGTTGACCGGCAATGTCGTGGTGCCGATTGCCGACGGCGGTGAGAAATACCTGCACACCGTGTTCGACGACAAATGGCTGGAAGAACGGGACCTGCTGGATCCGGGCGTGGCACCACAACTGGATAACTGGCTGGGCAAGACCCGCTGGCTGGAATCCGACGCCACTCCCCTGCAATTGAGCGTCGCCTGACGCGTCCCCCACACAGGAAAGTCTCTGTATGAAACCGCTGAAAGTCGCCATCTGCGGCGCAGGCCGGACCGGGCACCTGAATGCCATCCTGTTCAAGCAGTTGCCCAATGTTCAGGTCTCGATGCTCTCCAACAATAAGGAAGTGGTCGAGCGGCACCTCGCCAACCTGCCGATGCAGGCGCTGATGCCGGACGGCTCGACGCTGAGCGCGCGACCGGACCAGGTCAGCACCGACGCCAGCGTCGTAGTGGCCGACGCCGACATCGTGATCATCACCGTACCGGCCCACGCTCGACCGCAAACCCTGCAAGCCATCGCACCGCATCTGAGTTCGAGCAAACCGGTGTACGTCGGCGCGATTCCGGGATTCTGCGGCTTCGACTGGCTGGCGGAAGCCACGCTGGGTGACCGTTCGAACGTAGTGATCTGGGGCATGAAGGATGTACCGCACACCGCGTTCGATCTGAATCCGGGCGTGTCGGTGAAAATGGGTGGCGGCAAGAGCCAGTTGTATGTCGCGTTGCACGACCGGGAATCAACGCAATCACGGCAGCACCTGGAGGACATCCTCACGACGCTGTACGGCTCCTGCGTGACGATGCTCGACCACTACCTGGAAATCACCCTGACACCGGGCAATCCGATCATGCACAGCTCGGTGATCTACGGTTTGATCGGCCCTTATGGCCAGTGGCATCGCAAGATCTTCCCGCAGCGTATGTGCTGGTGGACCGAGTGCCCCGAACTGGGCGCCTATTTCCTCGAGCGCATGGATAAGGAAAGCCAGGAACTGTGCAGCGTGATCAGCCAGCGCATGGGCATCGACCTGTCGTCGGTGAAATCCCTCAAGCAGGAAATCGTCGAAGCCTACGGCGAGCAGATCCGCGATCAGAGCAGCATGTTGTCGATCCTGCGCACCAACCAGGCCTACAACGACATCCTCGCCCCGATGATTCCGGCCGACGACAACCGCGCCGGCTACGTGATCGAACGCGAAAGCCGCGCCTTCAATGAAGACGTTGCCTACGGCCTGGTGCTACTCGTGGAAATGGCACGGCGCTTCGAACTGAAAGTCCCTTACATCGAAGAGGTCCTGCAATGGAGCGTTACCTATATGCAGGGCTTGCGCGACTCGGCGCTCGACTACTTCCCCCGCCACTGGCCGCGCACGGCGTGAGCGGGTTCAACACCTCATTAATTTCTCGACGAGCAGATAGCTGATATGGATGACTTCAAGACACTCATCGCCTACTCCCGCAAGAACGCCCTGCGACGGATGATCCGTTGCCTGTTTGCCGAAAACATTCTGGATCGCTCAGGGCTGCGTTTCTCCGAGGCCGGCAACGAGGCCACGTACGCGCTGAAAGATGGCCGCTCCCATGTGTTGTTTTCCAACATCGCCAAGGGGCCGGCCGACACCGTGGTCAATGACGGCGACGTGGTGCTGGTGACCGATGAAGGCGTACGCCAGGTGATTCACACCCATCACGACTTGCTGGATGTGCTGCGCGACAGCTTCGATTTCGAACCGACCGATGAAGGCATCGCCGGGCTCAAGTCGGACATGGAAAACAGCCTGATGAACGACGCCCATGCGCGTCAGCATCGCCAGCAGTGGAACGCACGACTGGCCGCCGCCGCCCGGGAACAAGGCCTCGACAGCCTGACCGATTACCTGCGCCAGCACGTCAGCACCAAGGACGCCGCGATCCTCCTCGACCAGTGGGGCTCGCTGGAAGGTCACCCCTACTATCCGACCTGGAAAGCCCGCCCGGGCCTGAGCGATGAAGAAGTCGAGCAACTGTCGCCGGAGTTCAACGCCCAGGTGCCGCTGCGCATTGCCGCGCTGCGGGCCGACATGGCGAAAAGCGAAAGCATGCCCCACGTCACCGATTACCACAGCTGGTTCGCTGGCAACTTCCCGACTCAATGGGAGCAATGGAAAGCGTCGCTCAACGGCAAGGGCTTGGACGAGTCCGAGTGGCTGCCGCTGCCGATTCACGCGTGGCATTTGCAGGCTTATGTGCTGAAAAACTTCGCGGCGGAAATCGCAGAAGGCATCCTGATCACCGACGGCCCGGACATCCAGACCCTGCCGACCATGTCGTACCGCACGATGATGCCGGTGCTCAAGGAGAGCGCGCCGCTGATCAAGTTGCCGATTGCCGTGTGGATGACCAGCGAGCTGCGCAGCCTGCAGGCCAAGTCGATCCACATGGGGCCGCGCATCAGCACGGTCATCACGAAAATCCTCGAAGTCGAAAACGGTTTCGAGCAGCGCCTGGAAATCTTCCCGGAAGAAATCGGCGTGCGCTACAAGAACGCGATCACGCAGGATGACCACCCCGGCCGGCATCTGTCGGTGGTGTTCCGTGCCAGCCAGCAAGCGTTCGAACGCTCCGACGAGTGCCTGCCAATCACCGTGGCTTCTCTGTTCACTCGCTTGCCGGGCAGTGGCCGACCGTTGTTCACCGAGTTGATCGAGCGTGACGGCGTTCGGGCCAATACCGCTCAAGTTGAAGACTGGTTCCGCCAGTACGCCAAAGTGGTCACCCACCCGGTGGTGGCGATCTACTTGATCTACGGCATCGGGCTCGAGGCGCACCAGCAGAACACGATGGTGCTGTTTTCCCCGGATGGCAAAGCACGTAGTCTGCTGATCCGTGATTTCGGCGATGGCAGGACCTACGCTCCATTGCTGGAGGGACGCGGCTACACCCTGCAACCGCATGTGCAGCCGGGCATTCTGCCAACGGTGTTCGAGGGCGATATCGAACCGGTGCGCATGTTCGTGCTGGACGCAGCGTTCCTCACGCACCTGCATGAAATGGCCCTGTGGCTGACCAAGGAGTACGCGCTGGACAACAACCGGATGTGGGACATTTTGCGTGAAGAGACCGAGCAGGCGTTCGCCGCAGTGCGCGAACGTGTTGCGCCGGACCTGTGGGAAGTCGAACGCAAGGCCTTCCTCAATGATCCGTGGCCGACCCGTTCGTTGTTGCGCATGCACATGATGCAGTACTCCAACTACCGGATTCAGCACACGCTGACCAACCCGCTCAATGTCGTTCAATAACCGAGGCTGACCCATGACCCATGCAGGTGCCATCGCGGGTTCGCGCGTAAGAGTCCTGATTTATCTTCTGTTCGCGATCCAGCTCATTTCGATGGGTGCGATGGAAATGAGCGGGCCGTTCTGGCCCGTCCACCTGCGTGGGCTGACCTCGTCAGACTCGCTCTTCAGCTTCGCCAGCATCGCCGTGTACGTCGGACCGATGCTGGGCATTATTCTGACCAGTGCATTCTGGGGCCGTATCGGCGACCGCTACGGCCACAAGTTGATGATGATCCGCGCCCTCGCCGGCCTGTCATTGACCCAGCTTGGGCTGGCCCTGTGCAGTGACATCTGGGTGATCCTGATCCTGCGCTTCCTGCAAGGCGCCTTCGCCGGCTACATCGCCCCGGCCCAGGCGTACGGCGTGAGCATCGAAGCGCCTTCGCGGCGGGCGCGGCTGTTCGCGATCCTGCAGATTTCCACCAACGTCGGCTCTCTGCTTGGCGCAGTGGTCGGTGGGTTGATCCTCGATTATGCGACGTTCTTCTGGATCAACATGATCGCGGCGGTGCTCTGCGCCATTTGCACCGTGGTGGCGGCCGTCACGCTGCCGGACGTGCCGCCGGTGAAGAAGGTCCCGGTTGCGGATACCGTGACGCCGAGCAGTCACAGCACCAGTGTCTGGCAAGGTACGCCGCTGCTGTCGCTGCTCGGTGTCATGGGCATTTTGCTGCTGGCGCGGATGCTGCCGCAGACGTCGTTCTCGCTGTATGTCAGCTCGGTGTTCGAGGTCAGCAATTCGGTGGTCGGGCTGTGTTATGGCTTGCTGGCGCTGGGCTTCATTCTGTCGGCAACCGCATGGTCGCGATACTTCGAGCACCGCAGTCAGCAGGACACTCTGCAACGCATCACCTATGTCGTGATCGGCTGCATTGCGCTCACGGCACTGGCCGGCATCACGCGTAATCCGATCGTGTTCGTCGGCGCCTACTTCATCTGGGGCGTATTGCTGGGCGCCACGACGCCGGTGCTGATGGCGCTGATCTCCAAGACTGCCGACAGCTCACGCCAGGGCTACGTGCTGGGCATTGCCCAAAGCACTGCGCAATTTGCGTCCATCGCCGGCATCTCGGCCGGCGGGCTACTCAGCCAGGTCTATGGTTTGCAGTACACCTACCTGTTTGTCTGCCTCGCCTACATCCTCGCGCTGATTCCCATCGTTGCGTTGCGCTATCGGCCCATGGTCATGCAACCGAGCCAGATCCCGCCGGGCGACTGATCAAGGAGTTTGCTTTGAACATTGAACAACTGCGCGCCGACACACCGGGCGTCGAGCAACTGATTCACTTCAACAATGCCGGTGCGGCGCTGATGCCCGATCCGGTGATCGAGGTGATGACCCGTCATCTGCAACTTGAAGTCCGGATCGGTGGGTACGAGGCAGCCGGGCAGCAATCCGTTGAAGTGGAAAATGTCTACGAAGACATCGGCCGACTGATCAACGCCCGTCCCGAAGAAATCGCGGTGATCGAGAATGCGACCCGCGCCTGGGACATGGCTTTCTATTCATTACCGTTGCGGCCCGGCGATGTGGTGCTGACATCGACCACCGAATACGCCGGCAACTACATTCCCTACCTGCAACTCAAGCAGCAGCGCGGGATCGAGATCAGGGTCATTCCCAACGACGAGCAGGGCCAGGTGTCATTGCCGGCGCTGCGGGACATGCTCGGCGATGATCGGGTTGCCCTGGTGTCGCTGCCGGTGATCGCCACCAATGGCGGCCCGGTGCAGCCCATCGAACAGATCGGCGCCCTCGCCCGCGCGGCCGGGGTTCTGTTTCTGCTGGATGCCTGTCAGGGTGTCGGGCAGATGCCGATCGATGTGCAGAAAATCGGCTGCCATATGCTCGCAGCCACCAGCCGCAAATACCTTCGCGGACCTCGGGGCATGGGGTTTCTCTATGTCGAAAAAACCTTGTGCGAGAACCTTGAGCCGGCATTTCTCGACCTGCACGCGGCTTCATTGCTGACCTTGGACACCTTCAAAATTCGCGGCGATGCCCGGCGCTTCGAAAACTGGGAATGCAACGTTGCCGCGAAACTGGGCATGGGAGCGGCGGCCCGTTACGCCCTGACGCAAGGCATCGAACCCATGTGGCAACGCATTCAACGATTGTCGGCGCACCTGCGCAATCGCCTGGCCGACGTGCCGGGAATTACGCCGCAGGACATGGGTGCAATCAAGTCGGGCATCGTCACCTTCACCTGCCAGAACGCCAGCGCGGCGCACGTCAAGGAATGGTTGGCCGGCCAGGAAAAGCGTATCAACGTCACCACCTCGACCTTTCGCTCGACGATGCTCGACATGCAGCAGCGGGACCTGCTTGAAGTCAGCCGCGCATCGCTGCACGCCTACAACACCGAGGCCGAAATCGATGCCATGGTAGAGGCGTTGATGAGAATGCCCTGCGCCTGAAAACGGATGCCGATTCGCGCTTGCGTCGCGGGCTCTTTGTACACTAGCATTGGGAATACTTCTCAATTGCAAAACACTGCAGCCATGAGCGAAACCCTTCCCGCGAACAACGACAACCATCTGCGCGTGATCGAAGCGCTGTACAGCGGCCATCACGGCTGGCTGTACAACACGCTGAAGAAAAAACTGGGTAACGCCATGGATGCGGCGGATCTGGCGCAGGATACCTTCACCCGGATCCTCGCCTCCCAGGTCACGGCCATCGAACAACCCCGGGCTTACCTGAGCTGCGTGGCCAAGGGCATCCTCATCAACTGGTATCAGCGCAAGGCACTGGAGCGCGCCTACCTCGATGCCCTCGCGCATTTGCCTGCGCCGGAAGTGCCCTCGCCCGAGCTGCGCTTCGTGGTGCTGGAAACCCTGCACGAAATCGACGCCATGCTCGACACCCTCCCGCCACTGGTCAAACGCGCGTTCCTGCTGTCGCAGATCGGCGGCTTGAAATACGCCGACATCGCCGAGCAGCTGGACGTCTCGCTGATCACCGTCAAGCGCTACATGAAACAGGCTTTCGTGCAGTGCCTGATGCTGGTGGAATGAATGCTCACGCGTCGCAATGAACCGCCGCTCGATCCGAAAATCCTCGAGGAAGCCGCCGAGTGGCTGATGCGCCTGAGCGAAAACGACCTCAGTGAAACCGAGCGTGCGGAATGGGAATACTGGAAAGTCAGCAGCCCCGAACGCAACCGGGCGTGGTCCCGCGCGCAATTGCTGCAAAGCAAGTTCGGCGGCCTGCCACCGGCGCTGGCGATGTCGGCGCTGGATCGCCCGAGCAACCCGGAGCGCCGCACAGCCCTCGGCAAACTGGCCTTGCTGCTGGCAGCGGTGCCCGCCGGTTGGGGCAGCTGGAAACTGGCGCAATCGCAGCAATGGTCCGCCGATTACCACACCGCCGTGGGCCAGCGCCGCGAACTGACCCTGGCCGACGGCTCGCACATCACCCTGAACACCGACACGGCCATCGACGTTCTGTTCGACACCCGGCAGCGCCTCATCAATCTGCGCGAAGGTGAAATCCTCGTGCAGACCGCAGCGGACAACGCCGCGCAGCCTCGACCTTTTCTGGTCAGCACCCGCCAGGGCCGGATGCAGGCGCTGGGCACCCGCTTCACCGTTCGTGAATGGCAGCCGCGTACCCAACTCGCGGTACTCGAAGGCGCCGTGCAGGTCGAATTGGCCGACAACCCTCAGCGCACACCGATCATCGTCAACGCCGGGCAACGCACCGACTTTTCATCACAGGCCTTTGGCTCAGTGAACCCGACCGACCGCAACGTCGGCGCCTGGGCCCAGGGCATGCTGATGGCCGACAAGATGCGCCTCGCGGATTTTGTCGTCGAACTGGCGCGCTATCGCCGGGGTTTCGTTCGCTGTGACCCGGCCATTGCCGACTTGCGCATTTCCGGAGCCTTTCCCATCAGCGATACCCAGCGCTCGCTGAACATGCTGGCGCAGACCTATCCCGTGCACGTCTCCGGACACTTGAGCGGTTACTGGGTGACGCTCTCACCCGCCTGAGCAAAAAAAATCACCGCACAGGTGATACTTTTTTTGATCTCGGCTGGCAATGAAAGGAACAACCATTCCACCTCGTCCATAGGGTCATCCCTTCATGCTCGTTGCACGACCCTTGCTTCCGGATCGTCTGCTAAAGCCCGTTATACGCAGTGTGCTGCTCAGCGTCGTACTGGGCCTGGCCGGCGGTGCGTTCGCGCTGGCTGCCGAGCCGGCGCAACTGGACGCGGTCACCGTTCGAGCCTACAACATCGCTCCGGGGCCGCTTGGCGTGACGCTGTCGAGTTTTGCCGTCGACGCCGGGATTGCCCTGTCGTTTCAGCCGTCGATCACCGAAGGGCTTGTCAGCCCGGGATTATCCGGCAGCTACTCGATTCAGGAAGCGGTGTCCCGGCTGCTGGAAGGCAGCGGGCTGGAAATGGTCGCCCGCAGCGACGGCACCTGGACGCTGGTGGTGCGCCGGGTCACGTTGTCGGACACCACGGTCGAAGGCGTCGACCAGCGCACTGACAGCCTGCCATCGGTGCTGCCGGGCGGTCAGGCCGCTCGGGGCGGACGCCTCGGTATTCTGGGCAACCGCGATGCGATGGACGCCCCGTTCAGCGTCAGCAGCTACACCTCGACGCTGATCAAGGACCAGCAGGCAGTCACGGTCGGAGACTTGCTGGAGCGCGACTCTTCGGTGCGCTCCACGGGACAGGCCGGCGGCATTGTCGATTCGTTTTTCATCCGTGGTTTTCCCGTCGGTGAAGGCAACCTCGGTGAACTGGCGTTCGACGGCGTGTACGGCGTGGCCTCCAACTACCGGGTGTTCACCGAATACGCCGAACGCATCGAACTGGTCAAAGGCCCCGCCGCCCTGCTCTACGGCATGTCGCCCAACAGTGGCGTCGGCGGCGTGATCAACGTGGTGCCCAAACGTTCGCTGGACGAAGACCTGACCCGCTTCACCGCCAATTACGCCTTGAACACACAAGTGGGCAGCCACCTCGACATCAGCCGCCGCTTCGGTGAAGAACGGCGGTTCGGAGTGAGGATCAACGGCAGCATCCAGCAAGGCGAAACCGCCATCGACAAGCAATCGAGAGAAGTCGGCATCGGCGCGATTTCCCTCGACTATCAGGGCGAGCGTCTGCGCACCACTCTGGACCTGATCAACCAGAAAGAATCATTCGACGCCGCTTCCCGACCATTCCTGATCGCCTCCGGCGTGGACATTCCTTCGGCGGCCAACGGACGCACCAGCGTCAGTCAGGAATGGGGCTGGTCGGATACCCGGGACAAATCGGCGTTGCTTGGTGGCGAATATGACCTCAACGACAACCTGACGCTGTTCGCCCACGCCGGTGGCGGTCGATCGGACGTCGCACGCATGTCCGACCAGACGCCGACCATCGTCAACGGCGCGGGCGACACCTCTTCGATCCCCGGCTATTACAAATTCGAAGTCCAGCGCTACACCGTCGACGCCGGGGCACGCCTGCGTTTCGACACCGGGCCGGTCAGCCACAGCACCGCCCTGCAAGTCACCCGCTATCGCGATGAGCTGGCGCGGGGCATCATTTCCGGCCCGGCGATCCTGTCGAACATCTACCACCCGATCGACCGCCCGAAACCTGCAATCGCCAAACCCGATACACCCAAAGTCTCGCAAAGCGAACTGTCGGGCGTGGCCCTTGCCGACACCCTGTCGGTACTCGACGAACGCGTGCAAGTCACGGTCGGGTTGCGCCAGCAGAACATCAAGTCGGACAACTACAACGCGGCCGGCTTCGTCACCACCTCCTACGACAAGAGCAGATCCACGCCGCTGTACGGGGTTGTGGTCAAACCCTGGGATCACGTCGCGTTCTACTACAACTACGTCGAGGGCCTGAGCAAGGGTGACATCGCGCCTTCCGCCGCTTCGAATGCCGGCGAGATCTTTTCTCCCTACGTTTCCCGGCAGCAGGAGCTTGGGGTCAAGCTCGACTACGGCAGCTTCATGTCCACCCTGGCGCTGTTCCAGTTACAGAAACCCAGCGGTGAACTGGCCTCGGGCGTGTTTTCGGTCCAGGGCGAGCAACGCAATCGCGGGGTGGAGCTGAACATGGCGGGCGAAGTCTCCCCGGGCACTCGCCTGCTCGGTGGCGTGACGCTGCTCGACGGAGAGCTGACCCGAACCAGCGTTGCCGCCAATCGCGGCAACAAGCCCGTGGGCGTGCCAGAGGTGCAGGCCAACCTCTGGGCTGAATGGGACATCCCGCAAGTAGAAGGCCTGACGCTGACCAGCGGCGCCATCTACACCGGCAGCCAGTACGTCGATCAGGCCAACACGCAAAAACTGGATGACTGGACCCGCTTCGACGTCGGTGCGCGCTACGCCACGCGCATCGCCGAACGGCCGACCACCTTCCGGGCCACCGTGCAGAACGTGTTCGACCGCGAATACTGGTCGGGCGTCGCCTCCTATGGCGCGTTCTCTCAAGGCGCGCCTCGGACCTTGTTGCTCTCGGCCACTGTCGATTTCTGAAACGTCCGGCCCGGTGCGGCGCCTGGCGTTGTGGTCCGATCCGGCTTTTGCAAAGGCATACACCATGGTTAATGTTTTTCGCCGCCGCCAGACCTTCGCCGCCCTGTTGTTCGCCGGGCTGCTGGGTTTGTCGATTTCCTCCCTGATGCCAGGCAGCGCACAGGCTGCAGAACCGGATCCGGCGCTGGGCACCGTGACCGATTTGCAGGGCCGCACGGTCAAGGTTCACCTGCCGGTGCGCCGGGTCATTCTGGGTGAAGGTCGCCAGTTGTATCTGGTGGCCGCGCTGGACACGCAGAACCCCATCGAACGCATCGTCGGCTGGCGCAAGGACCTGATCCAGTCCGACCCGGACACCTACAACGCCTACCTGCGCAAATTCCCCGACATCGCAAAAATCCCGACCTTCGGTGGCTTCGAGAGCGGCACCTTCGACATCGAGCAGGCGATTTCCCAAAAGCCTGACGTGATTATTCTCAACATCGAAGCCCAGCACGCGACCGAGGATGCACGCTACATCGAGAAACTCGACGCACTGGGGATCCCGGTGGTGTATGTCGACTTTCGCAACAACCCCATGCAGAACACCGAGCCGACCATGCGCCTGTTCGGCAAGTTGTTCGGCAAGGAAGAACGTGCCGAGGCCTTCATCGATTTTCGTAACCAGCAGATCCATCGCGTCACCGACGTGATCGAGAAGCACCACCCTGCCCGTCCCAGCGTGTTCATCGAACGCATTGGCGGCTACACCGATGATTGTTGCCTGAGTTTCGGCAACGAGAACTTCGGCCTGTTCGTCGACATGGCTGGCGGCAACAACATTGCCCGCCGGATCATTCCGAGTACGTTCGGGCAACTGAACCCTGAACAAGTGATCGTCGCCAATCCCGACCACGTGGTGGTCACCAGCGCCGACTGGGAAGCCTTTGCACCGGGCGGCCATTGGGTCGGCGTCGGCCCGGGCGCGAACCTGACCGAAGCCCGACGCAAACTGGCGTGGTACACCCAGCGCCCGGCCTACGCCGGGATCAAGGCGCAGCACACTCAGGCGTTTCATGCGATCTGGCATCAGTTCTACAACAGCCCTTACCAGTTCGTGGCCATTCAGCAATTGGCCAAATGGTTCCACCCGGAACTGTTCGCCGATCTTGATCCGGATGCCGCGTTTCGCGAGTTGCACGAGAAATTCCTGCCGGTGCCGTATGAGCCGGGCTATTTCGTCAGTCTGCAAAAAACCGAGGCCAGACCATGAGTTCGCTGGGCGAAGCACCGATCGTGCAAAGCGTCACCTACCGGCGGCTGGTGCTGCGTAAGCGGCTGATCCTGCTTGGGCTGGCCGTGCTGCTGATCTTCAGCGTCCTGCTCGACCTGGCCCTCGGCCCGGCAAAATACAGCCTTGGTGAAGTGCTCGAAGCGCTGTTCTCGCCGGATACAGCTTCGGCCCAGGTTCGGGTGGTGATGTGGGACATCCGTCTGCCGGTGGCGCTGATGGCGGTCGCTGTCGGCGCGGCGCTTTCGCTGGCCGGGGCGCAGATGCAGACCATCCTCAACAACCCGCTCGCCAGCCCTTTCACCCTCGGCATTTCTGCGGCGGCCGGTTTCGGCGCGGCGCTGGGGCTGGCCTTCGGCGTGGCACTGTTTCCGCTGGCAGCGCAATACATGGTGCCGCTCAACGCATTCATCATGGCGATGCTCTCGGCGCTGCTGATCCACTTCATGAGCATGCGTCGTGGCGTCACCGCCGAAACCATCGTGCTGCTCGGCATCGCCCTCGTCTTTACCTTCAATGCGCTGCTGGCGCTGGTGCAGTTCTTCGCCACCGAACAAGCCGTGGCGGCCGTGGTGTTCTGGACCATGGGCAGCCTGACCAAAGCCACCTGGCCCAAGCTCGGGGTGATCTGCGTGGTGATCCTCATCACCCTGCCGATCTTCGCCAAGCGCGCATGGGCGATGACGGCCCTGCGCCTGGGCGATGACAAGGCTGCCAGCTTCGGCATCAACGTGCGCAGCCTGCGTTTTCAGACGTTGATCATGGTCAGCCTGCTCGCGTCGTTTCCGGTGGCGTTTGTCGGCACCATCGGCTTTATCGGGCTGGTCGGGCCGCACATCGCACGAATGCTGATCGGCGAGGACCAGCGGTTTTTCCTGCCGGCCTCGTTGTTGACCGGTGCGCTGATCCTGTCCGCCAGTTCGGTGGTCAGCAAGACGCTGATCCCGGGGGCGATATTCCCCATCGGCGTGGTCACGTCGCTGATCGGCGTGCCGTTCTTCATTTCTCTGATTCTCAACGGGAAGAAAAACTCATGGTGAAGCTGCGGCTCGACAACCTCGGGGCCGGTTACGGCCAGCGCGAGATCATTTCCGGTGTCAGCACCGCGACGTTTACCGGCGGCCAGGTCGTGGCGGTGGTCGGGCCGAATGCGGCGGGCAAATCGACATTGTTCAAGCGCATGGCCGGGCTGATCGACGGGCCGGGCGAAGTGATTCTGGAAGGCTCGAAAAAAGGCACGCAAGGCATCAGTTACATGCCCCAGGGCCTGAACGCCAGCGCGCGGCTGACGGTGTACGAATCGGTGCTGCTGGCGCGCAAGCAACTGACGCCCAACTGGTCGGTTCACGACGATGAATTGCAATTGGTGGACGAGATTCTCGATGCGCTCGGGATCACCGGACTGTCGTTTCGCAACCTCGGTGAACTGAGCGGTGGTCAACAACAGTTGGTGTCAATCGCCCAGACCCTGGTGCGCGAGCCGGAAATCCTG
Source organism: Pseudomonas sp. MWU12-2029 (assembly GCF_023242425.1). NCBI lineage: Bacteria > Pseudomonadati > Pseudomonadota > Gammaproteobacteria > Pseudomonadales > Pseudomonadaceae > Pseudomonas > Pseudomonas sp. MWU12-2029. The sequence continues at coordinate 610,072 of NZ_JALJDY010000003.1, read as the reverse complement.
CTGATGGACGAACCCACCAGCGCACTCGACATGCACCGGCAGGTTCAGGTGCTGAACTTCATGAAAGCCCTGGCGCGCCGCCGCGAGGTGATCGTGTTCATCGCCATCCACGACCTGAACCAGGCGCTGCGTTTTGCCGATCAGGTGCTGGTGATTGCCGGCGGCACGGCCCATGGCAGCGGGCCCAGCCATGAAGTCATCACCGAGCCGATGCTACGCACGGTCTACAAGGTCGAGGCGCGGATCGAGCAATGCAGTCGCGGGCAGCGCCATATTCTGATCGATGACATTGTTTGAGGGTTGCCCCGTCAGATCGCAAAGGCAGGGATGCCGAAGCTGGTGGGTGACGGGTCAAAACCTCAGGCAAGCGAAACCAGTTTTGATACGCAATTGCCGGATGGACTGGGCGCTCTCCTGATCGCCGGCCAGGCTCAAATTTCCAGCTCTCGTGTCGCCTCTTTATCGGGTGGCAACACAATAAAATCCCGCCATGCCATCAAGGCTTTTTCAAAGGCTTCCAGACTTAGAAATTCACAATAATCGTCTTCCATCAGGAAATAGATTTTTACGCAGTCCTTTGAAAACTCTGCCCCCCAATCTTCACGACCCCAGCGATCGAATTCGACCTTTGACTCCTTCACCGATTTGATCCGCGCCAAACCCACGTCTATCCACTCCAGCGAGTGTATGTGCCCGCAGCCCCCATCATCGGTCAGGATGCAAGACAAAGGGCTCCCACCATCGTCCTTCACGACGTTTGAACTGCAGTGCGGAAACAAGTCGTCGAATGCTTCTTCCCACGAGAATCGCAATTTCATTTTTTGGATCCATGCACCAGAGATAACTGATCGACAGGGTTTGACACTCAAGCACCAGCCTCAGAGCAGACTCCACGACACCCCGACATACATCGCCATCCCCTCGCCCGGCGTCGAGCGTGCGGCGTCCAGCCCTTTGTCGTCGTAGCCCGGCGTAACGGTAGCGGCGTAGTGCTTGTCGGTCAGGTTGCGCATGTCCAGCCAGGTCTGCCAGTCGCCCTTGGGTGCGTTGTAACCCAGGGTCGCGCCGAAGGTGGCGTAAGGGTCGGCGTAGTAGCTGTTGGCGTAATCCACCGCGACTTTCGACACCAGTTGCGTATTGACTGCGGCGAAGAAACCCTGCGGGAAGTCGTAGCGCAGTTCGCCCTGGTAGTAATGCATCGGCAGGCCCGGCAAGCGGTTGTCGCCGAAGCGATCGTCGTCGCGATAATGGAAGTCGCTGAAGGTGTAGGCCTGACGCAGGCTCAACTTGCCGCCGTCGTTGGCTGACCACAGGTTGCTGTTCAGGCTGGCTTCGATGCCTTGGTGCACAGTCGGGCTGGCGTTTAACTCGTAGGGTGTTGTGGCGTTGGCGTCCGGCAACACCGAAAGCAATTCGTGGCGCACTTGGGCGTAATACCACGCGAGGCTCCATTCGCCGAGCGCGCTGTCGCCACGGCCGCCGAGTTCCAGCGTGGTTGCGGTCTGGTTCTGCAGTTTGACCGGATCACGCTGGGTGCCGGTGGCCGCGCCGCTACCGGCCGGAAACCGTACGTTGGAGCTGTAGATCAATGACCACGGATGCGGCGCTTCGACCGAGCGACTGAGGTTGCCGAACAGTTGCAGGTCCGGCGTCACCTGATACCGCAGGCCCAGGCGTGGCGCGTAATCCCAGTCGCCAAGGCTGGTCTTGCCGCCACCTTCAGGATAAGTCACGGCACTCTCGCGGCGAGTGTAGATCGCGGCAAGGCCCGTGGTCAGCCACAGGTCGTTGGCGATCTCCAGATCATTGCCAAAGTGCAGAACGGTGTCCGAGCCTTGATAAGTGAAGTTGCGCATGCGCGTGCCCGGCGCATAACCGGCGGTGTTGCCGGTGGGGATCCGAACCAACTCAGTGGCGCCGTCGTTGGGCAGGTGCTTGGTCACCCGCAGGCCAACGGTGCTGCGGCTTTCGAGCCCCCAAAGCGTATCGCGGCGCTTGTAGTCGAACGTGCCGCTGACATCGGTGTACGCGACCTTTAAACGGTTGGGGCCTTCACGCAGGTCCATCGGGTAGTCGTGATAAACCAGACCGGTCTGGATGCTCGAGTCGTCGTCTATGTAATACGTGGTCTTGTTGCCGATGAAGGTGCTGCCGGGCTGATCGCGGCTGTCGTTGCGGGTCACGTAGGCCGGGTTGGCTGCGCGTGGATCGTGTTCGATGGAATGCTTGGTCACCCGCCCGGCGAGGTCGTTGTCGGTCTCGCGGTGACGGATGTAGAAACGGGTTTCCAGGTTCGGATTGAAGCGATAACCGAAGTTGGCGATCACACCCTGGCTCTTGCTGGCGGTGTGATCCTGATAACCGTCGGAATGTGCATCGGTCATCGACAGGTAGTAATCGAAATCGCCCAGCACCTGGCCCGAGCTGACTTGCCGTTGCGCATAGCCGTGGCTGCCCATGACGTAGCGCACATTCAATCGAGGCGCGTCGTAGCCGGTGTGACTGACGTAATCGACGGCGCCACCGAGGGCCAGCGCACCGCGGTCGAAACCGTTTGCACCGCGCAGCACTTCCACATGGTCAAGCCACAGTGGCTCCAGCAACTCGTAGGGCGTACCGCCGGGACCGGTCAGCGGCAGACCGTCGAGCATCGTGTACAGCCCCGACGCGTGAGCGCCGGGAGCCCGATTGATGCCCGAGCCACGAATCGAGATTTTCACCCCTTCATTACCCGCCGACTGGGCATATACGCCCGGCTGATACGCCAGCACATCCTGATTGCTCGCCACCCGCCCCTGCAACGGAGCGCGCATATCGACCACATTGGTGCCGCCGGGTACCTGTGCCAACCGGGCCTTGGCCTCCTCCAGCGAAAGGTGTTCGCCACTCTGATCTTCAGCCCCGATCAATACCTGCCCCAACTCCATGCCCTGAGACTCGGCTTCGACCGGACAGGCAAGGGCCAGCCCCAGCAATGCGGCGGGCAGTGTTTTGAGCGAGGGCATCGAGAGAACTCCAGACAGACAGTTACGGGCAGTGAGAACTGCGACGTATGAATGAACGAAGTAAACACATGGCGATTTTGTTTTTTGTCGAGACTAGAACCCGCGATCCTGACTGATCGGCATCAAAGGCTCGGGGCCAATCGCCTTGGCTGCGGCCAGCACCACGCTGCGCAGCCACTTCGAAGCTTGCGAACGATGTTTGCGCGCATGCCACAGCTGGTAGTAGCGCAAGGGCTGCGCAGGCACCGGAAACGGCTCGATCCGCAGCGGCAGCAATTCGGTGTAGTGCTTGGCAAACGAACGTGTGGTGGTGAACACCAGGTTCGATTTGACCAGCACGTAAGGCGCAATACAGAAGTACGGCAAGGTCGTTTTGACGCGCCGGACCAGGCCGCTTTTTGCCAGTTCGGCGCCAATCGTGCCCTGCCCGGACGCATTGTGTGTCATCACCGCCAGGTGGTCCGCTTCCGCGTAAGCCTCCGGGGTCAACCCACCTTGCGGAATCGGATGCTCCTCGCGCATCAGACAAACCAGATCATCGTCGCACAGGGGTTGCAGATGAAGATGCTCGGCCGGCGTTCGCCAGTTGCCGATCACCAGATCCAGAAAACCGTCCTCCAGTCCACGGGAATAGCCGCCCTCGGCCTGCAGGTGCTTGAGCTCCAGCGTGGCGAACGGCGCCTGCGCATAAAAGCGCTCGATGATAGCCGGCACGAAAAACACACTCAGGTAATCCGGCGTGCTGATGCGAAAGGTCTGTCGGGTGGTGGCGGGATCGAACAGGTCGACCGGATGCAGAATCTGCTCGATACCGTTCAACGCCTGCGAAACGGGCTCGATCAAGGTGAGGCCGTGCGCGGTCAGCACCATCCGGCTGCCGCTGCGCACCAGCAGTTGATCTCCGGTGAGCTCGCGTAATCGGCGCAACGCGACACTGATTGCCGGCTGGGTCTGCCCGAGCAGCTCGGCCGTGCGCGACACGCTGCACTCCGTCAGCAGCGTGTAGAGCGTGCGAATCAGCTGGACATCGCAGTTGGGCAAAGCGTTGGACACAGCAACCTCTTATCCGGTGGACAGATTGATATAGCGCTATATACCAGATGATATAGCGCTATTCATTTTCGCGTCCATGCGAGGGTTCACGTGCAGTGCTATCGCCAGTCCGGCAACCTTTTCAGAAGCTCGGCTTTTTCATGGACCGCACCACCCATCAGGACAAATCCCTGCATCTGGCTCTGTTGATCCAGGTAAATGGATTTCACGTGAGCAATGCCTTTGTCACAACGCCCCGCCCACTCGGTCGACCACTCTCCCTCGGGGCTCATCGGCGACGCCACGATGGTCGGCAAGACACTGGTTTTGATCGTCACCGGCATGGCGGGATAGGCGACCGGCGTCGGCTGACCCGCCAGGGTTTGAGCCAGCGCCCGGGCCTGCAACATGATCGGCATCACATAGGGCAGCACCAGGTCATGGACTTGCGCGCAATCGCCCAAGGCGTAAACGTTATCGGCACTGGCACGCAGAAAAGCGTCAGTGACAATACCGCCGGCAACCCGAATACCCGCCGCCCTGGCCAGATCGACGCGAGGTTCCAGGCCAATGGCACTCAACACATAATCCGCCTCCAGCACACGGCCATCGGCCAGTTGCAATGCATACCCCTGACCGGCTCGGTTCACCGCAACGGGCGCATCGCCAAGCTCCAGGCGTACGCCAATCGACGCCAGCGCATTGGCCATTTCCTCTCCGGCCTCCGCAGGCAGCAGGCGACTCAACGGCCAAGAGGCCCGGTCGACAACCCACACTTCATGACCGGCATGTCGCAAGTCATTGGCGAACTCGCAGCCGATTAGCCCGCCGCCCAGAATGGCGATCCGGCTATCAGCGCTGATCTGCTGACGCAGGCGTCGGTAATCTTCCAGGTCGTTCACCGTGATGATGGCGCCCACCCCGTCACCCTGCAGCGCGGGGCGACGCGCATCCGCCCCGAGCGCCAGCACCAGCGCGCGGTAGCGAAGAAGCTGGCCGTCGATGTAGATCGATCGGGCATCGGTGTCGATCCGTTCAATCGACGTACGCGTCTTGATCTGCGCTTGCAGTTGCGCCGCCATCTGCTCTGCGCTGAAGGTCACCAGTTGCTCCGGCAGGCGCCCGGTCTGGAAGGCATTGGACAGCGCCGGTTTCGAGTAAAACTCGCCGCCGTCGCGGGTGACGATCAGGATTGGCGTGTCGCTTTCCAGCTTGCGCAGCTCGCGCGCCACGGTGTAGCCGGCCAACCCCGAACCCAGAATGATCACCGGGTCGGATTGCTCCGGCACGGAGTTCGGCTCTGCACTCTGCCCAACCTGAATCATCTGAAAGTCAGCCTTCCCTACCCCGCACTCCGGGCAATACCAGCTCTCCGGCACGTCCTCCCAGCGAGTCCCGGCCGGGATATCGTGCTCAGGCATTCCCACGGCTTCGTCGTAAATGAAGCCGCACACAAGACATTCCCACTTGAACATGGTCGATCCTCCAGTCAATCGATACGCAGCGGTTGAATCAGCTGGTGAAAGCGCGCCCCAGGCCGAGCGCACTCAAGGCGCGACGGTAGGCAGTGGAGGAACGGTCGGCAGGAATGTGGATTTCCAGCGACAGATCCAGCGGCAAGTCTTCCGGCCGGCACAGTTCGACGATGTCGCGATCTTCTTCGAAGACCTGCTGGTTGAACGCGTAGACGTCTTCCAGCGGCATCTCCTTGTCGAAGTTGCGGGTGATGGCGCAGAACATGCGGGTCTTGCGCGCCGAGATCGGGCTGGCTGCGTTCAGAATCACCAAGCGGTGTTCGGGCTCGGGGAAGTTGACGGTCAGGCGCGCAGTGAACGGTGCGAAGACATCGAAGGTGCGGTTCCAGAGAAAACCTTCCGGCGCGCGATGCTGCAGGCTCTTGGGGAAATTGCTGACGTTGCTGATGTACTCGGCGTGAACCCCGTACGGCGTGACCTCGGCCTTGTAAGTCGGCACCACCGGGTTGTCGCGCTCGGCGAAAGCCTCGTGGTGAATCCAAGCAAAGTGCGCGACATCGATAAAACCTTCCACCTGCCGGCCGGCAGAAGCCGCGATGTCGATGGACGGCGGCAGGATGCGCTGAAAGCTGTCATCGGCCCAGGACGGCATTTCAGCGAACGGCGCATTCGTTCCCGACATCAGCACCCAGATCAGCCCGAAGTCTTCACGGGTCGAGTACATCTGGATGCGATGGCGTTCGGTGAGGTTGGCATTGGGTTCCGACGGAATACGCGTGCAGCGACCATCGGTGCCGAAGTGCAGGCCGTGATACGGGCAGATGATGTTTTCGCCCTTCACCCAACCTTTGCTCAGTGGCGCGCCGCGATGACTGCAAATGTCCCGGGCGGCGTTGAGTTTGCCGCCGGCCCGATAAAGTACGACCGGCTCATCCAGCAGCGTGACGGCATAGGGTTTGTCGGTCACGTCTGCCGAGAAGGCCACGGGGTGCCAGTGCTTGCTGAGCGTCTCGCGGTCTTGTGCGGTGAAGGTGCTGCTCTTGGTGATCGGGTTCCAGGTAACGGACTGACAGGCTATTGCGGCCGTGGACATGAGTGTTCTCCTTGACGTGGAAAAGGCACCGAAGGGGTGCGCATCCGCAGGCTGTTGGATGTGTTGTTGGCCTGCGGACGACGAGTGCGAAATCCATGCTAGAGATTCGCGCCGGCCTCGCCCATGTCGTGAAGAACATGTTGCTTATGTGAAATCAGATATACCGGTATGACTGGGTATTCACTTGCACTTGGCCAACACCACCTGGCAAGTACCGGGAGTACCGCCGGAGCGGCTTGCGTAGCGCATGCAGTTATCCATGGATTTTTTCTGTGCCTGGCCCAGGGTCTGTCCCCAGGCCAGGCCACCCTCGCCCATTGTCGGCACCGCTTTGGCATAGCAGCGATCACCCACGGTCGCATAGCGAGCCTTGCTGGAGCAGCCTGTCGTCAACGTCAGCATGATCGCGCAAAGAAAATACGCGCAATGGCGTATCTGTATCCGGTTCATCTCGTTTTACCTGCGCAACTTGGGACTGACGGACTCAGTTTATCCGCAATGACCCGAGAACCGTTCATTGCTCCGTCGCCTGCCGGTATTGACGCGGCGTGAACCCGGTCGAGGCCTTGAACTGGCGAGTGAAGGCGCTGTGGTCGGTGTAGCCGCACTGCAGGGCGACTTCGGTGATCGGCAGGTCGGTGTGCAACAAGCGATGGGCATGTTCCAGCCGTACTTTCTGGATCATCTGCCGGGGCGTCAGGTGGAACACGCGTTTGCAGTAGCGCTCCAGCTGCGCCACGGAAATACCGGCGATCCGGGTCAGCTCGCCCAGCGTCACCCGCCGATTGAAATGCGTGCGAATGTGCTCGTCGACGGCGGCCAGACGTTCGAACGCCGGATGCGTCTCGCTGGCCGATTGCAGATCCACCGAAATCCCCGCCAGACCGATGATCGCACCATCGCGGTTGTACAACGGTCGCTTGTGGGTCAGGCACCAGCCCGGTTCGCGACTGCCGTACAGATGCAATTCCAGTTGATCCTCCAGCACCCATCCCTCTTCCAGCACCCGGCGATCCTGCTCGGTATAGCCCGGTCCCAGTTGCGCCGGGAATACCTGCGCGCTGGTTTTACCGAGCAAGGGTTTCAGGTCTTTCAACCCGCAGCGCTGCACCAGTGTGCGGTTGGCCAGGACGTAACGCGCGTCCGGATCCTTGATGAAAATCACCGCATTCGGGATCACGTCGAGCATCGGCAACAGCGCGGCAACGCCTGCCACCAGGGCTTCGAGGGTCTGGGGGCGATTGTGCTCATCGCCCTCGCACAGGCGCGCAAATGCGTTCTGCATCGTCGGTGTCTTCCTTCGCGGGTGGATCGGCCAACGGCCCGCCATACGGCGTTCGCGTGCAGAGTGCAGCAACGCTTACGGCCTGTCGAGGCCTGCCGTCGTTCAGCGCAATTGTGCTGATTTCGTCATCCAGGCTTGCGCAAAACATCAATCGCCCGACCACCGATGAGTTCAATGTTGGCCCGTCCCAGTGACATACACCTGCCTATCCAATAACTCACAAGAAGGCGACGCCATGTCAGGCCAAGGCAAGTTCAAAAAACAGCTTTCATTGATCGACCTCACGTTTATCGGGCTCGGAGCGATCTTCGGTTCGGGTTGGCTGTTCGCGGCCAGTCACGTTTCCGCGATTGCCGGGCCGGCGGGGATTTTTTCCTGGCTGCTGGGCGGTTTCGCCGTGTTGCTGCTGGGCATCGTCTACTGCGAGCTGGGCGCCGCGCTGCCCCGGGCCGGCGGTGTGGTTCGCTATCCGGTCTACAGCCACGGGCCGCTGCTCGGGTACCTGATGGGGTTCATCACACTGATCGCGTTCTCCAGTCTGGTGGCGATCGAAGTGGTTGCCTCGCGCCAATACGCGGCGGCGTGGTTTCCCGGCCTGACCAAGGCCGGCAGCGGTGATCCGACGGTGCTGGGCTGGCTGGTGCAGTTCGGTCTGCTCTGCGTGTTCTTCCTGCTCAACTACCGCAGCGTGAAAACCTTCGCCAAGGCCAACAATCTGGTGAGCGTGTTCAAGTTCATCGTGCCGCTGCTGGTGATCGGTGTGCTGTTCACCTTCTTCAAACCGGAGAACTTTCAGGTTCAGGGTTTCGCCCCTTTCGGGCTCTCGGGCATCGAGATGGCGGTTTCCGCCGGCGGCGTGATCTTCGCCTACCTCGGCCTGACCCCGATCATTTCGGTGGCCAGCGAAGTGAAAAATCCGCAGCGCACCATTCCGATTGCACTGATCCTGTCGGTGCTGCTGTCCACCGCGATCTACGTGCTGTTGCAAACGGCTTTCCTCGGCGGCATCCCTACCGAATTGCTCGCCAATGGCTGGGCCGGGGTTTCCAAGGAGTTCGCCCTGCCGTATCGCGACATCGCCCTCGCGCTCGGCGTAGGTTGGCTGGCTTATCTGGTGGTCGCAGACGCGGTGATCTCGCCCAGCGGCTGCGGCAACATCTACATGAACGCCACGCCTCGCGTGATCTACGGCTGGGCGCAGACCGGTACCTTCTTCAAGGTGTTCACCCGCATCGATGAGAAGTCCGGCATCCCGCGCCCGGCGCTGTGGTTGACCTTCGCACTGTCGGTGTTCTGGACCCTGCCGTTCCCGTCCTGGGAAGCGCTGATTAACGTGGTGTCCGCCGCACTGGTGTTGAGCTACGCCGTGGCGCCCGTGACCGTCGCCGCGCTGCGTCGCAATGCACCCGACATGCCGCGCCCGTTCCGGGTCAAGTGCATGGGCGTGCTGGGGCCGGTGTCGTTCATCATCGCCGCGCTGATCGTCTACTGGTCCGGGTGGGACACCGTCTCCTGGCTGCTCGGCCTGCAAATCCTGATGTTTGTCGTGTACTTGCTGTGTGGTCGTTTCGTACCGACCCGCCACCTGAGCCTCGCCCATCAAGTGCGCTCATCCGCGTGGCTGATCGCCTTCTACGCCGTGACCATCGTCCTGTCGAAACTCGGCACTTTCGGTGGCCTCGGCATCCTCGCCCACCCTTTCGACACGCTGGTCGTCGCCGCTTTCGCCACCGGCATCTACTACTGGGGCGCCGCCACCGGTGTGCCGTCGCACCTGCTGCGTCTGGAGTCCGAAGAGGATGAAAGCGAAGTCGCTTCGACGTCCCCGGCCTCCGCTGCCAACCCGCGCGCTGCCGGCGCTTATTGAAACCTCTTGAAGGGACACGAACATGAAACGCGTACACGTCATTGATTCGCACACCGGCGGTGAACCCACGCGTCTGGTGATGAAGGGTTTCCCCGATCTTCCCGGCAACACCATGGCCGAAAAGCGCGATGCCCTGCGCAACCAGCACGACCGCTGGCGCCAGGCCTGCCTGCTGGAACCGCGCGGCAACGATGTGCTGGTGGGCGCGCTGTATTGCGAACCGGTGTCGCCGGACGCCACCTGCGGGGTGATTTTCTTCAACAACGCCGGTTATCTGGGCATGTGCGGCCACGGCACCATCGGCCTGATCGCCTCCTTGCAGCATCTGGGGCTGATCGCCCCGGGCATGCACAAGATCGACACGCCGGTCGGTCCGGTCAGCGCGACGTTGCATGAGGACGGCGCCGTGACTCTCGGCAACGTACCGGCTTATCGATTACGCAAACAAGTAGCGGTTGAGGTGCCGGGATACGGCCGTTTCCTCGGCGACATCGCCTACGGCGGCAACTGGTTTTTCCTGGTGTCGGAGCACGGCCAGACGTTGACGATGGACAACGTCGAAACCCTGACCGACTTCACCTGGAAAATGCTCAAGGCCCTCGAAGACCAAGGCATCCATGGCGAGGACGGCGCAATCATTGACCACGTCGAACTGTTCGCCGATGACGATCATGCCGACAGCCGCAACTTCGTCATGTGCCCCGGCAAAGCCTACGACCGCTCACCGTGCGGCACCGGCACCAGCGCCAAACTCGCTTGCCTCGCCGCCGACGAAAAACTTCAGCCCGGCCAGCGCTGGGTGCAGGCCAGCATCACCGGCAGCCAGTTCGAAGGCCGCTTCGAACGGGAAGGTGAACGCGTGCGCCCGTTCATCACCGGCCGCGCTTACATGACCGCCGACAGCACGCTGCTGATCGACGAAGACGATCCCTTCGCGTGGGGCATCTGAGCCGCCGCGCTGCTTTTCCAAACCCTTCTGAATGACCGTTCCAAGGAGAACAATAATGAGCGACAACATCTTCACCGGCTGCATGCCCGCCCTGATGACCCCGTGCACCGCCGCACGCAAACCGGACTTCGATGCGTTGGTGGCCAAGGGTCGCGAGTTGATCGATATCGGCATGAGCGCGGTCGTGTATTGCGGCTCCATGGGCGACTGGCCGCTGCTCACCGAAGCCGAGCGTCAGGAAGGCGTGGCGCGGCTGGTGGCGGCAGGGATTCCGACCATCGTCGGTACTGGCGCCATCAACACCCGTGAAGCGGTGTCCCACGCGGCCCATGCGGCCAAAGTCGGCGCTCAGGGTTTGATGGTGATTCCTCGGGTGCTGTCCCGTGGCGCTTCGCTCGCCGCGCAAAAGGCGCACTTCTCCGCGATTCTGCAAGCCGCGCCGAACCTGCCGGCAGTGATCTACAACAGCCCTTACTACGGCTTCGCCACCCGCGCCGACCTGTTCTTCGAACTGCGCCACGAGTACCCGAACCTGATCGGCTTCAAGGAATTCGGCGGTGGCGCCGACCTGCGCTACGCCGCTGAAAACATCACCTCCAAGGACGAAGACGTGACCCTGATGGTCGGTGTCGACACTCAAGTGGTGCATGGCTTCGTCAACTGCAACGCCACCGGCGCGATCACCGGCATCGGCAACGCCCTGCCCCGCGAAGTGCTGCAACTGGTGGCCCTGAGCAAGCAAGCAGCCAAGGGGGATGCCAAGGCCCGGCGCCAGGCACGGGAGCTGGAATCCGCGCTGGCGGTGCTGTCGTCCTTCGATGAAGGCACGGATCTGGTGCTGTATTACAAACACCTGATGGTGCTTAACGGCGACAAGGAATACACCCTGCATTTCAACGAGACCGACGCCCTCAGCGACTCCCAGCGTCGCTACGCGGAAGCCCAGTACGCGCTGTTCCGTCACTGGTACGAAAACTGGTCGGCGGAACAGAACTTCGCCTGACCCGCAGCCTCGTTTCAGCCCGCCGTGATTACCGGCGGCGGGCCTTCTTTCTTTTCAGGAACATGCCATGTCTCTTACGGGCAAACTGCTGATCGGTCAGCAAAACCTCTCGGGCAATCGCGAGGTCATTCAGGGGATCAACCCGGCCACTGACGCACTGCTGGAGCCCGCTTACGCTGGCGGCTCCGCCGAGCACGTCGAACAGGCTTGCGCGCTGGCCTGGGCTGCGTTCGACCGCTACCGCGAAACCGCGCTGGACGCACGCGCCGAATTCATCGAAACCATCGCCCAAGAGATCGAAGCCCTCGGCGATGAGTTGATCGACCGCGCCATGGCCGAAACCGGCCTGCCGCGCCCTCGTCTGCTGGGCGAACGTGGACGTACCTGCCAACAATTGCGATTGTTCGCTCGCACTGTACGAGCCGGTGAATGGCTGGATGTGCGCGTCGACTCCGCCCAACCGCAACGTCAGCCAATGCCGCGTTCGGATCTGCGTCAGCGCCAGATTGCGCTGGGGCCGGTGGCCGTGTTCGGTGCGAGCAATTTCCCCCTCGCCTTCTCCGTCGCCGGCGGCGATACCGCTTCGGCACTGGCCGCCGGTTGCCCGGTGATCGTCAAGGCCCACGGCGCCCACCCCGGCACCAGCGAACTGGTCGGCCGCGCCGTGGCTCGGGCCGTCAAGGCCTGCGATCTGCCTGAGGGTGTTTTCTCGTTGCTGTACGGTTCCGGGCGCGAAGTCGGGATTGCGCTGGTCAGCGATCCGCGCATCAAAGCCGTCGGTTTCACTGGCTCGCGCAGCGGCGGGCTCGCGTTGATCAAAGCGGCTCAGGCTCGCCCCGAACCGATTCCGGTGTATGCGGAAATGAGCTCGATCAACCCGGTGCTGCTATTTCCCGCTGCGCTGCGCAATCGCTCGCAAGCGCTGGCCGAAGGTTTTGTTGCCTCGCTCACGCTGGGTGCCGGCCAGTTCTGCACCAATCCCGGCCTGGTCATCGCCCTCAAGGGACCGGCGCTGGACACCTTCATTGGCGCCGCCGCCGAACTCATCCAGCGCAGCCCGGCCCAGACCATGCTCACGCCCGGTATCTTCAATGCCTACGAGTCCAGCGTGAATGCACTGGCGGAAAATCCGCACGCACGCCTTGCAGCGGTCGGCCAGAGAGGAACAGCTCCGAACCAGGGTCAGGCCCATGTCTTTGTCGCCGATGCTGCGGACTTTCTTGCCGATCATTCGCTGCAAGCCGAGGCCTTTGGCGCGGCGTCGTTGGTCGTGCAATGCGCCGACCACGATGAAATCCGTCAGATGCTCGAACGGCTGGAAGGTCAACTGACCGCCACGTTGCATCTGGATGACGCTGATCTGGATCAGGTCCGTTCACTGCTGCCGACACTGGAACGCAAGGCCGGGCGCCTGCTGGTCAACGGCTGGCCGACCGGTGTGGAAGTCTGTGACGCGATGGTGCATGGCGGGCCGTTCCCGGCCACGTCCGATCCGCGCACCACGTCGGTCGGCACGGCGGCGATCCTGCGTTTCCTGCGCCCGGTCTGCTATCAGGATTTCCCCGACGCATTGCTGCCCACCGCACTCAAACAGGCCAATCCACTGGCACTGCGACGCCTGCTCGATGGCCAGAGGGAAGCCTGAATCCATGCCGAACATCACCCATGACATCGCCGTGGTCGGCGCCGGCATCATCGGCGTTGCCTGCGCCCTGCGTCTGGCGAAGCAGGGTTTGCAGGTGGTCGTGATCGACCCGCAGGAGCCCGGCCACGGCGCATCGTTCGGCAATGCAGGGCACCTGGCCACCGAGCAGGTGTTTCCGATTGCCGACCTGTCGATCCTCAAGCGCTTGCCGGCCATGCTCATGGACCCGATGGGGCCGCTGCGCCTGGACTGGAAATACCTGCCCTGCGCCCTGCCCTGGTTCACTCGCCTGCTGCTGAATCTGCGGTCGGCGCCGTTCCAGCGCACCGTGGCAGGTCTGCGAGCGCTCAATGAGAGTTCGCTGGAGGCCTGGCACCGGTTGCTCGGTGACATCCAGCGCCCCGAGCTGCTGAAGGTGGAAGGTTCGCTGCTGGTGTTCGAACGGCCCGATTCGCGCCCGGCCATTGAAGCGTTGCAGGCGCGCTTGCGTCAGCAACAGGTCCCGGTCGACTTATGGCAGGCATCTGCGGTGCGTGACACCGCGCCGCAACTGAGCGAACACCTGCAGGGCGGATTGTTTTTCCCGAGCACCGGGCACTTCATCGATCCGTACCGGGTGGTGTGCGAACTGGTCAGCGCCGCCAAGGCCAGCGGCGTGCAGTTTGTGAAACAACGGGTCGAGGGCGGACAACTGAATGCACAGGGCGTTTCGCTCAAGACCGGAAGCGGCAGCCTGAATGCCCGTCGAGTACTGATCGCCTGCGGTGCCCACTCGGCCAGGCTGACAACCACGCTGACCGGCAAGAAAGTGCCGCTGGACACCGAACGCGGTTATCACCTGATGCTGCCGCAGGAACACAACCGGTTGCCCTTCCCCGTCACATCACTGGAACGCAAGTTCATCATGACGCCAATGTCCGAAGGACTGCGCCTGGCGGGCACCGTCGAGTTCGCCGGACTCGAAGCACCGCCGACCATGGCGCGGGCCTGGCAGTTGCATCGGTTGAGCAAGGGGTTGTTTCGTGAGGAGTTGAGTATAGAAGCGGCCACACCGTGGATGGGGTTCAGGCCTTCGCTGCCGGACTCGTTGCCGGTCATCGATCAGGTGTGCGAAGGCAAGGTTTTGCTTGCCTTCGGTCACCAGCATCTGGGTTTGACGCAAGCGGCAGTGACAGCGGAATTGGTCGAACGGATGGTTTCACCTTCACCTGGAAGCAAAGGTGACGTACTACCGAAGATCGAACCTTACAAGCTCGCTCGCTTCCAGCGCTCGGGGCCAGTCAGTTGAGGGAGATATTGCACTGACTGGCTTCATCGACGTTGATATGGCTCAAACGGCCCTGCTGGTCGAACAGTAACCAATCGGCGCCGAGGTATCGCACCTGCACATTTTGCGACGGCCATTGCAGACTTGCGCAGACCTGGTCGCTTGTACGATGGATAAAACGCCAGCGACTTTGCTGATCCTCGGCGCCGTAGCCAATCACGAACCAGTGCTCGACAGGAAACACATGCAGGAGAGGTTCATTGGCAAACGCATCAACGTGTCCGGGCAGTCGGTAACCCTTGCGACTGCCGCGCTGCTCCAGCACCAGTATCGGATCGTCTTCGTCCTGATACTGAAGCCTCACGTCGATGACCACACCGAAGCGATCGAACAACTGAAAACCTTCAGGAAAGATCGCCTCGGGTAACGGCTCACGACTCTGCAGCCGACGTTCAGGCAGTCGGTAGCGCCAGAGCTGGCAGCCAACCCCGGGCTCTGACAGTAAAAGGCATTCGTTCTGAACATCGTCCTTCATACTCACGATCTGACCGGGCAAATCACTGACCTGCCAGAGAGTTTCAAACCCGCGATCGACGTCGACCACTCGCAACTGCTGACCTCGACCGATGGTCCACGCCGTACCATCGAATGATCGGGCAAAAACGTCGAGCATCAATACACCCAGATCCTTGACGGTTCCGTTCACCAGATCCAGTTTGCTGATTCGCCAGACGTTGTCGCGCCTCGCCAGTGCAAGCGCTACCTGCCGACCATGGGCCAGGACGATCGTCTGCGTCGGTATCGGGAAATGGAAAAGCGTTTTGCCGGCAGCATCGATGACCAGCGCTCCGGCTTCCCCGAGGGCCACCAGATAACGTGCATCCTCCAGCGGCACCGCATCGAAAATGGGCAAATTGCCCCGGTCTGGCGCCTCCCACTCAAGAGCCGAGGCAACACGCTCCAGTGACACACGGGCGGCGCGCGGCAGCGCTTGCTCCGGCAGGTCGGCTTGCAGCAGCTTGTCCTTGCTCATTTTGATCAGCGCCTTCAACTGATCCCGGGTCAACCGCCCGTGGTCACAGGCCTGATCGGCGATGATGGCGTGCACCGTGGCGCCGGCGAGCCATGCCAGTGCATTGGTCTCCGACTTCTGCTGCAACAACGCCTCGGCCAGCGCGGCACGCTCGGCGAAGCGCTGAGGATCGTCCCGCAATTGCTCGATCCATGCCCCGTACGCCACCAGGGTGTCGGGCAGCAACACGGCCCGCTTGACCAGTGCACCCATCGCCAGCCGTCCTCCGGCCGCTTCGGCATTGAGCAACCATTGCGTGGCCTGTTCACGCTCGGCAGGCAGACTCCAGATAACCTCCACGGCTTGAAGCCACAGGCCCTTTTCGACCAAGGCCCTGGCCCATTCCAGGCGCAAGGCATCGGCATTTGCCGGCCATTTTTCCTGAAGCATCAGCACGGCATCAGCGAAGGCATCGTCACGACGGGCGACCTGTAATGCTCGCTCCCAGTTGCCTGCCAGACACAGCAGACGCACGATCATGGCGGCCGGCATATCCCATGCGAGTGCAAGATCAGCGGCCTGCTGCTGTCGGCCGTGTTTTTCCAGATAATCGAGGGCTTCCTGACGATCCTTCAGCAATTCGGCCAGGACAAACACCGCCTCTTCGATTCGCAATTCGCGATCCAGACGTTCAAACGTCTGTCGGTAGATTTTCCGCAGGTGGGACTCCAGGTCCTCTTCGAACAGCATCGAACGACTCGGCCCCTGGTGCTGACTGATCGCCAGTTCCTGACGACGCTGCGGCGTGCCGAACGCCTGCTCGACGCTGTCTTGCCCGCCGCCCAATGGAATGGCGTGGCGCAGGGCTTCCTCCAGATCGCCATTCTCGAACATCGCGAGCATCCGGCGCATATAGTCGGCCTGACGTCGACCATACAAAGCCGACAGACGCGAGTGTTGCGTCAGGCGGGTCAACAAGCGGCGCCAGATTGCGGGTTTGTGCCTGACGGGTCTGGCGCGCGGTGCGATCGGTGGTTTCGTCGCTGGGGGCGCCGATGCTTGAGGAGCCCGTGCAGCCCCCGGCAATATAGGCTCCACCGGACGCAGAAGTTTGCGTACGCCCATCAACAACAGGGTGAACAGTACCGAGCCGATCACCGTTCCCAGCACCACTGCGCCGATATCAGAGGGTGCCGAGTGCTCCGGGGCCACCGGTGTCGGGGGCAGTCCGTTGCTTTGACCCTGCGTCCCCATCCAGAACAACGCCACCAGTACCAGAAAGGTCACGCCGAGCTTCAGCCACGGCCATGACGCCTCTTCAGTACTTTTCCAGGCACTGTTCGAGGGTTTTACGGGTTGGTCGGGCTGACTTTTGGCGGCCGTGCGCGGACGTTCCAGCAGCGCTCGCATCACCCCTTCGCGCTCGGGGCTGACCGGCCCCAGCGCGCCACCAAGAATTTCCCGTACATCGGTAGAAACCGCACGAGGTTCAGGTGCCGGCTCCGGCAATGCGCTGCAGCAATCGAATGTGTCCAGCAGGGTGTAAGTACTGACGTCGATCCACTCACCAGGTGCGAGCGTTATTGCATCGCGCAGTTGCAAAATGCTGACGTGGCTGCCGCGCACCAGCCAGACATCGGCGGCAGGCAGGCGGGCCAACTCTTGCGGAGTCAGCGGCGCCGAACACAAGGTGTGGCCCTGACGGATCAGCGGCCATCCGACCAGCGCATCACACTGGGCCGATACCGGCTGACGAAAACGCAACAAGTCGCCATCGTCGAAGCGGTAGGCTCGTGCGCCGGTCTGCCAGTGATCAAGGATCTGGCGCGCACGCTCGGATTCATCAAAGCGTTCGGCAGGAAACCAAAGCCCTTCAATCTGTTGATGCCCGGTCAGCACCGGACGGCGTATCAATGCTGCGTCATGCTCAAGCATCGGCGCCTTCCTTGTGTTTTGCCGCCACCTGGTTGCAGAAAATCTGCAGGCGCAGGGTACGCAGGGGAACCGAGTAAACCAGCAACTCACGTGCGCTGGTCAGTGCTGCAACCAGGCCACTCATGGGGCAGAAGCTGATTTTGACAATGTCACTGGCAGCGGTGAACAGGACACGCTGCTGTCCTTCGCTATGCAGAGCAACGGTTTGCTGATCAGAGCCGATCAAGACCAGCGAGTACGGGTCACCCTTGTGTTGACGCAACAGTCCAAGCCCCTTCCAGCCATGGGCCAGATCGACTCGTTCGGCTGGCATCGAGCTGCCTGTCGCCGAAATGATCTGCCAACGCTGTTTGCCATTATCGACCGAGAGCAACGCACAACCACCGAAGGACCGGTGCCACAGTCGACTGGCGGCAAACAACACCTGGCTCACGCCTTCGGTATTGCCGATCACATGACCGCACGATGCAGCGCCTTCGGCGCCAACCGAATGGGCATATAACCGGCCGCCGTCACTCCGTACATACGCCATCGTCTCATTGGCGACCTTGGCCAGCCCCAGCACGTTGTCGGCCCAGCGACGGGTTTTCGCGGGTGGCGACGGGGGCGGAGACTCTCCGCTGGCGGCCTCCCAATACGCCAGATGTCCTTGAGTATCCAGCAAGAACAGGCGGCCGGTTCGACCACCGTTCAGCCAGACGACAGGCAGCAGTCTGGCGGTACCAGGCGGTAATTGCAGTTGCTCGCGAGGGGGCTTCTCCACAGCGCTCAAGCCGGGCACTTTCCAGAACCAGAGCCAGTCGTGCTGGCTCAATACCGCGCCGAGGTTGCGGCCCGAAAAAGTTGCAGCCAGCGGCACGCGCCCGGTGCTCCAGAGGTTGCGGCGCACTTGCAGCGATTTTTTCTGGTGCTCTGTCGGCAGCTTTATCACCACCATGCCCTCTTCATCGAGCAACTTAAGCGCTACATGGGTACCGGCACTGGAGATGACCGGCGGCAGGTTGAGGGCGACCCGGGGTACTGTGCCCTTGACTGCCGGTGCGGCTGCCACCACTTCAGCTTCGAACTGACCGCTGAGCAACCGCACGGCCGAACCTTCTTCGGGAATCGGCAGCGACACACGACGGGTTGTCGCAGCCTGCAATTCGAAGGACAGGCTCTGCCCTTCGAGGCTGCGATGGATCTGAACCCGGTGAGTGCAGGACTGGCTGTCGGTTTTGGGCAGGCGCTGGCCGACGACCCAGCATTCGCCGGCCTGATCCGGCTGCTCGGCGAGCCACCCGCGCCAGGCCTGCCAATGCGCGTCACTCACCGTGTGATAGGTGCGAGCGCTGAGCAGACGCTTGAGTTGCGCCGAAGTGTCGAGTTCATGGAGACGAGGCGCCTCTTGCAGGATTCCCCAGCGCAACTCTGCACCCGCCTCCCGGGCGCGGCGTGCCAGCAGGATCAGCAAGGCAAGATGCACCAGGCGCGCGGCCCCCAACTGCAAGGGGCCGGCATCAAACAAAACGACAATCAGCCGATTGGCCTGCCGGGAGCGGTATTGCGGGGCGAGAAAAAGGTGTTCTCCCACGGCGACCCGGCGCATGAATTCTTCGGGCACTTCGTCTGCCAGCAGCCATTCGCTGGACAACAGGCGCTCATAAGCACCACGGCGTTGCAAATCACCCAGGCCATCAGGCTCGGGCACACCGCCCTGATGCTGACCGCGCAAAGGGCCAAGGATGGGGTCGAGACGACCCAGCAGGTCGCCGAACAGTGGCATCTGCTCCGGGGCAAACCATTCCAGCCATTGTCGCCAAGGGTGCAAGGAATCGGGTAACTGCATCAGCGTCCTGCCCAATAAGCATCGATTTTCTGCAGATGCTGCGCCGTCACCGGCAGTTGTCGATCAAGGGGAATCACCACCGCTGGATCGCGCCAGAGCAACAGCGGCGCACGTGAAAAGGCGTTGAACAACGCCTGTCCCAACAGATCGATTGGCACCTCGGGCTCCCAACGCGTGGGAAGCCAGAGCCCCGGTGCACGGGCATCCGTTGCGGCATATGCCACGCCGTCGACCCAGGGCAGATCATCGGCCGCTCCCGAAACCATCAGCATGTCGCGATTGGCTGTGGCTTGCAGGCGTGATGCCTGCTCGACAGGCATCAACCGCAATCGGGCATGCAGGTGTCGGGCGGCATCCCCCCAGGCCACAGCGGCTTGCGGTTCGACAGGCGTCGACCGTGGACGCCAGGTCCAGGCCCTGGCCGAAACACTCATACGGCGGACGTCATCAGGCGGGTCATTTGCCCACGGACTTCCTGCAATTGTGCCGGCATGGTCTGGCTGTCGAAGTTGGCGTCGATCTCGCGCAGCAATCCTTCAAGCAGAGGGCTCGCTGGCGGCTCGGCGCGCGTCAGATAGTCCTGCGCCGTTTCCAGCAGGCGATTGAGCCGCGACATCGGCTGCAAGGTCGCCTCCTCCACGGCACTGAACAGATGGCTGTTGCTGGACTGCGCGAAGATCTCCCGCAAAACCTCACGGCCATGTTGCTGGGTTTCTTTGGTCGGCAGCACATACAGCAAGGGCCACAGGTCCGCTTCGCTGGCTTGCAGACGTCCACCGAGCAAAGCGGCGGCGGCAATCAACCGCTGGGATTTGACGATACGGCGGTCCGACAACTGAATGCCGGCCTCACGCAAACGGCGAATGGCCTGGGCCAATACAGGGCGAACCTGTGTGAGATCGACATTCTTCAGCGCCTGACCAAGGGTGTCCAACTGGCTCAAACCGAGCAGTTGCTGAACCGGCCGCTGCTCGGACTGCCAACCACCGGCCAGCATGGCCTCCAGTTGATTGTCCGGTACCGACTCGACAAACAGGTGCAACAGGAACCGGTCACCGAACGCAGCCAGCGCTTCATCTTCCGGCAGACCATTCGCGGCGCCAACACAGACGCGCAACGGGCATTGAATCTGAGTGTGTCCGCGACGAAAGCGTCGTTCGTTGAGCACACCCAGCAGCGTATTGAGAATGGCCGTGGACCCGAGAAAGACTTCGTCCAGAAACACAATGTCGGCCTCGGGAAGCATGCCGGTCACGTCGGTTTCTACCGTGCCTTCGCGCAGCTTTTTCAGGTCCACGGCACCGAATAGCTCAGAGGGCTCGGTGAAGCGGCCCAACAGGTATTCGAAATAGCGTCCCCCCATGGATTGCGCCACTCGCCGCACCACCGCACTCTTGGCTGTGCCCGGCGGCCCGACCACCAGAATGTGCTCCTGGGCGACAGCGGCGAGGACAATCAGCTCGGCCAACTGTTCACGCCCCACCAGGCCCTCGGTGGCCACACGAACGGCCTGGCGAATTTGCGCAGCTGCGCTCTGCAATGAAGCAATCATGGGGGTCTTCCCTGAATCTGAAGCCGCGGATTCTGCCTGAGCGCAAGGCTCTGTCACAAGACAATCAGCGAGATAAATGGCGCAATGCCATCATTTTCTGACGAGGTGTGCACTGACTCCCTTTTGATTGCGGTATGAACGACGAAAGCCTGCTTTTCAGGGCAGGCTTTCTGTTGTCCGCGAAGGGTTATTTCTGGTGTGCCGTCAGCGCCGCATACCCATTCATCAAATTGCGGTAGTTCGGAATCCGCTGCGACAGCAGATTGCCCAATCCTTCGATATCGTTGCGCCAGTCGCGGTGCAGCTCACAGGCCACCGAGAACCAGTTCATCATTTGTGCGCCGGCCTGGGTCATGCGGTTCCATGCGGCCTGTTGCACGGTGGTGTTGAAGGTGCCGGAGGCATCGGTCACCACGAACACGTCAAACCCTTCCGCCAGCGCCGACAAGGTCGGGAACGCCACGCACACGTCGGTCACGACACCGGCAATGATGATCTGCTTGCGGCCGGTGGCCTTGATGGCCTTGACGAAGTCTTCGTTGTCCCAGGCGTTGATCTGGCCCGGGCGGGCAATGTACGGCGCATCCGGGAACATTTCCTTGAGTTCCGGCACCAGCGGGCCGTTCGGACCCTGCTCGAAACTGGTGGTGAGGATGGTCGGCAGCTCGAAGAATTTGGCCAGGTCGGCCAGTGCCAGCACGTTGTTCTTGAACTCGTTCGGCGAGAAGTCCTGTACCAGCGAAATCAGACCGGTCTGGTGATCGACCAGCAGAACCACGGCGTCGTCTTTGTTCAGGCGGTTGTAGGTTGCAGTGCTCATATTGAATCCCTTTTTAGTTGTGGAAGTTCGCTTGCGTTCAAGATGGGCACAGATTAATGACTCGCCTGAAAGCGATAAATCACCTGCAAAGCGTTTAACCGTCAACTCAAACGAGACAATCCACTCAATCCGGGGCTCAATCGCACGGCGGTCCCGACCTTCCCGCCGATCCTTGTCATAATGTTCGCCAGCAATACGTTCAGAACGACATCCAGGGAAAAGTTGATGCTCGGACGCAACACACAAGCGCCCACGGCGAACGACACGCGGCGCCCCGCCGGCAAAGCGATGAAGGCCGGTTCGACCTTTCGGCTGACCGTCAGCTTCATGCTGGTGGTGGTCGTGGCGTTTCTGGCAGTCGAGAGCTGGCGGACATGGCGTGACTATCGTTCGGTCTTTGCGTCCGCGCGCGATTCGGTGACCAACCTGGCCCGCGCCACGGCCCAGCACGCCGAGGACACGATTCGCCAGGTCGATGTGGTCACCGCCGGGCTGGCCGAGCGTGTCGAAGGTGATGGTCTGCAGAACCTTGATGTCCCGCGCATTCACAAGTTGCTGGTGCAGCAATCGAAAATCATGCCGCAGCTGCACGGCCTGTTCATCTACGGCCCGGACGGCCACTGGATCGTGACCGACAAAGAGGTCACCCCGGAAATGGCCAACAATGCCGACCGCGATTATTTCGAGTACCACCGCACCCATGAGGATCGGCAAGTGCGCATCGGCCAGGTAGTCGAGAGCCGCTCCACCCATGACCTGATCATTCCCATCTCCCGCCGTTTGAACAACCCCGATGGCTCGTTCGCCGGCGTGCTGCTGGGGACGGTCAAGGTCAGTTACTTCGTCGACTATTACGGTGATTTCCGGATCGATGACAAAGGCGCACTGGTGCTGGCCATGCGTGACGGGACGATTCTGGTTCGCCGCCCTTTCATCGCCTCCGTGGTGGGCAAAAGCCTGGCGAACAGCGAGATCTTCAAGACCTACCTGCCCGCCTCCAACGAAGGTATTGCCCAGATCCGGGCGGTGGTCGATGACACCGAGCGTCTGTATGGCTATCGCGCCCTGACCACCTATCCGCTGGTGGTGGAGGCCGGTTTATCGAAAGATTCCATCACCGCACCTTGGCGTCGGGATTTGCTGAAAAACGGCTTCGTGCTGATTTTCCTGATTCTGGTCCTCGCCGGTTTTGGACTGATCGTACTGAGCCAGTTGCGCCAGCGGATCGCGATGGAACGGGAAATCCGTTCCGCCCACCAGGCCATGCGCGACATGGCACTGACCGACAGCCTCACCGGCCTCGGCAACCGTCGGCGCCTGGACAACACACTGGCAGACGAGATTCGTCTGGCGCGCCGTCAGGGCTCGTCGCTGTCGTTGATCATGCTCGATGTCGACCACTTCAAACGCTACAACGACCGCTACGGCCACGCCGCCGGCGACGACTGCCTGAACGCCGTCGGGCGGGCGATCCAGCAAGCGGTCAAACGCCCCGGCGACCTCGCCGTGCGCTACGGTGGCGAAGAATTCACCGTGCTGCTGCCCAACACCGAAAACGCCGGCGCCATCCAGGTCGCCGAGGACATCCTGCAAGCCATCCGCTCGCTGGAACTGGAACACACCGGGCATCCCCTCGGCTACGTGACCGCCAGCGCCGGCATTGCGACCCGTCATCCGCTTGACGACGCGGTGACGCCGGCGATGCTGCTGAAGTCGGCGGATACCTGCCTGTATCAGGCGAAGCGGCTGGGGCGCAATCGTTGCTGTTCGGCGGATGAGTCGGTGTGATCGATGGCGCTCGATATCGATCAATCTTCACGGGCCGGTTTCGGAAGAACCGTGATCAACGTCTTCGGTTCCAGATACGCACTCATCCCCCACTTGCCCATTTCACGCCCCAGGCCCGAGTGTTTGAAGCCACCAAAAGGAGCGCGCGGTTCGTGGGCCAGGGTGTTGATGAGCACGCGTCCCGAATCGATCTGACGGGCAATGTTCACACAACGTTCGGGATTCTGGCCCAGCACCAGGGCGCTCAGCCCATAGTCCGTATCGTTGGCAATGCGGATCGCATCGGCGTCGTCTTCGTAAGGGATGATCGTCAGCACGGGGCCGAAGATTTCCTCGCGCGCGATCCGCATCTGGTTGTTGGCGTCGGTGAAGATCGTGGGTTTGACGAACCATCCGGCGTGCAGGCCTTGCGGACGACCTTCGCCACCCGCCAGCAACCTCGCACCCTCCTCCTGGCCGATACGGATGTAGCGCTGCACCCGCTCCCATTGTTTCTGGCTGACCATCGGGCCGATATCGGTGTCGGCGTTGCGCGGGTCGCCCGATTGAAACTGTGCGACGCCCTCTTTCGCGACCTGCTCGAACTCCGCGAGCCGTGAACGCGGGACAAGAATGCGAGTGCCGGCGATGCAGGCCTGGCCGCTGTTGAGGAATCCGGCGTGCAGTGCCAGCGGCATGACTGCCTGAAAATCCGCGTCATCGAGTACTACGGTCGGTGACTTGCCACCGAGTTCCAGGGTCACGCGCTTCAGGGTGTCAGCGCCGGCTCTGACCAGATGCTGACCGACCGCGGACGACCCCGTGAACGAGATCTTGGCCACGTCGGGATGGCGGGCGATCTCCTCGCCAACCACGTCGCCTCGTCCGTTGACGATGTTGAAGACACCCGGTGGCAGCCCCGCTTCATGCAACGCCCGGAGCACGACCTGCGTCTGCAACGCGCTCATCTCGCTGGGCTTGATGACGGCGGTGCAGCCCGCCGCCAGTGCGGTGGCCAGCTTGTTGCAGATGAAGCCGGCATTGCTGTTCCACGGCGTGATCAGGCCAGTCACGCCCACGGGCGTCAGAATGACCTTGGCCATGCCGGCCTGCTCTTCGAAGTCGAACGCCTCCAGTGCCTCGATCGCTTGCGCAATCACGTCCGCCGGGTACGTCGCCATCCAGCGCCCGCGAACCGCGGGCGAGCCGTACTCCTCAAGGATGGCTTCCAGCAGTTCTTCCTCTCTGGCCGCCACGGCCTTGTGTATGCGTTGCAGGGCGGCGATGCGCTCTTCGCGCGTGGTACGAGACCAGGCCGGGAATGCAGCCTTGGCGGCGGCGATGGCGCGCCGGGCATCGAGTGCATCGCCCAACCGGACCTGACCGATGACTTGCTCGGTGCTCGGGTTATGGAGGTCGAACCACTCCTGGCCGTGTGGGAGGACGTACTCGCCGTTGATGTAGATGTGTTCAATGCGCTGCATGACAACTCCTCGCTGAAAATGACTCGCTTGAAGCGAGCCTCGATGGAGCGAAGTCTAAGAAGGGTTGATTGTTCCGATAAGCTATCCTTTGACTGATGAAGCATCCCTATTTTCAGGACAATCCATGCACAGAACAGGAATGACCGAGCTGGAAGTGGTACTGGCCGTCGCCCGGCGCAACAGTTTTCGCGGCGCGGCACAGGAACTGGGCATGTCCACTACCGCCGTGAGCAGCGCCGTGGCCGGCCTCGAAGCGCGGCTGAAGGTGCGCCTGTTCAATCGCTCCACACGCAGCGTTGCCCTCACCGACATCGGGCAGCGCTATGTGGAGCGCATCGCCCCGGCCCTGGCGCAGATCAAGAGTGCCGGCGAAGAGGCCAGCGTCGGTCTCGACGAACCCAGCGGCACACTGCGCATCAACGCGCCGCACGGCGCGGCCTATCTGCTGCTGGAGCCGCTGCTCAATCAGTACGCCCGACGTTATCCCGAGGTTCGCATCGACGTCGTCAGCGAGGCCAGCATGGTCGACATCGTCGCCGGGGGCTTCGACGCCGGGATCCGCCTGGCAGAGTCCGTGCCGCAAGACATGATTGCGGTGGCGCTGTCAGGCGACATCCGCATGCTCATGGTGGCAACGCCGGAGTACCTCAAACGCCATGGCGTGCCGGAACACCCACGGGATCTGCTCACCCACCAGAGCATCGGCATGCGCATGGCCCACGGCGGTCTCTATCACTGGGAGCTGGAACGCGACGGCGAGAAATTGCAGATGGATCTGCCGACGCGCTTCGTGTTCAACGAATTGCTGGCCATCAAACAGGCCGTGGTGCTGGGCCTGGGTATCGGTTTCATTTCCGAGTGGTTCATCCAGGAAGAACTGGCCAGCGGCGCACTGGTGCCGGTGCTGATGCCGTGGTGTCCGTCGTTTGGCGGGTTGAGGCTTTACTACTCGGGCCATCGCTTTGTGCCGGCGCGGTTGCGTGCGCTGATTGATCTGGTGCACGAGTTGCGGCCGAGTCCGGTTTGATTCTTGCGATCAATCGAGATGTGCGTTGCAAATGTACGGCGGTCTGGCTTCAAGGCAAAATGGCGCCTCGTTTTTTCAAGGAACAGATGAGTGATCAGCAATACATTGAAATCATGGATCGATTGTCGGCTGATCTCGCCGCTGCTTTTCCTGACAGGCCTGGCTTCCCTTTCTGGCTGTCACCAGCTGACCACTGACCAGCGAATCAATGCCTGGATGGACAGTGGTGGCAAGTCCGCTCCAACGTATATGACTTCAAAAGAAATCAACGCGATGGAGGCAAGGCGCTATATCAGGGTTTTACGTAACACCTTGGCCGAGAAAGTGTTTCTGGCGAATAGCGAAGGCCTACGAGGCAGCGTTAAGTTGCGGATGAAACTCAGCCGGCAAGGTGACGTATTGCTCTGCGAGGCGCGGTCAACTGAGCCGGATTCCCCAGCCGACTTCGCCAATCTTGTAACCGATGTGTGCTGGAGCGAGATCTGGTCAACCATCCCGGAAGATCTCCAGAGCCCGGTCGACGGCTCCCTTGAGATCATCGCGCCATTGATCGCCCAGGGCGATGTTTCATCCATTTCCGATTACGACCTGGGACACCGGAAGGCTGGTCTTGCAAGCCGCTTTTTCTGGGACAACCTGCTGGCCGGGCACTCAATCAACGCGTTCGGAAGCGCCCACTTTGATTTCACGGCTAACGCAAAGGGCCAAGTCACACGTTGCGATGTGACGCTTGAGAAAAGCTATTCCCGTCCAGAGTCCTTTCACCCGGATCCCGCGTTACAAAAGGCACTTGCGGCTCAGTGCTTACAGCTTGATCTGCAACACATGCCCGGGTTTCAGGTGGGAGAATCCGGAGTAATCAATCGCTCGGTTTTTGTTAAGTACTTCCCGTGGAAAAACCACGTGGGGAAACATCAGGAAAAAGCTCCGGCTACCGAAAAGAAAGAGCCCGCACCGCTCAACACCAGCAAGGAACGCACATGAATTTGTTCAAGAAGCTTCTCGACTCATTGAAACGTCCTTTCAACCAGGACACCCAGGCCCCACCACAAGCCCTCCAGCTGCAAGAACTGGTGACTACCGGCGACCTGAACGAGGCTGAAGCAGCAAACATGGCAGCCAGAACGGCCGGTGCAGCATGTCTGGATCGCTACTGGGGATCTATCGGCACCGTGGAGCGGGATGTCCTTGCCTACATGATCAGCCCGAGCTTTTCCGGCGGCCCTTACTGGCCCTCGACGCGTCAGGCCTACCGGGTCATTCGCCGTGGCGACAACATAATCATCGCCACCGAAGGCCTGTCGGACCCTTTCGATGATGATGCTGAGGGGACGGGCAACGGTTTCGAGATGGAGTTGTTCCTGGAAACCGCCGATATACCCGAGCACGCCCGTGGTCCCTTGGGTGATGTCGACCTTTTCCAGCGCAGCTGGGCATTCGAGCTGGTGGAGCACATTGCCAAAACGGTGGCAGACGCTGGAGGAATAACCCACCGACTCGACCAGTACGGTGCGCTATCCATCGAAATTCCCGGGTTCAGCCTGTCCAGTCACATGAGTGATCAACTGCCCGCACATTTCGTGACGGAGGACGACTCAACCGGCGTCCTGCTGGGCGCCCCTGAACCGGACTTCCCTACCCGACTGGATGACATGCCTCTATCCCCGGTCAGAATGGTTCCCGTGGTGTTGATCACAGCGTCGGAGCTTGAATACATTCGTTCGGGTGGACGCGCAGCGCGCGATGACCTGGTGAACCGTTTGAAGGCTGCGGGCATCGGGTATATGAGCAGCCTGCAACGTGAGAGCGTTGTATGACGGCGGCGATTCAAGCGTCGAAACCGTAGATCTCAAGATTGAGCACGATGGCTCCATCAATATCAGGCGCATTGGATCTTTTCTTGAGGATCCGTGACTCTAGACTGGTTCCCTTCCCACGATTCAACTGGAAAGGAACCCATTCAAGTGCGCGACTTCGACTGCCAACCCGTTTTATGCGGGAGCACGCTGAGGCTCAGGCCTCTGACCGAAAACGATTTTGAAGGCCTGTTTCTGGCGGCCTCGGACCCGCACATCTGGGCAGGCCACCCCGCCAGCGACCGCCATGAGCGGCCGGTATTCGAAACGTACTTCGCCGCGCGGCTGGCCACCGGCAAAACCCTGGTCGTCATTGATATCGATACGGGGCTGATCGTGGGCATGTCGAGTTACTACACACCGCCCGACCTGCCGGACAGTATCGCCATCGGATATACCTTTCTGGTGCGGGCGAAATGGGGTGGCGAGACCAATCGCGAACTGAAGCAACTGATGCTGGAACACGCCTTCAAGGTGTACGACACGGTCTATCTTCACATCGCACCGTCAAACATCCGCTCGCAGAAAGCCGCCATGAAGATCGGTGCGGTGCACTTGTACGATGCCGAGCTGACGCTGTCCACGACACCGGCCTGGTGCAAGTGTTACGGGCTGACCAGGGAGCAATGGGCTGCGTCGCAACAACACGCCTGAAGTTCGGGATGGAACTGCATCGTACCCATCATTTGCCTGTTAAACACTCTGCCCCTACGCCTGAACATTTGAGAACCGCATGACAGTTTCTGCATCCGATGTGCCCTTGAGCGAACAAGTCGCCTACCTGAAGCTCGCGTTGGAACTCCGTACACTTGACGTCCCGGACATCGTGCAGTGGGCGAATGCGCAGATCCAGGACCAGGCAAACCCTGCCTATGCGCTGATAGAACTCGCACTGATGGGCGAATCAAATCGTTTCGACACCGCGAGTCAATTATTACGAATCGCACGTCCCGCCATGACCACCGCAGAGCTACTGCCTTACATTCTGGCCGATGCGCACAAAATGCTTCTCGACAATCCTGGCTTCGCCAGAGCGCTGGCTGAAGGGATGTATCAAGTCTGGGCGAGGGACAATGACAGTTTTACGGAGGCACTTGCCCTGTGCGGCTACTTCGATGATGCCTACGATCTGGCCCAAGCCGGGATAAATGCAACAGTCGAACAGATCGATCAGGAACTGCTGGCGTTCACCGGAGGATTTCTGAACTGGAACTGGATGACAAGGTGCGGCAGACAAATCAAAACCGGATTGACCAGTGTCCCGACACGTTCAAACCCGCCAATTCAGGAAATCGCAGTCATCAAATCACGTTATGCAAAAGGCCAGGGCCAGGCACCCTTTCATCTCGCACTCATCCATTCGACAGCGGACGAATCGGGCTATCTGCAAATGATGGATTACGCAGACGCGGAGCATCGAGTTCCCTTCAATTCCCACGCCGAGCGACTGTGCCTGCTCACCCGTCTGATAGGCGAACGCGTGCCCATGGCCGTCGGTGGCATGTGCCCGGGCCCGGCCGATGAGGTCGCGCTGTTGATTGCAAGCAAGGCGCTCAATGGCCCTTTCATCGAACTCTCGTGGACCGCGCCACAGCAGTGGATCGTGCGCGAAATCGCAGGTGACACCGTGGAATGGGAAGCTGAACCCGACGTGGCAACGATCGCCAATACTTCGTTCGATCCGGGTTTGCTGACAGGCTCGGAATGAATTGAACGATGGAAGCTGATCACGCTTCGCTGCCCTTTCACGCACCAGCGCCAAACACAGCCCTCGCAAAATCCACGAAGCTTCGCAGCTTGGGCGTCAACCGAGGGTCCGGTGCGTACAGAAGATTCATCGGGGAAACCGGAACGTTGTAGTCCGGCAGCAGCCCGACCAGCGTTCCGCTTCTCAGCGCATCCTTGACCAGCTCCAGCGGCAACAGCACCACACCCAGCCCGGCCACCGCCGCCGACAGCAACGGGTCGGCCTGATTGATCGTCAATCTGCTTTTAATCGGCACGTCGATGCAACCGTCCGGCCCTTCCAGGCGAATGTGGGAACGACCGTCGGAATAGGCGAACGCCAGGCATTCATGTTCCTGCAGATCCAGCGGGGTCGTGATCGGTGGACGCCTGGCCAGATAGGCAGGCGCCGCGCACAGCACCATTTGATATGGCTTCAAAGGCAATGCCTTCAGGCCGCTGTCAGACAGTTCACCGATTCGAAACACCACGTCATACCCGCCCTCCAGCAGGTCAACGAGTTCATTGGACAGGGTCAGGTCCACCGACACCTGCGGATACCTGACCATGTACTCCAGCAGTCGAGGCGCCAGCGTGCTGACGCCAAAGGTGACCGGTGCGTTGATTCTGAGCCGGCCACTGGGCACGCCTCGGGTCATCGCAGCCATTTCTTCGGCGGCGTCCATGTCGGCCAGGATCAGCTTCGCCCGTTGATAGAACGTACGGCCGAAGTCGGTCAGGCTCTGTTTGCGGGTCGTGCGATTGAGCAGCGAGACACCCAGATGCTGCTCGAGCATCTTGACCTGTTTGCCGACCAGTTGCGGGGACAGATTGAGCTCATCGGCCACCGCGCTGAAGGAGCCAAGCTCCACCGCTTTGACGAAGACGGCCATCAAGGTGAGGCGATCCATTGGAAACCCTGTGTTTCTAGTGTTGCGCTATCGTAGGTCTTTATCCGACCCGGGCCAAAGCCTAAATTGGCGGCCATGGAAACGACGCGCACAACGGCAACAGGCGCGTTTTTTTTACTCGAACTAAGGCCGGCCACACCGGCCTCATTGATCACAGAAGAGGTAACCATGGCACGCATTGTCAGGATTCATGAATACGGCGACGCAAGCGTTTTGAAACTGGAATCGGTCGAAGTGCCGGCGCCGGCATCCGGAGAGGTGCAAATCGAGGTCAAGGCTTTCGGGTTGAATCGGGCCGAGGTCATGTTCCGCAATCACGCCTACCTGCAGGAAGCGCAATTTCCCAGCCGCCTCGGTTATGAAGCCGCCGGCGTGGTGGCTGCCGTCGGTGCCGGCGTCAGCGAGTTCAAGGTCGGCGATGCGGTCAGCCTGATTCCGCCGCTGGACATCGCCAAATGGGGTACCTACGGCGAACTGGCCAACGTTCCCGCCGAGCTGACAGTCAAACACCCGTCGAACCTGTCTTTTGAACAGGCTGCTGCATCCTGGATGCAGTACGTCACCGCGTGGGGCGCGCTCGTCGAACAGGCCAGACTGACGAAAAACGATTTTGTGCTGGTCACTGCCGCCTCCAGCAGCGTCGGCCTGGCAGCCTTCCAGATTGCCCGAATGGTCGGCGCGACTTCGATTGCCGTAACCCGCACCCGCGCCAAGAAGCAAGCCTTGCTGGATGCCGGCGCCGCGCACGTCATCGTCAGCGATGAAGAGGATATCGTCGCCGCCGTCATGGCCCTGACCGATGGCCAGGGCGCGCGCGTAGTGTTCGATCCGATTGGCGGCCCCGGTTTCGAACAGCTCACCCAGAGCATGGCCCGAGGCGGCATTCTGCTCGAGTACGGCGCATTGAGCCCGGAACCTACGCCGTTCCCGCTGTTCACCGTGCTGGGTAAAAGCCTGACGCTCAAGGGCTATCTCTACGCAGAGATCGTCGCGAATCCTGCGGCGCTGGCCCGGGCCAAGGCGTTCATTGGCGACGGCCTCGCATCAGGCGCTCTGCAACCGATCATTGCGAAAACGTTCGCCCTTGAGGACATTCAGGAAGCGCATCGCTTTCTTGAAGCCAATCAGCAGGTCGGAAAGATTGTCGTGACCGTTTAAGGATATGATCCGGGAAACCAGGCCTCAATGGACCGACGTCTATGCCCGTTTCCCGGATTCGCCCTTCACCGGCTCCCCTGCTGAAACTCGGCGAGACGGTGGTGTTGTTCGATGGCGTCTGCAAGTTGTGCAATGGCTGGGCGAAATTCCTGATTCGCCATGACCGCCATCAGCGAGTCCGGCTGGCAGCGGTGCAGTCTCCCGAAGGGCAGGCGCTGCTCGCCTGGGCAGATTTACCCCTCGATCAGTTCGACACCATGGCGGTCATCCGCGACCGACACTATTGGGAGCGCTCCGATGCCTTTTTCGAAGTCGTTGCCCAACTGCCCGCCCGCTGGCGTCCATTGCAGTGCTTGCGCATTTTCCCGCGCGGGCTTCGGAACTGGGCTTACGATCGTATTGCACTGAATCGTTATCGGCTGTTTGGACAATATGACACTTGTCTTCTGCCTGCTCCCGATCATGAGCAACGCTTTCTGAAGGCTTCGCTACAGCAAGAGCCCTAGCACCTGCACGGGCGTCATCTTCGTCACCATCATCAAGACGATCACGAACATCCCCAGAAAACCGGCCACCCCCATCCAGAACCATTTCCGGTAGACCGAGCGGTACTCATCCGCGAGCCCTCCCCCGGTTTCGATCGCATTCGAAGCCATCACGTACAAGCGCTTCTGCAGCACCAGCACCGGCAGCCAGAGCGAACCCACGCAAAGAAAGATGATCAACGAAGTCAGCACCCATTCCGTGGTCAACGGCAGGCCGGCCAGCCTGATCAGCCCATAGCCCGATGCGATCTGAATGAAGCCTGCCGGGGTGGTGATCCATGCGTCGAAGCGCACGACCATTTTCGCCACATGAGCGATCACCTGAGGGTTGGCGGTGCGGCTGGCTGCGATCAGGTACAGGTAGGAACCCATGCCGAAGCCGAACAGGAAAACCGCGGCGATCACATGAATGTATTTGAGGCACAGGTAAAGCATGCTCAGCGCTGCCCGTCAGAGAAATGCACGGACAGGCTCAGGTTTTCAGGATCGTTGATCGCGGCCATGTATTCGTCGACGGTGATTTCGCCCACGCAAGGCCGGGCGCCGGGTTCAGGCACATAGCCTTGGGCCATTTTGGTGGCCAGGGCCACAGCGGCGCAGCTTGGGATTTCCGGGCCCTTGTCATTCCATGCCGTCAGCTGAGCGGTCATGGACAGCGATTGTCCTTCAACCCCGATACCTTGCACGTCGATGTACATCGCGCTTTTGCCATCGCCGAGTCGCTCGAACCAAGTGCCCAGGCGATGCAGTCTTGCAGCCCAGGGTGCATGGTCCCGAATCAGCCCCTTCTTCTGGGCCTGTGCGAACAATGCATTGGCGACACCGCCGAGCTTGAGCCCGGCACCGGCCTTGAAGTTCAGTGTCCGGGCGCCATAACGCCCGGCGAAAATGTCCATGTCCGGCACGTCGACATTGGCCAGCAAGCGAGTGCCCAGGTGCGGCATCTTGCGCAACGTCAGATCCTGCCAGCCCGGCACCTCGTGAACCCGGCCATCCTTGAGCTGTTTGATCGGCTTGCCCGCGTAGGCAAGCACACCTTCAACGGTAGACAGCCCCGGCATCTTGGCGGAAGAGGAAATGCCATGTTCGATCGAGTCGATGCGTTGAAAGCGATACCGCTGCTGATCGATGATGGCCGAAGACAGGGTCGGCACTGAACTGCAACCACTGAGAATCGCCACGCCCGCCGCTTTCGCGCGCGCATCGAGTACGCCGATACCGTTGACGAAGGTTCGGCAGTCAGACAGGTCGCAATAGTTCACACCGGCCTCGATGCAGGCCTCGGCGACCGCATAGGATTGCCCTTGAAACGGGCCGCCGGTGTGGATGACCAACTCAATGCCCATCGAGCCCAATGCTGACTGAATCCCTGGCCCCATGGCATCGCCACACCAACTTGCGCAGGCTTTTCCGGAAGCGGCTTGTAACGCCTCGACCTTGCGCAGCAACTTGTGCGCATCGCGACCCGAGATCGCCAAATCAACATCAGGCATCGACGCCAGATGCCGGCAGACAATGCTGCCGAAGTTTCCATACCCACCGACCACCAACACCTTGAACGCCATTCACCGCTTCCCTAACGATTCGATCGTAAAGCCGACTTGCCCGAGACAGGATTCGCGGGAGCTTCCCTGATATCGACGGGTCAGGCAAGTCAGTAGCAGTCGGTGATGCAAAACCCACAGCCTTGAAGGCAGCGCTTTCAAAGCGGTCTACGCTCCATCCACTACCCCCTCTGGAGTCTCCGTGATGATCCGCGCCTTGCTGACCGCCTCCTTGCTGGTGGCCCTGAGTGTTCCGGCACATGCTGACGTAGAACCCTTCCCCGCTTCCTTCCGCACGCAAGACATTACCGTGGACGGCGCGAAGATCCACACGCGCATCGGCGGCAAGGGCCCGGCCGTGGTGCTGTTGCATGGTTTTGGTGATACCGGGGACATGTGGGGGCCGCTCGCCACGGATCTGGCGAAGGATCACACCGTGGTAATCCCTGATCTGCGCGGCATGGGGTTGTCGTCGATTCCCGACAGTGGCTATGACAAGAAGACACAGGCGGGAGACATCCGCGCCGTGCTCGCCTCGCTGGGCATCGAACATTCGGTCGTCATCGGTCACGACATCGGCACCATGGTCGCCTTCGCCTATGCCTCGCGGTATCCACAACAGACCGATCGCCTGGTAGTGATGGATGCGCCAGTTCCGGGCATTGCGCCGTGGAATGACATCGTGCGTTCGCCGATGCTCTGGCACTTCGATTTTGGAGGCGCGGACATGGAGCGGCTGGTCGCCGGCCGCGAGCGCATTTATCTGGATCGGTTCTGGAACGAGTTCGCCGGCGACCCGAAAAAAGTCGACGAAGCCACGCGCCAGCACTACGCCAGACTCTACGCCCGCCCCGGTGCGATGCACGCGGCCTTCGCTCAGTTCCGCGCCATTCGCCAGGACGCGGTGGACAACGAAGCGTCGTCAAAGAACAAACTGACGATGCCGGTCCTGGCGGTCGGTGGCGAGAAATCCTTCGGCAACAACGAAGCCATCGTGATGCGCAACGCCGCCGACAATGTCACCGAAGTGGTGATCGCCGGCGCGGGCCATTGGCTGATGGAAGAAGCGCCGGGGGAAACCACGCAGGCGATTCGTAGCTTTATGACCCGCTGATGTTAATAAAATGGGGACAGATTTATTTTTTGAAAAATAAATCTGTCCCCATTGAATCTCAAGCGTAGAGCGTCAGGACACCTATCCATTCAGCCTCTTGTTATTGATCTTGTCCAGCGCTTCAAGGATGGCTGGTTCACGCTCCTTCAGCAGGGCCTGGAAGGTATTTTCGACGGTGTCTTCAGCGTCGAAAATCTTGTCCAGAAAGGCGCGGCCCTCAGGCGTGTTATTCAAAATATCTTTGCTCTGCGCGGGGTTATCGTGGGCACGAATCGCCGCATTGAGTTCATCCGGCTGCAATTGAGCCGCCAGGGTATCGATCCGCAGGTTTCTGATCTCGTCGAACGGAACCTTGTCTTCCACAACCTCACGGATTTCTTCGTCCATCACCGCCATGTAACGTGGCGAATAATCTCGCATTGTGGTTTCCACCACCTCATCGTAATGCTCCTTGAAGGCGCCACTGATATCGACCAGTTCCGTGGCCTTGTCCTTGCTTCCTCCACAGGCGGTCAGTGACGTTGCAAGCAACAAAACCAACGCAGCCGTTCTCATACCCATGAGACTTTGTCCTTGTTCAATTTGTGGAAGCCGATTGCCTGGTGCAGGTTCGTAAGGCTGCTTTCCATGGCAAACCTGCAGAACTGCAGGGCGCGCAATTCTAAACAAAATGGGGACAGATTTATTTGTTGATAATAAATCTGTCCCCATTGAATCACTGCTGCTCGCCATACTCCGGCAATTCGATAGCATCGGCCTTCGGCGAAAGGATTTTCCCGAACAGGCGCCGGAACCCCGGCGCACTCGCCAGCCGCAACACCGCGTGGCCAAGGGTGATGCCAAGGCGCGAATGCGGCGAGGCCAGTCTGGGAGCGAAGCCGGGCACGCTTTGCGCCTGGGCGACGAAGGGCCGCATCCGTTTTTCATAGGCCGTGAACGCCTGGGCATGGTCGGCATGACGCCCCAGTTCACCGGCCAGCACATAGGCGCCGCACAGTCCCAGGCTGGTACCCATGCCGCTGATGGGCGATGCGCAATAAGCTGCGTCCCCGACCAGCGCGATACGCCCCTTGGACCAGCGGGACATTTTGACCTGCCCCACTGCATCCAGATAAAGATCGGTGGCATCTTCCAATGCAGCCAGCACGCGTGGTGTCTCCCAACCGGCGTCGGCGAAGAGTTGCCTGAGCAAGGACTTCTGCTCGTCCTGCGCGAGCTTTTCGTAACCGCACGGCGCCTGCTGGAAAGACAAAAACGCGCGGGTGGTGCCCAGATTGTCCGGCCGCAAGCAGACACAGCGACCACCCGGAAGGTTGTGCCAGCGCATGACCTGGCCATCGCTCGGCTGTCGAGGCACGGTGAAATAAGCCGTATACAGATTGAGGGGACGACGCTGGACCTCGTTGCCGAACACCCGGTTGCGGGTCGTCGAACCAATCCCTTCAGCCACGATCACCAGATCGTAAACCTGCTCGGCGCCCTGTTCGAAACGCACATGGACCTGCTCGCCATCGTCTTCCATGGCTTCAACGCTGTCGCCGAATCGGTACAGGACACGGTCCTGGCTGTGCTGGATGAGCAGTTTGGCGAGCTCACCCCGCAGGATCTCCAGCTCAGCTATCGGCCCCTCACCGTCGAACGCATCGACACCCAGAAACGCCTTGGTCCGGTTGTTCTGGTCAACGAAGGCGATGCCCTGTTCCTGAGTCGTGTTCGCCCGAATCAAATCTTCCAGGCCCATGCGCCGGACGACCTCACGCCCGGCGCCCCGCACGTCAATCGTCTGTCCGCCATCACGAAACGCAGGCGCCCTTTCCACCACCGTGACGTGCATGCCCTGCCGGGACAGCCAATACGCCAACGCAGGTCCGGCGATGCTTGCGCCGGTCACCAGTACTTTTTTGGGATTCATCACGCGTCCCGGTTTTCAGAGGTGGCCACAGCGCTGCCCGGCAACGTGGTGCGATAGACCTCGATCACTTGCCCCAGGAAGGCTTCAACCACGGCGCGATCCTCGCCATCGAGGGCTCCGAGCACGGCGCTCAGGCCATTGAGCATCGGCGCGATATGCCGATAGGCCTGCGCCACCGATTCCGGAACCGGACACACCAGCACCCGGCGCTTGTCATTGAG
Organism: Pseudomonas sp. MWU12-2029; assembly: GCF_023242425.1. Classification (NCBI taxonomy): domain Bacteria; kingdom Pseudomonadati; phylum Pseudomonadota; class Gammaproteobacteria; order Pseudomonadales; family Pseudomonadaceae; genus Pseudomonas; species Pseudomonas sp. MWU12-2029. Next base: position 573,040 of record NZ_JALJDY010000003.1, on the reverse strand, counting down.
CTGCCGCTCGCGGACCACATGCCCGGCGCGTTCCAGGCGATCGATGACCTGTGTGATACCCGCCGTGGTCACGGAAAGCCGCGCCGCGAGTTCGGTCGGCGGCAGAGGTCCATCCGCGATCAGATGCTCCAGCGCCGCGACATCGGTCTGATTGATGCCCAGAACCACGCCCAGATGGCTGGCAGTCTTGCGGGTGAGGATGGCGATCTGTTGCAACTGCTGGCCGACGACATCACTGGCGATCTGCAGGTTGCGGGGATCTTCGGACGGATCGGACGGATCGGGCGGTGATGAAGGCGATGTCATGGGCAGGGTCAGTCCAGGCGGTTCGTGATGAGGACGCGAAACTAACATATAGCTAACTTGCTTAGCTATCTTTCTAGACCGAAGGCAAAAAAAGGGAACCGGTCCGTTTTTCAGAAAACAGACCGGCTCCCCTCTTTCACACTGACGCTACCGGACTTCAGGTGCGCTTCGGAAGCTTCCAGTTCGGGCGAATGAAGTGGCAGGTGTAACCATTCGGAATGCGCTCCAGGTAATCCTGATGCTCCGGCTCCGCCTCCCAGAACGGCCCGGCCGGTTCGATTTCGGTCACCACTCGTCCTGGCCACAGGCGCGAAGCGTCGACATCGGCTGCGGTGTCTTCGGCGACGTCGCGTTGCTGTTCGCTGAGGTAATAGATCGCCGAGCGATAGCTGGGACCGCGGTCATTGCCCTGACGGTTGGGCGTGGTCGGGTCGTGTATCTGAAAGAAGAACTCGAGGATCTGCCGATAGCTGATGACGGCAGGGTCGAAGACGATTTCGATGGCCTCGGCGTGATTGCCATGATTGCGGTAGGTGGCATTCGGCACATCGCCGCCGGTGTAACCGACGCGTGTCTTCAGGACACCGGGGTAGCGCCGCAGCAGGTCCTGCATGCCCCAGAAGCAGCCGCCGGCGAGGATGGCAGTTTCGGTTTGGCTGGTCATGGTCTGTCCTTCCCCTTGGGGATGTTGGAGGTAACCCTTGTTATGAGGGCACGCTGGCCAATTCCAAGCCCTCAAATGGACCTCAAATGGGGACAGATTTATTTTAAAAATAAATCTGTCCCCATTAAAAAATCAGGCAAACGCAGATTCGATGAACGCTTCCAGCGCCTGTTCTTCCAGAATCTCGATAGAAAAATGCCCGAAGCGCTTGGGCAGCCAGATGATGCGTGTCCCGGACGGTGATTGCAGGTTGGCGCGTTCCAGTGGCTGGCCGTTTTCGTCTTCTGGCTGCACACCGGCGATCACCAGTTCGTCGTAGGCCTTCTCGATGTCCGGTGTCGAATAGCAGTGACGATAGATCATCCCCTCCCCCGACGAATCCAGCAGTTCCTTGAGATTGCCCGCCAACGGCTGGACCAGCATGAAACGTTCCTGGCCGATCAGCGCAACCGCGTAGCGAACGTGCAGGCCACCCCGTTCCCAGACGAGGGTCCGGGAGATTCTGGCTTTCAGAATCTGCGCATAGTAGGCGCAGGCTTCCTCAAGGTTATTGACCAATACGTCGACGTGACTGAACTTCAGATCCATTGCATCGCTCCTTCTGACAGGCGCCCATCTTAAAAACAAAAGAGCACCCGAAGGTGCTTTTCTGTTGGTGAAAATGGGGACAGGTGAAAATGGGGACAGATTTATTTAAAAAATAAATCTGTCCCCATTAAAAAGACTACTTCGGCATCAGCACCGTATCCACTACATGAATCACACCATTGGACTGCATCACGTCCGCAATGGTGATCGCAGCCTTCCCGCCTTTGGCGTCCACCACCCACAATTTTCCGTCGTGCAGCATGACAGTCAGGGATTCGCCCTGAACGGTTTTGAGCATGACTTTGCCGCCGTGCATTTTGGCGTCATCCATCAGCTGTTTTGCCGTGTGAGTGCCGGCAACCACGTGATAGGTGAGGATCGTCGTCAGGTCGGCCTTGTGCTCCGGTTTGACGAGCGTATCGACGGTGCCGGCGGGCAACTTGGCGAAGGCTTCATTGGTCGGCGCGAAGACTGTGAATGGCCCCTTGCTGTTGAGGGTGTCGACCAGCCCGGCCGCCTTGACCGCTGCAACGAGCGTGGTGTGGTCCTTCGAGTTGACGGCGTTTTCGACGATGGTCTTGTTCGGGTACATGGCCGCACCGCCGACCATCACGGTATCGGCGGCAAAGCTCGATCCCGTGCCAAGGCAGAGCAAGGTGAAGCAGGCGATGGCGATGCGTTTGATGAGCGAGTGCATGGTGTATCTCCTGAATTCTTCGACCCTTCGAATGAGGGTGATGAACTTACGGAGCAGACGCGCAAATGGATGCATCACGGTGCAAGTATTTTTATTCGTCTATGATCGATTTTTTAAATCAGCCAAGGAGGCCACCATGAGTGTTCGTGGTAAAGATCGGCAAATCGACAAGATCGAGTTCAACGTTGGCGACATTGCCCGCAGCAAGGCGTTCTACGGTGACCTCCCCACCTCCAGACAACAAAAAAGCACCCGAAGGTGCTTTTTTTGTCGCTGCTGTGAGCGTTACGAAGTCTTCACGCTGGCCCGGGCCGCGTGCAGTTTCTTGTAACTGTCGATCAGTCGCAGGTGACGGTCGAGGCCTTCGAGTTTCATGCTGGTCGGCGTCAAGCCGTAGAAGCGAACGCTGCCGTCCACCGAGCCGATCGCCGCGTCCATCCGTTCGTTGCCGAACATGCGGCGGAAGTTGGCTTCGTAGTCGGCCAGTTCCAGGTCTTCGTCCAGTTGCATCTCCAGCACCCCGTTGACGGCCTGATAGAACAGGCCCCGCTCCACGGTGTTGTCGTTGTACTGGAGGAACATTTCCACCGCTTCTTTCGCTTCCTCGATTTGTCCCAGAGCGAGCCAGATCAGCAGTTTCAGTTCCAGGATCGTCAGTTGACCCCACACGGTGTTGTCATCGAACTCGATGCCGATCAGCGTGGTGATGTCGGTGTAGTCGTCCAGTTCGCTTTCCACCAGACGCTCGACCAGTGACTGGAGTTCTTCTTCGTTCAAGCGATGCAGGTTGAGGATGTCTTCGCGGAAGAACAGCGCCTTGTTGGTGTTGTCCCAGATCAGATCGTCCACCGGGTAGATTTCCGAGTAATCCGGCACCAGGATGCGGCAGGCAGTGGCGCCGATGTGCTCGTACACCGCCATGTACACTTCCTTGCCCATTCCCTTGAGGATGCCGAACAGGGTTTCGGCCTCTTCGACGTTGGAGTTTTCACCCTGGCCGGTGAAGTCCCACTCCACAAATTCGTATTCCGCCTGGGCGCTGAAGAAGCGCCACGACACCACGCCGCTGGAGTCGATGAAGTGCTCGACGAAGTTGTTCGGTTCGGTGACCGCCTGAGCTTCGAAGGTCGGCTGCGGCAGATCGTTCAGGCCTTCGAAGCTGCGGCCCTGCAGCAGCTCGGTCAGGCTGCGCTCCAGCGCCACTTCGAAGCTCGGGTGTGCGCCGAACGAGGCGAATACACCGCCGGTACGCGGGTTCATCAGCGTGACGCACATCACCGGGAATTCACCGCCCAGCGACGCATCCTTCACCAGCACCGGGAAGCCCTGGGCTTCCAGACCTTGAATGCCGGCCATGATCGCCGGGTACTTTTCCAGCACTTCCTGCGGCACGTCCGGCAACGCGAATTCGCCTTCGATGATTTCGCGTTTCACCGCACGCTCGAAGATTTCCGACAGACACTGCACCTGGGCTTCGGCCAGGGTGTTGCCGGCGCTCATGCCGTTGCTCAGGTACAGGTTTTCGATCAGGTTCGACGGGAAGTACACCACCTCGCCGTCCGACTGGCGCACGAACGGCAGCGAAACGATGCCGCGTTCTTCGTTGCCGGAGTTGGTGTCGATCAGGTGCGAACCACGCAGCTCGCCGTCGCGGTTGTAGATCTTCAGGCAGTACGGGTCGAGGATCTCGCTCGGCAGCTCGTCATTGCTGCCCGGCTTGAACCAGCGCTCGTCCGGGTAGTGCACGAACGGCGCATCGGCCAGGTCCAGACCCCAGAACTGATCGTTGTAGAAGAAGTTGCAGTTCAGGCGCTCAATGAACTCGCCCAGCGCCGACGCCAGCGCGCCTTCCTTGGTCGAGCCCTTGCCGTTGGTGAAGCACATCGGCGAGTGCGCGTCACGAATGTGCAGCGACCACACGTTCGGCACGATGTTGCGCCACGAAGCGATTTCGATCTTCATGCCGAGGTCGGCGAGGATGCCCGACATGTTGGCGATGGTCTGCTCCAGCGGCAGGTCCTTGCCCGGAATGTAGGTGCTGGCGCTGGAGTTCGCGCCCGGCATCAGCAGTGCCTGGGCGTCGGCGTCGAGGTTTTCCACCTCTTCGATGACGAACTCGGGGCCGGCCTGCACCACCTTCTTCACGGTGCAGCGGTCGATGGAGCGCAGGATGCCCTGGCGGTCCTTGTCGGAGATATCTGCCGGCAACTCGACCTGAATCTTGAAGATCTGGTTGTAGCGGTTCTCCGGGTCAACGATGTTGTTCTGCGACAGGCGGATGTTATCGGTCGGGATATTGCGGGTTTCGCAATACAGCTTCACGAAGTACGCCGCACACAGCGCCGACGAAGCCAGGAAGTAGTCGAACGGACCCGGTGCCGAACCATCGCCCTTGTAGCGGATCGGTTGGTCGGCCACCACCGTGAAGTCGTCGAACTTGGCTTCAAGTCGAAGGTTGTCGAGAAAGTTGACCTTGATTTCCATGGGGGACTACCAGAATAGCGAGCTGAACAGAATGGCCGCCATTATCCGGTTTTTGAGCGGGAAGTCTTGTGCTTTGGCGTTTTGGCCGCCGACCGGAGCCCCGCTCAGGTCGAGATATTGCGTTGCGCCATCTCGTCGGCGATGGCGTCGATCACGCAGCGGGCGGTCGGTGACAGGCTTCTGTTGGGCAGGCTGACGACACCGATTTCGGAGTGCAGTCCGGGCCGGTCCACGACCTGCAGTTCGATCAGCTTGCCCCTGAGCAGGTCTTCAGCCACGGCACCGTGGATCACGCCGAGGATCGTATCGGTCGAACAGGCCACCGTCCTGAGCAACGCCACATCGTCGCACTCCAGTGCCAGCGGCAAGGCCTGGCGAGCGGAAATGCCCAGGGTATGCGCAGTCTCCTCCTTCACTACGGCCGGCAGGCGCGTCGTGGCGATGCCGTACTTTTCCAGGTCTCTCATCGCCACCGCGCGTCCGGCCAACGGGTGCTGTGGCCGGACGAAGAACCCCGCCGAGGCCTGACCCAGCGGGCGGATCAGCAGATCGGTGTCGGCCGAGAAATTGCGAATGTCCGCGACGAAGAATTCGATCGCCTCATCCCGCAACCGTGCTTCGAGTATCTGCCAGTTATTGATCTCTACCCGCAGGGTGACTTGCGGATATTCCCGGCGCAACCGAGGCACCACCTGGTGCATCAACATCGCCGCCGGAAACGGTCCGACGCCAAATGCGAGGCTGCCGAGCCGGCCATCACCGTAAAGCGCCAGATCCCGCTCCAGCGAGCGTGCATCGAACAACAGCCGTCGCGCCCGCTCGATCAGAAACTCCCCCGCCGGCGTCGGGCGCACATCGCCGCTGTCCCGGTCGAACAGACGCTGACCGGTCTCGCTTTCGAGCGCCTGGATGCTGCGGCTCAGGGCCGGCTGGCTGAGGTGCACGCGTTCGGCGGCGCGGCCGAAATGGCGTTCATCGGCAAGGGCCAGCAGGTGTGTCAGTCGCTTGAGGTCCATGTCGCCGATGCTAGCCACGCATTATCCGGATGTAAACAATGCATTGGATACATCGCACCCACCTCCCTACTCTCTGATGAATTGATCCTCGGAGAACAACAAGAATGAGACCGACCTTCCATACACTGATCGCCCTGACGCTGGTTTCCCTCGCCGGCTGTGACAAACCGCCCAGCGTTGCCAGCGGTGAAGCGACGCCCGCCACTGCGGCGGTGATAGAAGCCTCGATCAAGGGCCTGGACCTCAACGACACGCGGGACATGGAAGACGCCCAGCGCGGTCTCATCGCCCGCCCGACCGGCCAGATCCTCGGCTCCGACGGCTCGGTGCTGATCGATTTCGATGCGTTCAGATTCGTCGAAGGCAAGGCCCCCGCCACGGTCAACCCGAGCCTGTGGCGCCACGCGATGCTCAACGCCCAGATCGGTCTGTTCAAAGTCACCGACGGCATCTACCAGTTGCGCGGTTTCGACATCGCCAACATGACGCTGATCGAGGGCCAGACCGGGTGGATCGTGGTCGACCCGCTGACCTCGAAGGAAACCGCCGCCGCAGCCCTGGCATTCGCCCGCACACAACTGGGCGACAAACCCGTGACCGCCATCATCTTCACCCATGACCACGCCGACCACTTCGGCGGCGTACTGGGCATTACCTCGGTCGCGGAAGTGGCCGAGCGCAAGATTCCCGTGGTGGCTCCTGTCGGTTTCATGGAGGAAGCCACCAGCGAAAACGTGTTGGCCGGGCCGGCGATGTCGCGCCGTTCGATGTATCAGTTCGGCAAGAACCTGACGCCGGGCGCCACCGGCATGGTGGATACCGGGCTGGGCAAAAACGTCGCCTACGGCAGCATCGGCATTCTGCCGCCGACGCAAATCATCGATCAGCCGACGCAGGAACTTGTGATCGACGGCGTGACCTTCGTGTTCCACAACATTCCCGGCGCTGAGGCCCCGGCCGAGCTGACCTTTTCCATCCCCGAACGCAAGGCCTACGGCGGTGCCGAGCTGCTGGCGCAGACCATGCACAATCTGTTGCCGATCCGTGGCGCCAAGGTCCGCGACGCGTTGCTCTGGTCCGACTACGCCCAGGCTGCCCTTGATGAACTGGGCGACACCGAGGTCTATTTCGGCCAGCACAACTGGCCGGTCTGGGGTAATGAACGCATCCGCGAATTCATCACCAAGCACCGCGACGTCTACAAGTACATGCACGACCAGACCGTGCGCCTGATGAACGCCGGCTACACGCCCGACGAAATCGCCGAAAAGATCCAGTTGCCCGACTCGCTGGCCTCGTATTTCGGCACCCGCGGCTATTACGGCGACGTGCGACACAACGTCAAGGCGATCTACCAGATGTACCTCGGCGCCTACGATGGCAACCCGGCGCATCTGAATCCGCTGCCCCCCAGAGAGTCCGCCAGACGCTACGTCGAGTTGATGGGCGGCAGCGCCAAAGTGCTCGAAGCCGCACGCGTGGCCTATGACAAAGGTGAATACCGCTGGGTCGCCGAGCTGCTGGATCAAGCCGTCCTCGACCAACCCGGCGACAAGGCCGCCAAGGAACTGCTGGCCCGGGCCTATGAACAGCTGGGCTTTCAATCGGAGTCAGCCACCTGGCGCAACAGCTACCTGACCGCCGCCCAGGAACTGCGCAACGGCCCGCCGGAAAAAGGCGTGCGCCGCTCGGACCTGATCGAGCTGATGAAGCAGACGCCCACCGAACGCTTCCTCGAAGCCATGGCCGCGAGCCTCGACGGGCCGGCGGCGGACGGCAAAAACTGGACCTTCAACCTGCAACTGACCGATACGAAGGAATCGTTCGTGCTGTGGATCGAGAACGCCGTGCTGCACTATCGCCGGGGCGCACCGGCCAGCAATGCCAACGCCACGTTGAGCGTCACCAAGGATCTTTTTGTGCAACTGCTGGGCGGCACGGCGGGGTTCAAGGACGCGCTCACCTCCAAAGACCTGAAAGTCGATGGCAGCACGGTTGACCTGGTGAGATTCCTTGGATTGCTGGAGAAAGCCCCAGGTAACTTTGCAATCGTCGCCCAGGCGCGCAATTGATTCGTGCAGGGTCGTTCGGATGTAATGCCTGAAGAGGTCAAACCCTGAGCAAGTCCGGCTAGGTATGTGTACGCCGCTTTCGACGATTCTAGGGCCGACCGTTACTCCAGGAGCTTCACTCCGTGCCAGACGCACCGACGCAAACTGCCTACGCAAAGCGCTTCACCGTCGTACTCGCCTACATCGACGCCAATCTTGAGGGCGATCTGTCGGTGAAAACGCTGAGCCAGGTGGCGAACTTTTCCGAGTTCCACTTTCACCGCCAGTTCACGGGATACGTCGGCGTGCCCGTCTCGCGCTATGTGCAGTTGATGCGCCTGCGCCGTGCCGCGCACCGTTTGAGCACCCTGCCCGACCACTCGGTGATGGAAGCCACGCTCGACGCGGGGTTCGAAAGTCCCGAAGCGTTTTCCAGGGCATTCAAGCGGGCCTTCGGCACCTCGCCGGGGGCATTTCGCAAGGCTCCGGACTGGAGCGTCTGGCACACGGTCTTCGCCATACCTCACTTTTCAAGGAGCATTGCCATGCAGGTACGAATCGTCGACTTCCCCGGAGTCCAGGCCGCTGCGCTCGATCACCGTGGGCCACCAGCTCTTGTCAATCAAAGCGTGCAACGCTTCATCCAGTGGCGCCAGCAGAGCGGGCAGTCGCCGGTGACTTCGAGCCGCACGTTCGGGATTCCTTACGGCAACCCTGACACGACGCCGCCGGAGGACTTTCATTTCGCGATCTGCGGCGAAATCCGGGAAGCGGTGGCACCGAATGAATTCAGCGTCCGCGAGCTGAACATTCCTGCCGGCCGCTGCGCGGTGGTGCGTCACACAGGTTCCACCGATCACATCGGTGAAACCATCTACCCGGTCTACCGCGACTGGCTGCCCGCCAGCGGCGAAGAATTGCGCGATCACCCGCTGTTTTTCGAGTACTTGAGCATCAGTCCCGAGACCCCGCAGGAACAGTGGCAAACGGATATTTACGTGCCGCTACGCTGACAATCGCCTGCCCCTCAGGCTCAGCTAAGTTTCACTGGATACCTTCTCTCCTGCGCACATTCAGCGCTGCTCAGGAGAGGCCATCCACCCATGAAACCCGCCATAGCCGACTGGCTCAACAAAGTGCCCGAAGTGACGCTGTCCTTCTGGGTGATCAAGATCCTGTCCACGACCGTGGGTGAAACCGGTGCCGACTTTCTGGCCGTCGACGCCGGTTTCGGCGCCGGCCCGACCAGCCTCGGCATGGCCGCGCTGCTGGCCATCGCGCTGTTCACCCAGTTGCGTACCAAGGCCTACACCCCGTGGATCTACTGGCTGACCGTGGTGCTGGTGAGCATCGTCGGCACGCAGATCACCGATATCCTGACCGACATGCTGGACGTCAGCCTCTACGCCAGCACGGCGGTGTTCTCTGTGTTGCTGGTGGTGAATTTCCTGATCTGGTACCGGACCGAGCGCAGCCTGTCGATTCGCGAAATCGTCACTCCGCGCCGGGAGCTGTTCTATTGGGCCACGGTGCTCTGCACCTTTGCCCTCGGCACCGCCGCCGGCGACCTGGCCACCGAAGCGCTGGGCCTGGGCTTCACCGTCGGCGCAGTGATTTTCGGCGCGTTGATCGCCGCCACCCTGATCGCCTGGCGTCTGGGTGCCAACACCGTGCTGACCTTCTGGATCGCCTACATCCTGACCCGTCCCTTCGGCGCCTCCCTCGGCGACTTGCTGACCCAGGCCAAGACCTACGGCGGCCTCGGCATGGGCGCAACCTGGACCAGCGCGATCTTCCTCTGCGTCATCGTCCTGCTGGTCACCGTCGCGCAGATCAGCGTCGGCAATCGCAAAGCCATCACTCAGTAAACCTTCAGACTTTCATCAAGGAATCATCATGCGCCAGATTCAAAACATCATTCGTCACGTTGCCATCGTCTCGTCCATCTGCCTGCTGAGCATTGCTGCCGGCTGCTCGAAGCCGGCGGACAAGCCGGCTGCAAACGCCGCTGCAGGAGCCGTCAGCACACAAGGCCAGGCCGCCTCCAAACTGGGGGATCTGTCCGAGTTCCGCAACATCGCGGCCGACGTCGCTGCCCTGGTCGATAAAAACGATCTGCCCGGCGCCAAGGCCCGGATCAAGGATCTGGAAACCGCCTGGGACTCGGCCGAGGCCGGGATCAAACCCCGTGCCGCCGGCGACTGGCACATGCTGGACAAGGCCATCGACCGCTCGCTCGATACCTTGCGCGCCAGCGCCCCGCAACAGAAAGACTGCAAGGCGCGGATGGACGAGTTGCTCAAAGCCTTCGACTCGCTGAAGGGCAACGCCTGACCCGGGGCCGGACAAACCCTTGCACAGATGCTTCAATACAAGCGCGACGGCCCTGCCCGTCGCGCTATTTTTTTTGGAGAGCAGGTCATGCGGATATTACTGGTGGAAGACGATCCGATGATCGGCGATGCCATCCAGGGCGCGCTGAACGACGCCAGCTACGCCACCGACTGGGTGAAAAACGGCCTCACCGCACTGGCCACCCTGGACACCCAGCACTACGACCTGGTGCTGCTGGATCTCGGTTTGCCCGGCAAGGACGGCCTGGACGTGCTCGACAGCATTCGCGCTCGCAACAACCCGGTGCCGCTGCTGATCATCACCGCCCGGGATGGCCTCGACGATCGCCTGCGCGGCCTCGATGGCGGTGCTGACGATTACCTGCTCAAACCTTTCGACATGGCCGAGCTGCTGGCGCGGATGCGCGCGGTACTGCGGCGCAAGGGCGGGACTGCGTTGTCCTTGCTCGACAACGGCGTGGTGTCCCTCGATCTGGTCTCCAAGCAAGCCACGACCGTCGACAACCCGGACGTGCAGTTGTCCAGCCGCGAATTCGCCCTGTTGCAGGCCCTGTTGATCCGGCCCGGGGCAATCCTCTCGCGCAGTGAACTGGAAGACCGGCTCTATGGCTGGGGCAATGAAGTGGAAAGCAACGCGGTGGAGTTTCTGATTCACGCCCTGCGACGCAAACTCGGCAGTCACGTCATCAAGAACGTCAGGGGAATGGGATGGATGGTTTCAAAAGGCGCCTGAGGGATTCGGTGCAACTGCGGCTGTCGGTCACCCTGTCGCTGGCGATTCTGCTCGTTGCACTGCTGGCCGCGGCGTTTGCGTTCGTTTCGGCGCTGGACGAAGCCCACGAAATGCAGGATGAAACCCTGCGCCAAGTGGCGGCCCTCTACGACCGCCAGCAAATGACCCTGCACTACCCCGCCGCTCAGGCCGTGGACGACGACAACGAAGAATCCCGGGTCATCGTGCAATACCTGGCCGACGGCAGCCAAGCGGTCGGCAACGACGACGCCCTGTTGCCACTGCCCTTCCCCACGACCCTGTCCGATGGCCTGTCGACCTTGAAAGTGACGGGTGAAGACTTCCGCGTACTGGTGAGAACCACCGCCCGTGGCGAGCGCATCGTCGTCGCCCAGGAAACCGGCGTGCGTGACAAGGAGGCCCGCGAAAGCGCCTGGCGCAGCCTGCTGCCGTTTCTGATCCTGTTTCCGGTGCTGTTGCTGGTGGTGGGCGATCTGGTGCGCAAGATGTTCCGCCCGATCGCCACGCTGTCGGCCGACATCGATCAGCGTGACGAACAGGCCCTGCACCCGGTGGACGAAAGCCATGTGCCGAGCGAGATCCGGCCGTTTGTGGTGGCCATCAACCGCCTGCTCGGTCGCGTCGCCCAGTCCGTGGACAACCAGCGGCGTTTCGTCGCCGATGCCGCCCATGAACTGCGCTCGCCGATGACCGCCCTGTCGCTGCAGGCCGAACGACTGGCCGCCACGGAAATGCCGGCCGCCGCCCGCGAACGCCTGCTGCCGTTGTCCCGGGGCATAGAACGCAGCCGGAACCTGATCGATCAACTGCTGAGCCTGGCTGCTGCGCAGTCGAGCTCTAATACAGCGCCAACCAGCGTTTCAGTCCTGCACATTTACCGACGGATTCTGGAAGACCTGCTGCCGCTGGCGGACCGCAAGAATATCGATATCGGCGTCGAGAGCAGCGAGGACGTGCAGGTCAGCATCAATGAAACCGACCTGCTGATCCTGATCCGCAACCTGGTGGACAACGCCATCCGCTACACCCCGTCCGGCGGACGCATCGACCTCTCGGTCAAACGGGAGCAAGCGGCGGTCGTCCTGCAAGTCAGCGACACCGGCCCCGGGATTGCCGTGGAAGAACAGGCGCGCGTCTTCGACCCGTTCTACCGCAGCCTGGGCACCGATGAGTCGGGCTCGGGGCTGGGTCTGTCCATCGTCAAGGCAATTGCCGATCGTACGGGGCTCAAGGTTGATCTGGGGTTTACCGACGTCAACGAGAACAGCGGACTGTGTGTCACTGTCAGCATCGAGCAGCCCTGAGCCGTTTCCAGTCCTTACATTTCGACCTGCGTGCCCAGTTCGATCACCCTGTTCAGCGGCAGCTTGAAGTACTTCAGGTTGCTGTTAGCATTCTTGAGCAGGAACGCGAACAGATACTCGCGCCACTTGGCCATGCCGATGCGCTTGGTCGGGATGACCGTTTCACGACTGAGGAAGTACGTGGTGCGCATCGGACTGAAATCCAGTTCGGCCAGGTGGCAAAGGCTCAGCGCCATTGGCACATCCGGTTCCTCGGTAAAACCGAAATGCAGGTTGACCCGGAAGAAGCCGTCGCCATAGGACTCGACTTCAAAGCGACGATCCACCGGCACTCGCGGGCTGTCTTCGGATACCACGGTCAGCAGCACCACCTGCTCATGCAGCACCTGGTTATGCAACAGGTTGTGCAGCAGCGCGTGGGGAACCGCGTCGGCCCGCGCCGTCAGGAACACCGCCGTGCCCTGCACGCGATGAGGTGGCTGCGCACGGATGCTGCTGATGAACAACGGCAGCGGCAACGCGGTTTCATCCAGTCGCTCGACGATAATTTTGCGTCCGCGCTTCCAGGTGGTCATCAGGATGAACAGGCCGATGCCGGCGATCACCGGGAACGCACCGCCCTGCAGAATCTTCGGCGCGTTGGCCGCGAAGTACAGGCTGTCCACCAACAGAAAACCGAACAGCATCGGAATCGCCAGCCAGCGCGGCGTCTTCCACAGCAACAACACCACGGCGGCGGACAGGAGGGTGGTGATCAACATGGTGCCCGTCACCGCCACGCCATAAGCGGCAGCCAGGGCACTGGAAGATTCGAAACCGATCACCAGCAGCACCACACCGACCATCAACGCCCAGTTGACCGTGCCGATGTAGATCTGGCCCTGCTCCTGGCTTGAGGTGTGCTGGATGAACATGCGCGGAACGTAGCCCAGCTGGATGGCCTGGCGCGTCAGGGAGAACGCACCGGAAATCACCGCTTGCGAAGCAATGATCGTCGCCAGCGTCGACAGCGCCACCATCGGCAGCAGCGCCCATTCCGGGGCCAGCAGGTAGAACGGGTTACGCACCGCTTCCGGATTGCCGAGGATCAACGCGCCCTGGCCAAAATAATTCAGGACCAGACCGGGCAAAACCAGCATGAACCAGGCACGGGCAATCGGTTTGCGACCGAAGTGGCCCATATCGGCGTACAAGGCTTCCGCACCGGTCAACGACAGGACGACCGCGCCCAGAATCGCCACGCCCATGCCCGGATGGGCCGTAAAGAAGCGCACCGCCCAAATCGGGTTCAGCGCCTGCAACACCTCGGGGCGCTGCACAATGCCGTAGACCCCGAGCGCGCCCAGCACCACGAACCACAGCACCATGACCGGGCCGAACAGGATGCCAATCCGCGCGGTGCCATGTTTCTGGATCAGAAACAGCGCCACCAGCACCAGCACCGACAACGGCACCACCCAGTGCTCGATGCCGTCGAACGCCAGCTCAAGCCCTTCCACCGCCGAGAGCACCGAGATCGCCGGGGTGATCATGCTGTCGCCGTAGAACAGCGCCGCACCGAACAGTCCGAGCAACACCAGCACCTTGCTCAAGTGCGGGTAAGGCGCCGACGCACGACGGGCCAACGCCGTCAGCGCCATGATGCCGCCCTCACCCTGGTTGTTGGCCCGCAGGATGAACAGCACGTACTTGATCGACACCACCCAGATCAGTGACCAGAAAACCAGCGACAGAATGCCCAGCACACCGTCGTGATTGAGCTGCACACCGTAGTGGCCGGAAAACACTTCTTTGAGGGTGTAGAGGGGACTGGTGCCGATATCCCCGTAAACCACACCGACAGCAGCCACCAGCATGGCTGCGCCCGAGGTTTTGGTTGGGGAATTTTCGTTGGTTTTACTCAAGGGTCGCGGCTCTCGAACGGCGGGAATTAGTGGCATGCCATCCTTGGGCAATACGCGGACCGTGGCCTTCAGGAATACAAGGCTCAGGTGCGGTCAAAAAAACGCGGCCAGTATCGATGCGAACCCAATCCTCCACCGTAAAGAATGCGTAAAAAATCCACCTGACCCGAGCCGTCGCGCAGTTTTTTAGAGTCGGCCGATTGTTATGGCTGATGGCATAATCGCCAGCAGTTCATAACAGGGGCGCATCAATGTCCGTTGAAAGCTACGACCTGCTCGCGATCTTTTCGGCGGTGGCGCAAGAGCGCAGCTTCACCCGTGCGGCGGCGAAACTGGGCATGTCGCAACCGGCCTTGAGCCGGGCGATGCGTCAACTGGAGGAGCGTCTGGGCGTGCGCCTGCTCGCGCGCACCACCCGCAGTGTTTCCCCGACTCAGGCCGGCGAGCATCTGTTGCGCGTGATCGCGCCGCGGTTCGAGGAGATCGATCACGAGCTGGCCTTGCTCAGCGAGTTTCGCGACAAACCCGCTGGCAAATTGCGCATCACCGCTGGCGAGCATTCGGCGATCACCATTCTGCAACCCGCCCTCGCCCGGCTGATGCCCGACAACCCCGACCTGAATGTCGAGATCATCGTCGACTACGGCCTGACCGACATCGTCGCCGAAGGCTTCGACGCCGGCGTGCGGCTGGGCGAACAGGTGGCCAAAGACATGATCGCGATGCGCATCGGGCCGGACATGCGCATGGCGGTGGTCGGCTCCCCGGCGTACTTCGCCCGCCATCGCAAACCGCTGGTTCCACCCGACCTCATGGAACACAACTGCATCACCCTGCGCATGCCGACCCATGGCAGCCTGCTGCTCTGGGAGTTCGAGAAGAACGGGCAAACCCTGAATGTACGGGTCGAAGGGCAACTGGTGTTCAACAACATTGCCATGCGCCTGCAGTCCGTGCTCCAGGGTCTGGGGCTGGCGTACATGCCGGAAGACCTGGTGCAGGAGCATGTCGCGCAGGGCCGGTTGATCCGGGTGCTCGCCGACTGGTGCGAGCCGTTTTCCGGCTATCACCTCTACTACCCCAGTCGACGCCAGAGTTCACCCGCCTTCACTCTGCTGCGCGATGCGTTGCGATATGGCGGCTGACGCGGCTCAGGGTTGAGCCAGGTGTTTCTCCAGCGCTTCGCTGGCGCGTCCCGCCGCTTCGACTTCTCCGTGCCGGGTCAGCACCTGCGTTAACTGACGCAATTGTGCAGCACTCAAGCCCACCCGCAGGCTTGCCGCGACATGCGAACGCAACTGCGATTCGGCCCCGGGCGTAGCCGCCAAGGCTGAAACCGTAGCCAGTTCGCGGCTTTGCCAGTCCAGGTTGTCGCGTTCGAAAATGTCGCCGAACAGGTGCGTCTGCAAAAACTGGTTGATGACCGGCGCGAAGTCGAACAACGGGCCCTGAACCGGCGCCCCGGCGATACGGGTCTGATTGGCCTTGCCCACTGCCAGCAAGGCGTCGCCTGTCGCCACAGCGTGACCGGGTTCGCGCCCCGGTTCATCGTAAAGGCCCCGTTGCTTGCGGGCCTCGACCACTTTCATCAATTCGCCCAGCGCATTGAGGCTGCGTGGGAAACCGGCGTAGGCATACAGTTGCACCAGGATTTCCTTTGCCTCGCTGACGGTCAGCCCGGCATCCAGCCCTTCGTTCAATGCGCTGTTGAGACGCGGCATGTTGCTGCTGGCCATGGCCGCGCCAATCGGCACAATTGCCTGCTGCCGCGCGGACAACACTTCGGAGACGGCGGCTTCTGCCGGTGCTGTCGGCGGCACCGGCCGATCTTCGGTGACTTTCTCCAGCCACTCCACATTCTTGCCGTTCACCGAGCCGGTCACCGCCAGATGGGTCATGGTGCTGTTGGGCGCGGCGCCATGCCAATGCTTGACGCCCGGCGGGCAGACGATCACATCGCCGGGATGAATCTCCTGCACAGGCTTGCCCCATTCCTGGGTCTGCCCGACACCGGAAATCACCACCAGGCGCTGTCCGGCGGGATGGGTGTGCCACGCTGACCGGGCGCCCGACTCGAACGTCACGTAAGCGCCGGACGCATTGATTTCGCCCGTGTCGTTGAACAACGGATCGACGCGCACACGACCGGAGAAATAATCTTCAGGCCCCACAAATGACGCCTGAGACCCCGCACGACGGATCTGTTGCGCGCTCGACGGCTCGCTGCCGCCGCCCGCGACTTCGGCAGCGCTGGCAAAAGGGGTGGCCGCGCACATGGCGAGGCCCAACAAGGTTTTGTTCATGAAGATGGCTTCCTTCGAATCAGAGAGTTCGGGCGTAGAACGCCGTCAGCTGTTGCATGGCGACGTCGACGTAGGCCGGCACCCAATAGGTTTCGATGTGGGTGGCGCCGTCGATCTTGAACAGCGTCTTGTCTTGGGTCCCGGTAGCCTTGGCGAAGGCTTGCTCCGACATGTACAGGCTGTCGGCCTTGCTGCCGGCGATCATCAGCAACGGCTTGTCGATCAGTTCGATCTGGTCCGTCGCGTCGAAACTCATCAGGTCCAGCAGGCTGCTGAGGGTGTAACGGAAAGTCGAGTTGGGATGCGTGTGGGTCTTGCCGTAATACTCGAAGCCCTGGCGGTACAGATCGAATGGCAATTTGGCGATCTGCTCGTCGGTCAGTTTGGCATCGTCGATGTATTGGATTTCCCCGCCGGCGGCTTCCTGGGCGCGGGCGGCCGAGGCTTGCTGCAAGCGCTGCTGGATGGTGTCGAGTTGCGAATCCTGATACCCGTTGCGGCGCACCAGCCCGGAATTGAACATGCTCACCGTGGCAATCGAGCGGAAGCGTTTGTCGGTCTGCGCAGCCTTCAACGAATAGCCGCCACCGCCGCAGATGCCCAGCAAGCCGAGATGGGCAGTGTCGACGCCGGGGTAGCTGGCGATGAAGTCGGCCATGCCGTGAATGTCTTCGACGCGGTTGGCCGGTTTGTCGATATTGCGCGGCTCGCCCCCGCTCGCGCCCTGATAGGCCGCGTCCGCCGTGATCGTGATGTAGCCCTGGTCGGCCAGACGCTGAGCATAAAGACCGGCAACCTGCTCTTTCACCCCGCCATTGGGGTGCGCGACGACAACGGCGGGATAGTGCCGGGCAGGATCGTAGTTCGCGGGGGTGTAGACGTTGGCGGAAATGGCCAGGCCATTGAGCGTGTAGGTCACCGGGTGAATATTGACCTTGCCCGGTTCGTTGCGGGTGATCGCGCCACCGTAGGTCAAGGTGAACGGGTTCTGCCGGTAATCCGCTGCCTCGACTTCAGCGCCCGACATTCCGATCATCGCGGCCAGCACGCCGGCCTTCATCGTGGTTCGCATCGTTTGCGCCCTCCTTTCCATCAATACGGTATGGAGATGCAAACTACCCTTCGACGATTGATTGATAAACGGCACTAATTGGATAGCACTGATATCAGAATCACATAAGTCCAACTTCGGCTTCCTGACCATGCACTCGCGACGCTGGCCCGCAGTCGAGCGGGCCAACGCCGATCCTCTCAACTTGCCCTCTGCCCTATCCACCGATGGCGATAGGCAAGCCCGGCCTGCAAGCCGAACGCGAGCAGCACCGTCGCCGGTGCAGAAAAACTGCCGGGAACACCGCCTGTCCACATCAGTAACAACCCCAGCGCCGTGGCAGCGAACCACGCCATCAGGCCGACCGGGTTGAACGCCGGGCTGCGTTCAAGTGCAGCCTCGTCATTGCTGCCATAGACAATCTGCGCCAATGCCACACCGACCCAGGCGACCACAAAAATGCCCTGATACGCCAATGCCTTGAGCAAGTAGGAAAACACGTCAGCGAGCATCAAGCCGTACACGATCACCCCGACCACCAGTGCCCACAGCAGATACGAACCGCGTACGCCGAAACGAGCGAAGAATGCCTGCATGTTGAGGGTCGCCAGATAGTAGTTGGCGGTGTTGATCCGGGTTTGCGTAGCCCAGACGAACAACAGGCCCCACAACCCCATCAACTGCAGAATTGCCATCACCACAGAGACTTCGTTCAGCGCGCCTTCATGGGGAATGCTGCTGACCAGATAGATGCCTGCCGCGCCGTTGAGCAGAAACGTCACGGCATAAAACGGCATGCCGAAGTTCCAGCGCCCATGATACTGAGCGTCCTGCGGCTTGCCGAAGCGGGCGTAGTCGAAGGTGAACAGCATCAGGATCCAGACGCCCATGTAGGCCACAAAGCAATCCCACCAGCCGAAGGTCGCGGGGGTTGCCGGGCCGAAATCGAGCCATTGCGGCTGGTAACCATAACGGCTGATCGACAGCCCGACCGCCAGCAGCAAACCGCCCAGATACACCGGCAACAACACGCCGTTGAGCTTGTCCAGCCAGTGCTGCACGCTACCCAGGATCATCGGCACGCTGTACAGCACCACCAGCAGGGCAGCCAGTGGATAGACCAGTTCCGGGTACAGGTGATTGAGCGCCACGGCGATCACCGATCCTTCGAACACGGCGTAGTAAATCGCCGTCGAAAAGAAAATCAGCGTGGCCAGGCATGCCCCGGTCCGGCCGAACAACACGCTTGAAAACAACGCGACCGACCATCCACTGCGCATGGCGAAACGGCTGAGAACGCTGTTGACCAGCCCGTAACTGATCACCGACAGCACCATCCCGATCAGCGCATTGCGTGCACCGAAAGACAAGGCCAGCGAAGCGCCGACCACGATGTAGAACATGGCGCTGCACACGGCCCACCAGGCCATGGTGAGAGACAGTCGGCCCATGCGGGCTTCGGTGGAAACGGGATGATGGGCCGGATCTTGCCCGGTTTGACTCGATTGCGATAAAGCAGCCATATGCGTGTACTCCAGAACCAGTCAAAGGTTGAAGCGCGGGCAGCCTTCACCGCACCGAAGTGCGGCGTTGGCCTGGCGTGTGGCAGGGCCCGCGCGGTGCGGCGGGCAGAGTCAGGAAGGGAAAAGCTTGCTCAGGCAGCTGAGTTTTTTCTTGTAGGAACGCCGTGCGTCCAGGGCCTCGTCGAGGCTGACCGCTACAAAGCGAGCCTTCTGGTTGGGCTGCATCTGGCCGATCAGATCCAGGTCGGCACTGATGACGGTGCCGATCATGGCGTAACCGCCACCCGATACGGCATCGCGATGCAGCACGATGGGTTCGAGGCCGGCAGGTACCTGAATCGAGCCGATCGGGTAGCAGCTGTCAACGATGTTCGAGGGATCGGAGCCAGCACCAAAGGGTTGTTCTCGCGGCTGGAAGTCCAGCGCGCTGCCGCCCTTGAAGCGATAGCCGATGCGGTCCGCTTCCGATCCGACGGTCCACGGCTCGGCGAAAAAGCTCTTCGCTGCCGCGTCGGTCAGGCGATCGTAATAGAGTCCCGGCACCACGCGCAGCGTGATCTCACCGCCCAGTGACTGGCGCAGCGCCATGGGCAGACTGGCCCCGACACGCCCTTTGCCGCTGGCGTTGCCCACCGGCAATTCGTCTCCGGCGATCAAGCGGCGTCCGGCAAAACCGCCCAACGCCCCGAGCGCATAAGTCGACCGACTGCCCAGCACCAGCGGCACGTCGATTCCGCCTGCCACCGCCAGATAAGCCCGGGCACCGGCCTTGGGAAAATCGAAACGCAGAACCTGGCCGGCCTTCACCGCGAACGCGGTGGCGTGATGCATTTCCACACCATCGAGTCGAGGCGCCATGTGCGCGCCGCACACCGCGACCAGTGCGTCTTGCTGAAACGCCAGCTCAGGGCCCAGCAACGTACACTCCAGCGCGGCGCAATCCGCCGCGTTGCCGACCAGATGATTGGCCGCTCTCAGCGCATATTGATCGAGCGCGCCGGACGGCGGGATGCCGAGGTGGTAGTAACCTTCGCGGCCCAGATCCTGAACCGACGTGGCGAGACCGGGTTTGAGTACCTTGATCATGCCAACACCTCCTGCAGCGACACGGGATAACCGACCGGGTCGGCGAGAAACGCATCCAGTGAAAACTCCACCGGCCGGATCCGTAAATCGAAATGCCCGGCCTCCACCTCTGCAACGGCCTGGTCATACGCTGCACGATCCATTGGCTTGAACTGCACGATGTCACCCGGACGGAAAAACACCATGTGGTCTTTCAGGTACGCCAGCGATTGCTGCGGGTCGTAAATGGGTGCCGGTGTGACACCGAACATCTGATAGCCCCCGGCGCCACGCACCGAGTAGATACAACCGAAGCAACCACCGTGACCCAGTGTCAGTTTCGGCGTGTCGGTACGTGGGCGCAGATACTTGGGCACCTGCAACTGACGTTCGCGCTCGACCATCTGGAACATGAAGGGCAAACCGGCGACAAACCCCACCATCGAGACAAACCATGGCGCCCCGCTATGAGCCGCAATGAACGCATCGACGTCCGCCAGGCCATTGATGCGCGCGGCGTATTCCAGATCCGTGGCGCTCGGGTCCTGGTGGCGGTCGCGAAAACGCATCAGCGTTTCATGGGTCCAGGGATCGTTGTACAGCACCGGAATCTCAATGATCCGGGTCTGCAATGTGCGCTCGGCAACGGCTTCTGCCTCGGCGCCCTGCACCGCCTCGAGCAAGGTCTGCGGCGCAATGCGATCCGGATCGAAGCGGATCTGGAAAGAAGCGTTGGCCAGACACACATCGAGTACGCCATCTAGCTTCAACCGCTTCACGGCGCGGGTGACCGCCATGCCCTTGAAAAACGCCTCGAGGGACATGCTTTCGCTGACTTCGGCAAACAGATGCTCATCGGCACCAAAGCTGTAGCGGATCGGACGACTCATGCTTCACCTCCGCTGCGGCGTGCGGACAGCCAGTTTTCCAGCGTCCCGGTATGAAAGTCGGCGGTTTGCAACCACGGTTGCTGCAGCAATTCAGCGTGCAGCGACAAGGTGCTGGCCATGCCGGTCAGCAAGGTTTGCGCCACCGCTGTCCGGGCACGCGCCAGGGCTGTGGAGCGATCCGGCCCATGCACAACGAGCTTGGCCAACAGCGAGTCATAGTACGGTGGCACCCGATAACCTTCATACAGGTGGGTGTCCACGCGAACGCCTTCGCCTTGCGGCCAGACCAACGATTCCACCAGACCGGGGCTGGGGAAAAAGTCCCGGGCCGGGTCTTCGGCATTCAAGCGCATTTGCAGGGCCGCGCCATTCAGGCGGATGTCACTCTGTTTCAGGCCCAGTGGTTCGCCACCGGCAATTCGCAGCATCGCCTGCACCAGATCGATACCGGTGACCAATTCGGTGACCGGGTGTTCCACCTGGATTCGGGTGTTCATCTCGATAAAGAAGAACTCGCCGGTGACATCGTCATACAGGTATTCCAGCGTGCCTGCACCCTTGTAGCCGAGGGATTCGGTCAAGCGTACGGCACTGGCACAGAGTGCCTCCCGCTGCTGCGCGTTCAGTACGGGCGACGGTGCTTCTTCAAAGATTTTCTGACGCCGGCGCTGTAGCGAACACTCGCGCTCGAACAGGTGCACGGCGTTTTTCCCGTCGCCCAGAACCTGTACTTCAATGTGCCGGGCCTTGCCGATAAAACGCTCCAGATACACCGCACCATTACCGAAAGCGGCCTGCGCCTCGCGCTGCGAACGGGGAAATTCTTCACTCAATTGCGCGGCATTTTCTGCCAGGCGAATACCCCGCCCGCCACCGCCTGCCGAGGCTTTGATCAGCAGCGGGTAACCGACCGATTCGGCCGCCCGTAGCGCCGACTCGACATCAAACAGCTCACCCGGCGAACCCGGCACCACTGGAACACCTGCCGCCTGGGCAGTACGCCGCGCTTCGGCCTTGTCGCCCATACGCCGGATCGTGTCCGGGTCCGGCCCGACAAAAATCGCGCCGCTGGCAATCACGGCTTCGGCAAACCCGGCGTTCTCGGACAAAAAGCCATATCCAGGGTGAACCGCATTGGCGCCCGTCGCTTGCAGGGCACCCAGCAACGCCTCGATGTTCAGGTAGCTTTTATCGGCACGGGCCGGCCCCAGCAGATGCACTTCATCGGCCAGGCGTGCGGCCTGAGAGTCGATATCGGCCTCGCTGCACGCGGCAACGGTGGGAATGCCCAGGGCCTTGGCCGCACGGATGATGCGCACGGCGATTTCGCCACGGTTGGCGACCAGCAATTTACGAATAGGTTGAGTCATGTTCACGCCCTCACTCGCTATCAAGCGTAGCGACGACCTGACCCGGCTCCACCGGATCACCGTCTTCAACCTGAAAGGCACTGAGGCGCCCCGCCGTCCCGGCGGTCAGTTCGGAAAACTGCTTCATGACTTCGATCAGGCCAATCACCGTGTCGGCGCTGACAGGATCGCCGACCTCGACGTAATTCGCCGAATCAGGCGTGGCCTTTCGGTAGAAAGTCCCGGGTAACGGGGTAATGACAGTGTGTTCGGCCATGTCTGTTCCTCTTGGAATAGTTGTAGAAAGGCAGGCAAAAAATCGATGTTTGAACACCGGCGTCTGTGTGCCGGGTGTTTCGTTTTTATTCAGCGAGGCCGGCGCACCTCGATCCCGGCGGCATCGAGCGCATTGCGGGTGGCCTCGACCAGCGCCAAAGCACCCGGCGTATCGCTGTGCAGACAGATGGAGTCGAACTCGATCGGCAGATCCTCACCCTCGACGGTGCGCACCACGCCCTCCTGGCAAGCGCGCAACACACGGGCGGCGACAAATCCCGGATCGTAGGCGCGAACATTGCGGGTGAAGACGATGGAGCCGCTCAAGTCGTATTCGCGGTCTGCATAGAATTCACGAACAACCGGTTGGCCGAGCTCTTTGGCGACACGCCAGATAACCGAATCGGGCATGCAATACAGCAACAGGTCGGGCTCCAGCCGTTGCAGGTTTTCCACCAGCAGACGCGCTGCTTCTTCGTCCCGGGCCAGATGCATGTACAGCGCGCCGTGAGGCTTGATGTGTTGCAGCGTCACGCCCTGCACCCGTGCCAGTTCGCGCAGTGCGCCCAGTTGATAAAGGATGTCGTCGACCAGTTCCTGAGCCGGTGCATTGATGTGTCGGCGACCGAAACCCACCAGATCGCGAAACCCCGGATGCGCACCGATGCCGACCTTCAGACGCTTGGCCAGCTCGACGGTGCGACGCATGGTGCCGGGATCGCCGGCATGGAAACCGGTGGCGATGTTGGCGGAACTGATGAACGCCATCAGTTCGTTGTCGACGCCATCGCCAATGGTCCACGGGCCGAAGCCTTCGCCCATGTCCGAGTTGAAATCTACTGCCTGCATAACCCTTGCTCCTGACCCTTGTGACTTCATGCAGGCCACGTTAAATTCCCGCCAACCCCTTGGGAAGATCTATTAACAGATAGGGTATCTTCTGAAAAACAGATACCTGAAAAAACAGGAACACCCATGTCGTTGACCTTGCGTCAGGTTCGCTATTTCGTTGCCACCGCCGAGATCGGGCAGATATCCCAGGCAGCGATTCATTTGAATATTTCCCAGTCGGCGGTGACCACGGCGATCAAGGAACTGGAAGGCATGCTCGGCACGTTGCTGTTCCAGCGCTCGGCACAAGGTATGAGTCTGACGGATGCCGGTCGGCACTTTCTGAACCGCGCCTACGTGATTTTGCGCAGCGTCGACGACGCGCTGAACAGCCCGCTACCCGACATTCGCGCCAGCGGTCTGATTCGCCTGGCCGCGAGCTACACGGTGATCGGCTATTTTCTGCCGCACCATCTGCAACGGCTGGAACACTGGCACCCGGACGTCGCCATCGAGGTCCACGAGCAGGAACGGCAGGCCATCGAACAGGGATTGCTGGAAGGCAAATTCGATATGGCGGTGGTGCTTACCGCGAACCTCACGCACCCCGACATCGTTTCGGAAACCCTGTTCAACTCCGAACGCCGTCTGTGGCTGCCCAGCCACCATCCACTCTGTGAGCGCTCGGCCGTCAGCCTTGCGGATGTCGCGCTGGAACCCTACATCCTGCTGACCGTGGATGAAGCGGAACAAAGTGCCATGCGTTATTGGGAGAACGCCCGCCAGCAACCCAACGTGCGGGTACGTACCAGTTCTGTAGAGGCCGTGCGCAGCATGGTCGCCAATGGCAGCGGCGTGGCGATTCTCTCGGACCTGGTGCACCGCCCCTGGTCGCTGGAAGGCAAGCGCATCGAGACCCTGACGATCACCGACAAGGTGACCCCGATGAGCGTCGGCCTGGCCTGGCACCGCGAGCGCGAATTCAGCCCGGCGATGCAGGCCTTGCGCAATTACTTCCACGATGCGTTCCTGGCTCCGCAGCAACTTTCTGCACGGCGCTGACGCACAGGATCAGGCAAGTATTCGATAGGAATGCACTAACGGAATGCAGGTTCGGAGCGGGAAGATGACTGTCCGACAGATCCATCGAGGACGTTCCCATGCTTGTACAAGCCTACGGTGCCCACGCGGGCGACAAACCCCTTGAGCCCATCCAGATCAATCGCCGCGCCCCTGCGGCCCATGACGTCCAGATCGACATCGCCTTCTGCGGCATCTGCCATTCCGACTTGCATCAGGTGCGCTCCGAGTGGGCCGGCACACAATTCCCTTGCGTCCCGGGACACGAAATCGTCGGCCGCGTTTCGGCGGTTGGTGCCCATGTGTCCGAATACAAGGTCGGCGATCTGGTCGGCGTCGGTTGCATCGTCGACAGCTGCAAGCACTGTGATGACTGCGAAACCGGCCTGGAAAACTACTGCGACAGCATGATCGGCACCTACAACTTCCCGACCCCCGATGCCCCCGGCTGGACCCTCGGCGGCTACTCGCAAAACATCGTGGTGCATGAGCGTTACGTGCTGCGCATCCGCCACCCCGAAGCGCAACTGGCCGCCGTCGCACCGCTGCTGTGCGCGGGCATCACCACTTACTCGCCGCTGCGTCAGTGGAACGCCGGGCCGGGCAAGAAAATCGGCGTGGTCGGCATCGGTGGCCTGGGCCACATGGGCATCAAGCTTGCCCATGCGATGGGCGCGCACGTGGTGGCGTTCACCACGTCGGAATCCAAGCGCGAAGTGGCGAAAGCACTGGGTGCCGATGAAGTGGTGGTGTCGCGCAATGCCGAAGAAATGGCCGCGCACACCAAGAGCTTCGACTTCATCCTCAACACTGTCGCCGCCCCTCACGATCTCGATGCGTTCCTGGTGCTGCTCAAGCGCGACGGTGCACTGACTCTCGTGGGCGCGCCCGCCTCGCCGCATCCATCGCCGAACGTGTTCAACCTGATCATGAAACGCCGCACCATCGCCGGCTCGATGATCGGCGGCATTCCAGAGACCCAGGAGATGCTGGATTTCTGTGCAGAACACGGCATCGTGTCCGACATCGAACTGATTCGCGCGGACCAGATCAACGAGTCTTATGAGCGGATGCTCAAGGGCGATGTGAAGTATCGGTTCGTGATCGATAACGCGACGTTGGCGGGCTGAGCGCCGGGCTCGATAAACGCGTCAAAGTAACAATGAAAATCCCGGGTGCTTCAATGCCCCGGGATGACCGCTGGACCACCCCCTCTCTGTTGCCGAGATCGCTTCGGGACCGTTCATTTACCCAGATTCTGATTCATCAGGTTGTCCAGTACCGGTTGTTGACTGGCCGCCTGCCAATCGCGCAAATGCTTGCACCCTTCGACGTTGACTTCCGCTGCATGACTGCGTGCATCGCAGATCATTGCCCACTTTTGCCTCAAGGTCGGATATTTGATGAAGTCCGCCCGGGTGGGTGGTTCGCAGCCGGACAACGTGGCGACCGACAGAATAGTGGCCGCAAGTTTCCAGGCGAATGGATAGCTGCTGACTGGCGTCATGACAATGAATCCCCCTGCGGGAGACCCTCCTGAAGTAATGAAAAATCGGTTGTTTTCATAGGCTGCAGAAGAATCTTAGGGATTGATTGGCCCCTCCACGAGATCCACTTCCAGATCATTTCATGGAACCATTTCCACGCACTGGTGGCGCCTTCGAGGCCTCGCCGTAGTGGCGGACAAGGCACGCCATCCGACTCAGCGCGTACCAGACGCCGTCAGCGAAACCCAGGATTGCTTTCCAAGATCACTCCATTTGAAGTAGCCTTTTGATATCAAAAGGATATCAATCATCTTCGAAGGTCTTGCGGACCCGAGTTTTTTGCGGAAAGGAATTTCATGAACAAAGCGATTTACGTAAAAGCCTTCTTTTGCCCGATCGGCGAAAACGTGGAAGTCAAAGTACCGACTGGCCGGATGAAGAAAGGGCTTTTTGGCGAAAAAGAGGAGATGGAGAAGGTCATCGAGTGGCGGCAGACCGGCTGGTCCGACTCACAGATCGATGGCCAGCGTTTGAACGAGGACATCAATGAAGCGGTAAGTCGCCTCAACGAAGAAGGCTACGAAGTTCAATCCATCCTCCCGATCCTTTCCGGTGCATACAACTACGAATTCAAATACAAAGAAGCACACAACTCAGGAAACCTGGCCGAGGGCGGCGGTTGGGGGTACGGCTATGGCTACGGTTACAGCTATACCGAAGGCGTCACGATCATCGCTAAAAAAATGAATGCCCAGGCTCAGTAAAACCATTGAGCCGCCAAGCGTTTCAGCTCATTGATCTTTCCCCCCACACCAAGTAAAAAACGCTCTCCCTTTTCCATCTTTGCAAGGAGCAGCGGATGCTCGAGCTCACCACGCAACGACTGGACCTGCGCACGATGGTCGAGTCGGACTGGCCTCTGTTTCTCAGGCTGCATTCCGAGCCACAGACCATGCAGTACGTGTTCGGCGAGATTGCCGAGGAACAGGTTCGCCAAGGCTTCGAGCACCGGCTCCCGACATGGGGCCCGCAGTCGCAGCACTGGCTGTGCCTGGTGGTGACTGACAGAGCCAGCGGGCACGAGCTGGGCGTGACCGGTTTTCGCATTCTGTCTCCGGGGCATGCCGAAGTGGGTTGCCTGCTGTTGCCGGAGCATCAGGGCAAAGGCTTTGGCACCGAGTCGCGAAAGGCGATCATCGATTACGCCGCCGCCATCGGGCTGAACTCGCTGGAATCGACCGTGACCGACGGCAATATCGCATCCTGCAAGGTGTTGGAGAAATGCGGCTTTGTGTTCGCACGTCGTGTGCCGCAGGCCTACCAGATCGGTGATCGGTGGTTCGACGATCTGATCTACCACTATCAAATCCGCTGAGCCTTGCGCTCAACGACTCGCCAAGGAGGCCTCTCGTCGTGAATCCCTATCAATGCCTGCCACCCCGCGCTTTCTGGCGTACGGCCGTCGCCGACAAGTCCGCGCCGGACATCGGTGAGCTGTGGACCCCGCAATTCGAGATCGGCAACAAGGATGCCATCGTCACCGCCGGCTCCTGTTTCGCCCAGCACATCGGCCGCGCGCTGGTGGAACGCGGCATGCACTGGCTGGACGCGGAACCCGCCCCGGACGCGTTGCCCGAGGCGGACTGGAAAGCCCACAACTACGGGGTGTTTTCGTTCCGCACCGGCAATCTGTATACCCCGGCCATGTTGTGCCAATGGCTGGAATGGGCGCTGGGCGTGAGCGCTCCGTCGGATGAGGTCTGGGTGCATGACGGGCGTTTCTTCGATCCGTTCCGCCCCGCCGTGGAGCCTGACGGGTTTGCCAGCGAGCAGGCGCTGTTCGAGTCGCGCGAAGCTACCCTGGACGCCATTCGCGAAGCGCTGCGCCGGGCCAAGGTGTTTGTGTTCACCCTCGGTTTGACCGAAGCCTGGCAACATCGCGAGACCGGTCTGGTCTATCCCGTGTGCCCCGGCACCGTGCGCGGCACTTTCGATCCGCTGCTCCACCGGTTCTGCAACTTCGGCTTCATGGACACCTATGGCGACATGGTCAGGGCGCTGGAGCTGATGCGTTCGATCAACCCGCAACTGCGCCTGCTGCTCACCGTTTCACCGGTGCCCCTGACGGCCACCGCCACCGGGCAACATGTGCTGAGTGCCACCACTTACTCCAAATCGGTGCTGCGCGCCGTCGCCGGGCAATTGTGTGAAGACCTGCCTGACGTCGACTATTTCCCGTCCTACGAAATCATCACCGGCACCCCGTTCAAGGGCGCGTTCTACCAGCCCAACCAGCGCGAAGTCACGCCAGAAGGCGTGGCGTTCGTGATGCAGCAATTCTTTGCCGGACTTGAAGCCGTCCAGTCGGTGCAGGCGCCGCCCCCTTCCACCAGCGTGTCCAGCGAGGATCTTGTCTGTGAAGACGCCGTACTCGATTACTACGCCTAGGTTTCTGCTGCTGGGCGACTCCCATGCCGGCGTCATCGGCAAGGCAGCGCAGGCCCGTGAGATATCTTTCGGCGGCGGTCCGCTGGGAACCGGTCGGGACTTCGCCGTCGACTTCTTCCAGTTGACCCGCCATGACGTGGCCTTTCGGGATGCGGAAATAGATCGGCTGTACCGCCAGGCCCTCGACACGCTGGAAGTCCCGCAACTGGCGAAGGTCGGCGTACCGCTGGTGAGCACCCTCGGCCTGAGCCTGCACTATCTGGCCACCGCGCCGAACTGGACCTGCTACCAGAATGCGCACGGTGAGTTCGACGACGGTTTTCTCGCCGGACCGTTGTTCGAGACGGTCATCGACACCTTGTCCCGCCCCGCCCTGGCCTTCTATGAACAGGCCCTGGCGCTGAATCTCAAGGTGTTCGCCGTGCTGCCGCCGCAACGGGTGCCGGAGCTGTCCGACCCGCGCGTGTTCATGGCGGCGCAGTCATTGTTGATCGAACGCCTGCACGGGCTTGGCGTCGAGCTGATCGACGTGCGCGAGGCGGCGAACGATGAGCAGGGTTTTCAGCGTGAGGCGTTCTGCGAAGTGGATGACCCGCTGCACGGCAATCTGGCGTTCGGTGAGTTGATCGTCGAGCAGTTGATCCGGCGCGGCGTCTAGAAAAAGAGGGAGCGCATGGCTCCCTCTGATGTTTTCAAGACTTGGGCTGCGTGCCGAGAATCGTCACCCGCTCGCCATAACGCGAATGCGGGAAGTAATCCCAGATCGCGTGGTGCTGGGTGCAGCGGTTGTCCCAGAACACCAGCGTGTTCGGCGCCCAGCGAACGCGGCAGCTGAGGGACGGTTCCCGGGCCACCAGGTCGAACAGCATGTGCAGCAACACCTGACTTTCGCCCCCGGACAACTGCACGATGTGCGACGTGAACCCGGAATTGACGAACAACGACTTGCGCCCGGTTTCCGGGTGACGAACCACTACCGGGTGTTCAGTCTTGGGCAGGTTGGCCGGCGCCTCATAGCCTCTCCACGGAATTGCACCGTCGTGAATCGCGGTCAGTTCGCCGAGAAACTGCTGCATCGTCGGCGAGAGCATTTCGATCGCCAGGTGCATGTTGGCGAACAGCGTATCGCCGCCCGTGCCGATGGCCGGGGTTTCCTTGACGTACAGCATCGACCCCATGGACGGCGCCAGGTCAGCCGTACCGTCGGTGTGCCAGGTTTCGCCGGCCACATAGCGCGATTGCGCATTGGCGCGGATCACCACCAGTTCCGGGTCATCGCCGTCGATGTCTTCCACCGGCAACGCCCGCAGTTCGCCGAACAGCCGACCAAACGCCTTGTGCTCCTCGACCGTCAGATGCTGATCGCGAAACACCAGCACGTGGTTCTCGAGAAAGGCCCGACGGATTTCCGCGAGCTGAGCGTCATCCAGCGGTTGCGAAAGATCGACGCCGCCGATTTCGGCACCGATGATCGGTGTGATCCGGTCGACCGTGATGCGCTGATACGGCGCACGTTTTTCTGCGGCGATGCGCTCGATTGCCTTGAGTGCCAACTGATCCATGTTTCCTCACCTTTTTATTGGAACGACACCGATGACTGCTCGCGCAGAGAACGCGGACGCATGTCGATCCAGTGCTCATTGATGTAATCCAGACAGACCTGACGTTCGCCACGCATCCCCGCCGCGCTCCAGCCGCTGGCCATCGGCTTGCCCGCCGGCCACAGGGAATACTGACCCTGAGCGTTGATCACCACATCGAATTGCTGCTGTGCGTCATTCATGTCGTTTCTCCTGTTGAACGGGATTGCAGCGCTGCCAGGTGCCGGATCAGCCCTTGTGCGAGATGGTTGAACAGCGTGCGCCGCTCCTCGTCGGTCTTCGCACAGGCCCAGACATAAACCCGCGCCGACGCTGCGCAAACCTGCGCATACGCATCCGCGTCGTCAGCCGCGAAGGCCCGGGACGAGATTTCAACATTGGCGGTGGCATGGGCCTGAACGAACGCCGAGGCGCTGGCCTCGGTATTCAGTTGCGCGTAATACACCGCGAACGCCTCGGCATCGCCGAAGTGCTCGGCGATCATCGCGGTGTTGCGCGGCGCGAGGCCGTAAGTCATCGCACTGGCATGGGCCTGGGCGTACGCCGCGTCATAGGCATAGGCCCGTCGATACAGCGCCAGCAACACCGGTTTGAGCGTGGCCCGCCACTCGCCCTGACGCCCGGACAAACCGAGAGCCGCCCGTTGATGCAGGCTTTGCAAGGCGAGCAGCGCTGGCCGGTGTTTCGGCAATGCCTCGCATAGCATCGGCAGCACCACGTCGGCTTGCCAACGATGAATCGGACGAAGCGACTGCGTGTCCTCGAACCCGTGAATCCGCTGATGCAAGACTTCGGGCTGGTCTTCACACAGCACCTGCGTCAACGTCAGCCACCAGCGGGGCATCAGGATCGGCTCATTCATATCGACGGTCCCTCCGTGCCAATGACCTCGGCCAGCATCCGCGCCCAGCGGCCTGCCACGATGCCGTAGTGATCGGTGTCCAGTCGCTGCCAGTTCTGCAACTGCGGCAGCAAGGCCTGCCAGTTGCGTTGCAGGTCATTCATGTTCCAGGTGTTGCCCAGCCCATAAGGGTTGGCGTGCCCGGCGATGAACATCTGCACCTGTGTGTTGCTCAGCACTGGAGGCTGAAAGTCGACCATGCTGGCCATGTTGTTGCGGCAGCACACCGTCAGCCGTTGCAGATAAGTCTGACGTTCCTCGGACATCGCCTGCCCTTCGACGTCAGGCCAGCGCTGGGCGAATTCACGCTGGAACACCTGCTCGATGGTCTGCTCGTCGATGCCGGCCAGTTCCGCACCGGCATCCGGCGCGGGTGGGTCGATCAGGTACAACTGCGGTTGCCTGAATCCGTCAGCCTGGGCTTGCAGACACAGCGCCTGCGCCACCCAGGCCCCGAACGACCAACCCGCCAGGCGCCAGGCGCAACCTTCCGGGAGGTGGGCCTTGATCGCCTGCAGATACAACCGGGCCCGCTCGACAATGCTGATGTTCGGTAGCGCCGGCACACGCAACGCAGGATCCGCAATCACGCAGACACCCAGATCCGTCGGCAGCGTCGAAACCAGTTCCCGGTAGGCCTGAACATCGCCGCCCACCGGATGGATCAGATACAGCCATTCGCGACCGGCGCCGGCATGCCACTGATCGATCCGCACCGCGTCGTTCCAGCTGTGCGGCGCGTCATCTGAAGCCTCTGCCGTGGAATCTGCCACCAGCCCCAACACCTCGCTCAGGCTGACTTTGTGGCTGAACTGCGACAGCTGGAACACCTCGCCGGTGGCGGCTTGCAGTTCATCGATCAGGTCCAGCAAGGTCAGCGAATCCGCGCCCAGGTCGTACAGCGAATCGTCGTCCTCAAGCTCAGCCACGCCGAGCCATTTGCACAGGCATTCGCGTAGACGCACGGAAAGATCCACGCCTTTCGGAACTGCGACCTGCGCGACAACGGCGCCATGGCGAACCGGATAAAACCGCCGCGCGGTGTCGATTCCGGTGGTGGAAATCAGCAATTGCGGCAACTGCGTCGCCATCGCCAGATCGAACACCCGACAACCCTCTTCGGCCGACAAGCCGACCGTCAGATGCTCCTGATGCGCAGCGTCCCCGCCATTGCTGGTCGTGGCCATGCCGATGTCGCGCCAGATGTCCCAGTTGATCCCCAGGCGCAGGCAAGCATTGGCCGTGTCGGGACGGTAATGCGCGAAGCCGTCGAGCACACCGCTGGCTGCCGAATAGTCCAGATGCCCTGCGCCGCCGAACAGTGCCGACATCGACGAGCAGTACAGGACGAAGCCCGGCGAAAGCTGTTCGATCAGGCTTTCGACCGCGAGCATGCCGCGAGTCTTGGCGGCCATCGCCTCGGCCATCTGCCGGGCATCGCGATGGCGAATCAGACTGCCGGCACCGACACCCGCCGCATGAATCACCCCGGTCAGTTGACCGTAGCGTCGGGCCAGTTGATCGAGTACCTGCGGCCAGCGTGATAGATCGGCGATGTCCGCCTGAAGGCAGTCGATTCGCGAGGCGTAGGCCGCGAGTTCCGCAGGCAATTCACCTTGACGGGAGAGCAGCACCACACGCCGCGCAGGTGCCTGCAGCAGGTGTTTGCACAGAGTCCGACCGATTCCGCCGGTGCCACCCAGGACCAGAACCGTGCCGTCTTCCGGCAGCAGGCTGGAAGTCGTGGTCGGGCCCGGCAATGGCTGAGCGATCAACCGTGGCTGCCACAGGTAACCGTCGCGCACCGCCATCCGCCGAGGCAACGCGGCCGGACCACCGAGCAGCGCCGCCAGCTCTCCGGCCTGCGCATCAAGGTGCGGCGACGGCCAGTCCAGCCAGTGGCAACGCACCGGGTATTCCTGCGGCACCACTTCGCTGATCCCGGCCAGCGCCCCCAGCTCGGGACGCCGGACCTCGCCGTCCACCGGGCACGCCTGCCACGACATCAACCACAACCGCAGACGTGTCGTGCGTGCAGTTTGCCCCCAGGCCTGCATCAGCGCGCTGACCGTGTCCAGACAGGCCCACTGCGCCAGATCCAGCGATTGCTCGTTGACCGCGCCTGAGACCGCCAGCGGCAAGGTGTGCAGCCAGTCGAGTTCGCCGGGTTCAGGTTCTGTGACTTCGGAGAGCAAACGGCTCAGGGCTTCGGTGTCCAGCGGATCCAGTTCGAAACGATCTGCGCCGAGAGGCTTGAAACCATTGCCGGTGCGGACTTGAACCACGCGGCGATAAACCGTTCGCAGATTTTCCAGCAATGCCGCGCCGGGTGTTTCATGGCTGCAAAGGATCAACGTTTCTCGTACGGCCTCTGGTGCCTTCAAGCCCAGGCGTTGGACACGCACCCACTGCCGCTGATGAAACCACTGCGCCAGAGGTTGCCGCTCGATGCCGACCGAAACGGGGGCATCGATTCCGCCAGCGGGTTGAAACCGATAGGTCTGGAGATCAAAAGACGACGGCTGCAAATCCCAGGGCGGCGGTGCCGAGCGCTGCGGCCAATGGATATGGGCGCCTTCGTACCAGGCCTCCAGCAATGCCTGCGCTGAATGATCACGGGCGATCAGTTGTGCACCCGACGTGGTGATTTCCTTGATCGATGTTGGTTGCAAGGGAATTTCGTCACCCGGTTGGCAGACCATCGCAAAGCGCCAGCGCAGTTGTCGGCGACCTGACTGCAAGTGCCGCAGCAATGCGGTCTGCTGTTCCGGGTGCGTTTGCATGTGCTCGCGGATCACCGCGATATCGCGCAGCAGTTCCGCTCGGCTGTGAGCCGAGATCATCAGCAGTGGCAGCGTTTCCTCGGTCACGTCCTGCACCGTGGGTGCAGCACCCACAATCACATGAGCGTTGGTCCCACCAATCCCGAAACTGCTGACACCCGCCAGTCGCCGCCGGCCTTCCGGCCATGGCCGCGATGAAGTGGGGACGTAGAACGGTGAATGCTCCAGATCGATCTGCGGGTTGATCCGGCCAAACCCGAGGTTCGGCGGCAGCACGCCATGGAACACCGCCAGACTGGCGCGGATCAGCCCCACCACCCCCGCCGCCGCGCCGAGATGGCCGATCTGGCTCTTCACCGAGGCCAGCGCGCAACTGCCGGCCGGCGCCTCGCCGAAGGCCTTGGTCAACGCCGCGACCTCAATCGGATCGCCGAGCAAGGTGCCGGTGCCATGGGCTTCGATGTAGCCGATGTCAGCGCCAGTCAGTCCGGCGCGGCTCAAGGCATCGCTGATGACCGCGCTCTGCCCGGCCACCGACGGCGCGGTGTAGCTCATTTTGGCCCGGCCATCGTTGTTCAGTGCAGAGCCTTCGAGCAACGCGTAGATCCGGTCGCCATCCGCCCGCGCACTGGCCAATGGCTTGAGCACCACCACGCCATAACCGCTGGCGCCGATGGTGCCGCTGGCGTCGTCACTGAACGGGCGGCACAGGCCATCGGCGGAAAAGATGTGCTGCGAGCGATGTCGGTAACCATCGGTCAGGGTCGGATCGATCAGCACACCGGCAGCCAGCATCACGTCACTGTCGCCCTGACGCAGCATCGAACTGGCCAGGTGCACGGCGATCAGCGAGCTGCCGCACGCTGCCTGCACGCTCAGGGCCGGGCCATTGAGGTCCAGGTGATACGCGGCCTTGGTCGTCAGAAAGTCCTTGTCGTGATGCAGCGCCATCTGGAAGCCATCCGGCAGATCGCCTTCAGCGGTGTCGCGCAGCAGCTGCTGGAAGTAGGTGGTTTCGCCGCAACTGGCGATCAGGCCGATGCGCGGACCGTCCGCAGACGGGACGATGGCCGCGTGTTGCAGGGCCTGCACACAACCCATCAGCAAATGCCGCTGTTGCGGGTCCATCAGGCGCGCCTCCTGGCGGCTGATGCCGAAGTACTCGGGATCGAAATCGAGCATGCCGGCCAGTTGGCTGCGGGCGCCGACCAGACCTTCGCTCGCATCAAAGTGTTCGATGCCCAGCTCATTTCCCTGCACCATCGCCCAGAACTCGGACAGGTTCCGCGCCCCGGCCACATTGACCGACATGCCGATGATCGCCATCGGCTGGTGACCTGCATCGGTTTGCCGGACACGCTCCACTGCTGCCACCGAAGCCGTCGACAGATGCGCCGCCAGACGCCGTATCGTGACGTGCTCGAACAGGTCGGCCATCGTCACCTTGTGCGGCAGCGCTTCGGCGTAACGACCATGCAAACGCATCAGCCCGAGACTGGTGGCGCCGGCCTCGAAGAAGGTCTGTTCCGGTTCGATGTCACGGCCAATCACGTCCCGGAACAGCTCGCTCAGTTGCCGTTCCAGTGCGCTCAACTGAACAACCGGTTGTGGCGTGCTGCGACGCTCCAACGCCTCGCCCACATTCGGCAAGGCCTTGCGGTCGATCTTGCCGCTGGGGGTCCGTGGCCAGACATCGATCCGGCGATACTCATCGATCCGCACATGGGCCGGCAGCCGTTGCGCGACCTGACGATCCAGCTGTTGCGACGTCGCAGGCTCGCCGTCGAGTTGCAGCCAGGCGATCAGGCGTGGCGGATCGCTCTGAACCGCCACCACCGCATTGATCACTTCCGACACCTGCATCAGCGCCGCTTCGATCTGCCCCAGCTCCAGACGATGGCCGCTGAGTTTGATCTGCTGGTCGTCACGTCCCAGATAATGCAGGCAGCCTTGGGCATCGGCCCACGCCAGATCGCCGGTGCGATAGAACAAGCGGCCCTCTGGCAACTCTACAAACCGCTTGGCATTCAGATCAGCATCAGCCAGATAACAACGGGCAACCATCGGCCCCGCCACCAGCAGATAGCCGCGACTGCCAATTGGCACCGGGCGATCAAACTCATCGACCAACAGCAACCGGGCATTACCGACGGCATGACCGATCGGTGCACGCAACGGCCAGTCACGGGTCTCCGCTGGCAATCGCAAGGCACTGACCACGTGGGTTTCGGTCGGGCCGTAGTGATTGAACAACGAAGCTTGCGGCATGCCGCCAAACCAGTTGCGTAGCGCGTCGGTACAGAGCAACTGCTCCCCGGCGGTAATCACTTCGCGCAATGCCGACGGGTAGATTCCCCGAGCCACAGCGGTTTGCGCCAGATGCTGCAACGCCACGTACGGCAGGAACAACCGTTCGATCCGCGCCTCGACCATGTAACCCAGCAATGCCTCGGCATCCTGCCGCCAGCGCGGCGTGATCAGGTGATAGCAGCCGCCCCCGCACAGAGTGCTGAAAATCTCCTGAAACGACACGTCGAACGACAGCATCGAGAACTGCAAGGTCACCGCTTTCGCCGGCAACTGCCCTTCGCTGCGCTGCCATTGCAGCAGGTTGCACAGGGTGCGTTCCGACACTTGCACGCCTTTGGGCGTGCCGGTGGAGCCTGAGGTGAACAGCGTGTACAGCGGTCGTTCACCGGCGTGGCGTGGGCGCTCGAACGCTTCGGCATCGACATGCAGATCGACCCGGTGCGTGGCGAATCGTCCGGCATTGAGATCATCGAGCGCAGCCGCCGTCGTGTCGCTGAACAGCACACAATGCGGTTGCGCCTGTTCCAATACCTGACGCTGGATCGCCACCGGATAATCGGGATCCAGCGGCACGGCGGTCAGGTTGAGTTTGGCCAGGGCCAGCAGCGCAACGATGTGCTCAACCGAGGCATCGAGGAACAGCACCACATGCAGCGGCGCATTCCCAGTCGGCAACGGATGGCGCTCAACCAAGTCAGCAGCCAGAGCGTCGGACAGTCCATTCAGCTCGCCATAAGTCAGGCGGCGCTGACCTTGAACCAACGCAACCGCATCCGGTGTGCAATGCACCTGATGCTCGAACCAGTCCGCCAGGGTGTTGAACGGCAGTTCACCCTTCGGCCCTTCACTGGACGGGGTCAGACCGTGTCGATAAGGGCCCAGCAGACTGTCGAGCGTCGCCGTCGGGCATTCCAGCAACAGGTCCAGACCACGGCGGAACAACGCATGCACCGTGCTCATCTGTCCGGCATCGAAATAGCTGCACTGGTATTCCCACCAGCACTCCATCTGCGAGCCGCTGCCCACCATCAACAAGGTCAGCGGACACTTGGCTTGCAGGTGTTCGTTGAACTCAAGGGTCGCGCGCAGGCTGGAGTCAGCCAGTGCCGCGTAATCAGTGTTTTCCAGCACGAACATGAAATCGAACAGCGCGGTACTCGACGACAGCCGCAGGTCTTCGACCAGATCCGCCAGCGCCACATCTTGCAGCGCCAGCACCTCGCGCACGGTGGCGCTCTGTTGATGCAGCTGTTCGCTCAGGGTCGTTGTGTGGTTTACGGCGGTGGGAATCAGCACGGTGTTGGCAAACATGCCGACGCTGTCTTCGAATTCCGCCAGTGGCCGGTTCGCCACCGGGCTGGCGATCCGGGCCCGCTCGCACCCGGTCAGGGCGTAAAGACTCCAGGCGAAGACAATGAACAGCACTTCGAAACGGGTCAGTCGCTGTTGCGTGCAGAACCGTTCAAGGGCTGCACTGCGCACCGCGCCCAGGGCTTCGCGGTGCAACCTCGCGTCCGGGCTGACCGGGCCCATCGGCATCAACGCGGGCGATGGTTCTTCCTGCCGACGATGCAACCCGGCCAGGGCTCGCCGCTGGTCACGGTAATGCGGATCGACGCTCCATTGCCGCTGCCACTGGCCAAACTCCAGCGTCGTCAGACGGGCTGCCGATTCCGGGTTCTCGCGACCCTGCACAGCGTCGGCATAGAGCTGCTTCAGATCGTCGAACAGCAGGTTCACCGACCAGCCATCGACGATGATGTGATGCAGATTCAGCAGCAGCCGGCAGCTGCCATCGGCGAACGGCAACAGCCACGCCTGAAACAGGTTCGGCGTGGACAGGTCGAACGGCGTGGCGAACACCAGCTCCGCGAACGCCTCCCAGTTGTCTTCGGTGAAATGCCCGACGGCAAAGGCGCGGCAGGCCGAACCTTGCTCGGCAATCACCTGATCAAGACCCTCGGCACCCGATGCGAATGCCATACGCAAACCAGGATGGCGCTTCACCAGACGGTCCACGGCCTCGCCCAGTGCCGCGACCTCGACACCGGCCGCCAGATGCAGAATCAGCGGCACGCTGTAAGCGGTCGAGGTCGGCGAACGTTGCTGCAACAACCACAGGCGGCGCTGTTCGGCGGTGGCCGGCAAGCGTGCGGCGCGACTGATCCCGGGCGCAGGGGGATAGATCGACTCGCCACGCTCACCCAGCAGCTGTCCGGCCAATGATGAGAAAGACTCGTTGAGCAACGTGTCGAGGGGGATCTCGCGCTGCCAACGGTTACGAATCGCCGAACGCAGACGCATGGCCTTGAGCGAATCACCACCACTGCCCAGCCAGTCGTCCTGCGCACTCAAGCCCGGTTGGCCGAGCAGCGAACGGGCCTGACTCAGCAACCAGTCCAGCGCCGGCGAAGCATTGTCGTTTTCCATGGCCACTGAAGCTGGATGCCACGGATTCAGCGGCTGCCCCAGCAAGCTGTCGCGATCGATCTTGCCATTGGCCGTCAGCGGCAGGCGCTCCAGCAGGAACAGTTGATGCGGCCGCATATACGGCGCCAGTTGCGCCCGGAGATGGGCTTCGAAGGCGTGAAAGTCCAGCTCCCCGCGAGGCACGATGAACGCCAGCAGCTGATGATCCTCCGCCGCCTGACGCCGGGTGCAGACGTACGCCTGCGCCACCCCCGGATGCTCCAGGATCCGTTGCTCCACCTCCCCCGGCTCGATGCGGAAACCGCGAATCTTCACCTGACGGTCGACCCGCCCCAGACATTCGATCAAACCTTCGGCATTGCACCGCACCAGATCGCCGGTGCGGTAATGGACGTGCGCGCCACCGTCGAGGTCGGGTAACCGAACGAACTGGCGGGCGGTTTCTTCGGGCCGGTTACGGTAGCCACGGGCGACGCCACTGCCACTCAGATACAGCTCGCCCACCTCTCCCATTGGAACCGGCCGTTGCTGTTCATCCAGCACCTGCACGCCGGTATCCGGCAGCGCCCGGCCAATGGGCGCCAGGTCACCGGTAAAGTCGCGGCTGATCGGCCAGCACAGGGCAAACGTGGTGCATTCGGTGGGACCGTACACGTTATGAATCCGGCACCCGCTATCAGGATTCGCCCGATACCAGCCACGGACGGCCGCAGCACTGATCTGCTCGCCGCCGATCAGCACCTGCCGCACGCTGGAAAAACACGACGGCCACTCGGCAATCAAGGTGTTGAACAGCGACACCGTCATGAACAGGTTGTCGACCTGCGTCCGCTCCAGGACCTCGGCCAGACGCCGGGCATCCAGCACGTCTTCGTCGGCGATCATCACGCAGCAACCGCCGTTGAGCAGCGGCGCCCACAGCTCGAAACTGCACGCGTCGAACGCCGGATTGGACAGGCAGGCAAACCGGTCGGTCGGGCGAATTTCGATATAGCCGTCGGTGTGCGCCAGACGCAACAAGCCGCGCTCGCCGACTTCCACGGCTTTCGGAATGCCGGTGGTGCCCGAGGTGTAAAACAGGAACATCACCTGGGCGAACTCTGCGGTCAGCGCTCGCGGCGGAGTGTCCGGCTGGTCGAGCAAGGCCTCGACGCTGGATTGCCACAATGAAGGCGACCACTGAGGTTCTTCGTTCAGGGTAATCAGCCCCACGCACGCTGCATCCGCCAGCATCAATTCCCGGCGCTTGAGCGGACTGGCACGGTCCAGCGGCACAACCACGGCGCCGATTTTCAATGCGCCAAGTATCGCCGCCAACCATTGCCAGCAACGCGGCATGCACAACGCCAGCGACTGGCCGGGCTCGACGCCGCGTGCCAGCAACCCTCGGGCGATGCGCTCGCTGGCGCTGGCCAGTTCGGCGTAGGTCAGGGTTACCGAGCCGTCGATGACGGCCGCAGCTTGTGGATTGCGCTGCACTTGCCCGGCAAAACGCGCGAGCAACGTCAGGTCATTGGACGCACTCATCATTTCGCCTCCTGCGCGGCGAAGCGTTGCAGCTCCTGCCGGATGATCTGCGAGACCCGATGGATTTCCGCGCTTTCGAGCATGTCCCAGTGCCCGCCGCTGACCAGTTTCGCCAGATAGCCGCTACCCGCGCGACGCCGCCAGAAGCCGCGCAGCTCATGCAACTGATGGCGGCTGAAGTCTTCCCGCGCCTGAATCAGCACCACGCGACCGGCACGCGGCGCACATTCATAGGCGGCCATGGCCAGGCGGTTGTGGTTGTAGATGTTGAAGTAGCGCTCGACTTGCGCGTCTTCGATGCCGGGGTACATGCCGTTGAAGCGCACCAGTTTGTCGCGGAACTCGGCCATGTCCACGGTGCCGATCTGCTCGCGGAAACCCGGATCATCGCTGCCTTGGGTATCGAGCAGCACCACCGTCACCTGACGATGCCCGGCCGCCGTCAGCAACCGAGCCATTTCATAAGCCACCAGACCACCGAACGACAGCCCGGTGAGAATCAGCGGTTGCGTCGTCAGCGGTTCGATCAATCGCAGATACGCTTCGGCCATCGCTTCAACCGTCGGTTCGGTGCTCTCCCCCGGATTCAGCCCCAGCGATTGCACCCCGTAAACACCGGCCTCGTCCGGCAACACCTTGGCCAGCGACAGGTAACAGAACGCCGTGCCGCCCGCCGGGTGAATGCACACCACATTGCTCTGCCCCGCGCCACGGCGGAACTCGATGAGATTGCCCTGCGCCACCGCGGGGTTCGCCCCGACCCGCAGCCAGCCGCCCAGCGCCTCGATGGTCGGATAGCTGAGCACCACGCGCACCGGCATCTCAACCGCGAACACCTGGCTGATTTCATGGGCCATCTTGATCGCGGCGATGGAGGTGCCGCCGACGTTGAAGAAGTTGTCGCGAATGCCGATCTGCGGCACCAGCAGCAGGCGTTTCCAGATCTGGTACAGCGTCAGTTCGATGTGGTCGCGCGGGCTGCTCAGGTTGACCTGACGATTGACCATTTCCTCATCCGCCAACGCCGTCAGCGCAGTCCGATCGACCTTGCCATTGGCGGTCAGCGGCAAGGCGTCGAGCCACAGATAACTGCCGGGGACCACCGCACGGGGCAGCGTCGTCGCCAGATAAGCCTGAACCGCCGCTTCATCCATCGACTCGGCGACCACGCAACACGCCACCAAACGCTGATCCTGCGCCGCCTCGCCGACCATCAGCACCACGGCGCTGCGAATGCCGGGAAACGCTTCGAGCCGGGTTTCGATCTCGCCCAGCTCCAGACGCACGCCGCGCAACTTGACCTGAAAATCGTTGCGCCCGAGAAACTCCAGCTGACCGTCCGGGCGATAACGCGCCAGATCGCCGCTGCGATAGAGGCGATCCCCCGCCACAAATGGATTGTCGATAAAGCGCTCGGCACTGAGCTGCGTCAGCCCCAGATACCCCCGGGCCACGCCGACGCCGCCAATGTGCAATTGCCCGGTGACACCCACCGGCACCGGCTCGTCGCGGTCATCGAGTACGTAAAAACGGTTGTTGGAAATCGGCCGGCCGATCGGCAGTTGCCGGGCCGGCACCTCGGCGCCCGGTTCCAGGGTCCAGATGCTGTTGATCACCGTGGTTTCGGTCGGGCCGTAGACGTTGTGCAGGCGCGCATGGGGCAAGCGTTCCTGAAAACGCCGGGCCAGGGCTGGCGGCAATTCACCGCCGCCGCTGAATACATCGGTCAGCGATGTACACAGGCTGACCTCTTCGACTTCCAGAAACAGCTGCAACATCGCCGGCACGAACACCAGCGCCGTGACCTGCTGCTCGCGCACCTCGCGGGCCAGATACGCCGGTTCGTAATGCCCGCCGGGCCGTGCGATCACCAGCCGCCCGCCGGTTGCCAACGGCCAGAACGTCTCCCAGGCCGACGCATCGAAACCGAACGGGATCTTGTGCAGCATCGCCCCCGCTTCGCCACAGACCTGCAAGCACCACAGCAGAAGATTGCTCAGACCACGGTGAGCGACCATCGCGCCCTTGGGCAACCCGGTGGTGCCCGAGGTGTAGATCACGTAGGCGAGATGGTCAGGGGTGACGCCGACATGGCGTGGGTCGAGATTGTCGGCGGGCAATGACGCCCAGCTCGCGGCATCTTCTTTGATGTCGAGAATCGGCGCTTCCCAGGTCGAACCTTGTATGGCCTGACGCAAAATCCCGTGCGCCGAGCCGAGGGTCAGCAGCACCGCCGGCGTGCTGTCGCCGAGCATGTGGCTCAGGCGCCCCAACGGGTAATCCGGATCCAGCGGCACGTAGGCACCGCCGGCCTTGAGCACCGCCAGCAGCGCCGCCGGCAACTCCAGCGAACGCTCGATGCACACCGCCACGCGCACGTCCGGGCCAACGCCCAATGTGCGCAAATGCCGCGCGAGTCGGTTGGACCGGGCATTGAGTTCGGCGTAACTCAGTGACTCGCCTTCAAAGACCACCGCGCAAGCCTGAGGGTTGCTTGCGACCTGAGTTTCGACCAATTGATGTACACATTGCGCCGGTTGCGTCAGCGGCATTGTGCGGTTGAAGTCGACCAGTACCCGCTGACGCTCAGCCTCGTTCATCAACGGCAACGCATTGATCGGTTGCTTGGCGTCAGCGGCGATTCGTTCGAGCAGGTGACGGTAATGTCCGCTCAAGCGTTCGATGGTCGAGACGTCGTAGAGGTCGGTGTTGTACTCCACCAACAGGTCCAGCCGCCCTTCCCGCTCGACCCACTCGAACGCCAGATCGAACTTGGCCGTGGCACTGCTGGTGCCGTACGGCGTCAATTCCAGATCAGGCATCCGCACACCGCTGCCGGGGGTGTTCTGCAGCACCAGCATTACCTGGAACAACGGCGAATGGCCGGGATCGCGCTGCGGATTGACGGCCTCGACCACACGGTCGAACGGCACGTCCTGATGGGCGTGGACGTCGAGCATCTGGCCACGCACGTCGCGCAGCAATTCGGCGAAGGTCTGCTGCGGATTCAGACGCTGACGCAGCACCAGCGTGTTGACGAAGTGACCAATCAGCGGCTCGACTTCCGGGCGATTGCGGTTGGCGAACGGCGTGCCGAGGCACAGATCCTGCTGGCCGCTGTGGCGCCACAACAGCACCGCCAAGGCGCCCAGCAGCACGTTGAACAGCGTGCCCTGGGTCTGCCGGGCCAGCGCCGTGAGTTCGCGCAAGGTTTCGCCATCGACGGATGAACTGAACGTAGCGCCGACATAGCGCTGCACCAACGGTCGTTGCCGGTCGGTGGGCAAGGTCGACAACAGCGGCGCATCGTCCAGGATGCGCCGCCAGTAATCGAGCTGCGCGTCCAGCGCCGCACCGCCGACGCTCTGTTGCTGCCAGCAGGCGTAGTCGGCGTATTGCACCGCCAACGGCGTCAGAC
This sequence comes from Pseudomonas sp. MWU12-2029, assembly GCF_023242425.1. Lineage (NCBI taxonomy): Bacteria > Pseudomonadati > Pseudomonadota > Gammaproteobacteria > Pseudomonadales > Pseudomonadaceae > Pseudomonas > Pseudomonas sp. MWU12-2029. The sequence continues at coordinate 529,645 of NZ_JALJDY010000003.1, read as the reverse complement.
TCGAGGCCTCACCACGCCGATAATCGCCGTACAGCGTGGCGACTTCCTGCAGGATCACGCCCATCGACCAGCCGTCGGCGATGATGTGATGCACGCTGTACAGCCACAGGTATTCGTCGTCCGCCAAACGCAACAAAGACGCGCGCAGCAATGGCCCGGTGGCCAGATCGAACGGTGCCCGGGCGTCCTGTTCGACGGCGAATCGCACGTGCTGCTCACGCTCTGCGGCCGGCAACTGGCACAGATCCGTCACCGACAACGATAGCGGCATCGACGGGTGCACCACCTGACGCGGCTCGCCCTCCACGCTGCAAAACGTCGTGCGCAGGGCTTCGTGGCGGGCAACCAGTTCGTTCAGTGCCCGTTCCAGCAACGCTACATCCAGCCGTCCCTTCAGCGTCACCGCCGTGGGCACGTTGTAGAACGGGTTGCCGGGTTCCAGTTGATCGAGAAACCACAGCTGCCGTTGCGAGAAGGACAACGGCCAGGACGCGTGCTCGCCGGTGCGGCGTGGAATCACCGCGTCATCCCGGCCGCCGAGCAAGGTAATCAGTTCCTGCTTGTGGAGCTTGAGCGCCGCTGTCAGTTCTTCGGTGAGAAACCCGCGCGGCGCCTTGCAGCGCAGCCTGTCACCGTCCACCTCGAGCACCACGCCATGGCGAGCGAACAACGCCAGCAATTGATCGGCATTCATACTTCGAACTCCTCCATGTCTTCGTCGTCCAGGCTTGCGGTCACAGGCTCGATGGCAAACGCCTCGACCGGCGCGCGGTGTTGTTCATCGGCCGTGCGCAGGCCGCCGATCATCGAGTAGATCAATTCATGACTTGGCCCGAGGTCGAACAGCGCCGTCAGTTGCTGCTCCTCGACCGAGCCGATGCCGCACAGGCCCAGGCCGTGTTCAACGGCGGTCATGCTCAGCAACTGGGCCATGGCGCCGCTTTCGATGTGGCAGAAGTCACGGCTGCGCTCGCCGTACAACGGACGTATCGCGGCCATGTCGGCGATGAAGAACAGCGAGAACGCGGCGTTTTCGTACACCGGGCGATTGACGAAATAGTCGTAGGTGTCCGGGTCGAGCAGTCCGCTCTGGAGCGCCAGCAAACGATGCTGGCGAGGATCGTAGTAATACGCGCCACCGGGCACGCCGAGCACGCGCTCAGGTTTGACGTAGAGGTAGGCCTGAATCGGGTACAGCCCGCCCGCCGACGGGAACTGGTATTTCACCTCGCCGTCGAGTTGCCCCTGGGCCAGTGCGGCCAACAAATGCGCGAACGCCTGAGTCGCAATCGGTTGGTCGCCGAACTGACGAACCGAGCGGTAATCGCTCAAACGCCGGGCGAAAGCCGGGTCTTGCGGCAAGTCCAGTGCCACCTCCGACAAGGCTTGAGTGAAGACACGGCGACCGCGTTGCTCAGCCTTGAACTGTGCCCGCTGCTGTGGATCTTCGATGATGTCCTGCGGGGCCTCCGGCGTCTGCTGGACGTTGCCGAGCAACTCCTGGCGGGCCCGGTTCTGGCGGTACATGCCGAGCAGATGCAGCAACGTCGGCTGGGCCAGCAACTGGGCCACATGCGGGCGGAACTGCAAGGCGCCGGACAAGGCGTTGCTGATCCTGACGATATCGATCGAGGTCGCGCCGAGGTTCAACAGGTTGGCATTGGCGGCAATGGATTCGCGCTTGAGCACACCCTGCACGATGTCCACCAGTCGCTGTTCCTGCGGGCCCTCGACTTCCAGCGCCGGGCCTTGTTCCTCGATTTGCTCAGGTTCCGGCAGGCGCTTTTTGTCGACTTTGCCGTTGGAGGACAACGGCCATACTTCGACGAAGGTGAACGACGTCGGAATCATGTAAGCCGGCAGCTTGTCCGTCAGATAGTCGGTGAAATCGCTGGCCTGCAACGCCGGATCGGCCTTGAGCACATAACCCGCCAGACGTTTTTCGTCCAGCGTGCTGCCCAAAATCCGCACCACCGCGCTCTGCACACCGGGATGGCGATTGAGCGCGGCTTCGATCTCGCCCAGCTCGATGCGATAGCCCTGGACCTTGACCTGATTGTCTTCACGACCGAGGAACTCAATGTTGCCGTCGGGCAGCAAACGCCCAAGGTCGCCTGTGCGATACAGCCGTTCGCCAGTCAGTGGATGATTAAAGAAACTGCCCGCGCTGAGTTTTTCATCGCGCCAGTAACCTTTCGCCAGACCGATGCCGCCGATGTACAGCTGACCGGCAACCCAGGTCGGTCGCACTTGCAGGGCTTCGTCCAGCACGTAGAAACGCTGATGGTCGAGGGCCTTGCCGTAGGGAATACTGCGCCAGAGCGGATCGATGTGCTTCACCGGATAATAGATCGACCAGATCGACGCTTCGGTGGCGCCGCCCAGGCTGATCAGTTGCAAATCCGGCTGCAACGCCCAGGCCCGCTCGGGCAGGGTCAACGGAATCCAGTCGCCGGACAACATCGCCACCCGCAGGCTGGCAGGCAATGCACCGCCCTCGCCCTCCACGTACTCGACCAGCATGCCGAGCAACGCCGGCACCGAGTTCCACAGGCTGACCTGGTGACGTTCGATCAACGCCAGCCAGTGCGCCGGATCGAGAGTCAGTTGCGGGTCGAGGATGACCACCGCCGCGCCCACGGCCAGCGTGCCGAAGAAGTCATAGACCGAAAGGTCGAAGCTCAGCGACGAGATCGCCAAAACCCGATCATTCGGCCCGACGGCAAAACGGCGGTTGATGTCGAGCAAGGTGTTGACCGCACCGCGATGGTCGATCACCACGCCTTTCGGCTGGCCGGTGGAGCCGGAGGTGTAGATCACGTAAGCGAGGTCGTTTTCGTTCACCTGCACCAGTTGCAGTGGCAATGCATCGTTTGAGACTGCATCGGTCACCGCGATGGGCGTGACCTGCGCCGGCCATTCGATCCTGTCGAGCAGCGCCGGTTGGGTCAGGGCCAGACTCGCCTCGGCCCGCTCCAGAATATGCCGCAACCGTTCCGCCGGCTGGGTTGGCTCGATGGGCAGGTAAGCGCCGCCGGCATACAGAATCGCCAGGGTCGCCACCACTTGCTCCCAGCCGCGCTCCATCACCACCGCCACCAATCGGTTCGATAGCACGCCCTGCGCTTGCAGGCGGGCGCCGAGTTGTCGGGCCTCAAAGCGCAACTGGGCGTAAGTCAGTTGTCGCGCGCCGATTACCGCCATTGCATCTGGCGTGGCGAGGGCCTGACGCTCGAACAGTTCGTGCATCAACGGCAGCATTTGCTGATTGTCGACCGGTGCCGGCAACCGCGCCTGCGGCAGCAGTTGTGGCGTGTTGGCGCCCCAGGCCGCCGGCTCGCACAGGCTGTCGAGCAGCGTGTTATAGGCGACGAACATCTGCTCGATCATGCCTTGCGGGAACAGTTCGTCGATGCTGTCCCAGTTGAACAACAGCCGTCCTTCCAGTTCCAGCAAGGTGTGGTCGAGCCACACCTGCGGGGTCTGGGTGATGCTGTGCATGTGTTTGGCATTCAATGCGTCCGCGAGGTTGAACTCGGCCAGTTCCGGCGCCGCTTCCGACAGCGTGCTGTTGAACACGATCGGCATCGCCGTCTGCTGCACACCCCGGGCCTGGGACAATTCGCGCAGCACCCGTACGCCGCTGACCACCGAATGGTCGATGTCGCGCCAGAGTTGCGCCTGCACCGCGCGGGCCTTGTCGGTGAAGCTCAGTGCCCCGTCGATGCCGACTTCCAGCAGCACCAGCGAGGTGAAGTCGCCGATGATTTCGTCGACATCCGGGTGCAACGGCATGCGATTGAACAGCGGCAGACTCAGGGTAAAACGCGGGGTGCGGCTCCACAGCGCCAGCACTTCGCTGAACGCTGTCAGCAGCATCACCGACGGCGTCACCGCAAACTGCTTGGCCACGGCTTTGAGTTGCGCCCACTGCGCCGCCGACATGTCGCGGTCGCGGCGGGTGAAGTGCGGGTTGGCGATGCTTTCGGGCTGGCGCACCAGCGGCAGGTCCGGCGCCGGGGCCAGAGTGGTCACTCGTTCGCGCCAGTAGCCCAGCGCCTGCTCGTAGCGGCGACCGCTGCGCAGTTGCTGTTCAGCCAATACGTAGTCGCGGAAAGTCAGGCCCGGTTCCGCCAGTTCCAGCGCCGGATCGACGTAGAACGCCATGAGTTCGCGCGCGAGAATCTGCGTGCTCGCGGCGTCGACGATCAGCGCGTCGAGGCTGATGTGCAAATGGGTGATGCCGTCATCGAGCAGCGACAGGCTGAACTCGAACAGCGGCCAGCGACTGGCGTCCAGCACCTGATGGGACTGGCGTTCGCGGGTTGCTTCCAGCGTGCGTTGCGCCACGTCAGCAGGCAAACCGCGCAGATCGCTGCGGGGCATGCGATAGGTCGGCACCTGCGCCAGCACCTGTTGCGTACCGTCGCTGAGGAAGATCACGCGCAGCATGTCGTGGCGCAGGATCATGCGATTCAGGGCTTGCTCGAAACGCTCGGCGTTGAACCCGGGAATACGCAGTTCTTCGTAACCATGGGCGCTGACGCCGCCGAGGCTGACCGTGGCCTCGCGGCCGAACCAGTAGGCCTGCTGGATATCGGTCAGCGGGAAGGGTTCATGCCGATTGCCGCGATCCGGCTCGATCTGGATGAACGCCGGTTCAACGCTCTGCTCTTCACGCGATACCTGCGCCGCCAGATCCCTCAGCACCGGGGTCTGGAACAGGCTGCTCAGAGACAACTGCGCGCCCATGCGCTGGTTGATCGCGTAGATCATCCGCGTCGCCAGCAGCGAATGGCCGCCGAGGTCGAAGAAGTTGTCGTGGATGCCGACCCGCTCGCACTTGAGCACTTCAGCCCAGATTTCGGCCATCTGCCGTTCGATGTCGTTACGCGGCGCCTCGTAAGTCGCCCCGGCGCTGCGTTCCGGTGCCGGCAGCGCCTGTCGGTCGAGTTTGCCGTTGCGGGTCAGCGGCAATTGCGAAAGCCGGACCCAGGCACTCGGGATCATGTGTTCGGGCAACTGGCGTTGCAGTTCGGCACGCAAGGATTCACTGGTCGCGGAGCCGACCACATAGGCCACCAGACGCTTGTCCCCGGCCACGTCTTCACGCAGCAACACGGCGGCTTCCTGCACGCCGGGTTGCTGGTGCAACAAGCTGTCGATCTCGCCGAGCTCAATGCGGAAGCCGCGCAGTTTCACCTGTTGGTCGATGCGTCCCAGGTATTGCACGTTGCCGTCGGCCTGGAACTTCGCGAGGTCGCCGCTGCGGTACATCCGCGCGCCCGGCTCGTCGCTGAACGGGTCAGGCAGGAAGCGTTCGGCGGTCAGGTCCGGGCGGTTCAGATAGCCACGGGCCAGACAGTTGCCAGCAATGTACAACTCGCCCGCCACGCCGACCGGCACCGGATTCAAATATTCGTCCAGCACGTAGAGCCGCGCGTTGGCGATGGGGCGGCCGATGGGCGGTGCGTCCGGCCAGGATTCTGCCTCGTTGCAGTCGAGGCTGAACTGGCTGACCACGTGGGTTTCGGTCGGCCCGTACTGATTGTGCAACTGCGCGCCGCCGAGCCCACGGACAAAACCGCGCAGCTCGTCATTGATTTGCAGGGCTTCACCGGCGGTGATGATTTCGCAACCACCCAGCGGCATCGGTGCACCCGCTTCGGTCAGACCGGCGAGTTGTTGCAACACGGCGAATGGCAGGAACGCCCGTTGCACGCTTTCGGCCACCAGGGTCGGGCGCAGCGCGGCGAGGTCCTTGCGACTGTCCTCGGTCATCAGCAGCAGGCTGCCGCCCTGGCAGAGGGTGCTGCAGATTTCCTGGAACGAAACGTCGAAATTCAGCGAGGCGAATTGCAGCACGCGCTGAGGTGCCGTGGCTTGATCGAGTTGCCAGTTGATCAGGTTGTCCAGCGCGCGGCGGTTGTGGGCGACGCCTTTCGGGCGGCCGGTGGAACCGGAGGTGTAGAGCACGTAGCCGAGGTTTTCCGGGGTCACCATGACTTGCGGATCATCCGTCGGGTGCTGTGCCCATTGCGATGCGTCAGTGTCCAGGCAGCAGATCTGCGCCTCGTTCACCGGCAGCCCGGCCATCAGGCTCGATTGCGTCAGCAGCATGGTCGGCGCGGCATCGCTGAACATGAACGCCAGACGTTCGCTCGGGTACGCCGGGTCGAACGGCACGTACGCCGCACCGGCCTTGAGGATCGCCAGCAGGCCGATGACCATTTGCGGCGAACGCTCCAGGCACAGGCCGACACAATGCTCGGGGCCGACGCCTTGTTCGATCAGGTAATGCGCGAGTCGGTTGGCGGCGCGATTCAGTTCGCCGTAACTCAGTTGCTCACGGTCGGCGAGCAGTGCCACGGCATCGGGCGTTTGTCTGGCCAGGGTTTCGAAACGCGCCACGCAACCGGGCAGCGACGCAGTGTCGTGCGCGGTGCGGTTCCAGTCATGAACGATCTGCTGGTGTTGCTCGGCGCTCAGCAGCTTGATCCCCGCCAACGACTGCTCGCTGTCCTCGACCATCTGCGTCAGCACCCGGCGCAGGTACTCGCCAAACCGCTCGACCGTGGATCGTTCGAACAGACCCGAGGCGTATTCCAGACCGCCGACAATCTGCCCGTCGCGCTCATGGAGCGCCAGTTGCAGATCGAACTTGGCCACGTGATGACTGCTCTCGACCGGCGTGACGTCGAGCCCGGTCAGCAGCAGATCGGAATCCTGATCCTGCTCCCAGGCAAACAGCACCTGGAACAGCGGACTGTGGGCCAGACTACGCGGCGGGTTGAGCAACTCCACCACTTGCTCGAACGGCAAATCCTGATGTTCCTGAGCCTCCAGTGCGACCCGCCGCGCCTGTTGCAGCCATTGCGCTACTGACGGCGAACCCGATCGGGTCATGCGCAGGGCCAGGGTGTTGACGAAGAAGCCGATCAGCCCTTCCAGCTCCTGTTGCGGACGGTTGGCCGATGGCACACCGATCACAACATCGTCCTGCCCCGAGAGGCGCGACAACAGCAGCGAAAAACCGGCCAGCAAGTTCATGAACAGCGTGGTGCCTTGCTGCATGCCCAAGGCTTTCAGGCGCGTGGTCAAGGCTTCGTCGAAGACCAACGGGACAAAACCACCGAGGTAGTCCTGCACGGGGGGGCGCTTGTGATCCGTCGGCAATTGCAGCACCACCGGCGCTCCCGTGAGGGTTTCGCGCCAATAGCGGTTTTGCTGTTCCAGCACTTCACCGGTCAGCCATTGCTTCTGCCACACGGCGTAATCCACGTACTGCACGGGCAATGCCGGTAGCGGATCGTCGCGATCCTGTAGCGCGGCTTCGTAGAGTTGCCCCAGCTCACGAGTGAGCACGCCCATCGACCAGCCATCGGAGATGATGTGGTGCTGGGTCAGCAGCAACACATGGTCGTCCGGCGCCAACCGCGCCAGGCATACACGCATCAGCGGGCCCCGGCTCAGGTCGAACGAGCGGGCGCCCTCTTCGTCGATCAATCGAGTAAGACGCTCTTGAGCATCAGGCCCTTGCAGATCGGTTACGGTCAGTCGAAGGCTGTGGGCAGGCGGTGAGACCTGCTGCCGCCCTTCCCCTTCAACGGCGATGAACGTCGTGCGCAGCGCAGCATGTCGTGCCACCAGTTGATTGAAGCTGCGTTCGAGCGCCGGAACGTCCAGCAAACCACGCAAACGCAGGTTCAGCGGCATGTGATACGCCGCGTTGCCGCCCTCCATTTGTGCCAGAAACCACAGGCGCTGCTGAGCAGACGACAACGTTTGCGCGCCCGAGCGTTCAAGGGCCGTGATGGCTGGACGAGCCGTAGCCTGACTGGCTTGCAGTCGTTCGGCGAACTGTTTCAGAACGGGTGCGGCGAACAGCGTTGAAGGCGCGACTTCCAGACCCAGCGTATGGCGGACCTGCGCCAGTACGCGCATCACCAGCAGCGAGTGACCGCCGAGGGAGAAGAACTGATCTTCACGTCCTACTCGCTCTACGCCGAGAACTTCGGCCCAGATTGCGGCGAGCGCAGTTTCCAGCGTTCCCTGCGGCGCCTGGTATTCCTGCTGATCGAATGCCTCGACATCCGGCGCCGGCAGACCGGGCCGATCGACCTTGCCATTGGCGGTCAGCGGCAGCGCATCCAGACGCACGAATGCCGTCGGCACCATGTAGTCCGGCAGGCTGATTTTCAGCTGTTCGCGCAGTAAACGCGTGCTCAAAGTGGCGTCTGGTTTTTCGCAGTAGTAGGCAACCAATCGCGGTTCACCGGGACTGTCTTGGCGCAACAGCACCACGCTTTCACGAATGCCCGGGATGTCCGCCAACCGGGTTTCGATTTCTCCCAACTCGAGACGCAAGCCACGCAACTTGGCCTGGGAGTCGTTGCGGCCGAGGAACTCCAGTTGGCCGTCGGCCCGATAGCGCGCCAGATCCCCGGTGCGGTACAAGCGTTCGCCTGCCACGAACGGGTTGTCGATGAAGCGCTCGGCGGTCAGTTGCGGCAGGTTCAGATAACCCCGCGCCACACCGACGCCACCGATGTACAACTCACCCGCGACAGTCTCGGCAACGGGCTCGCCTTGTTCGTCGAGCAGATAAATCCGGGTATTGGGTAGTGCCCGGCCAATAGGCAGCACAGTCTCGACCTGACTGCTTTCGGTGAACTCGAAACAGGTGCTGTCGATGCTCGCTTCGGTGACGCCATAGGCCTGGACGATCTGCACCCGCTCACCGCACAGCCTGCGCAATTGTCGGGCGCTGTGGGCGGTCCAGATGTCCGAGCCGCAGACCACGTTGCGCAGGAATGACAAGTCATGGCCGCTCTCTTCGACCCACGCCAGCAAGGGATTGAGCAGCGCCGGGACGAAGTCGGCAAAGCCGATCTGCGCATCGCGCATCAGGCGATACAGGGCCGGCGGGTCCATCAAAGTGTCCCGAGGGCACAGCACCAGCGTGCCGCCAAACCCCAGCGCACGAATCAGATCGGCGCTGAATACGTCGAAGGAAAACCCGGCCATCTGCAGATGATTGATCGGCTCGCCCAAGGCATAGAGTTGCGCCCAGGCAGCGCTCACGGCGATCAGCCCGCGATGCTCGACCATCACGCCTTTCGGGGTGCCGGTAGAACCCGAGGTGTAGATCAAGTAGGCCAGGTGTCGGGGTGTCAGGCCTGTCGCGCAGGGATCAGGATTCTCGGTTGACTGTGAAGCCCAATGCGTTGAATCGCCCAGATCGAGCACCGTGGTCGATTGTTCGAGCGCAGTCATCAGGACATGCCGCGCCTGACCGTGGGTCAACACCACCGGCGGCGCGCTGTCGGCCAGCATGTGCGCCAGCCGCGCTTGCGGATACGCCGGGTCCAGCGGCACATAGGCACCACCGGCCTTGAGCACCGCGAGCACACCCACCAGCATCTCCAGCGAACGCTCAAGACAAATCCCCACCCGCACATCCGGCCCGACGCCGAGGCTGCGCAGATGATGGGCCAGGCGGTTGGCGTGGATATTGAGATCGCGGTAGCTGAGCGCCTCTTCCTGCCAACGTACGGCAATAGCCTCGGGGTAGCGCAGCACCTGCGCTTCAAACAGACCGTGCACACACAGATCGGTGTCGAACGGAATCGAGGATGAAACGTCGGGCTGCGCGGGATTCGTCCCACGCAAGGAAGTGTTGTCGAGCATCGGCGGCTACCGTCCATGACTGCATTATTTTTGTGATCAGGCAGAGACAGCACGCGCCCCGCCAGTCAGGCCCCGGTATCAGGTACCGGTTCGGTCATTCGAATTCAGGAAGATGGCGCGGCACGCGCATGCAGACTCGCGTCGCACGCAGGCACACACAGGAAACCGGGGGGAGAAAGGCTGGCGAAGAACACCGCGGCGCGGTCCGCGCAGGCAGCTGGGGAGATGACAGAATCGTTGACGACATCCGTCGCCCTGCTCATTGCATCGTCGATTGCAAACCGCGTGATCAATTGAAACCTCGACTTCCATTTGAGGGTCAACGACGAGGAACAACCTGCGCGGTGGGTGACAGCGCCAGGGTGGTCCCGATCGGCTGCGACTGCCGGGTCTGTAGACACTCGGCAATCTTCTGGCGCCGGGTTTGTGACCCGTAGCGCCGCCGGATAATAACCACGTTTTTTGCTGGAGAGGCAAACAAAATGTAGGAAAAGTGCGAAATAAATATCGGAAGTTTCCTACGCCATCGGAATGATGGCCAAGCGACCGGGTTGTCATAAATGCGCCCGCGCAAACCTGCCCGTCCTTCGGGTATCCACTGCCGGAAAACCACGCAAAGACCCCGGCCTGACAGCCAGGCAGTCATCACTTCAAACACAGCCTTCAGGCATCGCTAACAAGCGCTAACAACGCATAACTGGCAGTCGATCAGGTCCCGGGGGCAGGATTGACGCTCACCGCTGAACGTCAGGCAACCTGCAGACATCATGGGTTGTCGCGGTCGGTCGAACGATGGTTTTGCGAGGGATCCGATCATGGCTGAAGGTTATCGCCAACATTGCCTGTGCGAGGCTGACCGACTCGGCAACGACGAGCTGTATGCCTTGGTCACGGGCGCCGTCAGGCATGACAGGGCTGAATCCCAGCAACTGTTCGCGACGGTGACACCGTTGCTCATCGCCTATTTCGAAGGCCAGGTACAGGCCGGAAGGATCAGTCGCGAGGACACCGGCCGCCTAGTCCAGCAAGCCTTCAAGACCCTTTATCTCGAGCAGGCCCGGCATGACCCCGGCTTTCCGTTTCGGGCATGGCTCATCGAGATTGCACGATCCACGCTGCTCGACAACCTGGCCCATCGGGGCATCACAGCGCCGGACCACCCCGGGCCGCTAGCGGGTGCGTCTGCCGCGGAACGTCACGACACCCCACGCTCAGCCTGCATCGATCTTTCGACGCAGTGAAAATCTTCACCAGGGAATACCCATGATCAACATCGAAAAAACGCTCTACACCGCACAGACCTGCACCACAGGAGGCCGTGAGGGGACCGCACGCAGTCACGATGGTCGACTTGATCTCAGGCTCTCTCCACCGGGTGCACCGGGGATGGGAACCAATCCCGAGCAGTTGTTCGCGGTGTGCTGGTCGGCTTGTTTTCTCGGTTCCCTGCGCCACGCCTGCAATGCGCGCAGGATCGGCTTCCCGGCAAACGCCGGGGTGGAAGCTCAAGTCGATCTCGTACACGCAGAACACGGGTTCTTCCTGCAGGCCCGCCTGGCCGTGTCGCTGCCGGAAATCGAGCCGGAAGTGGCACACCAGTTGATCGAAGCCGCGCACCAGAATTGCCCCTACTCCAAAGCCACACGCAGCAACATCAACGTCAGCATCACCCTCGCCTGATCCCTCCTCTGCCGCTCCCGAACGGACCTTCCGCCGACACGCCAGACACGCCAGCCCTGCCCGGCGGCCATGCAGCGACACCATGGTGCAATAGAGGGCTCCCAAGGCTTTTGATGTGATGGCGGCAAACCGACAAAAGCCAGGAGTAGCGCATGAAAAAGCTGACGACCGCCGCCGGCGCACCAGTGGTGGACAACAACAACTCGCAGACCGCCGGCCCGCGAGGCCCGGTGCTGTTGCAAGATGTATGGCTGCTGGAAAAGCTGGCGCATTTCGATCGTGAGGTCATTCCCGAACGGCGCATGCACGCCAAGGGTTCGGGAGCATTCGGCACCTTCACCGTCACCCGTGACATCAGCCGTTATACCAAGGCCAGACTGTTTTCGAGCGTGGGCAAGACCACCGATATCTTCGTCCGGTTTTCCACCGTGGCCGGCGAGCGTGGTGCCGCCGATGCCGAACGTGACATTCGCGGGTTTGCGATCAAGTTCTATACCGAGCAAGGCAACTGGGATCTGGTGGGCAACAACACGCCGGTGTTCTTTTTGCGCGATCCGCTGAAATTCCCCGACCTCAACCATGCGGTCAAACGCGACCCGCGCACCAACCTGCGCAGCGCCCGCAACAACTGGGATTTCTGGACACTGCTGCCCGAGGCGCTGCATCAGGTGACGATTGTCATGAGTGATCGCGGGTTGCCGCGCACCTACCGCCACATGCACGGCTTCGGCAGCCATACGTTCAGTTTCATCAGCCCGGCGAACGAGCGATTCTGGGTGAAATTCACCTGGAAGACCGAGCAAGGCATCGAGAACCTGACCGACCAGCAAGCCGCGACCCTGATCGGCGATGATCGCGAAAGTGCCCAGCGCGACCTGTACACAAGCATCGAGGAAGGCCACCTCCCGCAATGGAAGCTCTACGTGCAAGTGATGCCGGAGCTGGACGCCGAGACGTACCCGATCAATCCCTTCGACCTGACCAAGGTCTGGCCCCACAAGGATTACCCGTTGATCGAAGTCGGTGTGCTCGAACTCAACCGCAACCCCGACAACTACTTCGCCGACGTCGAGCAGGCAGCCTTCAACCCGGCCAACGTCGTGCCCGGCATCAGTTTCTCACCGGACAAGATGCTCCAGGCCCGCCTGTTCTCCTACGGCGATGCACAGCGTTATCGGGTGGGCGTCAATCATCATCAGATCCCGGTGAACGCCCCACGCTGCCCGGTCAACAGCTATCACCGGGACGGCCAGATGCGCACCGATGCGAACGCGGGCAGCACCCTCGGCTACGAACCCAACAGCCATGGCCAATGGGCCGAACAAGCGGATTTCAGCGAGCCACCGCTGGCCCTCAAAGGCAGCGCGGGGCACTGGGATCACCGGGAGGACGACGACTGTTTTTCGCAACCCGGCGCGCTGTTCCGAGCCATGACCATGGCCCAGAAACAGGCCCTGTTCGATAACACCGCGCGCTCGATTCATGGCGCCAGCGCAGCGTCGAAACAACGACACATCGACCATTGCACCCGGGCAGATCCGGCGTACGGCGCAGGAGTCGCGCAAGCCATCGAGGCACTGGGCTGATCTGCAAAGACGCTGGCAGCGAGCCGAAACAACAACGCCCGGATCATCCGGGCGTTGTTGTTTGTACGGGTCAGTCAGGCAATGATTCGCGACTGAAGGCCTGCACCTCCTGCACCAGACCGCGAGCCGCCATCTCCACCAGTTGCCGGCCCTTTTCCGGCGAAGCCTGGGCCGGGTCCGAGCCCATGCGGCCATCGGGGTGACGGGCACGGAAGTCCGCGGCTTCGCGGATCGGGCCCCAGTTGGCGATCTGCGGCGAGTAGTCGGCCGACTTGATGGAATCGGGATAGGCCCACTGGGTCACGGCGATTTCCGAAGGCGTCGCATGAATGCCGTGGCCGGTCGGGAACTGGTCACGCGCCAGCTCATTCACCCCTTCCAGATCCCACCAGTTGCACAGTTTCAGGGCGAACCCGGCCTTGCGCCGGGCAAAACTCGCCTCCGCGTACAGCTCCGAAAACGCCGCTTCGATCGAGGCGATGTTGCCGCCGTGGCCATTGAGGAAAAAGATCTTTTCAAAGCCGTGGGCGGCCAGCGAACGGGTCCAGTCCGCGATGGCCGCGATGAAGGTCGAGGGCCTGAGCGAAATGGTGCCGGGGAAACCGAGGTGATGTTGCGCCATGCCGATATTGAAGGTCGGGGCGATCAGGATGTCTGCACTTTTCTGCGTTTCATGGGCGATGATCTCCGGGCACATCCAGTCGGTGCCCAGCAGGCCGGTCGGCCCGTGCTGCTCGTTGGAGCCGATCGGGATGACGATGGTGCGGCTGCGTTCGAGGAATTGGGCGATTTCGGACCAGGTCGATAGATATAAAAGCATCAGGATTCTCACTCTTCGAAGGTTCCTCGCGGAACGAGGGTTGGCGTTCAATGCACCTGCAACAGCAGCGTCATTGATAACACCCGCCTCCCTTTGACGACAGAATACGAAGGTATCGGAATCGGCAGAACGCTTTAATCGCGAACGAGAAACTCACGGGGCGATTCGCCCATGACCCGTCTGAACATCGCACTGAAGGCGCTTTGGCTGGCGTAGCCCAGGTCCCGGGCAATCACCCCGATGGACTGCCCTTTGTCGAGCCGGTCGATGGCGGTCGCCAGCCGCACCTGTTGCAACCAATGCCGGAAATTCAGGCCGGTTTCATTGACGAACAGGCGAATCAGCGTGCGCGAACTGGCGCCAACCCGGTCTGCCCAATAGCCAATCGAATGGTCTTGTCCGGGGTCCTGCAGAATCGCCTCGCACACCGTGACCAGTCGCCTGTCGACCGGCCACGGCAATTCGATCGGCAACGTCCGCGCCGCCTGCAGTTCACTGAGTATCAACGCCACGATGTGCGCGTTGCGCCCTTCCTGCGGGTATTCGATCGGCTGGTCGGCCAGGGCCAGAATCAACTCGCGCAACAGTCCGGGGATCTCCAGCACTTTGCAGTGATGGCCCAGCCCTGCGCAGACCTGCGGCTCGATGTAGATCGAGCGCATCTTGACCGCGCTCAGCATCAACTGGTCGTGGATCACCCCGGGCGGAATCCATAACGCCCGCTTCGGCGGCAGGATCCACAACCCGCGTTCGGTGGCCACCCGCATCACGCCGTTCGAGGCATACAGCAGCTGCCCGTGCCGATGCACGTGCGGTTCGTTGTATTCGCCGGTGGCCTGATCGCGCACCAGCACGGTCATCACCCGCGGCACATCCTGATAGTCGGGATAACGTTCGCTGCGCCGCGTGGGCTCACGCCTGGCGACGACCCTGCGCACCTCTTGTTTCATCGCGTGGAGTCTCCTGAAAACAGCCCTTGATCGTCGTAAGGCCAGGATTGTCACTTTGACGACAAATCCTGGCATTTGCCATGGCCGGCCCATTGTTAGCCTTGCGCTCATTGTTCATCAATGAGGCATTTTCCCATGGCAATCACCCGCAATCTCTCCAGCAGCCAGCAGGCCATTACGGCGGTGATCGGCCTGCTGATCCTGTCCATCGCCCTGCGGCCGCCGATCATTTCGGTGGGGCCGATCCTGCTGTTGATCCAGCAGCACTTCCAGTTGAGCTACACCCAGGCCGCGCTGCTGACCTCGATCCCCGACGTCTGCATGGGCGTGTTCGCGCTGGTGGTTCCAAGCCTGGCCAGACGCTTCGGGATCGATCGCAGTGTGGTTGTCGCACTGACGCTGCTGGGGGCCTCGACCTTGCTGCGGGCACTCTCGCCGAATGCGTTTTTCCTGCTCGGCAGTACGTTCTTCGCCAGCGTCGGCATTGCGGTTGCCGGTGCAATGACCGGCGCGTGGATCAAGACTCACTTTGCGCAACGACCGGCACTGTTCATGGGCATCTATGCCGGCGGACTGAGCCTGGGCGCGACCCTCGCGGCAGTGTGCAGCGCGCCGATTGCCGAGCTGGCGCAGGACTGGCGGGTCAGCGCCGGTATCTGGAGCGTGTTGTGCCTCACCGCCATCGCCAGTTGGGTGTGGATGGCGCGGCGTTTTGCGACCCCGGCGCCAGTAGTGAAATCGCCGTCGCACCAGCGCAAGTGCCTGCCGTGGGGCAATCCGCAGGCGTGGTTGATCGCGTTGAATTTCGGTGCAGGTCAGTTTGTGGTTTACGCCCTCTTCGCCTGGATGGCACCTGCGTCGGTGGAAGCGGCCACGACGAGTGTGTCTCCGGGCGTCCTGCTGGGCATTTTTACGGCGGTGTTCGCCGTGGCCAGCGTGGGTGCGGGGCTGATTCCAGGCAAGGCCCACGACCGGCGCGGCCTGCTCGGGCTGTCGGCGTTGCTGGCCCTGCTGGGGCTGGGTGGCATGGCGTTCCTGCCGGGGTACTGGCCGATGCTTTATGTGGTGCTCGCAGCCATCGGGCTGGGCATGGGCTTCACCGTGGCCATGACCTTGCCGCTGGATCACGCCAGCACCAGCGAACAGGCCGGATTGTGGACGGTGTTCATGCTGTTCATCGGTTACCTGATCGCCGCGCTCGGGCCGTTGCTGTTTGGTGCTCTGCGCGAATACACCGGACACTATGGCCCGGCGTACACCTTGCTGTTTGCGGTCCTGCTGTTGATGCTCGGCATCACTCCGCTGCTCAGAGTGACACCGGCAGCATCGCCACAGGTATCTGCTGCCTGAGCGGGAAGTGAAAGACCTGCGACGCGCCTCGGCACGTCGCAGGATTTCAGTTGGCCGCCGCGGCTTTTTCAATCAATCGGGCCACCGGTGCCGGGTTCGACACCATCACCACGTGAGAGCCGCCCTTCACCACCTCCACTGCCTTGGCATCCGCACGCTGGGCCATGAACGCCATCGCCTGGGGCGGGATGTTCCTGTCCTTGTCGCCGTAGATGTACCACGACGGAATGTGCTTCCAGGCAGGCGTGCCGGCTTGCTCGTTCAGCGCTGCTTCGGTGACCGGGCGTTGGGTCGCGGCCATCAGCGCCGCTTGTGCAGCCGGGACATCGGCGGCGAACTGATCGTGAAACTTGCTCTGCTGGATGTACAAGTCCTTGCCGCCATCGGCCAGTGCGACGGGTGCCGCCAGTGTCGGGCCGAGGGTGCTGCCGGGAAACTTGCCGGCGAGCCCGGCAACGGTTTCACCGGCTTCGGGTGCAAAGGCACTGACATACACCAGCGCTTTGACATTGGCATGATCGTTGGCCGCCTCACTGATGACGTTGCCGCCATAGGAGTGACCGACCAGCACCACTGGCGACTGAATGCTGCTCAGCAACGCAGATACCGCTGCGCCATCGCTCTTGACGCCACGCAATGGGTTGGCGGCGGCGATCACCGTGTAGCCATCCTTCTCGAGAATTTTCGCCACGCCGTTCCAGCTCGACGCGTCGGCAAAGGCGCCGTGCACGAGTACCACGGTCGGTTTGGCGGATTGGGCAAAGGCACTCACGCCCAGACACAGCCCGGTAGCGAGGGTCAACGCAGTCAATGTTCTTTTCATGTGACAACTCCTTGTGTGACGAGATCAGGGGGCGTATCGGGTAAAGACGTAGTCATGGTTCTGCACCCGCGCCTGATGGCAGGCGAAACAGGTCTGGTGCTGGGCTTCATCGGCGGGTTTGCCGTTGATGAAGCGGCCGAACCCCCAGCCACCGGTCGCGGCGTATTTGCGCGAGTCCTTGACCATCACCTGAACGGTGGTGGCCGCCCCCGGAATCGAGGCGGGTTCGAACTCCGGGGACTGCACGTGTTTCCACGCCAGCTTGACCAGCACCGTGCCGTCGGGAAACGGCAGCGTCTTGCTCTGGTAAGCCTTGATCGCCCGGTCATTGCCCAGCACCGCGCGCAGTTCATCCAGCGGCGCGGCTTCCTGGGCCGGGGCAATCAGCGCCCACTGGCGATAGTTTTTCGGCAGTTTCACGCCGTAGATCGGCGAGGCGTCGCCATCGTCGGCCTCGCCCAACGCGACACCGGTGGCCGCCAGTGCCGCGAGCGCAATGGCCGACGGCAACACAGCCCAATGGTTGAGTTTCATCGTTGGGTCCCCTCAGGCCAGCAATCAGAGATGATCGGCATCGATCACCGCCTGGGCGAACGCCTGCGGCGCTTCTTGCGGCAGGTTGTGGCCGATGCCACCGCTGACCAAGCGGTATTCGTACTTGCCGGTGAAGCGTTTGGCGTAGGCCTCGGCCGGTGGATGCGGTGCGCCATTGGCGTCGCCTTCCAGGGTGATGGTCGGCACGCCGATCGAGGGGAATGCCGCCAGTTTTTTCTCCAGCGGATCGTATTGCGGTTCCCCTTTGATCAGCCCCAGACGCCAGCGGTAGTTGAAGATCGACACGGCGACGTGATCCGGGTTCTGCAACGCGGCGGCGCTGCGATCGTAGGTCGCATCGTCGAAGTTCCACTTCGGCGACGCCAATTGCCAGATCAGTTTCGCAAAGTCATGGGTGTTTTTCTCGTAACCCAGACGACCGCGCTCGGTCGCAAAATAGAACTGATACCACCACTGCAACTCGGCAGCCGGCGGCAACGGGGTCTTGCCGGCGTCCTGGCTGCCGATCAGGTAACCGCTCACCGCCACCAGCGCTTTCACCCGTTCCGGCCAGAGCGCGGCGACGATATCAGCGGTGCGCGCACCCCAGTCGTACCCGCCGAGTACCGCCTGCTTGATGTTCAAGGCGTCCATGAAGTCGATCAGATCCTTCGCCAGCGCCGAGGGCTGGCCGTTACGCACGGTTTTGGCCGACAGAAAGCGCGTATCGCCATAACCGCGCGCATAGGGAATCAGTACCCGATAGCCTTTCTGCGCCAGTGCCGGGGCCACGTCGGTGTAGCTGTGAATGTCGTAGGGCCAGCCGTGCAGCAGGATCACCACGGGCCCGTCGGCGGGGCCAGTTTCCGCATACGACACGTCCAGCAGTCCGGCCTTGACGTGTTTCAGCGCGCCGAATGAAACGTTGCTGCCGGCGGTGATCGCGTCGATCTTGCCGCCGGGTACTTCGGCGGCGCTGGCGTATGCCGAGGCGATGCCCAGTGCAATCGCCAGCATCGAAACGGCGAGCATGCGCCGGGATTGAGTTACAGCGTTATGGTCAGTCATGCCGAGTCTCCCTCGAGAACCGCCGGGCGGCGGTTCCGGGCTTTGGTTGAAGGGCTTGCGTTGAAGGGCTTAGCGTTGAAGGAATTGCCGGTTGAAGGGCTAGCGCGCGGCCTGAGCCGTGGTTTTCTGCGCAGCCGCGCGCAGTGGCCGGAAGGCTTCGCGCAGTTCTTCGCTGAACAATTGCGGTTGCTCCCATGCCGCGAAGTGACCGCCCTTGCTGACCTCGCTGAAGTAGGCCAATGACGGATAGGCACGTTGCGACCAGACCTTGGGGGCACGGTAGATTTCGTGGGGGAACACGGTGATCGCCACCGGCACCTTGATGTCCGCAGTCTTTTGCGCGGCGGCACTGAAGTTATTGTTGTTGTTCTCCCAGTAGAAACGGGAGGACGAGGCGCCGCTGTCGGTCAGCCAGTACAGGCTGATGTCATCGAGCATTTCATCGCGGCTCAGCACCTTCTCGGGCTGACCGTCGCTGTCGGTCCAGGCGGCGAATTTTTCATACATCCACGCCGCCGTGCCGGCAGGCGAATCCGCCAGCAGATAACCGATGGTCTGTGGCCGGGTCACCATCATTGCGCCATAGGCCGCGTTGCGCCCGAAGAACTTGCTGAGCGAGTTGAACGCCGTCAGTTCCGGGCCGCTCAGCCCTGCCGGAGCGGGGTCTCCGCCATTGATCGGCTTGACCAGTTCCGGTGGCACCGTGGCTGGCATGTTCAAGTGAATGCCCAGCAAACCGGGCGGTGCCAGACGACCCAGTGCATCAGAGATCACCGAACCGTGGTCGCCCCCCTGAGACACGTAGTGGGTGTAACCCAGGCGTTTCATCAGCACATCCCAGGCCTTCGCCACCCGATCCGGACCCCAGCCGAGTTCGGTCGGCTTGCCGGAAAAACCGTGACCGGGAATCGACGGAATCACCACATCGAACGAGTCCTCCGCCTTGCCGCCATAGGCCACGGGATCGGTCAGCGGGCCGATGGTCTTGAGGAACTCGAATTGCGAACCCGGCCAGCCATGGGTGAGGATCAGCGGCATCGCGTTGGGGTTGCGCGAGCGCACGTGGATGAACTGAATGTCGACGCCATCAATCGTGGTCACAAACTCCGGCAAGGCGTTGAGTTTCGCCTCTGCCTTGCGCCAGTCATAACCGCTGCCCCAGTACTTCACCAGGGCCTCGACCTGCGCCAGTTGCACACCCTGGGACACGTCGTTGACCGTTTCCTTGTCCGGCCAACGGGTGTCGGTGATGCGTTTGCGCAGATCAGTCAATTTCGCTTCATCCACATGAACGTGGTACGGGCGAATGGCTTGCGACTGATCGGTTGTCGGGCCGGTGGCCCAGGCGCCGCTGCTGCCTGCCAGCACGGCAAGGCCCAGGGCCCCTCTTCTGATGGCTGACGCCAGGCAATGGCGCCATGTGGAACCGCACGTAACCGCAACCATGTTGGATCTCCTTGTAGTCATTATTCGAAAGGCATCGCCAATCGGATCAGACCACCCCGCCACCCTCGCAGCGATTACACGATGGTGTCGGTCGATACCTTGGTATGAGGCGCAAAATCGCGCTCGAATTCAGCAGTGGTTAACGGGCAAAATGCGGCGGGGATATGGCTCGGCGAGCCGGCCCATTCGAATGACCTGGCAGAACAAGGATTGCGGATGCGTGGGGAAACAGCGCTCGAACGCCCGTGCGGCACGTCATCGACCACTTCGCAGTGGTGGGTGATCGGGCTGTGCATGCTGTTCAACGTGATCGACGGTCTGGACGTGATGGCCATGGCCTTCACTGCCAGCCGGGTGTCAGCGGAGTGGACATTGAACGGCGCGCAAACGGGCCTGTTGTTGAGCGCCAGCCTGGTCGGGATGGCGCTCGGTTCGCTGCTGGCCGCGCCCAGGGCCGACCGCTTCGGGCGCAGGCCGTTATTGCTCGCCGGCCTGCTGCTCGGCGGACTGAGCATGTTGCTGTCGTTCTGGAGCCAGGATCATCACGTATTGATGCTTTTGCGATTGCTGACCGGCATCGGCACGGGGGCGGTGCTGGTGGGGGCGAACGTGCTGACGTTCGAGCACGCCAGCGCGCAGCGGCGCAACCTGGCCATCGCGTTGCAATCCCTCGCCTTCGCCATGGGCGCCAGCCTGGGCGGGGTGCTGGCTCACGTATTGAATGATTTCATGGGCTGGCGGTATGTCTTTCTCGCGGGGGGTTGTATCACGCTGGCGGCGGCGTTGGCGGGTGTCTTCTGGCTGCGAGAGTCGCCGTCATTTCTGGCACTTGAACGCCGTGGGCCTGTCGCTCCAACGTCGCCTGACAAGGCAATCCGACCGTTTTCATCCGGTCAATGGCAACAGACCACGTCGCTGGCGCTGGCACTCTTTCTGTTGATGTTCTGCTTTTACTTCGTGATGAGCTGGACCCCGAGTCTTCTGGTTCTTAACGGTTTTACCGATCGGCAAGGCGCGCGGATCGGTGTTCTGTTGGCGTCGGGGGGCATGCTCGGCGCCCTGTTGTTGGGACTGGCGGCCAATCGGTATGGCTGCCGGCGATTGTCGTCGGGGTTCCTGCTGCTCAACGCCGCCCTGCTACCACTGATGGTGCCGGCCTCGCACGTGCCCGGTCTGGCCGCGCTCGTGGCCGTCACGCTTGGCCTGATGCTCAACGGTGCGGTCGCCGCCCTGTATGTCCTGGCCCCTCAGGCGTTCTGCACGTCAGTCCGTACGACCGGCGTCGGCGTGGTGCTGGCGATGGGGCGCCTGGGGGCGATCATTTCGCCGATAGTCGCCGGTTTTCTGCTGGATGCCCGATGGACCGCGCAAGAGCTGTTCACGTTCTTCGCCGGCAGCCAGCTGTTGGCAGCGCTGCTGATCTGGCGTGGCACTAAGGAACAATGATCAGCTTGCCCGTCGTATTGCGCGACTCGATATCGCGATGGGCCTGCTGCGCGCCGTCCAGTGAATAACGCTGGCCGATGAAGGTTTTCAGTTTGCCGGTGCTGACCCACGCGAACAGTTGCCGGGACTTCTCCAGCAGGAGCTCGCGGTTGCGCACGTAGTGCATGACCGAGGGATACGTCAGCTTGATACTGCGCGGCACACTGAAGATATCGATCGGCGGGATCGGGTCCATGAACGGCCCGTACAAGGCCAGGGTGCCGAAATGGTCCAGCAGGTTCAACGATTCGGCGAAGCCCTCCGCGCCCGTCCCGTCGTACACCACATTCACTCGCTGCCCCTCCGTCAGGCGCATGACCTGTCCGGCAATGTTGTGCGCACGCCCGATCACTACGTAGTCGGCCCCGGCCGCGAGCACCGCCTCCACCTTGTCGGCGTGAGACACCCGGCCAATGGCCTTGCCGCCCCGCAGCTTGATCAACTGAGTCAGCATCAGCCCCACGCCCCCCGCCGCCGCGTGCACGAATGCCACATCGCCCGGCTGGATCGCATGCACCTTGTCCACCAGATTGCTGGCGGTCAGGCCCTGCATCATCAGGCTGGCGGCGGTGCTGAAGTCGATCTCGTCCGGCAACGGCACCAACTGACTGACCGGGGCGATCACCTGTTCGGCGTAGCTGCCCGGCACGTAATGCCAGGCCACGCGGTCACCGACAGCGAACTCCGTCACCTGCGGACCGGTGGCCAGAACGACACCGGCGCCTTCCGCACCCGGCGTCAGCGGCAGCTCCCAGGCAGCGCCGAGGCCGCGACGGACACCGGTGTCCATGAAATTGACGCCCGCCGCCATGACCCTGACCAGGACTTGTCCGGGTCCCGGTTCAGCCAGTTGAATGTCCTGAACCGTCAAGACTTCGGGCCCGCCAAAGGCCTGGATCACGACTGCTTTCATTGTGTTCTGCCCTGCCACAGGGACGACCTGTCCTGCTGCCGAATGGGTGGCAGAAGCGCGGACGTCACGTTGTCTTCATTCAATCGCCGGAGGACGTTGAAACCAGCGCCAAGGGTGGCCGGGTGGTGTATCCGCGCAGTTTCGCGAACAGGCTCATTTGCATGCTTGTGTGGCTTGAGGGGCCGTAGATACAGTGGCTTACAAAAGCCCCGGGCCGTCTGTGACGCGCATCGCAATGCGTGAGGGCGGCCGATATTCGCGGAAAGCGACACCAAAGTATGATGGGCGAGTGCCATCAGAAGGCGCATCTTTGTTCAACGGTGACTGCACAATGAGAATCGACATGGCGAACGAGCGGGAGCGCGTCATCGAAGACGGTCCAGGCCACGTCAATGACAGGGGCCTGCCAATGCCTGAGGCCGACTCGATCATCGACAGCATTCCGGCCATGGTCGCCTTCATGACACCGTCCGGTGAACTGGAGCAGGTCAACCGGCAAATCCTGGACTACATCGGCATCCCGCTCGATGAACTGAAAAACTGGCAGGCCAGCGACACCGTGCACCCGGACGATCTGCCATCGGTCGGCGCGGCGTGGATGCACTCGGTCGGCACCGGCACACCCTACGATATCGAGCATCGGATTCGGCGCGCCGACGGTGTCTATCGCTGGTTTCATGTGCGCGGCCTGCCGGTCAAAAACAGCGAAGGCACCATCACTCGCTGGTGCGTGTTGCAGGTCGATATCGACGAGCGCCGACGGGACAAGGTCTTGATCGCCAAAGCCCTCGCGGAGGTCAGCAGCTCGGAGGAGCGCCTGCGCGGCATCATCGATGCCGTTCCCGGGTTCGTCTGGAGCGCTTCCCCCGAAGGCAGTGTCGGATTCGTCAACCGGCGGTGGTGCGATTACACCGGCATGTCGCTCGAAGAGGCGTGCGGCGATGGCTGGGTGGCATCGATCCATCCCGACGACGCCCCCGGACTGGGCGGTTACTGGCAGGCGCTTCTGCACTCGGGCAATGCCGGTGAGTACGAGGCTCGTCTGAAACGCTTCGACGGGCAATATCGCTGGTTTCTGATTCGCGCCGTGCCCCAGCGTGACGAGGCGGGCCGGATTGTGCGCTGGTATGGCGAAAATACCGACATCGAAGACCGCAAGCAGGCGGAAGCCTTTCTGGCCAAGGCCCGTTCCGAACTGACGCATCTGGCCAGAGTCGCCAGCCTGGGCGCAGTCACCGCGTCCATTGCCCATGAGGTCAATCAGCCGCTGGCCGGCATCATCACCAACGCCAGTACCTGTCTGCGCATGCTCGGCGCCGATCCGCCGAATGTCGACGGAGCCCTGGAAACCGCGCGCCGCACCATTCGCGACGGCAATCGGGCCGCCGATGTGATCAACCGCTTGCGAGCGTTGTTCTCGAAAAAAAGCATCACGATTGAAAACGTCGACCTCAATGACGCCGCACGGGAAGTCATCGCCATGCTGCTGGGCGAGCTGCAACGCAACGGCGTGGTGCTTCATCCTCGATTCGCCGAAGCCCTGCCGCCAGTCAGGGCCGACCGGGTCCAGCTTCAACAGGTGATCCTCAACCTGATCATGAACGCTGTCGAGGCCATGAGCAGCATCACCGGTCGCTCCAGAGACTTGATCGTCAGCACCGGCCAGGAGCAAGACCGGAGCGTTTATCTGGCGGTGAAAGACAGCGGCACCGGGGTCGATCCACAGGACATGGAACGGATTTTCAATGCCTTCTACACCACCAAAAGCTCGGGCATGGGGGTCGGTCTGTCGATCAGTCGCTCCATCATCGAACACCACGACGGGCAACTCCGGGCCTCTGCCAACGACGGCCCGGGTGCGACGTTCGCCTTTTCAATCCCGTATGCCGACAACCGCGAGGCCTGTGATCGCGTCATGGAGAATCACTGATGGGTAAGTACTTGCTCGTATCGGTTGTCGATGATGACGAGTCGGTTCGTGAGTCGCTGCCTGACCTGATCAGGGAGTTCGGATTCGCTGTCCAGGCGTTCGCCTCGGCGCAGGCGTTTCTGGCCTCGCCTTATCTCGGCCTGACCGATTGCCTGATTCTCGATGTGGCCATGCCAAGTATGTCCGGGCCGGATCTGCACAAGGAACTGCTGCGGCGCGGCTATCGCATCCCGGTGATTTTCATCACCGCTCACGCCGACGCCAGCCAACAGGCAAAGCTGTTGAACACCGGCGCGGTGGAGTGCCTGTTCAAGCCTTTCAGTGAAGCGCAACTGATCAAGGCCCTGAGCGCTGCCCTGCCCCTCGACTGAACGCGAAGCGGTAAAGAAAAGGAATCGACATGTTGAACTCGAATCACACAGTGTCCCCCGGCCACGGAGCATTTCCGATGAGTGATGTCACGCCTGTGGTGTTCGTTGTGGATGACGACGTCTCCGTGCGCGAGTCGCTGGAGCTGATGATCCGATGCGCCGGCTGGCAGCCACGACTCTTCGAATCCGCGCAGGACTTTCTCGCCGAGCCCCGCGCGCGGGTACCCAGTTGTCTGGTACTGGATATCAACCTGCCTGACTTGAACGGTCTGGATCTACAGACGTCACTGGCTGACGAGCGCTACAACATGCCGATCATCTTCATCACCGGGTACGGAGACATTCCGCGCACGGTGCGGGCCTTGAAAGCCGGTGCGGTGGAGTTTCTGACCAAGCCGTTCAACGATGATGAGCTGCTGACCGCCATGGGCGATGCGCTCGAAGGCAGCCGTGCGGCTCTGGAGGGGGAAAAAGCCCTGCGCTCCGTGCTTGAGGCCTACAAGACCCTGACGCCCCGCGAACAGGAAATCATGGCCGCAGTGGTCAGTGGTCGTCTGAACAAACTGATCGCCGCAGACCTCGAAATCAGCGAGATCACGGTGAAGGCCCACCGGGGCAAGGTCATGCGCAAGATGAAGGCCCGTTCGCTGGCGGATCTGGTGAAAATGGCGGCGCTGATCACCCCCGCGTGACGCGAAGGCTTTGCCAGAGGCTTTCCAGCCGGCGCAGGTCAAGGGTGTCGAAGCCCTCCGAGACCTGCTCGCGACACGCGTCGAGCAACGCCTTGGCCTGCTCCGCCCTTCCCTGTTTGAGCCAGAGCCTGGCCAGATCCATCGAAGTCCTCAGCTCCCACGCCCAGGCCCCCTGATCGCGGCTCAGCGAGATGGACGCCTCAAGAAGGGTCGTGATGGACTGGACATTTTCGCCATCGATTTCCTTGAGAATTCCGGCCTTGATTCGCAGCAGTTCCGGTAACGCAAAGGCGTCGCCGCTCTGACGACAGTGATCGATGGTGCCGTCGACCAGCATCAGCGCCTTCGCGTGTTGCCCACCCAGAATCAGGCCCTCGGCCAGCGCGATTTCAAACGATGTCGTGAGCAGTTCGTAGCGCATGCCACGCAGCCGCGCCAGGCTTTCCTCCAGCAGCGGCACCGCATCGCCGGGCTGTTCGGCGCGGATCGCAATCGCCGCCCGCAAGCCTTGGGCGGCGGCAATGTAGGGGCCAAGGGCATTGGTCTCGGCCACGGCACTGAACCGTTCAAGGCTGGCGGCCGCTTTCTCCAGGTCGCCGGTCCAGATGTAGATGCACAGAATCCAGACCATGGCGATGCAGTAGGTGACCGGATGCTGCAGCGCCGACGCCTCGGCTTCTATCAGTTCGACCCAGTGCCGGGCCTGATCGGGAAAGCCCTGCAACCACAGCGAACGGGCCAGTGCCAGCCCGGTGCGATTGCGGTGATCGAAGCCGTAGTAGATGGTGTGGCTGGGATGGGACGGCAAACTGTTGCGCAGCGAGCGTTCCAGCTCCTGCCGCGCCAGACGCTGATCGCCCAGCAGATGATGGGAGATGCCGGTCAGCGATGAAGCGATTGCGATGGCCGCCGGCTGATTCAGCAGATTGCCGACCACGGCTGCCTGCTCCGCCCACGCCAGCGAAGATGGGAAATCACCAATGCGTTCGTAGAAAATCTGCAAGCGGCCAAGCAGCCTCAACTGCGACCCGTGGTCAGCCAGCGCAACGGCGATATCCAGCGCCCGGAGCAAGGCCTTCTCGGCCGCTTCGCTGTTGCCCTGAGTGAACATCAGCACCAGCCCGAGCGCCGCCTGCAGTTCCATTTCGGTCGACGTGCCGTAGTACCCCAGTTCGAGCAGTTCCACGGCCCGGGCACACCAGGTCCGGCACTCGACCAGCAAGGAAAAATGCAGGAACAGAGGTGCACTCGCCGCTGCCAGGGGCAACGCCAGGCCCGGATCGCCATGGGGCCCGAAGCTCCACTCCAGAGCACTGCGTACGTTGCCCAACTGACTGGCAAGGCGTGCAAAGTTGCGGAAAAACTCGTCGGGCGAGTTGCCGGGATGGCCCAGCAGATCCATGTAATACGCCGCATGCCTGAAGGCCAGCGAGTTCACTTCGGCGTCGCCCCGGGCCGCCAGTTTTTCCCGGGCGTAGGCGCGTGTCATCTCGAGCAGCCGATAGGAATCCGTCGAATCACTGTGATCGACCGTAACCAGCCCCTTGCACACCAGATCATCGAGGATCGCCGCCACCGCAGGGCCTTCGGACTGAGACTCGGCAACCACCTGAGACGCCGCCTCTTGAGAGAACGGCCCGACAAACACCGACAATCGCTCCAGCGCCAGACGCTCCGGCGCCGACAACAGGTCGTAACTCCAGTCGAGCATGGAACGCAGCGTCTGATGCCGCGGGACCGCCGTCCGGCGCCCCGACCAGCCCAGTGAAAACCGCTCGCCGAGCAAGGCATGCGTGGCCTTCAGGCCGTGGCTGGCAACCCGCATCGCCGCCAGTTCGATCGGCAGGGCCATGCCCTCCAGGCGCTGGCAGATGTCCGCGATCATTTGTCCGCCACCCGCCTCCAGCAGCAACGCCGCATTGCTCGACGATGCGCGCTCGACAAACAGTTTGATCGCTGCGAATGCCAGCAGCTCCTGAGTGGACAGGTGCCGGGGCTCGCGAGGAAACTCCAGCGGATTGAGCCAATGCACGTATTCGCCACGCACCCGCAACGGCTCGCGACTGGTGGCCAGAATGCCCACGTCGGGCGCGCTGTCGCTGATCTGTTCCAGAAGGGTCGAAACGGCGTCGATCAGGTGTTCGCAATTGTCGATGACCAGCATCAGCCGCTGTTCGCGCAAATGCGCCAGCAAAACGAACATCGGATCTTCGGCCTGCACGGCGATTTCCAGCGACCTGGCCAGTGCTGAAGGCACCAGCGTGCTGTCTTCCACCTGAGCCAGGTCGACGAAGCAGACGCGTTCGTAACCCTGGGCGGCGATGCGATGCGCCACCTCGATGGCGAGGCTGGTCTTGCCGACGCCACCGGGACCGACGAGGGTAAACAACCTGGGCTGCTGCAGGTGATCGACGACCAGTTGCAGGTCGGTTTCGCGACCGATCAACTTCGCCCGCGGCGGCAGGCTGCTGGCGGCCCGGAGATGCCCGGTCTCCGTGGGCGTCGGTTGAACCCCGGACAGTTGCCTTTCCAGCGGCGCCACGAAGGCATAACCCACACCCACCTGGGTCGCGATATAACGCGCGTGCTCCTCGCCATCCCCGAGAATCCGCCGCAGGCCCGTCATGTGAAAGCGCAGACTGCCTTCGGCGACCACGCTGTCGGGCCACACCTTTTCGATCAGATCGTACTTGGACAGCACCCGCCCCGGCTGCTCGAGCAAGGCAATCAGCAGATCCAGCGCCCGACCGCCGATTTCCACGGCAACCCCGTTTCTGGTCAGCAGCCGTTTACCTGGAACGACGCAAAACGGCCCGAACACGAACCGGGTCATGAGTGATTCATGCAAAGCGTCTGGAATAGACTCCACGAGGGGCGATCTCACTGGGAAACGAAGGGGGCGTCGCCGGTTGCAAGCCACAGGCGCAGGCCCTTTGCATCATAGGAGTTTTGCACGGTCGTTCAAGCCTGAGATGCACGGAGTGAGAACTTCACCCCGTAATTTCGGCCCCTATGCTCGTAGCCCCCTTCGTTCGCAAATCAATGCCTGCGTCGAACATCAGTCGCGATAGCGTGCAGCCGACTCACTGCGCGACAGATCAGGCATCAGCTTCTGGCGCGCCGCCTCGTAGGCATTCCAGTCGGCGATTTCGGGAAGTGCCGGAATGGTGACGAACTCGCCTTGATCGAGACCGGACAACGCAGCGTCCACCATGTCGTCCGCCCGCATCACAATGGCCTCCGGCAGATGCTCCAGCGGTGTGCCGGCCACGCTCCAGAATTCGGTGGCCGTCGCGCCGGGCAGCACCACCTGGACCCGGACATTTTTGTCCGCCAGTTCATGACGCAAGGATTGGCTGAACGCCAGAACGAAAGCCTTGGAGCCGCCGTAAACACCGTTCAACACCTCCGGTGCAATGGCCACGATCGAGGCAATGTTGATCAGCGTGCCACCGCCACGGGCGACGAAACCCGGGACCGCCGCGTAAGTCAGGCGCATCAGCACGTTCACGTTGAGCGTGAGCAAGTCGTCGAGCTTGTCGACGTCCGACTCCAGCAAAGGATGAGTCGCACCAACCCCGGCATTGTTCACCAGCAGAGAAATGTTGGCGTCCGTTCTGAGGCGATCTTCGACCCGCGCCAGATCGGCTTTTTCGGACAGGTCGGCAGCCAAGACTTCAACGTGACGGCCGGTTTCTTCACTCAGGCGCTTGGCCAGAACATTCAGGCGGTCGCGATTTCGCGCGACCAGGATCAGGTCATGGCCACGGTGGGCCAGGCGTTCAGCGTAAATGGCACCGATGCCGGACGAAGCGCCGGTGATCAGGGCGGTGCCGAGGCGGGATTGAGTCATGTCGAGTCTCCAGGGTTGTGGGAAGTACTGGAGAACAGAATGCGACGGCTTGGCCATATCTCAAATGACGTATATGGTATGGATCCAGGACATCCGAGAAATCACCATGCATCGTATTGGCTACTTGCTCACCGACGGCTTTCAGGTGCTCTCCCTGGCGACTCAAGCCGTTTTCGAGTTCGCCAATCAGATCGCCGAAGCGCCCTTCTACAGCATCGAAAACTTCTCGCCGGACGGCGGCATGGTGCGCTCCTCACTGGGGCTGGCCATGGAAACCCGCCCGCTCGAGGCGCCAGGACTGGCCGATACCTGGATCGTTGTCGGGGTCAACGATCCGGAAAAAACCGACACAGCCTCCGCTGTGCTCGACTTCGTGCGCCAGGCCGGCAACCAGGCGAGGCGCACCGTCGGCATCTGCACCGGCGGCTTCATCCTCGCCGAAGCCGGCCTGCTGACCGGACGCCGCGCCACCACCCACTGGGCCTACGCGCAGGCCTTGCAGAAGCGCCATCCCGAAATCAGCGTCGACGTCGACCGCATCTATATCGTCGACGGCCCCTTCTGGACTTCGGCAGGCATGACCGCCGGCCTCGACCTCGCCGTCGGCATGGTGGAGAAGGACCTGGGCGCCGACGTCGCCCGCTCGGTGGCGCACAAACTGGTGATGCACCAGCACCGTTCCGGCGGCCAGTCGCAGCATTCGGAAATGCTCGACCTCGCCCCCAAGTCCGACCGTATCCAAAGTGCTCTGAACTATGCACGCCAGCATTTGAGCCGACCGCTCAGCGTAGAAGAACTGGCAGGCGTGGCACACCTGAGCCCTCGCCAGTTCACCCGCATATTCAGCGCAGAAACCGGCCAATCCCCCGCCAAAGCCATCGAAGGCCTGCGCCTGGAGGCCGCTCGATTGATGATCGAACAGAGCCGACATTCCCTCGATGTGGTGGCCAGCGAATCCGGCTTTCGTGATCGGCGGCATATGCGTGAAGCGTTCATTCGAGGATTCGGCGTGCCTCCGCAGGCGGTGCGGCGGGATGCGCGGCAAGTGGTGGTCAAGCGGGTGGAAAGTGTAGATATCGAGGACTGACGAGCTGTCACCTTTGTTGGAGCGTTGAAAGGTGCAGGAAAAAAGAAAAATGGCCGAGGTCGTCAGTTACACCTGACAACCTCGGCCATTTACTTTTCGGCTATTGAGCGACAGCCATCAACCGATCACGTCTTCACCTCGACATGATCCAGCGCCTGATTCACCGCCAGCCCTGCGACCATCACCACTTGCGCGATGCCCAGCGCCGTTTTGCGGTGGCCGGGTTCCAGGATCGCGGCGAAGTTGCTGAGCATTTCGCTGGCGGAATCGAGGGATTCGCAGGCGTTGGCCAGGAGGGATTCGCTGTTGTAGGCGGGGTTGGCCAGGAACATGGGATCGTGCTTGGTGTGACTACCCATGATGCGTTGTTGCGGAGTGAGGTAATGATCGAGGGCGCGTTCGGCGGCTTCGTTCAGGGTTCGGGAGTCGGGGAATTGATAGGGGGAAACCGGGTCGGTTTCGGGTGGATTGGGTGTTGGTTTGATCATGGTGAAACTCCATATGGGACTTGAGGAGCCATCACTCTCGCTACCAAACGAGGGGTGGTGGCCATACGAAGGTTGGTAGACCGGCCCATATGGAAAATCCGGCGCGCCCGAAGACGCCCTGCGCATGGCCACCATAAGTCAGATACCGAAAAGGCATCCGCGCTAGGTGACGTTATGCGTCATATGGGGAACCGGGCTACCAAACCCGATCACTGTTTTTCAGTGACCCGGAAACGATAAAACCCGCGCCCCAGACGCACAAGCCGGCGGATTCTGGCGTAGTCGTAGGCAATGACGCAAGGTGATGTAGCCTTGAGGGCGTTACGGGTGGTGTCTTTTAAACGGTGATTGAGGGGGATGGTTAAACGGGTGGATCAAGTCGGCCCTCGTCCTTTGTTTTTTGATCGGCTGCTTTCGGCCAAATGCGGTCATTCCGCCTTTCTTCGAAACAGTGGCAATTCAGTCACCGGCAGGGCTTGAGAACTGTACGCTGCGAGTTTAGAGGGTATCTATAAAACCCAAATCAATCAGTCTTCACTAGTGCTAAACCCGCTTTTTGGTATTGCAAAAGGTTCAATCAAGGGCCGGTGGTATGCAGCGGATAATTCCTAGCTATTGCAACTAATGGAAGAGTTGAGGCCTCAGCAGCAGGTCCGATGACAAACTCACCGTGAAGATGTGCGACTTCTAGCATGACCTGCCCCTCGGGGCTAACTAGCAGAACCGGTTGTCCCCTGCCTATCTTGATTGCCCGCTTCAGATAGCGAACACCGTAAATTACTTCATAACCAAGTTCGGCCAAAAAACCTACGACATCCTCATCACCAAAGCTGGCGTGCTTCTTGACGTTAGCAGCCGTTGTTATCACTCTCAGATTCCAAGGTATGTGTAGTCCGCAGACCTTTTTACCTTGGAGCGGAATGATGTGATCAACGTCATGCTTAATACCAGTCTCGGCTGACAGCCGCCTAGCCTCCGTGTAAACAGCATCAATCGCCTTATGATCAGCCCATAGGGGCGTAGCGTACTTCAATGCTGTCCTGCGCACTTGGGCATTCCACTTCAGCACGTCCTTGCGTCTTTGCACTCTTAACAAGGCATCTGCGTCCCCAGTGGCAGCCCGAAGCACATCATCTCGTTCGAACTGTCGCATGGCGTCATTTCCTATAGCTCAGACCGCGCCCAGCGCAGTCTGCTGATCGCTTTGAATTGACTGATACCGACTGAGCCACGTTCGTTTCGAGCCTTTGACCCAGGCCTTGTCAGTAACGCCTCAACCGCAGAGCGATCCGCTTCAAAAATCTGGAAAGCGTTGTAATCCACGTCGAGAAGAACCAGTAAAACAGTATCGAAGGGTTGCCTTAAATCGATTGATCCCACTCGGCCGCTTCGCATTCGTGGGCTGGTGAAATACCGCCCCTTGATTTGAATTCTGACTGTCAGCCCCATCTCTCACTTCTGTCGCGTCGTACCCAGCTTGCCTAGCCAGTTCCAACTCGACGTTGAGGTGCCGAGCTGCCTCGTACTCTGCGATTTCCCCAGTCACACCCAGCGGTTTGCGAGTGAGTTGGTAATAACGGCGAGCCAAAACCTTGATGTCTCGAAGGATCTGGTACACCTCATCGGCGTCCTCCATGCGACTTTCCTATCGTTGGCCTTGGTTCATTAGCCTGATTGTTTAGATTTGATCAGGGGCTTTCGCCTAGTCGTTAATCTTTTCAACAACTGGGACATTCCCCCAATATCCCGCAAATACGCAATCGCGCATGACGGGCCAAAGTACGCGATTAACGTACTCTCGATCATTAACTCTCCACGTAGCGACACGGGAACGTTGTAGGTAGTCCGTGACGTCTTGCGATGCAGTAAATTTGCTGCCTGCTGATCGCCATTTTTCACAATCGTCATCAAATCGAATTTTGCGCAAATGCAAGACGTCCATCGGTTGCTCTGGTATTGGCGAGGTAAGTGCCTTTTCTTCCGTGCCAGATGGCATCGGTGGTTCGGCAGCGGCTGATACATTGCAGCCTGCTGCAATCGCCAAAATGAGCGCTACAAACATCCGTTTCATGTTTTTTTCCTATTTAATCCGGCTTACAGATCAGGCCTACTTTCTTGGCCTCTTCGCGGGCAGCCTTATAGCCATCCAACGAGTACGCCGGCCACCCGGAGGGCATGCAAAACCCCTGACGGCGCTCCTAGGATCGGAACTGCGCATGCCAGCCATCGTTACGGTCGAAAACCCAGCCGAATAGTCCAGTAGCTTGAAACTGGTCGTATGTGATATCGATGATGAAATCACCGACCTCAAACCATGCGTGGGTCGCTCCGTCTTTCAACTTTGGGTGACGTGTACCGCAGACGTACTCCCCTTCATACTGAAGCGTTTCCCAAACTACTCGCCCCAAAATGTCGGAAGCGACCCCGCACGCGCCTGAGGGAAATCCGTTAAAGGTTGAGCCCTTTGCATCAACGAGGCTAATGAGCCCAACCCTGCACGCAAGGGCCACCTTCTCAAGCTCTGTCCTGATTGCATTCATGGTCTAATCCGTGTTCGAGCCCTTTGGCTTCGAGTCAAGTTCTTTAGACCTGATCAAGGCATCCAAATTTGGCACGACATTGGCGTCGAGGTGATCCTGCATTTGCTGGCTCAGATGGTGCTCGCTGGGAATACTAATGCCCTCTTGCTTCGCCCATTCCCGCAAAACGCCCAGCAATACCATGCTGACGGTCTGACCATCATCCATGTACTGGAGCAGGAAAGCCTTTAGCCTTCCCCGTCCTTCATCGGAATGCAGGTCAAGACCTCCGGGCACATCATGTAGCCGATGCGCGATGACGTTGCGATACAGGAGGAAGCGATCCAACTTGTCGTCGAAGGTGGGATGAAGGTCTACCCGCTTCCGCAGCGCATTGAGCAGTTGTCCCAAAGTGGCTTTTGAATGTCGCTCAAGCAGCATCTGAAGCTGTTCCACAGTTTGCAGTGGCTCGCCGTGCAATGGAAACGTTAGGCAGCTGCTCAACAGATGCTCAACACCCTGCCCCGTGATCACCGCAAGGCCCAATGTCTTCAGCACATCGTCCTGCACAGGCTTATAGCCCGATTGCGCTTCATCTTTCATGATCAAGTCAGTCCTTGATGTGCTGGAAGCCAAAGCGGCAGCGTCTACGGCCTCAGCCCCACAGATGCGGGACTTGGGCGAGAATTTCCTGTAACCAGGATTACCCTGCGTAGCGCTCCCATTTTTGGATTGCTGCTCTTGCTTCTACCTAGTCGACGCCGCTTACCAATGAATCATTAAATGCCAAGTGGGCATCCATGTAGCGGTCAAAATCTTTCTCCGGAACACTATTTTTTTCCCATTTTTTCGAACCACTTGTAACGTAGTCCGATGATCGACTTGCTCACCGCTTCCCATGTCCGAAGCTACCCGGCAGGCGTGCCCACGAGTCGAGCATATCAACACGCTTTGGCGCCTTCTTCTTCGTAGCAACAGGCTTCACCGGCACTTTTGCTTTAAATTTCGCTCCTGCAAACTCTTCCACACTTACCTTAAAGCTCATATGCGTATTGGGAGGTTTCCCGCTCCTTGCGAAGACGGTTCCCACCGGCCCCATTTTGCTTGTTAGCCCAAGGCGTTCACAGATCCATGCTGAAACGAACAGCTTGAAGTCACGACCTTCGAATACGTTCACCAATGCACCAAGAAGGGTGTAATCACCATGCTTCTCCGAATGCTCTATACAGTACGTAAGCGCCTGGCTATACAGGTAGGACATGAGAACCTTCTTTTCGTCGAGAAGTGTTCGTACAGTGCCTTTGCTCAGGGCTGCGATTTGTTTATATGAGTCCTTCATACTGCTTCCAGCTCCTGCCGTTCGTGTATTGAAGTCAATTAAACCTAAAAAGCAGGGTTTTGAATCGTCCATTGTTTCGTAGGCAAACCATAACTCAATTTTTGCCAGAAGCCACGAGGGCTGATGGTCAGCTTTTGGCCGGTTAGCGACCCTTCCCCCGGTCAGCCATCCTTGTCCTTTGACACGTGGAGGACTCGTCATGAACATCTTCGCTACCTGCAGCCGCCAGCCTTGGAACAAAGGAAAACTGGTCGGGCAGAAAGCTCCACTCAGACTGAAAGATATCTGGGCCATCCGGGTAGGCTTCAAATTGCAGAACGAACCCGTGATCTTGCGCTCTTCGATCTGGCCATCGACAGCAAGCTTCGGGCCTACGACTTAACCAAGCTTCGTGTGCGCGACGTCGCCCATGGCGAGCACGTATCACCACGCGCCATGGTGATGCAGCAGAAAACGCTGCGGCCAGTGCAATTCGAGATCACCGAACAAACACGGTTTGCTATCGCGGCCGGGATACACCAGGCCCAACTCCGGAGCGAGGACTGCCTTTTTCCGAGCCAGCTGCATACCTCAGACCATCTATCAACACGTCAATACGCACGTATCGTCAAAGGCTGGGTGGAAGCAGTTGGCCTTGATCCAGCAATGTATGGCACTCACACAAAGAGACGTACGAAGGCATCGCTGATCTATCGCAGGACGAAGAACCTGCAAGCGGTTCAACTGCTGCTTGGCCATACGAAGCTGGAGAACACCGTTCGATATCTGGGAATTGAAGTCGACGACGCCCTAAAGATGGCGGAACAGACCGAGGTTTGAATATGCATAGCGACGGTTGAGCCCTGACCGTTGCTAACCGGCCAAAAGTGGACATTCTGGAGCGACGGCTGTTGGCAAAGAGCAGTCACTCACTGGCAATAGAGTTATTTTTGGACTTCCCCGTCATCATCAATATCGTGGTCTACTCTGATTACTCCCGATCAATAACAAGCTACGGCTAAACGGGGTACGTTATTCGTGCATATTTCAAAGTTACAACTCGTCAACTACCGGAATTTCGAATGCGCGAATGTAGTCTTCAACAAGGGCGTTAACACGATCATAGGCGAGAACGGGTCAGGCAAGACAAACCTGTTCCGGGCGTTGCGTCTTTTGCTAGACGACACACTGCTGCGCGCGGCATATAGGCTCGACGAGAAGGACTTCCACCGGGGCCTTGGTGACTGGCGCGGTCACTGGATAGTCATTAGCCTTGAGTTCGATGAGGTATCTCAAGACGAGGCGATTCAGTCCCTCTTTCTCCATGGGACCGGTAACATCGCCGACGGTGCGATCGGCAAAGCAACCTACAACCTTATTTTTCGTCCCAAGGCGGCAGTCCGGCGGATCCTGGCCGACCTTGCCGCCGGCGATACAGCAAGACTCGCTGAGGCACGTTCGAAGATCACCATTTCGGATTATGAAACGATCTTTACCGGCAAAAGCACCGCAAACTTCCTCGATCCCGAAACATATAGGCAACTGGCTGGCGACTTCGACGCGGTAATATTTCCCAAAGAGCTGACGAACCCCGCTATCGGGGGCGTCATCCCGGGCATGCTCTCGATCTCGCGCGAAGTGTGCTTCACCTTCGTGCAAGCACTGCGCGATGTGGTCTCTGACTTCCAGAACAATCGCACCAACCCCCTCCTAACTCTGCTCAAGTGTCGAAGCGGTGAGATCGATCCGCAGAGCTTCGAGCCAATCACCGCGCTCGTTAAAGGGCTGAACGATGCGATCGAGGGTCTACCAGATGTAGGAACCATCCGCACCGATATCCGCGATACCATCACCGATGCGGCAGGTGAGACCTACTCCCCGCGATCACTTTCGATCCGCTCGGACCTGTCCGACGAGGCCGACCGCCTGTTCCAGTCGCTCAAGCTGTTTGTGGGCGAGAACGAGGAAGAATATGAGGGCGCGATTCACGAGCTGAGTCTGGGCGGTGCAAACCTCATCTACCTGACGTTGAAGCTGCTCGAGTTCAAATATCAGAAGCAGAAAGAGTCCTTCGCCAATTTCCTCGTTATCGAGGAGCCGGAGGCGCACATCCATACCCATATCCAGAAAACACTGTTCGACCGGCTGAACTTTGATGACACCCAGATCATCTATTCGACCCATTCGACCCACATATCCGAAGTGAACAACGTCGTGAACATCAACATCCTCGGCCGGCAGGACGGACGATGCGAGGTGTTTCAGCCATCTGCGGGACTTGACGCCGGCCAAATTGGCAATATCCAGCGCTACCTCGATGCGGTTCGCAGCAATCTGCTCTTCGCGAAGAGCGTGGTCCTGGTCGAGGGCGACGCCGAGGAGATCCTCATCCCGATCCTCGTTAAAAAAGTTTTCGGGCTTAGCCTGGACGAGTTGGGGATCAGCCTGATCAACATCCGCAGCACCGGCTTCGAGAATGTTGCGGTGCTTTTCCATAACGAGCGCATCCGCAAGCGTTGCGCGATTATCACCGATCTTGACCGTGCGTTTATCGATACGACCAAGGACATATTCGACAGTGACGATAAGGCGGCCGCAAAGAAGAAGGCACTGGGGTCACAAATCGCTGGACTCCAGCGCGAGGCAGTGCTCAAAGAGTTGTGTGACGGGAATCCTTGGCTGACGGCGCACTTCGCTGACCACACTTTCGAGGTCGATTTCGTCTCCGCCGGCAATGTCGGCACTGTCGTTTCGGTGTTGGGGGACGTCTATAAGGATAGCGGCACCATCGCGACCTCTAAAATGGATCTGGAGTCGGGCGACATCGCACGTTTCGGGACGCGCGTGCTGACGATGGCACGTTACGCAGGAAAGGGGTGGTTCGCCATCATACTGGGGCGAATGATCACGCCAGAAACTGTCATTCCGGATTACATCCTTGATGCCATCTTCCAAGCACATTTCCCGGTGTCCATCCAGACATGGGCGCGTGTGCTGGATTATCGGGTCTCGGTCCTTGCCGAGTCACAACTACACACGGCAGTGGACATCGACGCGATGCGCGCGCAAATCAGACGCTACTATAGCGGCGAGATTGACTTTGCAGGGGTCCGCGCCGAAATGCTACAGACTTTTCCGGGCGACGGCATCAATACGATCCTGGCGAGCTTCTAGATGTTTGTCTGGGACAGGAAAGATCTGAACGATGCCCAAGTCGCAGCCATCGAGCATCCAGGCAGCGTATTCCTCGTTGCCTGCCCGGGCAGCGGTAAAACGAGAACCCTCACCTACAAGATCGCCCGCCTGTTGTCGGAGCTTAAGTCGGAAAAAAAACGCGTCATCGCCATTACCTACACGCACCGGGCTGCGGATGAGATTCACGAACGGATCGAGCAGCTTGGCGTCGATACGAGCCAACTTTGGATTGGCACGATCCACTCCTTCTGTCTCGAATGGATTTTAAAGCCCTACGGAATCTATCACTCGGCGCTAAAGCACGGTTTCCGGGTGATCAATGCTCATGACACCGAACGAATGCACGAGGAACTCTGCAGCGTGGTTCAGGGCACTAAGCTCAGCAGCTTCGACTGCGCATATTATTTCAAGCCGAACGGCTATGTTCTGACATGCAACAAGACCGACAAGCATGAAGCAATTAGAGGAGTTTTGCAGGCATATTGGAAGGCGCTTCGTACCGAGCGCCAGGTCGATTTTGAACTGATCCTCTTCTACGCCTATCAACTCATCAAGAATAATCCGTCGATCAGCGTGCTGCTGGGTTCGATCTTCGAATGCGTACTCCTCGATGAATTTCAGGATACGCGGGAAATCCAATATGCGATCCTCGCGTCGATCCTGAAAGCGTCGAAACGCGGTGCATCCGCCTTCGTGGTAGGCGATCCTAATCAGGCAATCTATGGCTCGCTTGGCGGCTATGCGATTACGGCGGCGGACTTTGGAGCGCAGTGCGGCATCGCCTTCAATGAAATGGAGCTGTCAGACAATTACCGGTCGTCATCGCGCATTGTGAGTTATTTCGGCAATTACAACATCTGGCCTTCGAAGATCGAGGCTGTGGGGAGGGACAAAGACTACGCGAGCGTGGTGTCCTTCGATCACCAGACGCACCGCGACGCGCTGGAGGAAGAGCTTGTAAGGCTCATCAAATTCAACGTCGAAACGCTCGGGATCGCTCAGCATGAGGTCTGTATCGTTGCGCCTTGGTGGGTCCATCTCGCAAGCATGACACGCAGGCTGGTCGCGGCGCTTCCGGCTTATTCTTTCGACGGCCCGGGCATGGTGCCCTTTGCGCGCGACGTCGACAATTTCTGGTACAAGCTAGCTCGGATCATTCTGACGGAGGCGTCCCCTCAGCTCTATGTACGCCGGATGCGATGGGCGGGAGAGATAATCGCTGACCTCAGCGAGGCCGGCGTCGAGGTTCTAGGTTTGGACCGCAAGACACTGCTGCGCGCCTGCAACACCATTACCATCACCGAAACCGATGGCCTTGTCTTCCTCCGGGTGTTCTTCGACCAGCTATGTTCCACTTTAGGAATCGATCGCCACACCTGCGCGGCACTCCAGGAGCATCATGACGCTTTCTTTGAATGCTCGCAGAAGCGCATTGACAAGCTAATCAAGGAAGGCGCTGAGGCAATCACTGAATTGGCAATGTTCAGGAAGGTCTTTGCGGAGCGGACTGGAATTACCGTATCGACGATCCATGGGGTCAAGGGCGCTGAATATGACGCAGTGATCGCCTATGGCCTGCTAGAAGGGATGGTTCCCCATTTCAGCGATCCGAACCAGGCCGAGACAGCTAAGAAGCTGATATATGTGGTGTCGTCGCGGGCCAGAAAGAACCTACATCTGATCTCTGAGCGCGGTCGCAGTCGAGGCTGGAGCGGAGATTATCAACCAACCGACGTACTTGCTGGATGTGCATTCCGATACGACCAGCTTTCTTGACGCGTAAGAATCTAGTCGCGAATGACCGCATGGGTCGCTATCAACGGTTTACAACAGGCAGCTTCTGGCCGAAAGCGGCCGCTGCCTGGCTCTGATGATGGATTGGGACGGTTCTTCAAAAAAAAACCGTGTTTATTGACATTTACGCATTCCAATGCTCGACATGTACCAACTTTGTACCATCGAGTAATAAAAAGCTTTTCTTTCAGAGCCCATGAAGGCATTCTGCCTCTATACCTGCTTGTTTCAAACGGCTAATCGCTATGATGCGGGCAAACCATCAGCAAACACGTCCATTAGAAAAATGAAAAACTTAATTTCAACACTAAGCCTCGGCATCATCTTTCCCACTATACTTTTCTTAGCCTCTCCTTATTGGAGCAGCTTGTTTACAGATAGCAAAAAGCTTGAATACAGGATAGTCAGAAGTATCAACATATCACAAATCGACAAAGAAGACCCCTTAACAAGCGAGCTAAAAGTCGAGTACAAAGGTAAAGAAATACCTAACGGAATGTCCACAACCGTAATCATAGTCAACACCGGACAAACACCAATAAAAAGAGAAGACATCGACACCACAATAAATATCATCACTTCCGGCAGCCCCATTCTTGCCAGCCAAGTAATAAATTCGTACCCTGATGATCTTGCACCTGAAGTTAGCCACAACGAAAATAAAATAATTATCCAACCCTTGCTTCTCAACCCAAATGATTTCATAGCCATCAGCTTTTTGACCGACGGAAAAACTCAAGTAGATCGTATAAGTGCGCGCATAGCTGGAATTGATTCTATTGTCAAAATGCAAGACCGAGCCAAAGAAGGATTTGCCATTAAATACATCGAGCCAGGCGATCGAGAAGGAAGCACACTTGAGCGCAATGTAATTTCAATTTCCGTATCTATAGCGGGAGCAACTGGGCTTGTATTTCTAACTTCGGCACTCTATTTCTTCCTAACAATTCTCAGAGAAAACTCAATAACAAAGGTAGTTCTTCGCCTTATTCTGGCAGTAACACTTGAGTTATCAGCGCTATCAATTTTCACAGTTCCCACAACCTATCTAAACCAAAGTGTCGGACTGACACCAATGGCTGTTATGCTCATTAAATATTCACTATTCGCAATATGCGCAGTCATTGCATTTAAAATCAGAAAGCTATACTACCCACCGCAACAGCCAGCCCATAGTGCCATGTAGTATAACTAATGACACATCAAGCCAGCAGGACTTAGCACAATCGCTAGTACATGCTAATTGTGCTGTAGTAGGAACAGATAAAGGCGCCCAAGCCCCGAATTTTCAGGACTTAAGCGCCTTTTTTGCATTCGGCATTAGTGCGTGCATTGTCATAGACGGGCATGGAATGGCATATGGTTTGCCCCATTTCTGGTCCCCTTTTCTGCTGACGTTTGCCGCGCACCGAAACAAGCCGTCGTTCACTCCTGTGGATAAGGCGCTGCATCTGTCGACTGATGCCAAATAGAACCATGGGCTCGGCTGAGCTCGGCGGAATATCTGTCGCTCAAGATTTCGATGGCTGCTGTATCAAGCGCCTGATCTGAAGAGGAAATCGCCCCACCACAGGTCAGGTACAGGTACAACGCACACAGCACCTCCAGCCTCGGCGAGTCTGACTGCACGGTAAACCTTGAGACATCTACCTCGCTCGCCTCGATTTCGATGTAAGGGTCATCGCTCTCTCTGTCTTTCACATACAGGTATGTCCAAGAGCGGCTGTTCACTGGGTATGAATTACCATCCGTGTCTACGTTTCGCCCAGGGCCATAGAGCAAATCCAGGAAGCACCTGAAGTCGGGCCGCTCGCTAACGACGGTCACTGTGTACATTTGTTCTCCTCAGTCTCGTGCGTATTGTCCGCTTTGGGTCGAAAGCAGCCGCTTTTGGCCGATTTCTGGCTGTCGTGAAGGGCTGCATCCGACTCATGGCTGTGATTAAACTGAGGTAACGAAGCGGGTTTCGAGGCCTACACTTACTGGCGGTAGCGCATTAATCAAAACTACGGCATCGTCGCCCTGGTTAAGATAGATCAATGAGTCACCGGTCTCGAACGTAACTCTGAATCCTGCGAGCCAAGGCTCTTGCCCATTGAAAGAGTCAAGAATTCCCTCAACTGCGCAAATTTTTGTGTTCTCGAGGTGGGTTGCTGATAGAGCTGTAAGCAGGTTTTCCCTTTTCCAGGAGCATGTCACGTTCGGCTCTATCTCGAAGGAAATCGGCGTATCAGAAGGCAACAAGTCCGCGCCTACTCTTGCGCCATCACTCAAGAGATACATGGATAGAAGTTCTCGCTCGCCAAAATGCCACTCTAGAGAACCTATGTCTCCCAGATCCTTCTCGTCGTTGAAATAGTACTGGTCGTGCAGCAGCGCACCCAACCGCTTTCCCAAAAGCGAACGTGCGTTTTGCAGGTCCAGGAC
Organism: Pseudomonas sp. MWU12-2029; assembly: GCF_023242425.1. Lineage (NCBI taxonomy): Bacteria > Pseudomonadati > Pseudomonadota > Gammaproteobacteria > Pseudomonadales > Pseudomonadaceae > Pseudomonas > Pseudomonas sp. MWU12-2029. Next base: position 487,626 of record NZ_JALJDY010000003.1, on the reverse strand, counting down.
AGCTCTTGTAGGGGATGGGGAGTATCGGCTAGACATCGGGCAGCTCTATACAGGTCGAAAGAGAAGCAGATACTACACAAGCGCCGTTACGTCCGCTTCTGGCCGTTTTCTACCCTCCACGAACGGCACAGATCGGCCAGAAGCGGACGTTCGCAAGTGACGACTAACGGCCAGAAGCGGACATTCGAACTCGAGACAATACGATGAATAAGAAAGCAAGAATGACTGCATTTCTGCTCAGTAAAGTAGCAGCCCAACCTGTGCCTGGCCGAACGTTTGACCCTGATCGCATGATCCGAATCCCCGATTGTCATTCAATCGTCGAAGTACTTCGCCTCATCAAACATGGCGGGCCAGAATGGGCACATCGTTACGTCACGATGTACTTTTCCGGTCCATCGAATGCTTGGGCTCTGGTGTACTCGCTTCAGGACACCAGCGCCCCGTACTTTGATTTCATGTACACCTGCAAAGAGCCGCCTCAGAAGGCCCTGTCCGCACTGCTAGGGAAGTATCCACAGTGCTCTGTCATCGACTGGTCCCCCGGACGTCTGGCCTGCATCGAAGCTCAAGGGGTGGATGTTGATACTCTTGCTGAAATAATCCGGGATGTAACTGAAGCGGCTTGGGATGAGCACATCATGTTCGTCGATGCTTCGTATGAGGAAATGGGTAGAGCGTGACCCAAGGGTGGGCGATAAAAAATAAATCCGTCCCCATTTTTATAGCTGTCATTCACTTTCGGTGGGCAAGTCTGCGTGCTTTGTGGCGAAGAGATTGAGGGATGGCTTTATTTTCGGCGCAAAAAGCCAATGTTTCAGTAAGTTCGAAATCCAAAGGAAAGCCATCTTCTAGCCATTGAAGCGCTAGTCCTGCCCAGTATTCGGAATGTGAAACCAATGCCGTGAGCACTAATGGTTGCAGGGAAATCTCGGCAGGCAGCGTGTACTTTTTCTGCAAGATTCTCACCGCGTCAGACAATTCGATTGCCGCGGCTTCGAAAGGCTTTTCAAGCAGTGGCAATAACCAAACATAGCTGAATTCGTCGCTCATCATTTCCCTTCGACTGTTAATGGCGATGGAGTTGCTCTTGGGATCTGGAGCAGCCACTCGACCTAAGATGACCTGTTCTGGCCGGTTGTCGCGTGTCACGATGGGCCGCAATCGACCCATTGCGAATATTGCAGAGATAAAATCACGCTCGCTTAAAAGCAACCTTAATCGCCGCACCAGCTTTACCAGCGAGCAAAGCTATCTCAGGGTCAATGACAACTTCGTTCCAAGACAATTTGGTTGCGACGCACACTATTAAATACAGCTCATGATAACGCCCGCCCAGTTCGGTTGTGATCCAAGCAAGGGCGTCCCCTAAGGTGGCCATCGTGACGGGAATAGAGATATATCGACTTTCGTCCGTCACTCGTATGCCGCCACGACGACATTCGAAGTGAATGGCCAGCCGTTCGTAGGTCTCAATGTCAACCCCATGCACGACGACGAAATAGCTTAAGTAATCGTCTTGGCTCACTGTAGTAATCATATTTTTACAGTCTCTCTCACAGAGCAACTCGTCATTGATGTCATAGCAGATAAACCCCGCTTTTGGCCCACTTCTGGCAGTGCCGAGCGGCTGTATTGGGTCGCTTTCTTCCGTCTCGTGACGGGCAGATGGCCGAAAACGGCCCTCCAACATTCCCCCCTAAGCAATCCGCCCCACAACCCAAGCCCGACCATACCCAACCACCCTCCCCGCCAACCCCAACGGAAAATGAATCACCCCATGCGCCGTCTCCGGCAGCAAATGCACTTCAACCTCCGCCGCCCTACCCCAACGCTCAGCCAGTTCAAGCGTGTCATCCCTGAGCGGATCCAGCTCCGCCGCAAACATCAACGCCGACGGAAATCCGGTGAAATCACCATACAACGGAGACAACGGCGGCCGTCGGCGCTCTTCATCGCTCAATCCCGGGGTAAGCATTTGCAGCGCCTCGACCATCCCCGGCCCATCCAGCAGCAAGGTCTCGGGCCCGGCGTTGCGTACGCTGGGGGTTCCGGTCAGGTCGTAGACGCCGTAGTACAGCAGCGCTCCGCTCACCCGCTCGAGCAAGTCCGGCCACTGTTTGAGTTGCAGCAGGGTTGCGGCGGCGAGGTGGCCGCCGGCGGATTCGCCCACGACGATGACGGGCAGGTTCGCAAACTCGTGGCAGTCATCGCTCAGCAGCCAGCGAGCCGCCGTGAGGCAGTCCTGCATGACGCCTTCAATCGGGGTCGAGACCACTAGCCGATAATCGACCGAGACCACTGCTACGTCGCAGGCGTTCACCATGCCGATGTTGAGGTGGTCGTTCATCTGTGCGTTGCCGATGACCCAGCCGCCGCCATGAAAATCCAGCACCACGCCTTTGGGTTTTGTCTTGGGTCGGATGATCCGCACCGGCACCGATGCGCCGTCGACGCCAACGATTTTGCGTTCGGCCTCGAGCCCGTGCTTGAGCAACTTTCTCGCGCCGCCCAGTTGGCTGAGGCGTAGCAGCATCTGAATCACTCGCGGCGTGATGCGATTGCGGATGCGAAAGCGCGGCAGCCGGGCGAGTTTCTTGTTGAACGCGCGCAATTGCGCCAACTCGTTTTCGTCTGCGGGCCAGTCCATTGATGTCTTCATTGCGTCCTTTTTATTCGCGGTTGTTGCGCAGGATGGAAAAATTCAACGCCGCCGCGACACACAGCCATGCCAGGTAAGGGAACAGGATCAATCCGGTGATCACATCCAGGCGCAAGGCCAACACCACCATCGCGGCGACCACCAGCCACAGCAGCGTGATGATCAGCATGCCGGCGAAGAGTCGATGGGCGCCGAAGAATACCGGTGTCCACAAGGTATTCAATGCAATTTGCGCCGCCCACAAGGCGAGTACGGTTTCGCTGCCGGGTGTCAGGGTCAGGCGATAGCCGACCCACGCGAGCAACAGGTAGATCGTTGTCCAGGCAACGGGAAACACCCAGTTGGGCGGTGTGAAGCGTGGTTTGACCAGCGATTGGTACCATGGGCCCGGTTGGAAAATCATCCCGGTGCTCGCTGCCGCACCGCAGGCCAACAGGAAAATTAGAAAGGTCATCGTCTGTCCTTGGCTGATATCAGCGCGTTGGGTCTGTTCCTGCTTGGATGCCCGGAGCCATGCAAAAAGTTCATCGGGCGTTATCTCGCATCGCTGATAGGAATAGGCAATGCTCAAAGACAAACCGACATAGGTGGGCGTTTCTACGATGGATACCATGAGCTGAAACCCCAATCACCGGAGCCCGTCATGACCACCACCAAGACCCTTTTCATTACCGGCGTCAGCAGCGGCTTCGGCCATGCGCTGGCCAAGGAAGCGCTCGCGGCCGGCCACCGCGTTATTGGCACCGTGCGCAAGGAAGCCGACTTGCACGCCTTTCAATCACTCTCCGTGGATAACGCTTACGGGGTGATGCTGGATGTCACGGACTTCGATCGGATCGACGGCATCATTGCCGAAGTTGAGGCGACTCATGGCCCGGTCGATGTGTTGATCAACAACGCCGGTTACGGTCACGAAGGCATCTTCGAAGAGTCGCCGCTGGAAGAGATGCGTCGCCAATTCGACGTGAACGTGTTCGGCGCGGTCGCCGTGATCAAGGCGTTTCTGCCGTTCTTTCGCCAGCGGCGTGCGGGCCACATCATCAATATCACTTCGATGGGCGGCACGATCACGATGCCGGGCATTGCCTACTACTGCGGCAGCAAGTTTGCGCTCGAAGGCATCTCCGATACGCTGAGCAAAGAGCTGGCGCCCTTCAATATCTTCGTGACTGCCGTGGCGCCGGGTTCATTTCGAACTGACTGGGCCGGTCGCTCGATGCAGCGCACGCCGCGCAGCATTGCCGACTACGATGCCAGTTTCGATCCGGTGCGCAAGGCCCGCGAAGAAAAGAGTGGCAAGCAGCTCGGCGATCCGCAAAAAGCGGCTCAAGCGATGTTGCAGATCATCGCCAGCCCGACACCACCGGCGCACCTGCTCCTGGGCAGTGACGCGTTGCGCCTGGTGCGTGAAAAGCTCGAACACGCCGCCAACGAGATCGATCAGTGGGAAGCGCTGACTCGCTCCACCGACCATTGAGTGGCCAATAGAGAGAGCGCAATGAAGCAGGTCGACGCAGGCACCTCGCGCATGGTGCAGCTCATGGAAACCCTCGCACCGGTCGAGGGTTATAACCTCAGTGCACTTGAAGGCGTGCGTTTCCTGCGCTCGAACCGGCCGCTGACCCGCACGCCGGTGCTGTACGACCCGGGCATCGTGATTCTCTGTCAGGGCCAGAAGCGCGGTTATCTGGGCGATGACATCTACGTCTACGACGCCCAGCATTATCTGGTGGTATCCGTGCCGATCCCCTTCACCATGGAAACCGATGCCACCGAGGCCGAACCGATGCTCGCGATCTACATGCACCTCGACTTCCAGTTGGCCAGCGAGTTGATGCAGCAAGTGGATGACCTGCACGGCCCGAGCGACGCGCAACCCAAGGGCATGTACGCCTCACCGATGGACGACAAGCTCCGCGCTTCGACATTGCGTTTTCTCGAAGCGATGAGCATTCCGGGGGACGCGCAGATTCTGGGGCCATCGCTGCTGCGGGAAATCTACTACCGCATCCTGACGGGCGAACAAGGCGGATCGATGCGCGCCGCGCTCAATCGACAGGGGCATTTCGGCAAGGTGACCCGGGCAATCCGCAAGATCCACAGCTGCTATCAGGAGCGCCTCGACGTCGAGCAACTCGCCCACGAAGCCAGTATGAGCGTGCCGAATTTTCACCTGCACTTTCGCGGTGTGACGGACACCTCACCCATGCAATATCTGAAGTCGACACGTCTGCATCAGGCGCGGCTGTTGATGCTGCGCAACGCCATGACCGCTTCGGCAGCGGCGTTCAACGTGGGTTATGAAAGCGCCTCGCAATTCAGTCGCGAGTTCAAACGCTTCTTTGGCAGAACACCGCAGGCGGAGATCGAGTGGATGAAGGCGACGTACGCCTTGCCTGCGCCGACTACGCCCTCGGAGTATGTGTCGTCGCATTAACTGGCAGGCAGGTTTTCCACGCTCGCCAACAACTGAAGAAAACGCGCTTTCAGTACATCGTCTGCCAGCCTTGCGGTGGCGTATTCCCGCAAGCGTTCCAGCTCCCCGCTCGCGACCGCAAAGCCCTGCTGACCTTTCAGTTGTTGCGCGTAGTCAACCAGCACGGCGGACGTTGCGTTGCACAGTTCAAGGGATGCCAGCCAGGCCTCGCCTTGGGACTGACCGTGAGCCAACTCCACTTGTAACGCATCGATTGCCATGGCGATGGTGCGAAGCCGAACCAGCAATTCCTGCATGCGCAAGACCAACACTTCCTGATGACTCTCGGCGACCTGCCAACCGGGCTCCAGCGCCACGCGGGCCACCATCGCCTGGCAATCGGCCAACTCACTCCACACCCGCAAATCACGGGGCGCGTCGTCGGCTGCTCGTCTGGTTTTCAGCGAATCCGCGAGCCGGCCCACCAGCGTCGCCAATCGCTGACGCAGCGTTTCACCTTCTGCCTCGGGCCACAAAAAAGCGTGAATCAACAGGGAAATCCCGACACCCAACAGCACACCGATGATGCGATCACGAATCTCCGTCAGGTTGGTGCTGGGCTCGAACTGCTCGAGTAACGCCAACGCAAAGGTGAACACGATCTGCACACCGGCGTAGCTGATTCGCTCGGAGCCGGCGGCGATCCAGGAGCCCAGTGCAATCACCGGCAATGACATGAACAACAGGCCGACGATCCCGTCGATGTGCGGAACCACCAGAATCACCATCGCCAATGCCAACGCGCTGCCCACCAGTGCGCCACCGACACGTAACGTTGCGCGCATTCCGGTGGCGCCAAGGCTGGGCTGAGCGACGATCAGGCAAGTCAGCATGATGGTGTGAATGCCTTGCCAGTCCGTGCCCATATAGAACAGATAGCAAAGCGATGCGGCCAGCAGCGTCTTGACGGCAAACTGCGTGTACACCGGGTTTTCAAAGGCATCCGGCACCCACATCGGCGGTCCCTTCGCCTTGGTTTCCGGGGCGCTGTCAGGCCCCTGCACATTGAGAAAAGACAGCAACTCCAGACGCATTTCCTCGTACACGCCGGGCAGACCGGTCGTATCGATCTGATCAAGTGCAGACAATCCCTCAGGCACCTGGCCCGTCTCCAGAGAGGCCTCCAGATCAAGCACGGCCTGACGCAATAACTCGGTCGCCCGGGCATTGGCTGTGGGCGGTGGCAGTTGAGCGGCCAGCGTCAACAGCCGGGAAATACTGCTGATGCGTGCCAGATGCGCGGCCTGTTGACTGCGATAATCGGCGTCGCGCATGCAGGCGAACCGCAACAGTTGTTGCGACGCCAATACGCTGCGCTGAATCGCGGCGGCACCCAACTGCGCCCCGCTCTGCTCGCCACTCAGACACCGGGCAACCGTGAGCAATTGGGAGCGCAGATGATTCTGCAGTTGCCGGACAGGCTCCGCCGGCAACAGCAGCGTATTCACCAACAGCGTCAGGCCGATGGCGTAACTGACCGCCACCCACACCCAGAGCACCAGACGCAAAACCGCCTCGGCCTGATCGGTCAGGTCGACGAAGGTCTGGGCATAGATCACCACAATGCCGACCACGAAAAACACCACGCCGATCCGGGTCACCCGGATCAGATACGCACTGCAGAAAAACAGCACGCTGGCCCCGAGAACTCTCAGCAGCGGGTATCCGTAAGTGAATTTCAGAAGCAGGATGGTCAAGCCGATCGCCAGTGTCGCGCCGACCAGAAACAGCATCCCGACCATGCGGGTCAGCACCACGTTGGTCTGCGTCACGTAGAAAACCACGATTAGCGAAAGCGCCAGCAACGGCACCTGCAGAGTCATCGAGATGATGATCACCAGCGCACTGCCCAGCAGCGTGCGCAACAACAGGTTCATACGACCGGGATAGGGTTGAAGTTCATCGACCAGAAACCGGTACAGGCGCTCCAGGCCGCCCCGGGTCCAGTCTTCCGCCGAGTGTTTCATTGACCAGTCTTGGCCGGTTCGTCAGGGCGCAACACCGCGACGGCCGAGGCGCCGATGCGGAACAGCTCCGGGTCGGGATCCTGCACAGAAATCTTCACCGGAAAACGTTGCGACACCCGGACCCAATTGATGGTGCGCTGGACGCGCGGCAGGCCTTCGATGACGGTCCCGCCGTCATCCGGCAACACACCGAAACTGAGCGAGTCGACCCGCCCCTGAAAGCGCTTGCCGGTGTCGCCCAACAGATAAAGCGTGGCGGACGTGCCAGCCTTGATGCCTTTCAGATCGGTCTCGCGAAAGTTCGCCACCACGTACCAGTGGCGCGTATCGATCAGTGTGAAGATCGGTTTGTAGGCCGAGGCGAACTGGCCGACGGTGGTGCGCAGGGACGCGATTCGTCCGTCGAAAGGTGCGCGTACTTCGGTGAACTCCAGGCTCAGTTCGGCCAGAGAAATCTGCGCTTCGACCTCGGCCCGCTGCGCTACCAGCGCGTCCACACCACTGACGGCAGCTCCCGCACGCTGCGCCTGCAATCGGGAGGCGTTGAGTTCGGCAGCCGTAGAACGCTGGGCCGTCCGCGCCTGGTCCACGGCCTCCACGGACACGTAGCCCTTGGCGAGCAGCTTCTCCAGCCGTTGAAGGGTGTCATTGGACTGCGTGGCCTGCGCCCTCGCCCGCTCGACCGATGCCACCGCCGATGCGGCCTCGTATTGCTGGGCGTTCACGCTGCGCTGGGTCAAACCGATTTGATGATTGAGGGTCACCAGCCTCGCCTTGGCCTGATCCAGTGCGTCCTGATACGGGCGTGCGTCGATGCGGATCAACAGGTCGCCCTGCTTGACCAACTGGTTGTCGCGCACCGGCATCTCGACGATTCGGCCGTTCACTTCCGGAACGACATCGATGGTGTCGGCGTACACGTAGGCATCATCGGTACTGGGCCGGGTTTCGGTTTGCCAGAGCACGTAACCCAGCAGCAGGAACGCCGCCAGCACAATCAACAACGCCGGCACACGGCTTGAATGCGGTTTTGCGGTGGGATTATTCATGGCGGGCATTCATCCGTGGAAGACGACGAGCCACAACAGCATCGCCAGGAGCCCGGTCAGTGCCGGGTAACTCAGTGCCAGAGGAGAAATGCGTTCGCGCAGCGAATATCTGCCCAGTATCACGTGGATCGTCGTGGTCGCCACAACGCCGCCGACAATGCAGAACAGCCAGTCGGGAAAAGCCGCACCGAACAGTACAAGCGAGGGGGAAGTGGAGCATCCACTGAGCAGTAGAACGACAGGTATCAGTGCCAGCCTGACGGAATCGAATGAAGGCATGTCTACCTCCGCGAGTGACGACTGACGCAAACCGGAACCTCTGGGCAAGGAATTGACCTGCGCACCTTACCGATCCGAAGACGGCCCCGATATTGGAAAAAAACATAACTTCGTTGTGACAGTAAACAACCGCAAATCCGGGCTGAAAGCGTTGTTGAACTGGCCTGGTGAACGTAAGAGTATAGAGCGCGCACAGACACTCGCCGGCGAGTGAAACCGACACTTCCAGGCGCAAAAAGGTGAACGCAATGACGCCCATTCCCACCCTCAGCGCTCGACTTGCAACGATCACCCGCGAGTTTGCGAACACCCCTTCCCTGCTCACCGCGAAGATCAACAGCCAGCTCAACGGGATGGCAGGCTACAAGGACCTCACGCCCGAAGCCCGCAAGGATCTGGAAAACTCCCTGAGCTACACCGCGCGCCTGTGGTGCGAAACGCTGCTGACCGGCGAGGGTCTGTCGCAGGACACTCGCCGTACGCTGAAGGAGATCGGTTGCCGGCGCGTCCATCAGGGTGTGCCCCTGCAATCGCTGATGCGCGGGTTCAGTCTTGGAGTGCGTGAAATCTGGAGCGGCTATCTGGAACTTGCCAGAGACGACGATGCGTTGAGCAAAGAATTGTTGTTGCAGATTTCCGGCTACATGTTCGACTTCTTCGACGACATTGCCGAAGAAGTGGTCCAGGCGTATCTGGAAGAACAGATTCAGAAAGTCCGCTGGCGGGAACATCTGCACCAGCGGCTTTATCACTTCCTGCTGCACTCGCCGCACGATATCGAGGGATTCGAAGACACCCTGTCGGCACTCGGCCTGGACGCCAGCACGCCCCGGGTGGCACTTGCACTGGAACTGCCCTTGCGCCCGGTCCAGCCGTTGCAGCGCGAGGACGAATTCGACCGCATGACCCTGCAGGTTGCCCGGCACCTGAAGATTCCTGTCAAGGAACTGATCCGCGTCTGGTACCGCGACAGACTGGTGATCTGGCTGCCGGGCATCAAAGGCGAAACCCTCACGCAATGCGACCAGCGCATGAGCGACAGCGCCGCGTCACTGCCGGCGTTGCTGCCGTCGTTGCGTGGCATCGGCATCGGTCTGCTGAATCAGGGGATCGCCGGCTGGATCGGCACGGCGGAGGAAGCGATCAAGGCCATCGACCTGTTTCCTTTCGACGGGACCGAAACCCGTGTCCGACGCTATTCCAGCGTGCTGATCGAAGACAGCGTGCGCAGCCACGACAACACTCTCAGATACCTGATGTCGCTCATCGAGCAACTCAGCCATGAACCCGAGCTGCTGCTGACGCTGGAAGCGTTTTTCTCAAGTGGCCGTCACCGCGCCCAGACCGCCAAGACCCTCGGCATCCACCCGAACACCCTCAATTACCGGACGGGGCGCATCGAAAATCTGCTGGGTGCGGATCTGAATGACATCAACTGGGTGAGCCGCCTCGACACGGCCCTGAAACTTCGCCGGCATTCGATCAGCAAGGGACAGGAGCGCTAAAAATTCAGGCGCTCAAGAGTCGCCTGGTGGTCGCCATCGCCGTGTCCAGCGACTGCCCCGTCCTTTGCAACTTGTTCAACAGACTGGCCCCCAGCCAAAGCTGATACAGAGTTTCCGCCAGTTGCCGGGCATCGCCATCGGGCAGGCATTGATCGGCCTGGCCCTGCTCGATGCAAGTGGTGATGCGTGCCACCACGCGCTCAGCGCCATCACGCAAGGTCAGGCGCATGGCTTCGGACAGATCGGCCACCTCGGCACTGAGCTTCACCACCAGACACTCGTCGCCGTGCCCTTCCAGCGTGCAGCGATCCTGCCAGCCCTGCCAGTAATCCATCAGCCGCTCGCGGGCATTCAGGTCGGGCAGCGTCAGGCGCCTCTCCATGTCGGCGAGGTAACAGACGAAGTAATCCTCAAGCAGCGCCTGACCGTACAGCTCCTTGGATTTGAAGTAGTGATAGAACGAGCCCTTGGGCACACCGGCGGTTTGCAGGATCTCGTTCAGGCCGACACTGGTGAAGCCCTTCTCGGCCATCATCCGGTGGCCGGTGTCGAGCAGGTGTTGGCGGGTGTCGTCGTAGGTCGGTTTCATCGGGGCGCAGATTACCAGGCAATAGACCAGTCGTTTAACTCGAAGGAACGGGAGTTTGCCACACCGGTCCATGAAAAACATGCGGATAAAAAATTACTAGACGACTGGTCTAATTGGAATCTATGCTGCGCCCCGACAAACCTTTTCCCCGGTGTCGATCGTGTGCGAATCCCTCGTACAGCCACGACACCCGACCCACCCAAGGTGCTCTATGAAAATCTTGATGGTTCTGACTTCCCACGATCAGCTCGGCAACACCGGCAAGAAAACCGGTTTCTGGCTTGAAGAGTTCGCCGCGCCCTACTACGCCTTCAAGGACGCCGGCGCCGATATCACGCTGGTCTCGCCCGCCGGCGGCCAACCGCCGCTGGATCCGAAAAGTGACGAACCCGACGCCCAGACCGCCGAAACCGACCGTTTCCGCAAGGATTCGGCGGCGCAACAGGCGCTGGCGAATACCGGGCGCCTGGCCGATGTCAGCGCCGAGGATTTCGATGCCGTGTTTTATCCAGGTGGCCACGGCCCGCTCTGGGATCTGGCCGAAGACAAGCATTCGATTGCTCTGATCGAAGCCTTCGCCCGCAGCAACAAGCCTCATGGTTTCGTCTGCCATGCCCCGGGTGTGCTGCGTCATGTACTCGGCGCCGACGGCAAAGCCTTGGTCAAGGATCGTGAAGTCACCGGCTTCACCAACTCTGAAGAAGCGGCGGTCGGTCTGACGGATGTGGTGCCGTTCCTGGTCGAAGACGAGTTCCAGCGCCTCGGCGCTCGCTATTCCAAGGTCGCCGACTGGCAGGTACACGTAGTGACCGACGGGAAACTGGTCACCGGCCAGAACCCGGCCAGCTCCGCCGCTGTCGCCGAGAAACTGTTGAAGCTGCTCGGCTGACCTTTCAGCCGTCATCCACCCGGACGCCGTGCGCGTGTTGCACGGCGTCTTTTTTTGGCCCGACAACTAGTCGACTGGTCTAATAAACCCCAATCAAGGCACATCCATGAATTACAGCAGTTTCTTCAAACCCGCCACTTTGGGTCGTCACACCCTGAAAAACCGCATCGTACTGCCACCCCTCACCCGCCAGCGCAGCACGCAACCGGGCAACATCGCCAACGCATTGATGGCCGAGTATTACCAACAACGCGCCGGCGCCGGTCTGCTGGTGACGGAAGGCACGCAGATCGAGCCGCGCGGCCAGGGTTATGCGTGGACGCCGGGCATTCATACCCCGGAGCAGATCGCCGGATGGCGCAAGGTCACCGAGGCTGTCCATGCCCGGGACGGCGTGATCTTCGCCCAGCTCTGGCACGTGGGGCGCGTGTCCCATACGGCCCTGCAACCCGACGGTGCCGCACCGGTTTCGGCCTCTGCGGTGGCCACTGACCGGGTCAGCGTATTCATCGAAACCGCGCCCGGCGCTGGCGCCCTGGTACCGCCGTCCGCCCCGCGCGCACTGACCACCGATGAAGTACAGGAACTGGTTCAGCTGTACATCCAGGCCGCACGCAATGCCATGGAGGCAGGTTTCGACGGGATCGAACTGCACTGCGCCAACGGCTATCTGGTGAACCAGTTCATCTCGGCCCACAGCAATCTGCGCACCGACCAGTACGGCGGCTCGCTGCACAATCGCCTGCGCTTTTTGCGTGAAGTGGTGGCCGGTGTTGCCGAGTGCATCGGGCGTGAAAAAGTCGGTGTGCGTTTCGCCCCGCTGTTCACCACCACCGATGAAGCACGTACCTACCTGGGCATGGTCGAGGAAGATCCGCACACCACCTACATCGAAGCAATCAAGGTGCTGCAGGATGTGGGCATCGCTTATCTGTCCATCGCCGAAGCCGACTGGGACGATGCGCCGGCAATGCCGCTCACGTTCCGCCAGGCAGTGCGCGACACCTTCAACGGCGCGATCATTTACGCCGGGCGCTACACCGCAGCATCCGGTGCGCAGTTGCTTGATTCCGGGCTGGCGGATTTCGTGGCTTTCGGTCGCCCGTTCATGGCCAACCCGGACTTGCCGGCGCGCATCGCCAATGACTGGCCGCTGAATTCACTGAATCCGGCCACGGTCTATGGTGGCAATGCCGAAGGGTATGTGGACTACCCCGAGTACGCGTGATGACTGCCGATTCTCGGTAAGGCGCGACACCCGCTCCTTCAGCACCGCTCACACTGGCTGTGCTGAAGGGATGCTGTCGCCGGGAGCTTTCCTTGCCATCCGGTTCCGCCCCGTGGTCTTCGCCTGGTACAGCGCCTGATCTGCCGTCTCGATCAGCGCTTGCACCACGGCCAGTTGCGGCCCCGCCGCCGCGGTGACGCCGATACTGACCGTCACCCGACCGAACGGGCTCGCCGGATGAGCAATGTGCTCTTGCGTCAGTCGCTCCAGAATCAGCTGCGCCACGACCGCCGCCCCCTCGCCATCGGTGTCGGGCATGATGATCGCCACCTCTTCCCCGCCATAGCGCGCCACCAGATCCGACGGTCGCCGCACACAGGCCTCAAGCGCTTTCCCCACCCGTTGCAGGCAGGCGTCCCCGGCAACATGCCCTTGGGAATCGTTGAACAGCTTGAAGTAGTCGATATCGATCATCAGCAAGGCCAGCGAAGTCCCGTCCCGCTGAGCCCGGCGCGCTTCCATGGCCAGTGTTTCATCGAAGCAGCGGCGATTGGCCAGGCCCGTCAACGCATCCTTCATCGCCAGCAATTCCAGCTGCCGGTTTGATCCGAGCAACTGCTGTTGAGTGAGCCGCAACTCCCCTTCCACCTGGGTCCGCCGACGTATATCGAGAATGAGAAACCAGCCGATCACGCCAGTGAGCCCCAGCAACGATGCGACAACCACAATCGACAGTAGCGCTTCCAGCCGCCACGCCGCCAATGCTTCGCGCTTGCCGAGCGCGACCGTGGTGATCAGCGGCAGCTTTTCACTCTTGCGAAACGCGTAGAGCCGCTCCACCCCGTCGAGGCTGGACGTGAAGGAAGCGGTGCCCACCGACTGGTCCACCAGGTACTTCGCATAAATGGGCGACTGGGAGAAATTGCGCCCCATGTCCTGTTCGCGAAAGGGATATCGCACCAGCAGCGTACCGTCGGTGTAGGACAGACCGATGGCGCCTTCCTGCCCCACATCGAGCTTGCCGAACAGTCGCAGGAAGTTTTCGACCCCCAGGGTGACCGCCACCACACCGGCGAACTCTCCGCGCGCGTCATTGAAGCGGCGGCTGACGGTAATCACCCACTCCTGATTCGAGCGGCTACGGATGGGCGGGCCGATGAAGGGCTCGCGGGAAGGATCGTCACGGTGATGGATGAAATAGTCCCGGTCGCTGCTGTTGACCCCGGCCGGAATCGGTCGGTTGGAGGACATCAGCCAGCTGCCGCGATTATCGTAGACGGTGATGCCACTGAGCTGCGGCATCAGCGGCTGCTGACGGTTGACCAGCGCATTCAACCGTTCGATCTGCGCGGGGCCGCTGCCCTCGGTTTCCAGACGCTCGACGAGCCCGAGCAAGAGCAGCGAACTCTGCCGGACGATGCCTTCGGAATAGGTCGCGAGCGCCTGGGTCAGGTTCAACCCGTGGACGTTCACCTCGTCCAGCGCCCGCTCCCGAGAGCCCAGCACCTTCCAGATGGTCAGCGACGCCAGGGAGCAGCCGATGATAAACAGCAACAGCATCACGAGGTGGGTATCACGCTTCACATCAGTACCTTTTGGAAAGTCCGTTTTCCGTCACGGCCGTTGTCGGACCGGGGCCACAACAGCGACCGTATGTCCCGGGCCGCGCAGGATACAAGCAGTCCATCGAAGGCGCAGCAACGGCGTGTCAGGCCCTCGAAGAACTGTTCGCTGATCGGCCGGTTCGATGAAAAAACCGGACCCCAAAAGATTTTTGCCGCTAGACGATTTTCAGCGCCTTGAGAACGATCAGCGAACGCTCGGCAAACGCCTCGGCCTGTTCGGTCAGTTCGGCAATGTTTTCTTCGGCGGTGGTCAGCGCCTTGCCGTTTTTCAGCAGACCTTCACCCTGACCGCCGATGATGCCCCACGCCAGCAATGCCCAGTCGGCCGGACGGGTCTTGCCTTGCTTGATCGAAATCAGGAACAACTGCTGGAAGCGACTGACCGTTACACCACCGCCGGTGACCGGGCTGGCCAGCACCTGGATCTTGTGGTCGAACAACGAGCGTCTGCACAGTTGCAGGTTGAGGGTGTTGCAGCGCGCCTGTGCCAGTTTCTCGGCCGCTTCGCTCTGACATGGAGCAACGGCGCCCATCCCGATCAACACGTTGAGAGCCTGCTCCACATCGCCATAGCCCAATGCAGGCGAGGCTTCCAGCAAGTGACGCAGGGTTTTCGGCACATAGGCATCGTCCGCCAGCGCGTCCAGCACCGGGCCGTAAATATCTGCCTGCAACGTCGCGGAGCCTGCCGGTCCGGTGACGCTGCCCGCGACGCTGTCTGCCAATTGCATCAGGACAAAGCGGGTACTGAGCATGCGCTCGCGGTGTTCACTGGCGGACAACCGGTTAGCGCCGCGTACGTAGAGATCCCGGCGGAAGTTCTGGTTGACGAAGTAATCGCGCGCCTGTTCGCGCATGACCGGATGCTCGATGCCTTCCAGAAAGTCCATGCCTTCGGCGCTCAAATTGAGCGGGTCCACCGTGTCCAGCGGCACGGCGGTGGTGGCGTAGTCGAGTTTGGCAGGTGCCAGGGCATCGACCACGTCGGTGAAGTACATGCAATTCCAGTCGCGGTTGAAGTATTCATGGGCGACGTACTGACGATTCTGACCCTTGATGCTCTGGAGCTTGGCGTCCAGCCCCGGCACCGAATTGGCGTAGTTGGGGTTGGCCGCCAGCAGGGCTTCGGAGAATTGCAGCGCGGCGTCGATCCGCTGGTCCGGGCGTGCCGAAGTCTGTGTGGCAAAGCGGTCATGCAGGCTGAACAACTGGCGCAACGGCGCCATGGGCGACCAGCCCGGGAAGCAGTTGTAGCTGATGTACACATGACCGCCCGGCTTCAGATGACGACGGACAAACTCGATGATCAGCTTGTGATTGTCACGGCTGACCCAGGTCCAGATGCCGTGCAGGCTGATACTGTCGAACTGCGGCAGGTCATGGCGGGCCAGCAGTTGCTCGAAGCTGTCGTCATACAGCCGCGCATCGCTGCCCCAATCGTTCGCCAGCCCGATGGCATGGGCGGCCTGGCCCGGATGGAAATCCGTACCGACGTAGGTGCCCGGATTGCCCGCCGCATGGATATTGATCGAAACGCCCTGGCCAAAACCCAGCTCGCAGTGATAGCCGTCAGTGCTCTCCAGCGTGGCGAAACCACGCAGCAACAAACAATAGCGCTGGAAAACCGGATTGATCTCGCGGCTATACCCGTAGGTGTAGCCTTCGTCCGTGAAATAACCTTCGTTCCAGGCATTGCTCATGCGTGACACCCTTTTTATATCGAAAGTGAAAGTCGATCTTATAAGGGGTAGTCGGGACCAATCACAAGCGCAAAAGCGACGTCCCGTAGCCAGCCGTTGTCTATCAGCCAATCACCCGCGCATACACCGCCCGGTCGATGTTGCCCCCGGACAGAATCACCCCCACCCTTTTGCCCTGCATCCTGTCCCGCTCCTGCATCAATGCGGCCAGCGCGGCGGCGCCGGCACCTTCGGCAAGGTTGTGGGTGTCGGTGTAATACACGCGCATGGCTTCGGCGATTTCGTCCTCGCTGACGGACACGATTCGTGCAGCGCCGGCCCCATAGACATCGAACGCCTCGGCAATCGGTTTGCGCACGGCCAGGCCGTCGGCAAAGGTATTGGCCGAAGCGGTCTCGCAGATCGTTTTCGCCTCGAAGGACAGTTTGGCGGCGGCCGCTTCGGTCGAGACCACACCTACGACCTGAGTATCCAGACCCAGCGCATCGCGGGCGGCGATCACGCCACAAATGCCCGAGCCGCAACCGATCGGCACGTAGACGGTGTGCAGATCCGGCGCCGCACTGAACAGCTCCAGCGCATAGGTCGCCACGCCCTTGACCAGTTCGGTGTGGAACGGTGGCACCAGATAGAGTCCGTGTTCCAGCGCCAGACGTGCCGCTTCCTCGCGGGCCTCGTCGAAATCACGCCCGTACTCGACCACTTCGCCGCCAAAACCGCGCATGGCGTTGTTCTTTTCCAGCGAATTGCCCTTCGGCACCACGATCAGCGCCTTCAACCCGACGGCACTGGCTGCCAGCGCCAGGCTCTGCCCGTGATTGCCACGCGTCGCGGAAACAATGCCTTTGACGTTGGGATGTTCGCGCCGCAGCCAGTGCATGAAGGTGATGCCGCCGCGCACCTTGAACGCGCCGGTGGGTGTGTGGTTTTCGTGCTTGACCCACACCGTGCAGCCCAGCCGCTCGGCCAGCAACGGCCAGCGGTATTGGGCGGTGGCCGGCATCACCTGGTAAACCTGACGGGCAGCCTGTTCGATGTCTTCGCGAGTGAGTGAATGCATGAGAATCTCCTTGTGCCTGGCCCCAGTCTAGGCATGGGCACATCACATCGGCTTTCAAAAAACTGACCTGACTTTCGCCTGCACTCTTCACTACTATGGCGCTCATGAGCCATCGAAACCGCCAGCAGCCAGCCGTCGTCCCGGAACCGGTCCGTCGTATCGAGGCCGGCCCGTGGGCGATCGAATTGCTGCCCGGCGCCGCCTACGCGACGCGTTATGTGGCGAGCCAGTCTGCGATCGGCTTCGCCTTTGACAGCCAGCGCGGCGTGCACGCCATCGGCAGCGACCGGGTGCGCCCCTTCGATGCCATGCCCAATGGCCTGGCGTTTGTACCTGCCGGCTGTGACGTGATGTCCGAATCGCCCATGGGCGGTGAATACCTGCGGGTGATCCGCACCGACGGCATCGCGTTGTCGGGCGAGCACGCGTTCAACAATCGCATCGATCCACAGGCCATTCACCTCGCCTCGCGAATGCGCCGTGCCTTGTTGAATGCCTCCGTGGACGATGACTGGCAAACCTGGGCGCTCGCCTTGGCCGAACGTACCGAAGGCAAAGATACCTTGTCGCTCCAGGGCTCGATCACCGGTAACCGGATGCGCCTGCTCGACGAATTCATCGACGCCGGTCTCGACGGCCCGCTCGGCCTTCACACCATGGCGCAACTGCTGGAATTGTCCGAAGGCTATTTCACTCGTGCCTTCAAGCTGGCGACCGGCAAAAGCCCCCACAGTTACCTGATCGACCGCCGCCTGGCCCGGGCCCGGGCATTGATGCGTGACTCGAAGGCCAGCCTGGCGGAAATCGCCCTCGCCTGCGGCTTCAATTCCCAGGCGCATATGACCAGTGCGTTCAAGCAGCGACTTGGCGTGAGTCCGGCGCAAATGCGTGCAGGATCGCGTCACAATCCGGCCATTGGCAAAAAACCAAATCAGTGGTGAATTTTTTCGTGTCCACTTGTATCTGATCAGGAAGAAGCCGTGCCATCACAGGGATGGCATCGGTCACGGCAAACCGCTCTGACTCGCGGTTTGCACAAAGACAGATCAGATGCAGAGTGAATCCCATGGAATCAAAGGAAAGCGTCAGCCCGATCGGACTGAAAGACATCACCATTGTCGACGATGCCAAGATGCGCAAAGCCATTACCGCCGCCGCGCTGGGCAACGCGATGGAGTGGTTCGACTTCGGCGTCTACGGCTTCGTCGCCTATGTGCTGGGCAAGGTCTTCTTCCCCGGCGCCGATCCCGGCGTACAGATGATCGCGGCACTGGCGACCTTCTCGGTGCCGTTCCTGATCCGGCCGCTGGGCGGGCTGTTCTTCGGTGCGCTGGGTGACAAGTACGGACGGCAGAAAGTCCTCGCGGCAACCATCGTGATCATGTCGCTCAGCACCTTTGCCATCGGGTTGATCCCCTCCTATGCCTCGATCGGCATCTGGGCGCCGATCCTCCTGCTGCTGGCGAAAATGGCCCAGGGTTTTTCGGTCGGGGGCGAATACACCGGTGCTTCGATCTTCGTCGCTGAGTACGCGCCGGATCGCAAACGCGGGTTCCTCGGCAGTTGGCTGGACTTCGGTTCCATCGCCGGTTTCGTTCTCGGCGCCGGCGTGGTGGTACTGATTTCCGCGATCATCGGCGAAGAAAAATTCCAGGAATGGGGCTGGCGCCTGCCGTTCTTCCTCGCCCTGCCGCTGGGCATGATCGGGCTCTACCTGCGCCATGCGCTCGAAGAGACGCCGGCGTTCCAGCAGCATGTCGAAAAGCTTGAACAAGGTGACCGCGAAGGTCTGGCCGGCGGCCCGAAAGTGTCGTTCAAGGAGGTCGCGACCAAACACTGGCGCAGCCTGATGACCTGCATCGGCGTGGTGGCGGCGACCAACGTCACCTATTACATGCTGCTCACCTACATGCCGAGCTACCTGTCGCACAACCTGCACTACAGCGAAAATCGCGGGGTGCTGATCATCATCGCAATCATGGTCGGCATGTTGTTCGTGCAGCCTGCCATCGGCTTCATCAGCGACAAGATCGGCCGTCGTCCCTTCATCATCTTCGGCAGCATCGGTCTGTTCATCCTCGCCATTCCCGCGTTCATGCTGATCAACAGCGGCAAGATCGGCCTGATCTTTTCCGGCCTGCTGATACTGGCCGTGGTGCTCAACTTCTTCATTGGGGTCATGGCGTCTACGCTGCCGGCGATGTTTCCGACTCACATCCGCTACAGCGCGCTGGCCAGTGCCTTCAACGTCTCGGTACTGATCGCCGGTGTGACGCCGACCGTCGTCGCCTGGCTGGTGGAAAGCACCCAGAACCTGTACATGCCGGCCTATTACCTGATGGTGACTGCCGTCATCGGGCTGATCACCGGTGTGACCATGAAGGAAACCGCCAACAAACCGCTGCGCGGCGCAGCACCTGCGGCGTCCGATATCGAGGAAGCCAAGGAACTGCTGCAGGAACATCACGACAATATCGAACAGAAGATCGAAGACATCGACGCCGAAATCGCCGAGCTGGAAGCCAAACGCGAGCACCTCGTGCAGCAGCACCCGCGAATCGAATAACGATATAAAGAGTTGATGGGACAACAGGGTGGAATTCAAACGCCCTTCTGTGGTGTTCTGTTCGTCAGGAGCCGGTGGTTTTTCCCGCCGGCTCACGCCCATTCAGCAGCTGACGATGAGGTTCGTTTCATGAGCAAAACGCCTTACGTACCACCCAAGGTCTGGAAACACAGCGCTCCGTCCGGCGGCCAGTTCGCCAACATCAACCGCCCGATTGCCGGGCCGACCCATGACAAAACCGTGCCCGTCGGCAAGCATCCGTTGCAGCTGTATTCGCTGGCCACGCCCAACGGCGTCAAGGTCACGATCCTGCTCGAAGAGTTGCTGGCGCTCGGGCACACCGGGGCCGAATACGATGCCTGGCTGATCCGCATCGGTGAAGGCGATCAGTTCTCCAGCGGCTTTGTCGAGATCAACCCGAACTCCAAGATCCCGGCGCTGCTGGATCGTGGCGTGGAGCCGGCGATCCGGGTGTTCGAATCCGGCTCGATCCTGCTTTACCTCGCCGAAAAATTCGGCGCCTTCCTGCCCACCGACCTCGCCGGCCGCACCGAAACCCTGAACTGGCTGTTCTGGCAAATGGGTTCGGCGCCCTACCTGGGCGGCGGTTTCGGGCATTTTTATGCCTATGCACCGGAGAAACTCCAATACCCGATCGACCGCTTCACTATGGAGGCCAAGCGTCAGCTCGATGTGCTCGACCGCCGCCTCGCCGAAAGCCCTTATCTTGCCGGCGACAGCTACACCATCGCGGATATCGCGGTCTGGCCGTGGTACGGGCAACTGGTGCGCAACAACGTGTACGGCGCGGCCGAATTTCTCTCGGCGCATGAATACACCCATGTGCAACGCTGGGCCGAGGACATCGCCAAACGGCCGGCGGTCATTCGTGGGCAACGCGTCAACCGGACCTGGGGCGATGAGGCGAGCCAGGTGCCGGAACGACATGAGGCGGCTGATCTGGACTGATAGTTCGCACCCGATAACAAAAACCAAGGGGCGCCCGCATGAACATTCTCTACGACGAACAGATCGACGGCGCCCTGCCGGACGTCGATAAAGCCGCGCTGTTGCAGGCGCTGCAAACCCGGTGGCCGGCGCTGGAAATCCTGCATCAGCGCGAGGATCTTGCCCCGTACGAATGCGACGGTTTGTCCGCCTATCGCACCACGCCGCTGCTGGTGGTCCTGCCCCGGCATCTGGATGAAATTCAGGGCATCTTGCGCACCTGTCATGAGATGAGCGTGCCGGTGGTTGCCCGGGGGGCCGGCACCGGACTGTCCGGCGGCGCGTTGCCGCTGGAAAAAGGCGTGCTGCTGGTGATGGCGCGCTTCAACAACATTCTGCACATCGATCCGGCCGCTCGCACCGCGCGGGTTCAGCCCGGGGTGCGCAATCTGGCGATATCCCAGGCTGCCGCTCCGTTCGGCCTGTATTACGCGCCGGATCCTTCCTCGCAGATCGCCTGTTCCATCGGCGGCAATGTCGCGGAAAACGCCGGCGGCGTGCATTGCCTCAAATACGGCCTGACTGTGCACAACCTGCTCAAGGTCGAGATCCTGACCGTCGAGGGCGAATACCTCACGCTCGGCTCCGATGCGCTCGACTTTCCCGGTTTCGATCTGCTGGCGCTGTTCACTGGCTCCGAGGGTCTGCTGGGCGTGATCACCGAAGTCACGGTCAAACTGCTGCCCAAGCCGCAGACCGCCAAAGTCCTGCTGGCCGCTTTCGATTCCGTGGAAAACGCCGGCCGCGCCGTGGCTGACATCATCGCCGCCGGCATCATTCCCGGGGGTCTGGAAATGATGGACAACCTGGCCATCCGCGCCGCCGAGGACTTCATCCACGCCGGTTACCCGGTGGACGCCGAAGCGATTTTGCTGTGCGAACTCGATGGCGTCGAAGCCGACGTTCACGATGACTGCATTCGCGTGCGCCAGGTGCTGGAAAACGCCGGCGCCAGCGAAGTGCGCCAGGCCAGGGACGAAGCCGAGCGCGTGCGCTTCTGGGCCGGTCGCAAGAATGCCTTTCCGGCCGTGGGCCGCTTGTCGCCGGACTATTACTGCATGGACGGCACCATCCCGCGCCGCGAACTGCCCGGTGTGCTGCAAGCCATTGCACAGTTGTCTGCCGAATACGGCCTGCGCGTGGCGAACGTGTTCCATGCCGGCGACGGCAACATGCACCCGTTGATTCTGTTCGACGCCAATCAACCCGGCGAGCTGGAACGCGCCGAAACCCTGGGAGGCAAAATCCTCGAATTGTGCGTGAAGGTCGGCGGCAGCATCACCGGCGAGCACGGCGTGGGGCGGGAGAAAATCAACCAGATGTGCGCGCAGTTCAACAACGATGAGCTGACCCTGTTTCACGCCGTCAAAGCG
Organism: Pseudomonas sp. MWU12-2029; assembly: GCF_023242425.1. NCBI lineage: Bacteria > Pseudomonadati > Pseudomonadota > Gammaproteobacteria > Pseudomonadales > Pseudomonadaceae > Pseudomonas > Pseudomonas sp. MWU12-2029. Next base: position 465,650 of record NZ_JALJDY010000003.1, on the reverse strand, counting down.
GCGTTCGACCCCGGCGGTCTGCTCAACCCGGGCAAGAACATCCCGACCCTGCACCGCTGCGCCGAATTCGGCGCCATGCATGTTCACGCCGGGCAATTGCCCTTCCCCGAGCTGGAGCGCTTCTGATGGTCCGAGAAAAGGATGTCGACGACGGCGCCGCGCTGCTCGATCAGGTCAATCAGGCGTTGCAGGACGCCACGCCCCTGCGGATTCAGGGCGCCAACAGCAAAGCGTTTCTGGGGCGCATCGTTGCCGGAGAAATCCTCGACACTCGCACCCATCGCGGCATCGTCAGCTACGATCCGACAGAACTGGTGATCACCGCACGTTGCGGTACACCGCTGAGCGAACTGCTTGCCGTGCTGGATGCTTCACAACAGATGTTGCCGTGCGAACCACCGGCCTTCGCCGACGATGCAACGGTGGGCGGGATGATCGCCAGCGGACTGTCTGGCCCGCGGCGGCCGTGGTCGGGGTCGGTGCGGGATGTCGTGCTGGGTACACGGATCATCACCGGCCATGGCAAGCACCTGCGCTTTGGCGGTGAAGTCATGAAAAACGTCGCCGGTTATGACCTGTCGCGGCTGATGGCCGGCAGTTACGGCTCGCTGGGAGTGATTACCGAAGTCTCGCTTAAAGTCCTGCCCAAGCCGCGTGAGTGCCTCAGCATCAGCCTGGAAATGGACAGCGAGCGTGCCTTGCAGCGCCTGGCGGAATGGGGGCAGCAGCCTTTGCCGATCAGCGCAGCCTGCCACGATGGGCAGCGCCTGCACTTGCGTCTGGAAGGTGGCGAAGGCTCGGTGGCGGCGGCCCGTGATCGGCTCGGTGGCGAACTGCTCGATGGTTCTTATTGGGCAGATCTGAATGAACAGCGCCTGGATTTTTTTGATGAGGACCAGCCCCTGTGGCGCCTGTCGGTGCCGAACAACACCCCGCCGCTGACCTTGGCCGGCGCACAAATGCTCGACTGGGGCGGCGCACAGCGTTGGCTCAAGTCAGGCGCGGAAGCGGCATTGATTCGGCAGGTGGTTTCGGCTGTTGGCGGGCATGCTACCTGCTACAGCCATGGTTTGATCGACACGCCGTTTCACCCGCTGCCACCCGCCCTCCTGCACTATCACCGTCGACTCAAGCAGCAACTCGACCCTCAGGGCATCTTCAATCCCGGTCGCCTGTACGCGGAGCTTTGAGCCATGCAAACCACTCTCAGCGAAAAGGCCCGACAACTGCCCCGCGCCGAAGAAGCCGAAAGCATCCTGCGCACCTGCGTGCACTGCGGTTTCTGCAACGCGACCTGCCCGACCTATCAGTTGCTCGGCGACGAACTCGACGGCCCACGGGGTCGCATCTACCTGATCAAACAGGTGCTGGAGGGCAACGAAGTCACCCGCAAGACCCAACTGCACCTGGATCGTTGCCTGTCCTGCCGCAATTGCGAAACCACCTGCCCGTCGGGGGTGGACTATCACAACCTGCTCGATATCGGCCGCGCCGTGGTGGATGCCGCTGTGCCGCGGCCCATCGGCCAACGCTTGTTGCGCGGAGGTTTGCGCGCAGTGGCGCCCGATGCTTCTTTGTTCAAGGGACTGCTCGGTACTGGCCGGATCTTCCGTGCGCTGCTGCCCGAGACTCTGCAAACCAAACTGCCGCGCAGTACTTCTGCAACCGAGCGCCGCCCGGTAACCCGGCATGCCCGCCAGGTGTTGATGCTTGAAGGCTGCGTGCAACCGGGTCTGTCGCCCAACACCAACACGGCGGCGGCACGGGTGCTGGATCGACTGGGGATCGGCATTACTCCGGCGCTGAATGCCGGCTGCTGCGGCGCCGTGGACTATCACCTCGACGCCCAGGCCAAAGGACTTGAGCGGGCCCGCAAGAATATCGACGCCTGGTGGCCGGCCATCGAGCAAGGCGCCGAAGCGATCGTGCAGACCGCCAGCGGCTGCGGTGCGTTCATCAAGGATTATGGGCACCTTCTCTGCACCGACCCGGCCTATGCCGAGAAGGCGAAAACCGTAAGTGCGCTGGCAAAGGATCTGGTGGAAGTGTTGCGTGAGGAACCGCTCGAATCCCTTGGTATTCATGGCGATCAACGTCTGGCTTTCCACTGCCCCTGCACCTTGCAACACGCACAGAAACTCGGCGGTGCGGTGGAGTCGGTGCTGACCCGGCTGGGCTTCAATCTCACGACTGTGCCGGACGCCCATCTGTGCTGTGGCTCGGCGGGCACTTATTCGATAACCCAACCGGCATTGGCCCGGCAACTGCGCGATCAAAAGCTCAATGCACTGGAAAGCGGTCATCCGGATGTCATCGCTACCGCCAATATCGGCTGCCAGACCCACCTCGACGGCGCGGGACGCACGCCGGTCAGGCACTGGATCGAGCTGGTAGATGCCGCGCTGCCCTTGGTGAGAGACGCGTAGGATTGCTGGCGGTGGTCAAACGATGGGCCAAAAAAAACCGCCTTTGCGGGGCGGTTTTTTCGGCAAGCCTCAGTTTGCGGCTGGGGTCTGCTGTCTCACGGACAACTCTGACGTGCGGGAATACTATTAATCTTTGGTTTTCGTTGCAACGTTATTTTGCGTGCGCTGAATGGCGTTATTCGAAAGATCCGTATTCCTGGCGAGCCTTGACCACATCAAACCATACTGACAGAAATAACGAATTACAAAACATACCAAAGCTTTCCCCCAGCATTCTCAAAATCCCGCCTCAGGACAGGTTAATATGCCGACGCTCACTCGCCAGTGCTTCCATGAGGTTTGGCTGGAACCATAACGGTTTCATGCCCTTCGACACGGTTTGCACCCGTGCCGGAATGATGGCTCGGAGGGATCACAACCGGCCGCCTCATGGGCAACTCTGACGAGCATGTCCAAAGGCACACATGATCCGGTAAGTGCGCTGGAGGATTGGCCCCCGACATGGAGGCCAAAACGTATGAAGCTTTTGCTGCGTACGCTGAGCCTCGTATGGAGATCGTTTCAAGCGTTTCGCTTTTACGAGTTCCTGCGAGACCACTTTGACAACCTGAAGTAAGGTTGTCGATGCGGGAAAAGCCCGTTTTGGCTTCGGCTGAAACGGGCTTTTTTTGTTCTTATAAACTGTCACTTGTAGGACTTTTTATAAAATTGATCCTGTTCTGCTGTAAGGCATTTCTCTGACATCTGTCATCCCGACATCCTCCTCACCGTCAGTTATGAGCTAATAGCGCCTTCATTAAACCGTCGCTGAAACGTTGTACTAGGATAGGATCCAATTTCCTGATTCGCTGTCGCCGGGCATGGAGCTGTTTTCCGGTGGTTCAGGAACACGAGTACCACACTGCAACTCATGGATGAACGACATGAACTCACAGCTGTTTCCTCACATTGGCAAGGTTATCGCCAGCACTGGCAGCCGACATTTCCCACGGATGCTGCACGACCTGATCCTGACCCAACTGGCCGTGGACGCCACGCATATCCGGCAGATGCGCGTGGAACCGGTCGGACGCACGCAACCGCGCGGCGAACCCGAATGCATCAAGGAAGCGCCACTGCCGGCTGAAACGGTGTATTCCGAACTGAGCACCCTGCCGAGTGCCAATGATTTGCCCGCTCCCGAGCCCTCGACGGTCACCGACGCCTCGCAATTGCACCTGACCCGGCGCAAGGACGGTTATCGCTATGTGATCTCGGTCTACCGTTGCGGCCCGGCAAAACGCTTCTCCGCTCACGAGCGCAGCTTGTTGCAGGACATTTCCCCAGTGCTGCTGCCGATGGTGGAAAAACACATCAACGCCCTGCAACCGGCAAACACTGACGCCCTGGGACAATCCCAGGAACAATCGGATTCCACCCTGCTGGGCCTGGAAACCCTGCGCCTGCGCTTTTGCGAACGAGTGGAGCAACTGGGGCTGAGCCTGTCGAACCGCGAAATGGAAGTGTGTGTCGGTCTGCTGGCCGGACGCACCGCGCCTGAACTGGCCGAACAGTTGCAACTGAAGGTCAATACCGTGGAAAGCTACCTCAAACGCGCAGCCATCAAACTGGGCATCAGCGGACGTCACTCGCTGATGCGCTGGATGTATTCGCCGAAGGACTGCCCGGCAGCCTGCGGCCCTTCGAACGCCGCCTGAAGGCTCACACACCTCTGACGAAACCGCCCTCCTGCAAAGGACGGCGGTTTTTTCGTGCCCGCTTCAATCCCGGGCCAGCGCCTCGATCGGATCGAGCCGCGACGCATTGCATGCCGGCACGAAGCCGAACACGATGCCGATCAGGGTCGAGCAGATCACGGCAGTCAGCACTGAAGTCAGCGAGAACACCATTTCCCATTCCTTGATGAACAGCGAGAACAGGTGGCCGATGGCATAACTCAACGAGATACCGATGGCGCCACCGAGCAGGCAGACCATCACCGCCTCCACCAGAAACTGCTGGCGGATGTCCGACTGCCGCGCCCCGACCGCCATGCGGATACCGATCTCACGGGTACGCTCGGTGACCGACACCAGCATGATGTTCATCACGCCGATACCGCCCACCACCAGCGAAATCACCGCAATCAGCGACAGCAGCAAGGCCAGTGAGCGACTGGTTTTCTGCACGGTCTGCATCACGCTGTCGAGGTTGTTGGTGAAGAAATCCTTGGTGCCGTGGCGCTGCAACATCAGTTTGTTGACGTTGTCTTCCACTACCTTGCTCGGCTGGCCGTCCTTGATCCGCACACTGATGCTGTCCAGATAGCGCTGGCCCAACAGCCGCCCGGCGGCGGTTTCATAAGGCACCCAGACGTTGAGCGACTTGCTCGACGAGAAGATGTTCTTGTTCTCCGCCGCCACACCGATCACGGTACACGGCAAATTGCCGATCAGGATCACCTGCCCCAGCGGATCGACGCCCTCGCCGAACAGCCGATGACGGGTGTTGTGATCGATCACCACCACCTGCGCCTGGCGCCGGGCATCGCTTTCACTGAACGGGATGCCTGACTCCATCTTGATTCCGCGCACCTGGAAATACAGATCGCTGACGCCGTTGACCTGCGCATCGAGGTCGATATTGCGATAGCGCAGCAACAGGTTGCGCCCGACCACCGGCGTAGCGCTGTCAACGTAGTAGAGCTGATTGAGAGCGGTCACATCCGCCGGCACCAGGGTTTCGATGGCCGCCGAGCGACTGTCGCCGAAACTGGTGCCGGAATAGATATCGATGGTGTTGCTGCCAATGGCCTGAATGTCTTTCAAGACATAGCGCTTGGCCCCTTCGCCGATGGCCGAAATCGACACCACCGAGGTGATACCGATAACGATCCCGAGCATGGTCAGCAAAGTGCGCATCCGATGGGAGATCAGTGCGACCCAGGCCATGTTGAACGCTTCCTTGAACAAGCCGAAGCTGGCCACCAGACGTCGTGCCGCACCGGATTTACGCGACACGGCGTCTTCGTTGGTCAGCGCCGTGGTGTCGCGCTCGTTGCGGCGGTCGCTGAGGATTTCGCCGTCGCTGACTTCGATGATGCGTTCGGCATTGGCCGCGACCTTGGGGTCGTGGGTCACCAGGATCACCGTGTGCCCGGCGGCGTGCAGCTCCAGCAGAATGCGCATCACCTCCTTGCCGCTGGTGGTGTCGAGGGCGCCGGTGGGCTCGTCGGCGAGGATCACTTCACCGCCGTTCATCAAGGCCCGGGCGATACTCACCCGCTGCTGCTGACCACCCGACAGCTGGCTGGGGCGGTGCGTCAGGTGCCCTTCCAGCCCCAGCCGTGCCAACAGCTCACGGGCCCGGGCGTGGCGCTGCGGCTCTGGCGTGCCGGCGTAGATCGCCGGCATTTCGACGTTGTGCATCGCGCTCAGATGCGGCAGCAAGTGATAGCGCTGGAAGATGAAGCCGAAATAGTCGCGGCGCAGTTCGGCCAGCGCCTGATTGTCCAGATCCCGGGTTTCCCGGCCGTTGATCTTGTAGCTGCCGGCCGTGGCGTAGTCGAGGCAGCCGAGGATGTTCATCAGGGTCGATTTGCCGGAGCCCGAAGCGCCGATGATCGCGACCATTTCCCCGGCATTGATCGTCAGGTCGATATTCTTCAGCGCCAGAAATTCACGGTCTCCAGCGGTGAAACTGCGGCTGATGCCGCTCAGTTGCAGCAGAGGTTCGGTCATGCTCATGCCCCTGCCACTTTCGCCACCGGATCACCGATCACCACCCGGTCGCCTTCGGCCAGACCGTCGTTGACCTGCACCTTGACGTTGTTGTTGATCCCGGTCTGCACATTGCGCGACTGCGCCTGCCCCTTGGCGTCCAGCACCCGCACCGGGAAGCTGCCGTCGTTGTTGCGCGGGCCCAGCGCCGCCACCGGAATCGTCAGCACCGACTTGGCGGTGTCGAGCACCACGCGTACCTGCGCCGTCATGGAAATACGCAGACGATGATCCGGGTTGGGCACCTCGAACAGTGCGTTGTAGAACACTGCCGTGTTCTGTTTCGGCGTGCCGGCGGGCGGGGTTTCCAGAAAGTTCTGCGGTGCGGGCTCAGTGCCGCGCAGCTTGCCGTAATAACGCTTGTCCTCACCCAGTATGGTGAAATACACCTCCTGCCCCGGCGCGATGTGAATGACGTCCGCCTCCGACACCTGAGCCTTGACGGTCATGGTGTCCAGGTCCGCCAGTTTCAACAGGATCGGCGCCAGTTGGTTGGCGATCACGGTCTGGCCTTCCTGGGTGACGATACCCACCACGTCGCCGTCGATGGGCGCGACGATCCGCGTGTAGGCCAGATTGACCTTGGCGGTGTCGATCTGGATGTGCGCGCTCTTGATCTGCGCATCCAGCGACAACAGGTTGGCCTGCTGCACCTCGTAGTTCGATTGCGCGGTTTCAAAATCCTGCCGCGAGATCGACGCGTCCTCTTGCAGGTTCTGATAGCGCTCGTAGATTGCCTTGGTCTGGCGCAATTGAGCCTGAGTCGCCCGACGCTGGGCTTGCAGGTTTTCCTCGTCGACCTGCGCCTGACGCAAGGTGTTCTGCAGCACCAGCGGGTCGATTTCCGCCAGCCACTGGCCCTTCTTGACCTTGTCGCCGACCTTGACCTTCAGCGACTTCAACTGCCCCGAGACCTGGGCACCGACGTCCACCTGCTTGATGCCTTCCAGCAATCCGGTGGCCAGCACCGCGTTTTCAATGTCACCGCGTTCAACCGTAGCGGTCAGGTACTGCGGTGCTTCGGCCGGTGCCTGCACCGTGTAGAACACCAACCCGGCCACCAGCGTCAACGCGATTCCCAGACCGACTTTGCGCAACTTCGACTGTTCCATAAATGACCACAATTCCGTTCAGGGTTGAGCCCGGCCAGCGGCCGGGTTCCAGGATAAAAACTTCAATCAGGACAACACTTGACCCGCCGCCACCGTCAGCCCGTCATGCCACCACGCCGCGAGACTGAAGACGTTGGGCGCCTTGAGGATCGTGAAGTGGTTGCCGGGGCCGTACCACACCGCCAGATCCCGGGCCTCGCGCTGCCAGCCTTCGAGCATCGCTGCCTGTTCGCGCTGGTTGCCCGAGGCGTCCAGTGTCGGGTCGTCCACCAGTGCCAGACGCACCGGTCCGGTATAGGCCAGCGCCGGCTGATAGACCGTGCGCAGCGCCGTGGCGAAGGTACGCACCGGGCCCTGCATCGCGTCAGCTGACGAGCGTTCGGACAGCACACCGGCATGCACCATGCCGTCATGCAGCAAGCGCATTTGCGCAGCGTCATCGGCTTCAGCAAACGCCAGTGCATCGATCCCCAGGGACTTGCCGCTGGACAGTTGCAGCGACTCGATCAGCCGCAACAACGCCGCCGTCGTGGTGTAAGGCTTGCCCACGACACTGTTGCCACCCGGCGATTCGCTGTCGATCAGGGTCAGGGACGCCACCTCGCGCCCAGCAGCCTGCAACTGCGCCGCCATGGCGTAGGCCACCCAGCCACCGAACGAATGCCCGATCAGGTGCACCGGTCCTTGCGGGTACAACTGCTCAAGTGCCCGCAGGTAGAACGTGGCCGCACTTTCGACCCGGCTGTGCGGCACGGTCGCGCCGTCGAGGCCACGGGGCTGCAAGCCGTAAATCGGCCACTCCGGCCCCAGCGCCTCGGTCAGGTGGATGAACCCGGTGACACTGTCGCCGGCCCCCGGTACACAGAAAATCGGCGCATGCCCGGCGTGACCGGTCTGGATCGTCAACAGCGGCTGATACGCCCGAGATTCAATCACTGCCGACGCCAGCACTGCCTGACCGAGCGCCTGACCAAGCACCTGCACATGTGGCGCCTGCATCATGCTCTGGTGATCGCCCGGCACGTCGATGCAGTGCAGGAGCGTGGCCGGCACTTCATCCGACCAGCCCAGAGTCGGGTGACGACGAGACAGCTCCGTCGGATGCTCCTGCGCCCGGAACAGATGCAACGGCAAGCCCAATGGATTGATCCGGTAATGCGCCAGCGCATGCCCGTGGGCGACCTCGCGGTCGAGGTAATGCCAAAGGTCTTGCGGCGCGGCGGCGGCCATCTCCGGATGCAGCAATTGCTCGTCCCGGCAACGCTGCAACAGCGACTGGAAGTCGATCTGCTCCAGTTCGGTCTGCAACAGCGCCAGATGCGCCAGTGCGGCTTGCCCCGCGTCACCAAGAGAGGCCCGGTACATCGTGCAGTGCTGCAACAACTGACGCTTGTGCGCATGTTCGTCGCTCCAGCGCGCCTTGCCCTGATCGGTCAGGCGCGGCACGAAACTGTCGATCAGGCCAACGAACGCCACCGTCTCATCCATGCCAAGCAACTGCATTGCCACTTCGTAGGCCAACACCCCGCCGAACGACCAGCCGGCCAGACGATAAGGCCCCTGTGGCTGCACCGAACGGATGATCTCCACCATGCGCGCCGCCAGGCATTCCATGGTGCGCAGCTGTGCCTGGCCGAACGGGATGCCCGGCAGGCCGTAGATCGGGAAATCGCCCTCGATGTGCAGGCCCAGCGCCGGGAAGTACGCGTCCATCCCGCTGAACTCATGCATCAGGAACAGCGGTGTGCCTGCACCACCGGCACGCACCACGACCAGCCCATCGTCCTGTTGCTCTGCGCCGGTGCGCTGGCTGAGCAACGTGCCGAGCGACTCGATGCTGGCGTGCTGGAACAGCTCGGCCAGCGTCACTTCCAGCCCGTTCTGTTGCATCAGGTTGACCAGACGAATCGCCAGCAACGAATGCCCGCCCAGTTCGAAGAAGTTGTCGTGACGACCGACCTGTTCGACCTGCAACACCTCGGCCCAAAACTGCGCCAACGTCTCTTCCAGCGGATTGGCCGGGGCCTCATAGGCACGACTGAGCAGCGCGTCCTGCGCCGGGATCGGCAAGGCTTTGCGGTCGACCTTGCCGTTGTTGTTCAGCGGCAAGGCGTCTAGTTGTACCCAGGCCGAGGGCACCATGTATTCCGGCAGACGCGACTGCAATTGGCTGCGCAGAGTAGAGCTATCAACACCCTCTTCAGCCGTGAAATACGCCACCAGACGCAGCGGTTCCTGGCCGTCCTGACGCGCCAGCACGATGGCCTCCTTCACGCCTTCACAGTTCAGCAAGCGGTTTTCGATTTCTCCCAGTTCGATTCGGAAGCCGCGGATCTTCACCTGATCGTCGTTGCGGCCGATGCACTCAAGTTGCCCCGGCGCCAACCAGCGTGCGAGGTCGCCGGTGCGGTACAGCAGCGCTCCTGGCTGATCGCCGAACGGGTCTTGCAGGAATTTCTCGGCGGTCAGATCCGGGCGGTTCAAGTAACCCAGCGCAACGCCTTGCCCACCGATGTACAACTCGCCGGTCACACCCATCGGCACCGGTTGCTGGCGGGCGTCGAGTACGTAGACCTGGGTGTTGGAAATTGGCCCGCCAATCGGCACGCTGTCGGCAGTTTCTGCTACTTCGCGCACTTCGAACGTCGTGGCGTAAGTCGTGGTTTCGGTCGGGCCGTAGCAGTGGACGATGCGCAGGTCCGGCGCCTCGGCCAGCAAGCGACGGAAGGCCGCTGGATCAGCGCGTTCGCCACCACACAGCACGATGCGCAAGCCTTTGAGGGCTTCGGGGATCAAATGCACGTACTGGTTGAACAGCGCGGTGGTGACAAACAGGATCGTGGCACCGGTGTTGGCCAGTTCACGTCCGAAGGCTTGCGGATCAAGCAAGGTCGCGTGATCGATGACTACCACTCGACCGCCATTGAGCAGCGGCCCCCAGACATCCATCGTGCTGGCGTCGAACGCCGGGTTGGAGGCGAACGCCACGCGATCCTGCGCATTGAAATCAGCGTAACCGTTGTTGATCACCAGTCGACCGATGGCCCGGTGCGGCACCATCACACCCTTCGGCGTGCCGGTGGAGCCGGAGGTGTACATGATGTACGCCAGCGATTCCGAGGACTGCGGCAGATCCGGGTTATGCGTCGGTTGCGCATCGAGCTTCAGCACATCCAGATCGATCCGGCGTACATCGTAATCAACCGTTTCAGTGCTGAAGGTCAGCAGCGCTTTCGCCCCGCAGTCCTCGACCATGAACGCCTGACGTTCAGCCGGCGCATTGATGTCCAGCGGCACATAAGCCGCCGCACATTTGCCGATGGCCAGTTGTGCGATCAACAGATCCAGCGAACGCGGCAACAGGATCGCCACATGGTAGCCCGGTTGCACGCCCTGTCCGATCAAGTAATGGGCCAGAAGATTGGCCCGTTGATTCAACTCTTCATAAGTCAACGCCGCGCGGCCATGCACCACCGCCACCGCTTGCGGTTGCTTTGTCACCTGCTGCTCGAACAGACGATGAACCGTCAACGTCGCCGGGTAGTCCCGTTGAGTCGCATTGAACTCGACCAGCAACTGCCGCCGCTCATCCCGCGGCAGGATCGACAACTGGTCGATGCCCAGTTGCGGCGTCCGCTCCAGCGCCTGCAACAGGCCCTCGACCGCGAGATCCATGTAGTCGCAAATCCGACCGGCGTCGATCCCGGCCATGGTCAACGCGGTCAGGCTGAAGTCTTCGCCCAGATCATCGACGCTCAGGCTCAGGCGGTAATTGCTGTGTTCTTCGGCATCGAGCAACTGCATGCCCTGCCATGCCGCCACGACTTCGTCGGACGGCGTGCCCCCGCCGCCACTGTGGCGGTAATTGAACAACGCATTGAACAGCGGCGACCCCGGGGCCATGGCGCTGCAACGTTGCACCAGCGCCAGCGGCGCGTGTTCGTGATGCAGCAATCGGTTCAGGCGCTGATGGGTCGCCAACGCGGCTTCTTTCACCGTTTGCCCGTCCAGATCGATGCGCAGCGGCAGCGTGTTGATGAACACGCCCAGCGCCCGTTCGGCACCTTCGCCCCCGTGCAATCGGCCGAGCATCACGGTGCCGAACACCACGTTTTCACCCCCCGACAGTTGCCCCAATACGCTGGCCCAGGCCAGGTGCATCAGGCTGGCGGCGCTGATGCCCAGACGCCTGGCCTTGGCCCTGACCCGCTGGCTCAGCGCGGTGTTCAGCAGCCGCTGCGCATGCCCGTTGCCGCTGTCCGCCACATTGCCCTGGCCATACGGCAGGGTCGGTTCGTCGATATCGCCGAGCATGTCGCGGAAGAACGTCTCATGCTCCTCCTCGCTCAGCCCCGATCGAGTGCGGGCGACATAAGTGCGATACGGCACCGGTTCGGCCAGCTGCCGCACCTGGCCGAGCAGGACCGACTGCATCTCGTGGCGCAGCACCTCCAGCGCAATGTGGTCCATGACCAGGTGATGGAACAGCAGCAGCGCCACCACACGCCGATTGACCGCGTCCCAGCTGTACACCACGCGCATCAGCGGCGCCTGAGTGACGGCCATGCGGTAGTGCCGGGTATCGAACCGGCTGCGCAACTGGCTCAATGCATCCGTTTCACTCTCGTCCAGCTCCACCGTTTCACACACCAGCGACGCCTGACGCCAGACCACTTGCACCGGTTCCTCCAGCCCGTCCCAGAACAGCGACGTACGCAGGATGTCATGACGCTCGATCACGGCCTGCAAGGCTTCGGCAAACACCCGCAGACGGGATTCATCGGCGAACGCGAATTGCGCCTGCAACACATACGGATCGCCCTGGGGTGCCGACAAGTGGTGGAACAGGATGCCGGCCTGCAACGGCGCCAGCGGGTAAATGTCCTGCACGTTCGCGGCGCCGCCGGGAATGCTGGCGACGATACGGTCGATGGCGAGCTGATCCAGTGCAACCAGTGGCAGCATGTCAGCGGTGATGTGTTTACAGTCCGGCGCAATCCGGTTGGCCGGGATTTCGGCCTCTGTCTCATCGCCGACCGCAGCGGCCAGAGCGGCGAGCGTCGGCTGGTTGAACAGCACACGCACATCAGCCGTCAGCCCGACGTGGCGCATCCGCGCCACCAGGTTGACCGCCATCAGCGAGTGCCCGCCCAGTTCGAAGAAGTTGTCGTGGCGCCCTACCCGCTCCACGTTGAGCAGTTCGGCCCAGAGTCCTGCGAGGAGAATTTCCACTTCGCCGACCGGTGCTTCGTATTCGCGGGCAATGACTGCACTCTGATCCGGCACCGGCAGGGCCTTACGGTCGAGTTTGCCGTTGGGGCTCAGCGGCAGTGCATCGAGATGCACGAACACTGCGGGCACCATGTAATCCGGCAGATGCTCAAGCAGGTGACCGCGCAGCACGTCGATTTCCAGTCGGGCGCCGGTGTAATAGGCGACCAGTCGCTTGTCTCCCGGCACGTCCTCGCGAGCCAGCACCGCCGCTTCCTGCACGCCGCCGATGTCGGTCAGGCGGGACTGGATTTCCCCGAGCTCGATGCGCAGACCGCGGATCTTCACCTGATCGTCGTTGCGGCCCAGGTATTCGATGTTGCCGTCGGCCAGGTAACGGGCGACGTCGCCGGTGCGGTACATGCGGCCATCGGGCTGGAATGGATCGTTGAGGAAACGCTCGGCGCTGAGTTCAGGACGATTCAGGTAACCGCGCGCCACTTGCACGCCGCCGATGTACAGCTCACCGACCACACCTTGCGGCACCGGTTGTTGCTGGGCATCGAGGATGTACATACGGGTGTTGGCGATCGGTTTGCCGATCGGTGTGTTGTCAGGCGTTTGCTCCAGCGGACCAGAGCAATCCCACGCCGTGACGTCCACGGCCGCTTCGGTCGGGCCGTAGAGGTTGTGCAAACCACTGCCCGGCAATTGCTGCTTGAATCGCCGCACCAGACTGCCCGGCAGCGCTTCACCGCTGCACATCACCTGACGCAAACCGCCGCAACGCGCAGTGTCGCCATGGGCGAGAAACACGTCGAGCATCGACGGTACGAAGTGCAGCGTGGTGATGCGTTCTTGCTCGATCACTTCACTCAGGTACAGCGGATCCTTGTGACCGCCGGGACGGGCCATGACCAACCGGGCGCCGGTCATCAGAGGCCAGAAGAATTCCCACACCGACACGTCGAAGCTGAACGGTGTTTTCTGTATCACTGAATCTTCAGCCGTCAGACGATAGGCGTCCTGCATCCACAGTAAGCGGTTGACCACCCCGCTGTGTTCATTGATTACGCCTTTCGGCTGACCGGTCGAACCCGAGGTGTAGATCACATAAGCCGTGTGCTGCGGGGTCAGTCCATCGACCGACGGGTTGTCGACCGACAACGATTGCCAGGTGTCGTGATCCAGATCGACCACCGGCACCGCAACATCACCCAGCAACGAGCGAGTCGAACCCTGCACCAGCACCGCCGACGGCGCGCTGTCCTCCAGCATGTAAGCCAGACGCTCCAACGGATACGCCGGATCCAGCGGCACATAACCGCCGCCGGCCTTCAGAATCGCCAGCAGTCCGATCACCATCTCCAGCCCCCGCTCGACGCAGATCGCCACTCGCGCATCCGGGCCAACGCCCAGTCCGCGCAAGTGATGCGCCAGACGGTTGGCCCGCTGATTCAGCTCGGAATAACTCAGTCGCTGCTCATCGGACAGCACCGCCACAGCCTGCGGCGTGCGCAAGACCTGCGCCTCGAACAGACCGTGAATGCTTTGCTGAAGGTTGTAATCAACGTCAGTGGCATTGAAGCGGTGCAGCAAATGCCGGCGCTCATCCTCCGCCAGCACATCGACCTGCTCCAGCAACGCCTGATCATTGCTGACCATGGCGTGCAGCAATTGCTGCAAGTAACCGGCATAACGCTGAACCGTCGATTCATCGAACAGCGCCGTAGCGTATTCCAGCGAACCCCGGATCACGCCTTGGGCTTCGCCCAACGTCAGCGACAGGTCGAACTTGGCAAAGTGGCTCGGCTCGGCCACGCCTTCCAGCGTCAGGTCACCGAGGGCCAGCGTCGCACCGCTGCCGCTGTCCCAGCTCAACAGCGTCTGGAACAACGGGCTGTGGGACAGGCTGCGCACCGGCCGGGTGATTTCCACCACCTGCTCGAACGGCAGGTCCTGATGGGCCTGGGCTTCGAGGGTGCGGGCCTTGACTCGGGCCAGCAACGCCTCGACGGTGAGCGCGCCCGAAGTATCGATGCGCACGGCCAGCGTGTTGACGAACAACCCGATCAACCCTTCGATTTCCGCTCGGTTACGGTTGGCGACCGGCGAGCCGATCACCACGTCCGACTGCCCGGACAAGCGACCGAGCAACATCGCCCATGCGCTCATCACCGCCATGTACGGCGTCACGCCGTGGCGTTGGCACAGCGCCTTGAGGTCTGCGCTCAAACGCTCATCCAGCCGGATGTCGACACTGCTGCCGGCATAATCCTGCAAGGCCTGGCGTGGACGGTCGGTCGGCAGCATCAGCAAGGCCGGCGCACCGGCCAGGGTCTGCTGCCAGTAATCGCTCTGACGCTGCAAGACTTCGCCGCTCAGCCAGCGACGCTGCCACACGGCGTAGTCGCTGTACTGCAACGCCAGCGGCGGCAGCGGATCGGCCGCGCCGTGGCTGAACGCCTGATACAGCGCCATCAGTTCGCGGGTCAGCACGCCCATCGACCAGCCATCGGAGACGATGTGGTGCAGGGTCAGCAGCAACACATGATGGTCATCGGCCAGTCGCACCAGACGCCCGCGAATCAGCGGATCGTCCTGCAAATCGAACGGCCCCGAGGCTTCGCCCTGAATCAGCGCGAGCAAGGCTTCGTCGGCCTGCGGGTGCTGACGCAAGTCCTCGACCCGCAGCAGCACAGCGCTGTCGGGCGGCGCGATCAGCACCTGGGCTTCGTCGTTGAACTGGGCAAAGCGGCTGCGCAGGGTTTCGTGACGCTCGACGATCCGCGCCAATGCCCGTTGCAGGGCCGCTTCGTCGAGACGACCGCGCAGGCGCAGCCCGAGGGGAATGTTGTAGGCGGTATTCGCCCCTTCCAGTTGCGCCATGAACCACAACCGTTGCTGGGCAAACGACAACGGCAGCGTGCCGTCACGTGGCGCCGGCATGATCGCCGGTTGCGTGCAGCGTCCGGCCTGGGCCAGCACCTCGGCGACAGCGGCGAGCTCGGCGTTGGCAAACAGTTCGGCGAGGGTCAGTTCCACCCCGAGCCGCTGGCGAACCTGAGACAGCATGCGCATCGCCAGCAGCGAGTGGCCGCCCAGTTCAAAGAAATGATCCTGCCGTCCGACCTGCTCGACCTGCAGCACCTCGGCCCAGATCTGCGCCAGGGTGGTTTCCAGTTCACCTTGCGGCGCCTGATAGTCGCGGGTGAACAAGGCGCTGCGATCCGGCACCGGCAAGGCCTTGCGATCGACCTTGCCGTTGGCGGTCAGCGGCAGCGCATCGAGTCTGACGAAGGCCGCCGGCACCATGTATTCCGGCAGTTGACCGAGCAAATGCGCCCTCAGGTCGGACACCGCCAGCGCTTCGCCCTGCGCCTGTTCAGTGAAATACGCCACCAGTCGCACCTGCCCGGGTTCGTCTTCGCGGGCCACCAGTACGGCTTCCTGGATGCCGGGCAACTGATTGAGGCGAGTTTCGATTTCCCCCAGCTCGACGCGCACACCACGGATTTTCACTTGATCGTCGTTGCGCCCCAGGTACTCGATGGAACCGTCGGCGCGCCAGCGCGCCAGGTCGCCAGTGCGGTACATGCGACCGTGGTTGAACGGGTCGCGCAGGAAGCGTTCTTCGGTCAGATCAGGTCGATTGAGGTAACCCCGGGCTACACCGGCGCCGCCCACATACAGCTCTCCGGCCACACCAACCGGCACCGGACGCTGCTGTTCATCGAGCAGGTACACCGTCGCGTTGGCGATCGGTTTACCGATGTGCAGCGCCTGCCCCGCCCGGACAATGCCCGAGGTGGCCACCACGGTAGCCTCGGTCGGGCCATAGTTGTTCACCACATCGAACGACTGCTGACGGTTGAACTGACGCAGACGGTCGCCACCGATCAGCAGTGTGCGCAGGGTCGGATGTTCGAGGTTCTGGCTGAACGCGTATTCGGCCACCGGGGTCGGCAGGAAGCTCACGTCCAGCGGCTGCGCGCGCCACCAGTCGAGCAACGCATCCACGTCTTCGCTGCCGTCGCGGGCCGGTGCCAGATGCAGGGTCGCGCCGGCGCACAGGGCCGGCCAGACTTCCCAGGCCATGGCGTCGAAGCCGAATCCGGCGAGGCTCGACGTATGGCGACCGGCGCACAGATCGAATGCCTTGCAGTGCCAGTCGACGAGGTTGCTCAACGTATGGTGTTCGACCATCACGCCCTTGGGCAAACCGGTGGAACCCGAGGTGTAGATGACATAGGCCAGGTGTTCGCGGGTCAGGCCCGGCACCTGCGGATTACCGGTCTCGGTGTCCGGCCAGGCCTGCAAATCGAGGTCGATCACCGGCACGTCCAGCGCCGGCAGTCGATCACGCAAATCACTCAGGCAGAGCACCGCCACCGGCGCGCTGTCGCTCAGCAGATAGTTCAGACGCTCCGCCGGATGCGCCGGATCCACCGGCACATAACCGGCCCCGGCCTTGAGAATGGCCACCAGCCCCACCAGCGTATCCAGCCCGCGGCGGGCGACGATGGCCACGCGATCATCAGGGCGAACGCCCAGGCTGATCAGATGATGGGCCAGTGCGTTGGCCTGCCGGTTCAGCTCGGCAAAGGTCAACGCCTGCCCCTGACAGACCGCCGCGACCGCTGCGGGCCGCTCGATCACTTGCGCCTCGAATCGCTGCGCAATGGTCAGCCCCGTCACAAACTCCGCATGGGTGTCATTGAACGCAACCAGCAACTGTTCACGCTCGTGAGCCTGAACCATCTCGAGCTGTTCCAGCTGCGCCTGATCGTTGGCGACCATCGCGTGCAGCAACTGCTCGAAGTAGCCGACATAACGCTGGATCGTCGATTCATCGAACAATGCCGTGGCGTATTCCAGCACGCCGCGAATGCCGTCGCGGGTTTCGCCCAACGTCAGCGACAGGTCGAACTTGGCGAAGCGGGTCGGACCGGCCACGTTTTCCAGCGCCATCTCCCCCAGTTCCAGCGCCGGCCCTGAGCTGCTTTCCCAGCTCAACGTGGTCTGGAACAACGGACTGTGGGACAGGCTACGCGCCGGCCGGGTGACTTCCACCACCTGCTCGAACGGCAGGTCCTGATGGGCCTGGGCCTGCAATGTGAGGGTCTTGACCCGGGCCAGCAGCGCCTCGACGCTGAGCCCGCCGGACGTGTCGATGCGCAGGGCCAGGGTATTGATGAACAAGCCGATCAGCCCTTCGATTTCCGCACGACCACGGTTGGCAACCGGCGAGCCGATCACAACGTCCGACTGGCCGGACAAGCGACTGAGCAACAGGGCCCAGGCGCTCACCATCGTCATGTACATCGTCACGCCATGGCGCTGGCTCAGGGCCTTAAGGCCGGCGCTCAGCGGTTCGTCCAGCCGGAACTCGACACTGCTGCCGGTGTAATCCTGCTGCGCCGGACGCGGACGGTCGGTCGGCAGCACCAGCAAGGTCGGGGCCCCGGCGAGGGTTTGCTGCCAGTAATCGCTCTGTTGTTGCAGCACTTCGCCGCTCAACCAGCGGCGTTGCCAGATCGCGTAGTCGGCATATTGCAGCGCCAGTGGCGGCAGCGGATCGGCCTCACCCTGGCTGAACGCTTGATACAGCGCCATCAGTTCACGGGTCAGCACGCCCATCGACCAGCCGTCGGAAATGATGTGGTGCAGGGTCAACAGCAACACATGGTGATCGTCGGCCAGCCGCACCAGACATCCGCGAATCAACGGATCGTTCTGCAAGTCGAACGGGGTCGAGGCCTGTTCACGGATCAACGCCTGCATGGCGTCGTCGGCGTGCGGATGCTGACGCAGATCCTCGACCCGCAGCAGCACGCCGCTGTCCACCGGCGCAATCATCACCTGCACGTCATCGTCGTGCGGGACGAAACGGCTGCGCAGGGTTTCGTGGCGGTCGATGATCCGCGCCAGTGACCGTTGCAGCGCCGCCTCGTCGAGATGACCGCGCAAACGCAGGCCCAGCGGGATGTTGTAGGCGGTGTTGACCCCTTCCATCCGCGCCAGAAACCACAGCCGCTGCTGGGCGAACGACAGCGGCAGCGCGCCGTCCCGTGGCACCGGCAACATGGCCGGTTGCGAGCTGCGCCCGGCCTGGGCCAGCACTTCGGCGACCGCTGCCAGTTCGGCATTGGCAAACAAGTCGCTCAGGGCCAGTTCGACGCCCAGACGTTGGCGAACCTGGGACACCATGCGCATCGCCAGCAACGAGTGGCCACCCAGTTCGAAGAAGTGATCCCGGCGCCCGACCTGCCCGACCTGCAGCACTTCGCCCCAGATCCGTGCGAGCGCGATTTCCAGCTCGCCGTGCGGTGCTTCGTAATGGCGGGTGAACAACGCCGCGCGATCCGGCGCTGGCAGGGCCTTGCGGTCGACCTTGCCGTTGGCGGTCAGCGGCAATGCGTCCAGTCGCACGAAGGCCGCTGGCACCATGTACTCGGGCAACTGCGTCAGCAGACAAGCGCGCAGCTCGGCCACCGGTTGCGGTTCGACCTGAGCCTGTTCGGTGTAATAGGCGACGAGGCGCGGCTGGCCGGGTTCGTCTTCACGGGCCAGCAACACCGCTTCCTGAATGCCGGGGAGCTGGTTGAGACGGGTTTCAATCTCGCCCAATTCGATGCGCACGCCGCGAATCTTCACCTGATCGTCGTTGCGGCCCAGGTATTCGAGGGTGCCGTCGTCCTGCCAGCGAGCCAGGTCACCGGTGCGGTACATGCGCCCGCCGTTGAACGGATCGTCGAGAAAGCGTTCGGCCGTCAGGTCCGGACGGTTCAGATAACCCCGGGCAACCCCGGCGCCACCGACATACAACTCCCCCGCTA
This sequence comes from Pseudomonas sp. MWU12-2029, assembly GCF_023242425.1. NCBI lineage: Bacteria > Pseudomonadati > Pseudomonadota > Gammaproteobacteria > Pseudomonadales > Pseudomonadaceae > Pseudomonas > Pseudomonas sp. MWU12-2029. The sequence goes on along the minus strand of NZ_JALJDY010000003.1, from coordinate 446,304 downwards.
CGCCGATGGGCACCGGACGTTGCTGCTCATCCAGCAAATACACCGTGGCATTGCTCACCGGGCGACCGATGTGCAGCGTCTGCCCCGCTTCGACCTTGCCCGAGGTCGCCACCACCGTGGTTTCGGTCGGACCGTAATTGTTGATCACATCGAAATGCCGGTGACGGCTGAACTGCCGCAGGCGATCCCCGCCGATCAACAGTGTGCGCAAGGTCGGGTGTTCGAGGTTTTGACTGAAGGCATATTCGGCCACCGGCGTTGGCAGGAAGCTCACATCCAACGGTTGCGCACGCCACCAGTCGAGCAAGGCGTCGATGTCTTCGTTGCCGTCGCGGGTCGGGGCCAGGTGCAGCGTCGCGCCGGCACACAGGGCGGGCCAGACTTCCCAGGCCATGGCGTCGAAGCCAAACCCGGCAAGGCTTGAAGTGTGACGACCGGCGCACAGATCGAACGCGCCGCAATGCCAGTCGACGAGGTTGGACAGGGTGCGGTGTTCGACCATCACGCCCTTGGGCAGACCGGTCGAGCCCGAGGTGTAGATCACGTAAGCCAGATGTCCGGCGGTCAAGTCCGGCACCTGCGGATCAAGGGCCAGGCTCAGTGGCCAGGTGCGGCGGTCGAGGTCGATCACCGGGACGTCCAGTGTCGGCAACCGATCACGCAGATCGCTCTGGGTCAGCACCACCGCCGGGGCACTGTCGCTGAGCAGGTAGCTCAGGCGCTCGGGCGGATGCGCCGGGTCAACCGGCACATAACCGGCCCCGGCCTTGAGAATCGCCAGCAGTCCCGCCAGCGTATCGAGCCCGCGGCGGGCGACGATGGCCACGCGATCATCAGGACGAACACCCAGGCTGATCAGATGATGGGCCAGGGCGTTGGCGTGCAGGTTCAGCTCGGCGTAGGTCACTTGTTCACCGAGGAACACCGCCGCCACCGCTTCCGGTCGTTCGATGACTTGCGCCTCGAAACGCTGATGAATCGTCAGCCCTTGCGGGTAGTCGGCCCGGGTGGCGTTGAAGTCGCGCAGGATCTGCTCGCGCTCCGCGTCCGGGAGGATCGACACCTGGCTGACCGGTGAATCCGGCGCCTGTTCCAGTGCGGACACCAGCCCGTTCAGGGCGCCGAGCATGTAATCGCACACCCGTTGCGGGTCGACTTCAGTGGTGGCGAGCAGGGTCAGGCTGAAGGCTTCGCCCAGGTCGTCGATACTCAGGGTCAGCGGATAGTTGGTGCGCTCTTCCGAGTGCAGGGTGGTAATGCCTTCCCATGCCGACAGGGTTTGTGCGCTGGCCGAAGCGGCGCCATGGCTGTGACGGTAATTGAGCAAGGCGCTGAACAGCGGCGTTGGCGCGGCCACGCTGCTGCAGCGCTGGGCCAGCGCCAGCGGCGCGTGTTCATGGCGCATCAAGGTGGTCAGGCGTGCGTGGGTCGCCTGCACGGCGCTGCGCACGCTCTGAGCATCGACGTCCACTCGCACCGGCAAGGTGTTGATGAAGATGCCCAGCGCCCGGTCGGTGGCTTCGGCACCTTGCAGACGCCCCATCAGTACCGTGCCGAACACCACGCGTTGCTTGCCGGCGAGCGTGGCCAGCACCTGCGCCCAGGCCAGGTGAAACAGACTGGCCGCACTCACCCCGAGCTGCCGTGCCTGCCCCCGCAGGCGTTGACCCAAGGCCGGTTCGACAGGCACGCTCAGTTCGGTGATGCCGTGCCCGTCGCCCTGCACATCCTGCAGACCGAATGGCAGGGTCGGCTCGTCGATGTCGCCGAGCATGTCGCGGAAAAATGCTTCGTGCTCCTGTTCGGAGACACCCAGCCGCGCCTGCGCCACGTAATCCCGAAACGCGATCGGCCGCCCCAGCAGATTGCCCTGCCCCGTGAGGAACGCACGCATCTCATGACGCACCACGTCGAGCGCCGAGTGATCCAGCGCCATGTGGTGAAACAGCAAAGTCGCGACCACCCGCTGCCCGGCTTCGTCCCAGGCATGGGCCAGGCGCATCATCGGCGCCCGGCTTACATCCATGCGGAATTCCCGGGCATCGAAACGCTCGTGCAAGTACGCCAGCGCATCGCCTTCGGCATCGATCTCTTCCACCGGTAATCCGGCCTCACGCCAGACCACTTGCTGCGGCGTATCCAACCCCTCCCAGACTACCGCCGTACGGAGGATGTCGTGGCGGTCGATGACGGCCTGCAAAGCCTCAACGAAGGCGTTCAAACGCCCGCGATCAGCAAAGGCGAAATGCGCCTGCATCACGTACGGATCGCCCTGGGTGGCGCTGACATGGTGGTAAAGAATGCCTTCCTGCAATGGCGCCAGCGGGTAGATGTCCTGCACATTGGCCGCGCCGCCCGGTACATTGTCGACCAGACGGTCGATGGTCGCCTGATCGAGTTCGGCCAGGGTCAGCATCGCCGGTGTGATGCGCGTGGTGCCGGGTGCAATGCCATTGGCCGGCACGTCGACCTGACCGCTCTTGGTCGCTGAATATTGCCCGGCCTTGATCAGCTCGATCAGCGCCGGTTTGTGCTCGCGCAACAGCGCCAGCACTGCCGGATCGCTCAGCGCCTGTTTGTTGCCCTGAACGCGCAACTGGTCGTCGGTGACCGCCAACTGGATGTCTTTCGCTTTAAGTGTTGCCAACAGTTCGATCACGTTCACAGGACGATCTCCATTCTTTCCGTAATTGCGGCGTATCCGGCCAGGGTCGGTTGTTCGAACAACGCCCTGACCTCGGCTTCCATGCCTTCCTGACGTAACCGGCCGATCAGACTGACCGCCAGCAATGAGTGCCCGCCCAGTTCAAAAAAGTTGTCGTGGCGCCCTACCCGCTCCACGTTGAGCAGCTCGGCCCACAGTCCGGCGAGGAGGATTTCCACCTCGCCGACCGGGGCTTCGTATTCACGGGTGATAACCGAGGCCTGATCCGGTGCCGGCAAGGCCTTGCGGTCGAGCTTGCCGTTGGGGCTCAGCGGCAGCGCATCGAGGTGCACGAACACCGCCGGCACCATGTAATCCGGCAGGTGCTCCAGCAGGTGACCGCGCAGCACATCGATTTCCAGCCGGGCGCCGGTGTAATAGGCGACCAGTCGTTTGTCCCCCGGCACATCTTCGCGAGCCAGCACCACCGCTTCCTGCACGCCGCCGATGTCGGTCAGGCGGGACTGGATTTCACCCAGTTCGATGCGCAGGCCTCGGATCTTCACCTGATCGTCGTTGCGGCCCAGGTATTCGATGTTGCCGTCGGCCAGATAACGGGCGACGTCGCCGGTGCGGTACAGGCGGCCGTTGGGCTGGAACGGATCCTGAAGGAAACGTTCGGCACTCAGTTCTGGACGGTTCAGGTAGCCGCGCGCCACTTGCACACCACCGATGTACAGCTCGCCGACCACGCCTTGCGGCACCGGTTGCTGTTGGGCGTCGAGGATGTACATCCGGGTGTTGGCGATCGGTTTGCCGATTGGCGTGTTGTCCGGGGTTTGCTCCAGCGGACCAGAGCAATCCCACGCCGTGACGTCCACTGCCGCCTCGGTCGGGCCGTAGAGGTTGTGCAAACCACTGTTCGGCAATTGCTGCTTGAAGCGCCGCACCAGACTGCCCGGCAAGGCCTCGCCGCTGCACATCACCTGACGCAAACCGTTGCAACGGGCTGTGTCGCCATGGGCGAGGAACACGTCGAGCATCGACGGTACAAAGTGCAGCGTGGTGATGCGTTCGCGTTCGATTATTTCGCTGAGGTACAGCGGATCCTTGTGACCGCCCGGACGAGCCATGACCAGTCGCGCGCCGGTCATCAACGGCCAGAAGAATTCCCACACCGAGACGTCGAAGCTGAATGGCGTCTTTTGCAGCACTGAATCTTCAGCCGTCAGGCGATAAGCGTCCTGCATCCACAGCAAGCGGTTGACCACCCCGCTGTGCTCGTTGATCACGCCTTTCGGCTGACCGGTCGAACCCGAGGTGTAGATCACGTAAGCCGTGTGTTGCGGAGTCAGCCCATCGACGTAAAGGTTATCCGCCGACAACGATTGCCAGGTGTCGTGACCCAGATCGACCACCGGCACCGCGACTTCACCCAGCAACGAGCGGGTCGAGCCCTGCACCAACACTGCCGACGGCGCACTGTCCTCCAGCATGTAGGCCAGCCGCTCCAGCGGATACGCCGGATCCAGCGGCACATAACCGCCGCCAGCCTTCAGAATCGCCAGCAACCCGACCACCATCTCCAGCCCGCGCTCGACGCAGATCGCCACCCGCGCATCCGGGCCAACGCCCAGTCCGCGCAAGTGATGGGCCAAGCGATTGGCCCGAGCATTCAGCTCGACATAACTCAGTTGCTGCTCGCCGGAAAGCACCGCCACAGCCTGTGGCGACCGCAAGACCTGCGCTTCGAACAGACCGTGAATGCTCTGCTGAAGGTCATAACCGACATCGGTCGCGTTGAAGTCGAACAACAGTCGCTGCCGCTCCGCCCCCTCAAGAACCGGCAAACGATTCATCGCCTGCGTCGGTGCCTGTTCCAGCGCCTCCACCAACGCCAGCAACGCCGTCTGCATGTAGCCGCAAATCCGCTGCGCGCCAATGTCCGCCGGCACCATGGCAATCAGCGAGAAGCCGTTGCCCAGGTCATCGACGTTCAGGCTCAGCGGGTAGTTGGTGCGCTCTTCGCTGCTCAGGGTCTCGATGCCTTGCCAGGCCTGAACCACGCTGTCCGCATGCTCGGCGCCGTGGCTGTGTCGATAGTTGAGCATCGCGCTGAACAACGGCGACGGCGCCGTGATCCCGCTGCAACGCTGGGCCAGTGCCAGCGAAGCGTGTTCGTGGCCCAGCAACGCAGTGAGACGCTGATGCGTCGCCTTGACCGCCTCGCGCACCGGGGTTTCGCCCAGATCGACCCGCAACGGCAAGGTATTGATGAACATGCCCAGTGCGCGGTCGGCGCCTTGGCCGCCCTGCATCCGGCCCATCAGCACGGTGCCGAACACCACGTTGTCCTGCCCGGAGGTCGCCGCCAGTACCTGGGCCCAGGCAAGGTGGAACAGGCTGGCCACGCTGATGCCCATCTGCCGCGCCTGACTGCGCAGACGCAGACTCAGGCCGCTGTCGATTACCTGCTGCACTTCCTCGATGCCGCGTCCGTCACCGCGCACATCGCGCAGGCTGAACGGCAGGGTCGGCTCGTCGATGTCGCCGAGCATGTCGCGGAAAAACACTTCGTGCTCCGATTCCGTGACACCCAGACGCGCCTGTGCCACGTAATTGCGATACGGCACCGCCGCCGGCAACGGCTCGTCGGAACCGCGCAGGTACGCCTGCATTTCGTGGCGCACCACTTCCAGCGCGGTGTGGTCGAGCACAATGTGATGGAACAGCAGCATCGCCACCACCCGGCCACGGGCCGGATCCCGGGCATACACCAGACGCAGCAACGGCGCCTGGGCGATGTCGAGGCGGTAATGCCGGGCATCGAAACGGGCATGCAACTGTTCAAGGATGTCGCCGGCCGCAGGATCCAGCACGACCTCCTGCACCACCAGTTCAGCCTGACGCCACACCACCTGCACCGGCACGCTCAAGCCTTCCCACACCACACCCGTGCGCAGCACGTCATGGCGGTCGATGACCTGTTGCAACGCCGCGCTGAAACGCTGCACACGTTCAAGACTGTCGAATGCAATACGCGATTGCAGCAGGTACGGATCGCCTTCGCCCGCACTCAAGTGATGGTAAAGAATGCCTTCCTGCAACGGCGCCAGCGGATAGATGTCCTGCACATTGGCAGCGCCGCCCGGCACGCTGGACACCACGCGGTCGATGGCGGCTTGATCCAGCGTCACCAGCGTCAGCATCTGCGGAGTGATGCGAGTGCAACCGGCGGCGATGCGATTGGCCGGCACTTCGATTTCACGACCGCTGCCCACGGCCGCAGCCAGCGCGGCCAGGGTCGGCTGACTGAACAGCACCCGCACATCGGTGCTCAGGCCGATCTGGCGCATGCGTTCGATCAGGCTCACCGCCAGCAGCGAGTGCCCGCCCAGTTCGAAGAAGTGATCTTGGCGCCCGACCCGCTCGACGTTCAGCACCTCGCCCCACAGTCGGGCCAGGGCGATTTCGGTCTCGCCGAGCGGAGCCTCGTACTCGCGCACCAGCACCGACTCGGCGCCGGGAGCCGGCAGTGCCTTGCGATCCACCTTGCCGTTGGGGCTCAGTGGCAGGCTGTCGAGCGCGACGAAGGCCGACGGCACCATGTAGTCCGGCAGGCATGCGAGCAAGTGTTCACGCAACGCCTCGATCCCCGGTTGCCTGGCCTCGGCGTGCCAGGTGAAGTACGCCACCAGACGTTCTTCACGCACCAGCACCACGGTTTCACGCAGGGCCGGATGGCTGAGCAGTTGCGCTTCGATTTCACCCGGTTCAAGGCGCAGGCCACGCAGCTTGACCTGGAAGTCGTTGCGCCCGATGAATTCGAGCTGGCCATCGGCGCGGTAGCGCACCAGGTCACCCGTGGCGTACAGCCGATCGCCGGCCACGAACGGGCTCGGGATAAACCGTTCGGCCATCAATTGCGGCAGGCCCAGATAGCCCCGCGCGACCCCGGCACCACCAATGAACAACTGACCTATGACGCCCATCGGCACCGGCCGCTCGGCGGTATCCAGTACATACAGACGAGTGTTGTTGATCGGTCGCCCGATCGGCAAGGCGTTGTCCGGCACCGGCATCGACGGCTCCAGCGTCCACACCGTGCTGTCGACCGTGGCTTCAGTCGGGCCGTAAACGTTGTGCAAACGCACCTGCGGCAGGCGCTCACGCACAAGGCGAGCAAGCGCCGGTGTCAGGTCGCCTCCGCCGCAGAACACATCGGTGAGGCTGCTGCACTGGCTGACGTCGTCGTGTTCGAGGAACTGTTGCAACAGCACCGGCACGAACTGGATCACGTTGATCCGCTGTTCACGAATCACCTGCGCCAGATACGCCGGCTCGCGGTGTCCGTCAGGACGCGCCAGCACCAGTCGCAGCCCGGCGCTCAACGGCCAGAACAGCTCCCAGACCGAGGCATCGAAACTGAACGGGGTTTTCTGCAACAGGGCACCTTCCTTCACGGCCAGGCAAAGTTGCGAACTCCAGTGCAGCAAATTGCCGACGCCGCGGTGCTCGACCATCACGCCTTTCGGCGCACCGGTCGAACCAGAGGTGTAGATCACGTAGGCCAGGTTCGACGCGCTCAGGCCTGGCACTTGCGGGTTGTCCTGCGGGTTGAATGTCCAGTGAGCCTGATCCAGATCGATCACCAGCGCACTACTCTCACCCAGCAACTCACGAGTCGCCCCATGCACCAGCACCGCAACCGGAGCGCTGTCCTTGAGCATGTAATCCAGACGTTCCGCCGGATACGCCGGGTCCAGCGGCACATAGGCACCGCCCGCCTTGAGGATGCCGAGCAGACCGACCATCAGTTCCAGCCCGCGCTCGACGCAGATCGCCACCCGCGAATCCGGCCCCACACCCAGCTCGCGCAGGTGATGGGCCAGACGGTTGGCCTGAGCGTTGAGTTCGGCGTAGGTCCGCCGCTGCTCACCGGCCTGCAACGCAACGGCTTGCGGCGTACGTTGGACTTGCGCTTCGAACAGCCCGTGAACGGTTTGCTCCAGATTGTCTGCGGTGCCGGTGGCGTTAAGGTCGTACAGCACCTGCTGACGTTCTGCACCGTCGAGGATCGGCAAGCGATTCAGCGGCTGATCCGGTGTCTGTTCCAGGGCATCCGCCAGTTTCTCCAGCGCGGTCTGCATGTAGTTGCAGATGCGCTGCGAACCGATGTTCGCCGGGGTCATGGCGGTGAGCACGAAACCGTTGCCCAGATCATCGACGCCCAGGCTCAGCGGATAGTTGGTGCGTTCTTCGCTGCTCAGGGTCTCGATGCCTTGCCAGGCCTGACGGACGCTTTGTTGTTGCGCCTCGTCGGCGCTGTGCCGGTAGTTGAGCATCGAACTGAACAGCGGCGACGGCGCGGCCACCCCACTGCAACGCTGGGCCAGCGCCAGCGAAGCGTGCTCATGACCGAGCAATGCGCTCAGACGTGCATGCGTCGCCCGAGCCCCTTCGCGCACCGGGGTTTCACCGAGATCGACCCGCAGCGGCAAGGTGTTGATGAACATCCCCAGCGCCCGGTCGGCCCCCTCGCCGCCCTGCATCCGGCCCATCAGCACCGTGCCGAACACCACCCGCTCCTGCCCGGATGTCGCCGCCAGCACCTGACCCCACGCAAGGTGGAACAGGCTGGCCACGCTGATGCCCAGTTGCCGGGCCAGGCTGCGCAGACGCTGGCCGGTTGCAGCCGTCAGGGCCTGTTGCGTTTCCTCGATGTCGCGACCGTCGCCTTGCACATCCTGCAAGCCGAACGGCAGGGTCGGCTCGTCGATGTCGCCGAGCATGTCGCGGAAGAATGCTTCGTGGTCCTGCTCGCTGACACCCAGCCGCGCCTGCGCCACGTAATTACGATAAGGCACCGCTGCGCCCAGCGAGGCTTCGCGCCCTTGCAGGCAGGCGAGCATTTCGTGCTGCACCACGTCCAGCGCGGTGTGATCCATCACCACATGGTGGAACAGCAACATCGCGACCACCCGATCGTGGGCCGGATCACGGGCATACACCAGCCGCAGCAACGGTGCCTGACTGATGTCGAGGCGGTAATGACGGGCATCGAAACGCCCGTGCAATTGCTCGAGGATGTCGCCCTGTGCAGGGTCGAGCACGATTTCCTGCACCGCCAGTCCGGCGTGACGCCACACCACCTGCATCGGCGCGGCCAGTTCCTGCCAGATCACCGCCGTGCGCAGGATGTCGTGGCGGGCAATGACCTGACGCAGCGCCGCCGCAAACGCTTCCACACGTTCGACGCTGTCGAAGGCCAGCCGCGATTGCAGCAGGTACGGGTCACCCTGCTCCGCGCTCAAGTGGTGATAAAGGATGCCTTCCTGCAACGGTGCCAGCGGATAAATGTCCTGCACATTCACGGCGCCGCCGGGCACCGTGGCAACGATGCGGTCGATGCTCGACTGATCCAGTTCGGCCAGGCTCAACAGGTCCGGGGTGATATGGGTGCAATCAGCAGGAATGCGGTTGGCCGGTACTTCGATCTCACGACCGCTGCCCACCGCAGCGGCCAGCGCAGCCAGTGTTGGCTGGCTGAACAGCACGCGCACATCGGTATTCAGGCCGATCTGGCGCAGACGTTCGATCAGGCTGACGGCCAGCAGCGAATGGCCGCCCAGTTCGAAGAAGTTGTCGTGGCGACCGACCTTTTCCAGCTTCAGGACATCGGCCCAGATCTGCGCCAGGGCGGTTTCCACCGGGCCCTGCGGGGCTTCGTATTCACGGCTGAGCCAGGCGTTCTGACCCGGCTCCGGCAAGGCCTTGCGGTCGAGTTTGCCGTTGGCGGTCAGCGGCAACGTGTCGAGTCGCACATACGCCGCCGGGATCAAGGCTTGCGGCAGAAGCCCTTGCAGATGATTGCGCAAGGCTTCGATATCGGCCGGTGCCCGTTCGGTGAACCACACCAGCAACTGCCCGTCGCGCACCAGCGCCACGGCGTCCTGCACCGTCGGATGGCTGGCCAGTGCGGCTTCGATTTCCCCCAGTTCGACCCGCACGCCGCGCAGTTTCACCTGATCGTCGTTGCGGCCCAGGTATTCGATATTGCCGTCCGCCAGCCAGCGCGCGAGGTCGCCGGTGCGGTACATCCGCGCCTGTGGCTGGTCGCTGAACGAGTCGGCGAGGAAGCGTTCGGCGGTCATTTCAGGACGGTTCAGGTAACCCCGCGCCACGCCGGCGCCGGCCACATACAACTCGCCCGTGACACCTACCGGCACCGGACGTTGCTGGTCATCGAGCAGATAGATGCGGGCGTTGGCCATCGGCTTGCCAATGTGCAGCGGCTGACCGACTTCCACCGGGCCGGAGGTCGCGACCACCGTGGCTTCGGTCGGGCCATAGTTGTTGATCACCGCAAAGCGCTGCGCACGATTGAACTGACGCAGTTTGTCGCCACCGATCAACAAGGTGCGCAGGGTCGGGTGTTGCAGCTCGCGGCTGAACGCATATTCGGCCACCGGCGTCGGCAGGAAACTCACCTGCAACGGCTGCGCCCGCCACCAGTCGAGCAATTCGTCCAGGTGTTCATTGCTCACCGACTCCGGCGGCAGGTGTAGGGTCGCGCCGACGCACAGCGCCGGCCAGACTTCCCAGGCCATCGCATCGAAACCGAACCCGGCAACGCTGGCGGTGTGGCTGCCGGCGTGCAGGTCGAAGGCTTCGGCATGCCAGTGCACGAGGTTTTCCAGGGTCGCGTGTTCGACCATCACCCCTTTCGGCTGGCCGGTGGAGCCCGAGGTGTAGATGACGTATGCCAGATTTGCCGGAGTCAGGTACGGCAGTTGCGGGTTGCTGTCGGGCAGGTGTTGCCAGGCGTCGCTGTCCAGATCGATCACCGGCATCATGCCCGGCAGATCCCGGGTCGAGGCCTGGACCAGCACGGCCACCGGATCGCTGTCCTGCAACAGGTAGGCAATGCGCTCTGCCGGGTGCGCCGGATCCACCGGCACATAACCGGCGCCAGCCTTGAGAATCGCCAGCAGCCCGACCAGCATCTGCGGCCCGCGACGCACGCAAATGGCGACGCGGTCGTCCGGTTGCACGCCGAGGCCGATCAAGTGATGGGCCAGTTGGTTGGCGCACTGATTGAGCTGACCGTAGGTCAGCTGTTGCGTACCCTGAATCACAGCGAGGGCATTCGGGTTGCGCCGGGCCTGCGCCTCGACCAGTGCGTGAATCGTCGCGCCACGGGGATAGGCCGTGACCGGGGGATTGAAGCCCTCGACCAGGCGTTCCAGTTCCGCAGTCGAAAGGATCGGCAAGCGGTTCAACGGTTTTTGCGGCGTCTGTTCCAGCGCCTGCACCAGTTGCTCCAGCGCGGTGTGCATGTAACTGCAAATCCGTTGCGCACCGATCTGGCTCACCGCCAGAACCGACAAGGCAAACCCTTCACCCAGATCGTCCACGCTCAGGGTCAGCGGGTAGTTGGTGCGTTCTTCGCCACCGAGTTTCTGCACGCCCTCCCAGATTCCCTGGCCGTTCTGCGACGACTGCGCAGGCGCGCTGTGACGGTAGTTGAACAAGGCACTGAACAGCGGCGACGATGCCGCGACACCACTACAACGCTGGGCCAGCGCCAGCGAGGCATGTTCATGCCCCAGCAGCGCGGTCAGTCGTACATGGGTTGCCTTGACCCCGTCCCGCGCGCCGGCGCCGACATCGATGCGCAGCGGCAAGGTGTTGATGAACACCCCCAGCGCCCGGTCGGCGCCATCGCCGCCCTGCATCCGCCCCATCATCACCGTGCCGAACACCACATCGCGGCGGTTCGACAGCACGCCCAGCACTTGCGCCCAGGCCAGGTGCATCAGGCTGGCGGCACTCACGCCCAGTTGCCGCGCCTGTTCACGCAGACGCACATTGAGTTCGGTGGCCACCGGTTGCAGCGCTTCCTCGATGCCGTGACCGTCGCCCTGCACGTCCCGCAGACCGAGCGGCAGGGTCGGCTCGTCAATGTCGCCGAGCATCTCGCGGAAAAACGCTTCGTGTTCCTGCTCGCTGAGCCCCAGGCGCGCCTGGGCCACATAGTTGCGATAAGGAATCGGTGCCGAAAGGCTATCGACCTCACCGAACATCACACCGCGCATTTCATCGACGATCACTTCCAGCGCGGTGTGATCGAGAATCAGGTGATGAGACAGCAGGATCGCCACCACGCGCTGCTGCTTCGGATCTTCGGCAAACACCATGCGCAGCAGCGGCCCCTGGCTGATGTCGAGGCGGTAGTGACGGGCGTCGAAGCGCTCGTGCAATTGTTCAAGGATGTCGCCGTTTGCTGAATCCAGTGCAACGTGCTGAACCACCAGTTCGGCGTGGCGCCACACCACTTGATGAGGCGTCGCCAGGCCTTCGTGGACAACGCTGGTGCGCAGGATGTCGTGGCGTGCGATGACCTGCTGCAAGGTGTCGGTGAAGGTGCGCAGGCGCTCGACACTGTCGAAGGCCAGCCGTGATTGCAGCAGGTACGGATCGCCCTGCTCCGCGCTCAAGTGGTGATAAAGGATGCCTTCCTGCAGCGGCGCCAGCGGATAGATGTCCTGCACGTTGGCGGCGCCGCCCGGCACCGTGGCGACGATCCGGTCGATGCCGGCCTGGTCCAGTTCGGTCAGGCTCAGCAGGTCCGGGGTGATGCGCGTGCAATCAGCAGGAATGCGGTTGGCCGGCACTTCGATTTCGCGACCGCTGCCCACCGCCGCTGCCAGCGCGGCCAGGGTTGGCTGGCTGAACAGCACGCGCACGTCGGTGCTCAGGCCGATCCGGCGCAGGCGCTCGATCAGGCTCACCGCCAGCAATGAATGGCCGCCCAGTTCGAAGAAGTTGTCGTGGCGACCGACCTTTTCCAGCTTCAGGACATCGGCCCAGATCTGCGCCAGCGCGGTTTCCACCGGGCCTTGCGGGGCTTCGTATGCCTGGCTGAGCCAGGCGCCCGGATCCGGCAGCGGCAAGGCCTTGCGGTCGACCTTGCCGTTGTTGTTCAGCGGCAACGCGTCGAGTTGCACCCAGGCCGAGGGCACCATGTATTCTGGCAGGCGCGACTGCAATTGTTCGCGCAGGCTGGCGCTGTCAACGCCCTCCTCGGCTGTGAAATACGCCACCAGACGCAGCGGTTCCTGGCCGTCCTGACGGGCCAGCACGATGGCTTCCTTGACCCCTTCGCAGTTCAGCAGGCGGTTTTCGATTTCTCCCAGTTCGATGCGGAAACCACGGATTTTCACCTGATCGTCGTTGCGGCCGATGCATTCCAGTTGCCCCGGCGCCACCCAGCGTGCGAGGTCACCGGTGCGGTACAGCAGCGCGCCCGGCTGATCGCTGAACGGGTCTTGCAAGAACTTTTCGGCGGTCAGGTCCGGGCGATTCAGATAGCCCAGTGCCACGCCTTGCCCGCCGATGTACAACTCGCCGGTCACGCCCATCGGCACGGGTTGCTGACGGGCATCTAGTACATACACCTGAGTGTTGGAGATCGGTCCGCCAATCGGCACGCTGTCGGCATCTTCTGCCACTTCGCGCACTTCGAAGGTTGTGGCGTAGGTGGTGGTTTCGGTCGGGCCGTAGCAGTGGACGATACGCAGGTCCGGCGCCTCGGCCAGCAAGCGGCGGAAAGCGGCCGGATCGGCACGTTCGCCACCGCACAACACCATGCGCAGGCCTTTCAGTGCCTCGGGGATCAACTGCACGTACTGGTTGAACAGCGCGGTGGTGACGAACAGGATCGTGACGCCCGAAGCCGCCAATACCTGCCCGAACGCGTTTGGATCAAGCAAGGTGTCGTGATCGATCACCACCACGCGCCCGCCGTTGAGCAGCGGCCCCCAGACATCCATGGTGCTGGCGTCGAACGCCGGGTTGGAGGCGAACGCCACGCGATCCTGCGCATTGAAATCAGCGTAACCGTTGTTGATCACCAGTCGACCGATGGCCCGGTGCGGCACCATCACCCCCTTCGGTGTGCCGGTGGAACCGGAGGTGTACATGATGTAGGCCAGGGACTCGGAAGACTGCGGCAAATCCGGGTTGTGAACCGGTTGCGCGTCCAACGACAGCAAATCCAGATCAATCCGGCGCACAGCGTAATCAGCCGTTTCAGTGCTCAAGGTCAGCAGCGCTTTCGCCCGACAATCCTCAACCATGAACGCCTGACGCTCGGCCGGCGCGTTGATGTCCAGCGGCACATAAGCCGCCGCGCATTTGCCGATGCCCAGTTGCGCGACCAGCAGATCCAGCGACCGCGGCAGCAGGATCGCCACGTGGTCGCCCGGTTGCACGCCCTGTCCGATCAAGTAATGGGCCAGGCGATTGGCCCGTTGATTCAACTCTTCATAAGTCAACGCCGCGCGGCCATGCACCACCGCCACCGCTTGCGGTTGCTTCGCCATCTGCTGTTCGAACAGGCTATGAACCGTCGAACCCGACGGGTAATCCCGGTGGGTGGCATTGAACCCGGCCAGCAATTCCCGCCGTTCCTCCGACGGCAAAATCGACAACTGATCGACACCCCGTTGCGGGGTCTGCTCCAGCGCCTGCACCAGACTGTCGAAGGCAATATTGATGTACTCGCAGACCCGCGCCCCATCGATGCCCGGCACCGCCTGCACACTCAGACGCAAACCTTCGCCAAGGTCATCGACGCTGACCACCAGCGGGTAGTTGCTGCGCTCGCGGGAGCTGAGCAGTTCAATGCCATCGAGGGTCAGGCCCGCCGCCTGCGGTGCGCTGTGACGATAATTGAGCAACGTGCCGAACAGCGGCAACGCCCCCGAAACCCCGCTGCAACGCTGGGCCAATGCCAGCGACGCTTGTTCATGCGCGAGCAATTGCGCCAGCCGTTCATGGGTGGCGAGCACACTCTCGCGCACCGCGGTGGCGGTCACGCTGACCCGCAGCGGCAAGGTGTTGATGAACAGGCCCAACGCCCGGTCGGCGCCCTCGCCGCCCTGCATCCGCCCCAACAGCACCGTGCCGAACACCACCTCGTCCCGGCCGCTGATCTGCGCCAGGACCTGCGCCCAGGCCTGGTGCGCCAGACTCGCCACACTGATACCGAGCCGCCGTGCCTGCTCGCGCAGACGCAAGGCCAGCGCGGTGTCCAGCGTAAGTTGGCTGTCGATCACTGCGCTGCCGTCGCCGTGCACGTCCTGCACGCCGAACGCCAGGGTCGGCTCGTCGATGTCGCCGAGCATGTCGCGGAAAAACCCTTCGTGCGCCTCGACATCCGCGCCGAGTCGGGCCTGTGCGACGTAGTTGCGGTACTGCACCGGGGTAGCCAGTTCGGCGGCGTGACCGTGCAGCACGCTGTTCATCTCGCTCACCAGCACTTCCAGCGCGGTGTGATCGAGCATCAGGTGGTGCATCAGCAGGATGCCGACCCAGCGCTTGTGCTGCGGATCCTCGGTGTAGGCAAAACGCATCATCGGTGCGCGGCCCAGGTTCAGACGGTAGTCACGCGGGTCGAAAAGCGCCTGCATCTGTTGCAGCACGTCGCCATTCAGTGCTTCATCATCCACCCGCTCAAGCGCCAGCGGCGCCGCACGCCAGACCACTTGCACCGGCTCTTCGAGGCCTTCCCAGATCACGCTGGAACGCAGGATGTCGTGGCGCGCGATCACCACGTTGACGGCGCGGACGAACGCCTTGACCGACTGGATCCCGTCAAACACGAATTGCGCCTGCAACACGTAAGGATCGCCGGCCGTTGCCGCCATGTGGTGATACAGAATGCCTGCCTGCAACGGCGCCAAGGCGTAGATGTCCTGCACGTTGGCGACGCCACCGGGCACACTTTCAACGATCCGGTCGATGCCGGCCTGATCGAGTGAGGCCAGGGGCAGCATGTCGGGCGTGATGTGTTGGCAGTCAGGGGTGATGCGATTGACCGGTACTTGAACGCCGGACGACCCGCCCAGGGTTGCCGCCAGTCCCGCCACGGTTGGCCGGCCGAACAGGACCCGCACATCGCAGCTCAATTCCTGCTGGCGCATGCGCTCGACCAGCTTCACGGCCAACAGGGAATGGCCGCCCAGCTCGAAAAAATTGTCATGACGCCCGACCTGCTCGACGTTCAGCAGGGTCTGCCAGATTTCGGCGATACGGCATTCCACCTCGCCGACCGGCGCCTCATACCCGCGCAGCAACTGGCCGCTTTGATCCGGGGCCGGCAAGGCCTTGCGGTCGAGTTTGCCGTTGGGGCTCAGGGGCATGGCGTCGAGATGGACGAACGCCGTCGGCACCATGTAATCCGGCAGCTGCTCCAGCAGATGGCTGCGCAGTTCACCGATGTCCAGCAGTACACCGCTGTAGTACGCCACCAGCCGTGGATCGCCGGCCACGTCTTCGCGCACCAGCACTTCGGCGGCGAGCACGGTGTCGAGTTGCATCAGCCGCGCCTGGATTTCCCCGAGTTCGATACGCAAGCCGCGAATCTTCACCTGATCGTCGTTGCGACCGAGGTATTCGAGGTTGCCGTCGGCCCGATAGCGACACAGGTCACCGGTGCGGTACAGCCGCGCATTAGGCTGGTCGCTGAACGGATCGTCGAGGAAACGCTCGGCGGTGAGCGACGCAAGATTCAGGTATCCACGCGCCACCTGCACGCCACCGATGTACAGCTCACCGGCCACACCCAGCGGCAGCGGTTGCAGTTGGTCGTCGAGAATGTACAAGCGGGTGTTGCTGACGGGCCGGCCGATTGGCAGCAGCACCTCTGGCACCGGCATCGACGGCTCCAGCGTCCACACCGTGCTGTCGACCGTGGTTTCGGTCGGGCCGTAGACGTTATGCAAGCGCACCTGCGGCAGACGCTCGCGGACTTGACGGGCCAACGCCGGCGTCAGCTCACCGCCACCACAGAACACATCTGTGAGGCTGGTGCACTGGCTGACGTCTTCCACGTCGAGGAACTGTTGCAACAGCGCCGGAACGAACTGGATCACGCTGATGCGCTGCTCGCGTACCACTTGCGTCAAGTACACCGGTTCGAAGTGCGCATCGGGGCGCGCCAGTACCAGACGCAGACCCGATGTCAGCGGCCAGAACAGCTCCCAGACCGAGGCGTCGAAACTGTAAGGGGTTTTCTGCAACAAGGCGCCGTCTGCCACAGGCGGGCACACTTGCGAGCTCCAATGCAGCAGATTGCCCAGGCCACGATGCTCGACCATCACCCCTTTCGGCGTGCCGGTGGAGCCCGAGGTGTAGATTACGTAGGCCAGGTTCGAAGCATTCAGGCCCGGCACCTGAGGACTTTGATCGGGGTAGTCCTGCCAGTGATCCTGATCGAAATCGAGCAGCGGCACGCCACCCGCCTCGAACAGCGCCCGGGTCGCGCCGTGCGCCAGCAGCGCCACCGGCGCGCTGTCCTTGAGCATGTAATTCAGGCGTTCCGCCGGGTACGCCGGATCCAGCGGCACATAAGCACCGCCGGCCTTGAGAATGCCCAGCAGGCCGATCACCAGTTCAGGCCCACGTTCGACGCAGATCGCCACCGGTGTATCCGGCCCGACACCCAGCTCACGCAAGCGGTGAGCCAGACGATTGGCTCGCGCATTGAGTTCAACATACGTCAGTGATTGCTCACCGGACTGCAACGCGATGGCCTGCGGCGTGCGCTGAACCTGAGCCTCGAACAGGCCATGAACGGTCCGCTCCAGGTCGAGCTCGACGCGGCTGTCATTGAAGCCCACCAGCAATTGCTGCCGCTCCTGCTCCGGCAAAACCGGCAACTGGTTGATCAGCGTCTGGGGCGATTGCGCCAAGGCATCGAGCAAGCCGTCGAGTGCGGTTTGCACATAGGCGCAGACCCGTTCGGCACCGATGCCGGTCGGGGCGATGGCAGATAACCGGAAACCACTGCCCACGTCATCGACGCTCAGGGTCAGCGGATAGTTGGTCGGTTCCTTGCCACTCAGGACCTGGACGCCCGGGGCCAGTTCGATCACCGTGGCAACATCACCGACAGCGCTGTGGCGATAGTTGAGCATGGCGCTGAACAACGGTGTCTGTGCATTCAACGCGCTGCACCGCTGGGCCAGTGCCAGCGAGGCCTGTTCATGGGCGAGCAAGGCGCTCAACCGCCGATGCGTAGCGAGCACGCCGTCGTGGACGCTTTGCGCGCCGACATCGACCCGCAACGGCAAGGTGTTGATGAACATGCCCAGCGCCTGCTCGCCGCCGTCGCCCGCCTCCATGCGCCCCAGCAACACCGTGCCGAACACCACCGAGGTGCGCCCGGACAACTGGCCCAACACACGCGCCAGCGCCAGGTGCATCAGGCTCGCCACACTCACGCCGAGTTGCCGCGCCTGCGTGCGCAGTCGCAGGTTCAGTGCGTCGCTGAGTGTCAGCTGCGCGTCTTCGAAATCCTGTCCGCCGCCCTGAACATCCTGCAACCCCCACGGCAGTGTCGGCTCGTCGATATCGCCAAGCATCTCGCGGAAGAACGTTTCGTGGGCCTGCTCATCGAGCGCCATGCGCGCCCGCGCCAGGTGATTGCGAAACGGCACCGCCGGCGCGACGTGTTCGCTTTGTCCTTGCAGCCAGGCCTGGATTTCCCGGCGCACGACATCCAGCGCCACGTGGTCGATGATCATGTGATGGAACAGCAGCAGCGCGACGATCCTGTCCTGTGCCGGATCCCGTGCATAGACCAGGCGCAGCAGCGGCGCCTGTTGCAGATCGAGGCGCAAATGACGGGCGTCGTAGCGCGCCTGCAACTGACTGAACACGTCCGTGGACGTGTCGAGCTGCACCTCTTCGCAGACCAGCGGCGCCTGGCGCCAGACCACTTGCACCGGTTCGTCCAGGCGCTCCCAGACAAACGAGGTGCGCAGAATGTCGTGACGATCGATCACCCATTGCAACGCCTGGGCAAACGCATCGAGGCGCTGATGACTGTCGAACGTGAACTGCGCCTGTTGCACATACAGATCGCCTTCGCCGGCGGCGAGGTGCAGATACAGCATGCCTTCCTGCAACGGCGCCAGCGGATAGATGTCCTGCACGTTCGCCACGCCGCCCGGCACGGTGGCGACGATGCGGTCGATGGCCGGTTGATCCAGTTGCACCAGCGGCAGCATGTCCGGGGTGATGCGCAGCGCCGGACTCGACCAGTCGCCGCCATGGCTCGCCACCAGCTCCAGCAACTGCGCCTTGTGTTTGGCGAGGCTGTCCCAAAGCGCGTCGTCCAGCGCCTCGTCGTCGCCCAGAATGACCAGGTCTTCATCGTCCTGTTGAAGGCGGATCGCATGGGTGGAAATAACAGCCATCAGCTCGCGAAATTGCATGGGGGTAACCTGCTGTAAATTCGGGAAAAAAGGAGCGCGCAGCGGCGAATCCGTGCGGCCACGCGCAGCCCGGAAAAGCTAAAACATCGGGGCTTGGGTGTCTGACATGGGAAGCGGGGACAAGCCCTGTGACCGGCCAGTCATGGCGTCGATCCGCGGGAACCGCGAATCGACGCCGATGTCGGCTCAGAGCCGGCGCTTGCGGTTGAGCGTCGGTATGGTGGTTTGCGGGACTTCAACCTGTCTGGCCTGCGCCGAAATCTGGGCCGCCAGCGCGGCCAGAGTCGGTTGGCTGAACAGCGTGCGGGCATCGACGTGCAGCCCGGCCTGACGCATGCGCGCCACCAGACTGACCGCCAGCAACGAATGCCCGCCGAGTTCGAAGAAGTGATCGTTGCGCCCGACCTGCTCCAGTTGCAGCACCTCGGCCCAGATCTGCGCCAGCCTGATTTCGACCTCTCCTTCGGGCGCCTCGTAGCGACGACTGAGCACCGCCTCCGCCCCCGGTGCCGGCAAGGCCTTGCGATCGACCTTGTCGTTGGGGGTCAGGGGCAACGCATCGAGCTTCACGTAGGCGCCCGGCGCCATGTACTCCGGCAAACGCTCCAGCACGTGGGCGCGCAAGCTTTCGATACGTGGCGCGTCGAAGCCTTCGCGGACGGTGAAATACGCCACCAGTCGCTCGTCGCGCACCAGCACCACGGCTTCACGCACGGCCGGATGCTCGATCAGCCGCGCCTCGATTTCCCCGGGCTCCAGACGCAGGCCGCGCAGCTTGACCTGGAAGTCGTTGCGCCCGAGGAACTCGAGGTTGCCATCCGCCCGGTAGCGCACCAGATCGCCGGTGCGATACAGGCGATCACCGGCCACGAACGGGCTGTCGATGAAGCGCTCGGCCTGCATGTCCGGCAGTCCCAGATAACCCCGCGCGACTCCGACCCCGCCGATGTGCAAGTGACCGCTGACACCGAATGGCACCGGTTGGTCGTGGGCGTCCAGCACATAGAGCCGGGTGTTGCTCAACGCCTTGCCGATGGGCACCACCGCTTCCGGCACCGGTTGATCCGGCTCCAGCGTCCAGCCGGTGCTGTCGACCGTGGTTTCGGTCGGGCCGTAAACGTTATGCAGACGCACCCATGGCAGGCGCTCGCGGACGCGCCGGGCCAGTGCGGCCGTCAGTTCACCGCCACCGTTGAGCACGTCGGTCAGGCTGGTGCACTGGCTGACATCGTCCTGCTCGATGAACTGTTGCAGCAGCGCCGGCACAAACTTGACCACGGTGATCTGCCGTTCGCGAATCACCTGGGTCACATAGGCCGAATCGCGGTTGCCGTCGGGCCGTGCCAGCACCAGCCGCAGGCCGGAACACAGCGGCCAGAAGATCTCCCACACCGAACTGTCGAAGCTGAACGGCGCCTTCTGCAACAGCGCACCGTGCCCGGTCGGCGGGCTG
Organism: Pseudomonas sp. MWU12-2029; assembly: GCF_023242425.1. Lineage (NCBI taxonomy): Bacteria > Pseudomonadati > Pseudomonadota > Gammaproteobacteria > Pseudomonadales > Pseudomonadaceae > Pseudomonas > Pseudomonas sp. MWU12-2029. The sequence continues at coordinate 425,921 of NZ_JALJDY010000003.1, read as the reverse complement.
ATCTGCGAACCCCAGTGCACCATGTTGCAGGCGCTGCGATGCTCGATCATCACGCCCTTCGGCGTGCCGGTGGAACCGGAGGTGTAGATCATGTAGGCCAGGTTTGCAGCGCTCAAACCCGGTACGTGCAGGTTGTCGGCGGAAGCGTGCTGCCAGGTGCAACGGTCGAAATCGATGACCGGCACACCCGGATCGGCCAGCAGATTGCGGGTGGCCTCGTGTACCAGCACCGCCACCGGGGCGCTGTCCTGCAACATGTAGTGCAGGCGTTCCAGCGGATAGTCGGGGTCCAGCGGCACATACGCGCCGCCGGCCTTGAGAATGCCGAGCAGGCCGACGATCAGATCCGGGCTGCGCTCGACACAGATCGCCACCCGGGAATCCGGTTGCACACCTTGCTCGCGTAGATGATGCGCCAAGCGGTTGGCCTGCTCATTCAACTGGCGATACGTCAGCTGTTTATCCCCGGCCTGCAAGGCGATGGCGTCGGGTCGGCGTTGCGCTTGCTGTTCGAACAAGGTCTGCAGCGGTTGATCCATCGGGCAATCGACTTCGCTGGCATTGAACTCGACCAGCAGTTGTTCAAGCTCCGCCGCCGGCAGGATCGACAAGCGATTCAGCGGCTGCTGCGGTGTCTGCTCCAGCGCATCGACCAGCGCCTGCAACGCGGTTTGCACGTAGTCGCCGATGCGCCGGGAGCCGATGCTGATCAGGGTTCGTGTGGTGATCTGCAAGGCGCTGCCCAGGTCATCGACGCTCAAGGTCAGCGGGTAGTTGGTGCGTTCTTCGTTGTCCAGGGTCTGGATGCCTTGCCAGGCCGGATCCGCCGTCGATTCCTGCACTTCAAGATCGGTGTGCCGATAGTTGAGCAACGCACTGAACAGCGGTGCCGGCGATGCAACGCCGCTGCAACGCTGGGCCAGCGCCAGTGACGCATGCTCATGCCCGAGCAGGTCGGTCAGTCGGGCGTGGGTCAGCAGCACCGCATCACGCGCGCCCCGGTCCATGTCCACCCGCAATGGCAGGGTGTTGATGAACACCCCGAGCGCCCGGTCCGCGCCCTCGCCGCCCTGCATGCGCCCCATGAAAACGCTGCCGAACACCACATGTTCCTGCCCCGAGGTCGCTGCCAGTACCTGCGCCCAGGCCAGGTGAATCAGGCTGGCCACGCTGACGCCTGCCTGCCGCGCTTGCAGGCGCAGGCGGCGGTCCAATTCAGGCGCAAGGGTTCGCACGGCTTCGTCGATGCCGCGACCGTCGCCCTGCACGTCCTGCAAACCGAACGGCAGGGTCGGCTCGTCGATGTCGGCGAGCATTTCGCGGAAGAACGCTTCATGTTCCTGCTCGCTGACACCGAGCCGGGTCTGGGCCACGTAATTGCGATACGGCACGGCTGGCGGCAACGGCTCGCCCTGCCCCAACAAGTTGGCGCGCATTTCATGACGCAAGACTTCCAGCGCGATGTGATCCAGCGCCAGGTGATGGAACAACAGAATGGCCACGATCCGCCCGTGGGCCGGATCGCGGGCATACATCAGCCGGATCAGCGGCGCCTGACTGACGTCGATGCGATAACGCCGGGCATCGAAGCGCTCGTGCAGCTGCGCGAGGACATCGCCCTCGGCCGGATCGAGCAAGATTTCCTGCACCGGCAATTCAGCCTGGCGCCAGACCACCTGCACCGGCGTGGTCAAGCCTTCCCAGACCACCGCAGTGCGCAGGATATCGTGCCGCGCCATGACCTGACGCAACGCGGCCGCATAGGCCTCGACCCGCTCGACGCTGTCGAACGCCAACTGCGATTGCAGCAGGTACGGATCGCCTTGGGCGGCGGTGATGTGGTGATAAAGGATGCCTTCCTGTAACGGCGCCAGCGGGTAAATGTCCTGCACGTTGGCTGCGCCACCCGGCACAGTGGCGATGATCCGGTCGAGGGTGGTTTGATCCAGCTCGACCAACGGCAATAGGTCCGGGGTGATCTGCGTGCAACCCGGCGGAATGCGGTTGGCCGGCACTTCGACCTCACGGCCAGTGCCCACCGACGCGGCCAGCGCCGCCAGGGTCGGCTGGCCGAACAGCACGCGCACGTCGCTGCTCATGCCAAGCTGGCGCATGCGCTCGATCAGATTGACCGCCAGCAACGAATGCCCGCCCAGCTCGAAGAAGTGATCGTGACGCCCGACCTTTTCGACTTGCAGCACCTCGGCCCAGATCTGCGCCAGGAGGATTTCGACGTCACCATTCGGCGCTTCGTACTCGCGGCGGATCAACGCTTCCGGCCCCGGAGCCGGCAACGCCTGGCGATCCAGTTTGCCGTTGGCTGTCAGCGGCAACGCCGTCAAGCGCACGTAGGCCGATGGAAGCATCGCGCTGGGCAGACGGGTTTGCAGATGGGCATGCAGCTGCGTGATGTCCAGTGGCTGGCGTTCGGTGAACCAGGCCAGCAACTGCCCGTCGCGCACCTGCACCACCGCATCGCGCACCGATTCATGACTGCTCAACGCGGCTTCGATTTCGCCGGGTTCGATGCGTACGCCACGGATTTTCACCTGATCGTCGTTGCGGCCCAGATACTCGATGGTGCCGTCCGGGCGCCAGCGTGCGAGGTCGCCGGTGCGGTACATCCGCGCGTTGGGCTGGCCGCTGAACGGATCGTCGAGAAAGCGTTCGGCGGTCAGTTCCGGCCGGTTGAAGTACCCCCGCGCCACCCCGGCGCCACCGACGTAGAGCTCACCGGCCACGCCAATCGGCACCGGTCGCTGTCGGTCATCCAGCAGATAGGTCGTGGCGTTGCTCACGGGTTTGCCGATGTGGAGTGTCCGACCCGGTTCGATTCGACCCGAGGTGGCGACCACCGTCGCTTCGGTCGGACCGTAGTTGTTGATCACCTCGAACGTTTGCTCGCGATTGAACTGACGCAGGCGATCGCCGCCGATCAGCAGTGTGTGCAGGGTCGGGTGTTCGAGGTGGCGGCTGAAGGCGTATTCGGCAATTGGGGTCGGCAGGAAACTCACGTCCAGCGGTTGCGCACGCCACCAGTCGAGCAGCGCGTCGATATCTTCGCCGCCGTCACGGGACGGCGCCAGGTGCAGGGTCGCGCCGGCACACAGTGCGGGCCAGACTTCCCAGGCCATGGCGTCGAAACCGAAGCCGGCGAGGCTTGAGGTGTGGCGACCGCCGCCCAGATCGAAAGTCGTGCAATGCCAGTCGACCAGATTCGACAGGGTCCGATGTTCGACCATCACGCCTTTGGGCTGGCCGGTGGAACCGGAGGTGTAGATCACGTAGGCCAGATGCGCGGTGGTCAGGCCCGAGACATCGGGGTTGAGATCGTTGACCGGCCAGGTGCGCGGGTCGATGTCGATCACCGGTACATTCAGCGCCGGCAGACGTTCACGCAGATTGCCCTGGGTCAGGACCACGACCGGCGCACTGTCGCTCAATAAATAGCTCAGCCGTTCCGCAGGATGGGCCGGATCAACCGGCACATAACCGGCGCCGGACTTGAGGATCGCCAACATCGCGACCAAGGTGTCCAGCCCTCGGCGGGCGACCAGCGCCACGCGGTCATCGGGCCGCACACCGAGCCCAATCAAATGATGGGCCAGGGCGTTGGCCTTTCGGTTCAGCTCGGCATAGGTCAGCCGTTGTCCCTGGGATTCTGCAGCCACCGCATCCGGCCGCATCGCCGCTTGCGCTTCGATACGCTGATGAATGGTCTGCCCGTCGGGGTAATCAGCGCGGGTGTCATTCCACTCTTGCAGCAAGATCGACTCGGCTGGCAGGTTCAGACTGAAATCGCCCACCGCCAGCGAAGTGTCTTCAAGCCCTTGCTCCAGCACCCACAGCAATCGGCCGCACAGCGCCGCGATTTCATCCGCGTCAAAGTAGGCCTCGTTGTACACCAGGTACAAACTGTCCTCTTCGTCGCCACGGCTGCTCAACAGGTGCACGGACAGCGGCGTGCCCTCTTCGTGGTTGGACACTTTGACCACCCGCCCCCGGGCTTCTCCGTACCGGTATTCATGGGCGTCCCGCTCGTAGGAGACGGTCACTTCGAACAGCTGTGAACGATCCTCGCGCAGCAGACCCAGCGCACGGTTCATCTCACTCAGGGGAAAACGCTGATGGCGGAAATCCTGTTTCAGCTCATCGCGAACAGCCTTGACCAGCGCACCGAACGCCAGCTCGCGCCCGAACCCCATGCGCACGGCGCTGACCTGGGTGAACAGCCCCAGGGTCGACTTGAAACGGGCCCCGGAACGATTGAGCAACGGCAAGCCCACCACCCATTCATCACGCTGGCCAATGCGGCTGAAGTACACATGCATCGCCGCCAGCAGGAAGTGCAGCGCCGAAGCCCCGTACTCTGCGGCCACTTGCTTCATACGGTCGTGAAGGCTTGCCGGAAAGACCTGCGAGAAAATCCGCGTCGGTGCCGTCGCGCCGGCAAAGCGTTCCTGATAGCGCGGCAACAACAGCGGCTCGGGAAGATGCCGGTATTTGTCCAGCCAGTACGCACGGTCACGCGCATAGCGGGCGGAATCGTAATACCGTGCGTCGTCCTGGATGAAGTCGACATAGGACGGCGCCGAATCCGGCGGCCGTTGCCCGAGCGCCAGGGCGTTGTAGATCTCGTCGAGGGACTTGAGCATTTCGCCAAAGCCCCAGCCATCGACAATCAGGTGATGGGCCTGGAGCGAAAACCAATGGCAGCGATCATCGAGACGGATCAGGCAGAAACGGAACAACGGCCCGCCGTCCAGCGTGAACGGCTGCTCGATGCGCTCCTGAGTCAACCGGCGCGCCGCAGCCTCCGGCTCGGGATGGGCACTGAAGTCATGGAACGGCATCGGCACCGGCATCGATGGCGCAAAACGCTGCAACGGCAGACCGTGCTCACCGGCACCCAGCAGCAGACTGGTGCGCAGGGCGTCATGCCGGGCCACGAGGCCTTCAAGGGACGCGTGCATCAATTCAGGATCAAGGGCGCCGGTCATCTCGACATAACCACCGATGTTGTACACCGGCGAATCCCCCTGACGCAGTTGATCGAGCCAGATGTCACGCTGGGCAGCGGTCAGCGGGAAGGCTTCGGAAATCGCGGACAGACCGTCCGCCGCATCGGCAGCAAATTGGTTCATAAGATCCGTCTCATGTGATTTGGCGCGTATTCAAGCATCGGCCTCGAAACCCGCATGACACGTGAAACCCGGACAACTCCCCCCTCTTTACCCCGCCCCGAGGGGCGCCAGCCCCGGACAAGTCAGTTATTCCCCCGAAAGTTCGGAAAGAAATGGCTGAAAATCCTGTAGGACAATCGCCACACGCTATTACCGACCAGCGCCTCGTAAATGTTGGACTCGGCGGTCCGAGCCCCGGTTTTCGGGGTTCCCACTAGACCGTACAGTCACGGACTACGAGTCCTTACACATTGATCTGACAGAAACGTGACGCCATTTTTTCGGAATTAGTGGCACTTTGTGTCCCCGTTTTCCCCTACAGACGTAGGACAAATGCATAGGCTTAAATCCCGCTCCAGATCGATTTCAAGGAGAAACGCTGGTTGGCGGCTTCACAGGTGCATGCACGGCAGATGATTCGGCAATGGCTTTAAATCAGGGATGACAAGGATATGAATCTGACCGGCAGTCTTCGCAACATGGAAAACCCGCACTTCTACTGGCAACTGGGCGAGTTGATCGCCAGTACGGGGAACGAACGATTCGCCTCCAACATGTTTCAGTTGGTCGACACCCTGGTGCCGGTCAACCGGGTCGATCTCAGCGAATGGACACTCGACGAGCGCGAGGCCAGCGTGGTCGAGATCAAGGCATTGGGCAGCGCCGGTTTGCCGGATACCTTCCCGCCCCCGGACCCGCTGCAATGTCAGGACGATCATCCGCTGTTGCAGAAGATGATCGAGATGAATGACTCGCTGCTGATTCAACTCAAGGCCTCGCTGCAGCAACGACACCCGCACCACAGCGTCCATCAGTGCAATCTGGTGTCACGCACCTCCAACCGCCGCTGTGTCATCTCATTCTGCCGCCCTCACACGCACCGGGTGTTTTCCCTGCCGGAGCTGTCGTTTCTCAAAAGCCTGTCCGACACCCTGCTGCCGTTGATCGAGCGTCATGCGCAGATCCGTCGGCAAATCATCGCCAGACAACCGCGCCCACTTCAGGCCGATCAGGAGCAGACACCGTTGCAACAGGTGTTCGACGAGCGCCTGGCACTGGGCGACATCACCCTGTCAGTCCGTGAGAAGGAAGTCTGCCTGGGCCTGCTGACCGGCGGCACCGTGCCGCAGATGGCCGAGCGGTTGCGGGTCAAGAACAGCTCGATCGAGACCTACCTCAAACGCGCGGCGGCCAAACTCGGGGTCAGCGGGCGTCACGGTCTGGCGAAATGGATGGCCGGGGCCTGATCCGGCGTTTTCTCATCACGGGCCTTCGCGCCTACTCCTATTTGTGAACGAGGCTGTTTGATGTCCAGGTTGCCGATCTCCCTGCTGTCCATGGCGTTGCTGATGGGCGGCTGCTCGCTGATTCCCGATTACCAGCGTCCCACATCACCCAGCGCGGCGCAGTATCCAAACGGCCCCGCCTACCCTGCGCCAACCCGGACCACGACCGCTGTCGAGGACTGGCGCGGGCTGTTCAATGACCCGGCGTTGCAGCAGCTGATTGAAAGCGCACTGGTCAACAACCGTGACCTGCGCGTTGCGGCACTGAACGTCGAAGCATTCCAGGCGCAGTACCGCATTCAACGCGCCGATCTGCTGCCGGCGGTTTCAGCCAATGCCAATGAGTTGCGCCAACGGGTGCCGGCCAGCGTGACCAAAACCAAAGCGGCGATTACTTCGACCTATTCCGTGAACCTTGGCATCAGCGCCTACGAGCTGGATTTCTTTGGCCGGGTCCGCAGCCTCAGCGAACAGGCCTTGATGAGCTGGCTGGCCACCGAAGAAGCCCGGCGCAGCGCGCAACTGAGCCTGGTGGCCAACGTCGCCAATGCCTACCTGACCTGGCGCGCCGACCAGGAACTGCTGGCACTGGCGCAAGAGACTTTGGCAGCTGACGAGAAAAGCCTGCACCTGACCACCCGCAATCGCGAGGCCGGCAAGTCCTCGGCGCTGGACCAGATCCAGGCGCAGACCAGCGTCGACAGCACTCGTGCCAGTCTTGCCCGCTATCAGCGACAGGTGGCCCAGGACTTGAACAGCCTGACGCTGCTGGTCGGTGCACCGGTTCCGGAGACTCTGCCGGCACGTCCACTGGCCAGTGATCTGGTTGCGCAAGTACCAGCCGGAATGCCGTCGGATCTGCTGCAACGCCGGCCGGACATTCTTCAGGCCGAATACAAGCTCAAGGCTGCCAACGCCAATATCGGCGCGGCCCGGGCGGCGTTTTTCCCCAGCGTCAGCCTGACCGCCAATGCCGGCACGTCGAGTCGGGACCTGTCGGGACTGTTCAAGGGCGGCTCCGGCGCCTGGACATTCCAGCCGCAGATCAACCTGCCGATCTTCAACGCCGGCAGCCTGCGCGCCAGCCTCGATTACGCGAAGCTGCAGAAGGACATCACGGTCGCCGAATACGAAAAGACCATTCAGACAGCATTTCAGGAAGTGTCCGACGGTCTCGCTGCGCGGGAAACCTATCAGCAACAACTCCAGGCCCAGCGCGATCTGGTGCAGGCGACTCAGGACTACTACGACATGGCGCAGCACCGTTACCGGACCGGTGTCGACAGTAGCCTGACGTTTCTCGATGCCCAGCGTTCGCTGTTCAGTTCGCAGCAAGGTCTGATCTCCGACCGGTTGGCGCAACTGGTGGCACAAGTGAACCTGTACACCGCACTGGGCGGCAGCTGGAGCCCGGTCGAACCGTCGCCGCAATAACCACAGGTCATGTTTTCTTACACCTTTTGTCGCCATATCCGACATCCATCGGTGATCAAAAACCGACCTGCCGGTTCATTTTGGTATCATGCGCCGCTTTTACGGTTAACCCCCCGCCTGTCTTGCTGACCGGCGGGCTGCAAAGGGCGGTATTAGATGACGGCTTTGTTGACTCGCCGCAAGGTGCTTGCGGGAATGGGCGTGCTCGGTCTGGGCCTGCTCGCCGGCTGCGACACCCGTGGCCAACTGTCGTACAAGTACGGCAAGGATCTGAGCGACAAGATCCTCGGACGCACCTTCAAGCTCAAGGACACCGAAGGCAACACCGTGACGCTGTCGAGCTTTCGCGGCCTGATGCCGATGATTTTCTTCGGTTTCACCCAATGCCCGGCCGTCTGCCCGACGACCCTGGCCCGCGCGGCGAAAATCAAGAAGCTGATGGGCAAGGATGGCGACATCCTGCAAGTGGTGTTCATCACCCTCGACCCGGAACGCGACACGCCGCAAATCCTCGACGCCTACGTCAAGACCTTCGACCCGAGCTTCGTCGCCCTGTACGGCACCCTCGAGGAAACCAAGGCCACCGCCAAGGAATTCGACGTCTTCTACGAAAAAGTCCCTGCCGGCGACACCTACACCCTGTCGCACACGTCCACCAGTTATGTCTACGACACCCGCGGCAACCTGCGCGTGGGTCTGTCCCAATCGCTTTCTGCACAAGAGTGTACGGAAGATTTGCAAACCGTCATGGAGGTCTGCTGATGAACCCTTTTCTGAACAACATCAAACGTGCCGCACTGGGCCTGTCCCTGCTGGGCCTGGCCTTCCAGGTTTCCGCGCAGACCAGGGTCGATGACGCCTGGGTCCGTGCAACCGTGCCGAACCAGTCGGCCAGCGGCGCGTTCATGACCGTCACCGCCGACAGCGACAGCAAACTGCTCAGCGTTGCCTCGCCGGTGGCCAAGGACGTGCAGATTCATGAAATGACCATGAAGAACGACGTGATGAGCATGGGCCCGGTCAACTCGGTCGACCTGCCGGCCGGCAAGGCTGTGAAGTTCGATCCGAACGGCTACCACGTGATGCTGATGGGCCTGAACGGTCAACTGAAGGAAGGCGAAACCGTGCCGCTGACCCTGACCGTGGAAAATGCCAAGGGCGAGAAACAGGCCATCGAAGTCCAGGCGCCAGTACGCTCGTTGACCAACATGGAAGGCCACGATCACAGCAAGATGCATTGATCTGACTTTGCGGTAACAAAAAACGGGACAGACTGATCGACAATCAGACTGTCCCTTTTTTTTGTTTTTAGCGTGTGTCGCTTCGCTTACCTCAAATCAGCATTGCCAGTGGATACGCGCAGCGACAGGTCAGTTGTCTTCATGAGGCTACGTTTCTTCAAGATTACGGGCCAATGCGTAGTGAACGACCGACCGGGAAACGTTCTGCCGATCAAGCTTCTGGACATGTTCCAGCAAACCCGCGATCAAACGCTGCTTGCGCAGTTTTTTCTCTATTCGCACAAGAGTGTAGAAAGCAATACCGATCAACAGGCCCCAGCCCGCGAAAAACCAGGTTCCAACAGACCCCAGCAGCAGTGCAAACCAGAACGGTGTGCTGCTCGGTTTTGCCTCGATAAGTTCCGTGTAGATGTATTCGCCATCATCCAGCAAACCCGCGTCACCGCTGCGGTAATTACGCAGAAGCGCATAAATAATGTCGTCGGTCGTTTCGGTCGAGGCAGAAATAATCTGGACCTCATCACCTGGACGAACCTGGAAATTCAAGCGTGAAATGTCAATCGCACTCTCATCGCCCTCCTCGTCCCGAACCCAGATCACATCCTCTTCCCGGTGACGTGGTTCACTGAGTTGATCGGCGCGAACAACCTTCCCTACCGTCTCCCAGAACTCGATCACGATGTTATCGAAGACATAATCCTTCATGGCAATTCCTTGAGATCCCTGCAGAACGATACGTAAAGGGAAAATACATTGGGCCCCGAATGCTACTGAGTGGCCACTACCCTGTCCAGAAAGGCGGCGAGAGTGGGCCTGCGACTGCAAGCCTTAAACAGCCTGAAACAATAAATCTGCCGTCGATGGTTCCCCGTTCATTTGCTGCAATCGGGCTGACACGAACGCCGGTCACGACTTCAGGCCCTGTGCCGCGCTTTGGCAAGCAGATCAGCCCCGTGTTTAAAAAGGCGATCAGACAGCCCACCCTTGGTATCATCGCGCACACTTTTATGACGGTTTGATGGCTGGAAGGTCTTTTTTGTGAGCGCTCTTTTTCAACGGCTTCGGCACCCCGACGCCCGTCTTCTTTCTCTGGTTTTTCTGGTACTGATCGTGCCGGTGTGCCTGCGTGCGGCACTCGGCTGGTCGAGCCTGTTCGGCTATCTTTCGGACCTGGCCATCGGCAGCCTGCTGGTGGTTCTGTTGCATCGCCGGCCATGGTGGCTGGCCCTGCCGGTGCTGGTGTTCTGGGGGCTGCTGGCGGTGGCGACGGCGGAACTGGTCAGCGCGGTCGGGCGCCTGCCCAATCCCCAGGACCTGCATTACCTGATCGACCCGCAATTCGTCGAGAACTCCACCGGCGGCGGTTTCGCCCATCCGGGAGTGGCCGGTGCATTGCTGCTGGGCCTGTTGCTGTGGCTGGCGACGCAGTGGGCAAACCGCGGAACACCTGCCCCGGCCCTGCCCCGCGCCGTGTGGTCGGCACCGGTGTTGCTGTTCGCTGCGCATTGGGGCGCACAGAATCTTTCGCCGAGCGACGCCGACCCATGGCGTCTGTACAACCTGCCGCATCAGTTGCTCGCCGCCCAGGTCGCCGACGCGCAGATGCAGGCCGAAGAATGGCTGGAAGGCGGTAGCGAAGTACCTCCACCCTCGATGGCCGGGCTCACCGACCTCGACTTGAACGGCCACTCGTTACTGGCCGCAAAAGGTCAGGCACGCAACGTGCTGATCGTTGCCGTAGAAGGCATTCCCGGCGCCTACATCCGCGCCAATCGCGAGGCCATCGGCAGCCATTATCAGGAAGATCTGATGCCCAAGCTCAGCCGGTGGGCCGAGCGCGGCATGAACACGCCGGATTACGTATTGCACACGCACCAGACCATTCGCGGCCTGTACGCCATGCTCTGCGGCGATTACGACAAGTTGAACAACGGCACGCCCAAAGGCGTGGAAATGCTGACCCAGAACGAACGCAACCAGGCCTGCCTGCCGGCCCAATTGCGTCAGAACGGTTTCACCACGCACTACCTGCAAGGCGCCGGCCTGCGCTTCATGGCCAAAGACAAGATCATGCCGCACATCGGCTTCGATGCGACCCATGGTCTTGAGTGGTTCACCAACGCCAACTACCTGGAATTCCCGTGGGGCAAGGACGACAAGGCCTTCTTCGAAGGCGCACTGGGTTACGTCGGCCAACTGAAAAAACAGAAAAAACCGTGGATGCTGACTCTGCTGACCGTCGGCACCCATCAGCCCTACTCCGCGCCGGAAGACTACCTGCAACGCTACGACACGCCGAAACAGGCCGCCGTCGGCTATCTGGACGATGCCCTGGACCAGTTCCTCAGCGGCCTCGAACGTCAGGGCGTGCTGAAAGACACGCTGGTGGTGATCACCTCGGACGAATCCCATGGCATCGATGGCGTGCGGCTCGCCTCGTCCTGGGGTTTCAACCTGACCCTCGCACCGGAACAGGCGCAGTTGCCACACCTGAACGCCGGGGTCTACGGGCATGTCGATCTGAGCGCGTCGATCCTCGATTACTTTGACCTGCCGGTGCCCGCCGCACTCAGCGGCCGCTCGCTGTTTCGCGACTACGACACCGGGCGCGAAATCATGTCGTTCACCAACGGCAAACTGCGCTACCACGACGGCCACGGCATCCTGACCGAGTGCGATATGCCACGCCGCTGCCGCGCTTACGCCAGCCAAGGTTTCATCGCCGAAAGCGCCACGTTCAAGGGCAATGCCAGCGGCCAGAATGCGCGGCAGATTGCGGCCCGCGCCGATGCGCTGGACCTGTCGCTGCTGCGCACTCCGCTGAACCAGCGCTATCAGTTCGGCAGCGACAACGTCATCCCGCTGCAAGCGCAGATCAAGGATGACTGGGCCGACAACCTGATCGGCGCGCAGTACCTGGAAATGCCCAAGGGCTCGCACACTCGCGTGCGCCTGACCGTGCGCTCGATGGACCCGCAACAGGCGGCGTACATCCAGCTCAAGGCCAAGGAGTTCGAACAGGACGTGCAACTGGGCCTGCCATCGGAAATGGTCGCCACGGCGGACCAGCCGCTGGAAATGGATTTCAGCTTCGACAACCCGCAACCGCGCAAGGCCTTCTCGTTCCACTTGCTGGGTTATGGGCTGGGGGCGGTGGAAGTCACGGACTTCAGCGTGATCACCGAACTGCCGGGGCAACAGGATCTGCGGGAGGAACTCCCGGAAGACGACACCGCTCAGTCGAGCTGATGCCGACGCCAGCGTCACGCGGTTCGCGGGACGCTGGCGCAGGGACGATCAGAAGGTAGTGCGCAACCCCACCTGAATGCTTCGCCCTTCTGCCGGCGCAATGTCGCGCAGGATCGAGCTGGCGTAGCGCACGGTCTGGTTGGTCAGGTTCTCGGCATTGACGAAGGCCAGCCATTTGCTCTGGCCAACGTCAAAGTGATACCCCACATTTGCACCCAGCGTGGTGTAGCCATCGGTGCTGCTTTCATTGTCCGGCACCCGATGCTGAGAACTGGCGTGCTCCACATCGATCCGTGCCTGCCAGCGATCCAGCTCCCACAGCAGCCCGGTGTTCAAGCGCAATGGTGCGATGCGCGGCAGATCCTGGCCGTTGTCGAGGTTCTTGGCCCGGGTGTAGTCGCCCGACAGTTCCAGCGCGAACTTGCCGTAGGCGCTCTCGCCGAGCTGCCAACGATCCTGGGCTTCGATGCCGCTGAAGCGCGCGCGAACACCGGAGTAGGCATATTCGGGAATGCCGCCTGCGTCCTCTTCACCTTCGTCATTCAGCGTGCGACCGGTGCCGAGCAGACCAATGTAGTTGGAGAAGTGGCTGTAGAACACGCCAACGCTGCCCTTGTGCGTGCCATTGTCGAAACGCAGGGCCAGATCGCTGGAGACGGCTTTCTCCTTCGACAAACCCGCATCCCCGACTTCATACGTGCCGGTCGCGACGTGGGCGCCATTGGCGTACAGCTCATAGAACGTCGGCGCCCGCTCGGTGTAGCCCAGCGTGGCGGCAACCGACCAGACCGGCGTCAGCGTGTAGACCGCACCGGACGACAGGCTGCCGGCGGTGAAACTGCTGGAGCGATCGGCATTGGCGAAGCGCTCGTTGCCTTTGGCGTCCGGGTCGACCGTGGTGTGTTCCAGGCGACCGCCGAGGGTGAACAGCAGGCGATCCGTGACTTGCAGCTCTTCCAGAATGAACAGTGCACCGGCGTTGGTATCGGTCTGCGGCACGAAGGCTTCTTCGCCCAGCGCCGAGAATTCATTGCGGCTGACCTGCGCGCCGATCACCCCGTTGAACGGTCCCAACGGCTGGTGCCGGGCTTCGACCCGCGCCTCGTAACCCTTGTTCTTGAACGTGGTGCCGACCTCGCCGCCCTCGATTTCGCGGTGCTGATAATCGGTGTAGCCGGCGTCGAACTTGACCGAACTGAACGGCCCTTGGAGGTTGCGGATTTCCGAGGCGAACGCGTAGTGCTCCTGCTGCATGCGAATCCGCACATCGTCTTCGGCCGGCGAGCCGTAATTGGAGTCGTAGTTGCTGTACGACAACCCCGCGTAACCGTCATCCCAAGTGTACGACCCGCCCACCGCGCCGCCGTCCTGACGACCGTCGCTGTTGGCCAGGCGATGCTTGCTGGAATCGCCATCGTCGCCCGCCCGTTCGCGGCTGCTTTTGGCGTAGCCGGGGATTTTCAGGTCATTGAACTCGCGAGCGCTGGCGTCCAGGTGCAAGGCGAACTGACCGTTGCCGGCCTCGAGTTTACCCGCGCTGCTGCGGGTAGTGTCGGCGCCGCCATAGCGCAACTCGCCGGCACCGTGGATGCCGTCGATGGCTTCGGTCGGGATGCGGTTGTCGAAGGTGTTGACCACCCCGCCGATGGCGCTGCCGCCGTAGAGCAACGCGGCCGGGCCACGGACGATTTCGATGCGGTCAACGTTGATCGGGTCCAGCGGCACGGCGTGGTCGTAGGACAGCGACGAGGCGTCCAGCGCGCCGACGCCGTTGCGCAGGATGCGGATGCGATCGCCGTCCTGCCCGCGAATGATCGGACGACTGGCGCCCGGGCCGAAGTAGGACGACGACACGCCCGGCTGCTTGTTCAGGGTTTCGCCCAGGCTGCCCTTCTGCTGCAGCGTCAAGTCATCGCCGCTCAACACGGTCGAGGGCGAAGCCAGGGTCTGGCTGCCCAGTGGATTGCCGGTGATGACTTGCGGTTGCAGTTCAAGGGGTTCGGCAGCAAACGCGGGGGATGCGATCAGCAGCGCAGAGGCCAGCAGACTTGGCGGGAAGGAGGGAAAACGGGCTGACATTTCTAGTATTCCGTAAGGCAGAAAGGTAAGGATCGATGCCACTGCCACACGGACATGTCAGTGACATCGATCAGATGAAATCATTTTTATGTTATACAATAACATTTCCAATGGCCATCACGATTCTTGCCCGATGTTTACAACAACCGCTCAAGGACGGGTCTTTCAGCACGCGGTATCGCCGCTTGCGCACGCACGTCCTGCGTTTCTTCGAAAAAATCCTGAACAGACAGCTGTAAAAGACTTTGCCTATCGGCCACCAATAGTCGGCCTATTAGCTGACCTGCCCAGTCGGGTCTAGCCTTACTAATCCGAAGTCGGCACGAGCCGGCCGCAGAAGACCTGATAAGGACCCGAACATGGCAAATGAATCGAAATGCCCGTTCAATCACGCCGCCGGCGGTGGCACGACGAACCGCGATTGGTGGCCGAATCAACTGAACCTGAAAATCCTGAGTCAGCACTCGCCCGCCTCCGATCCGCTGGGCAAGGACTTCGACTACGCCAAGGCTTTCAAAAGCCTGGATTTCCAGGCCCTGAAACGCGATCTGACGGCGCTGATGACCGACTCCCAGGACTGGTGGCCTGCCGACTTCGGCCACTACGGCCCGCTTTTCATCCGCATGGCCTGGCACAGCGCCGGCACCTATCGCACCGCTGACGGCCGTGGTGGCGCCGGTTCCGGCCAGCAACGTTTTGCCCCGCTCAACAGCTGGCCGGACAACGTCAGCCTCGACAAGGCCCGGCGCCTGCTGTGGCCGATCAAACAGAAATATGGCCGCAACATTTCCTGGGCCGACCTGATCGTCCTCACCGGCAACGTCGCGCTGGAATCCATGGGCTTCAAGACTTTCGGATTTTCCGGCGGCCGTCCCGATGTGTGGGAGCCGGATGAAGATGTGTACTGGGGTTCGGAGAACACCTGGCTGGGCGGTGACACCCGCTACGGCAAACATCCCGAAGCCATGCAGGAACCGGGCGACGGCACCCTGGTAGCCGAACCTGCCGAGCACGGCCATGAACAAAGCCGCACCAATCAGGGCGAACGCAATCTGGAAAACCCGCTCGCCGCCGTGCAGATGGGCCTGATCTACGTGAACCCGGAAGGCCCCGAGGGCAATCCCGACCCGGTGGCCTCGGCCCGGGACATCCGTGAAACCTTCGGTCGCATGGCCATGAACGACGAAGAAACCGTCGCCCTGATCGCCGGCGGTCACGCCTTCGGCAAGACCCACGGTGCCGGCCCGGCCGATAACGTCGGCCCGGAACCGGAAGCCGCCGGCCTCGAGCTTCAGGGCCTGGGCTGGAAAAACAGCTTCGGCAGCGGCAAAGGTGCGGACACCATCACCAGCGGTCTGGAAGTCACCTGGACCACCACGCCAACCAAATGGAGCAACAACTACCTGGAAAACCTGTTCGGCTTCGAGTGGGAACTGACCAAAAGCCCGGCCGGCGCCCATCAGTGGAAACCGAAAAACGGCGCCGGAGCCGGCACCATTCCCCATGCTCACGACCCGAACAAACGCATCGACCCGACGATGCTCACCTCTGACCTGGCCCTGCGCTTCGATCCGGCCTACGAGAAGATTTCGCGGCGCTTCCTGGCCAATCCCGATCAACTGGCCGACGCCTTCGCTCGTGCCTGGTACAAACTGATCCACCGGGACATGGGCCCGCTGTCGCGCTATCTCGGTCCGGAAATGCCCAATGAAGAACTGCTGTGGCAAGACCCGATTCCAGAAGCCAATCACCCGCTGATAGGCGACGCCGATGTCACCGCGCTGAAAGACAAAGTACTGGCGTCGGGGCTGTCGGTTTCGGAACTGGTCTCCACCGCCTGGGCGGCCGCTTCGACTTTCCGTGGTTCAGACAAACGCGGCGGCGCCAACGGCGGACGTCTGCGCCTGGCACCGCAACGGTTCTGGCAGGCCAACCAGCCGGAACAACTGGACAAGGTGCTCAAAGACCTCGAAAGCATTCAGAACGAGTTCAACGCCGGGGCATCGGGCAAGAAAGTCTCGCTGGCGGATCTGATCGTGCTGGCCGGCAATGCCGGGGTAGAACAGGCGGCGAAAAACGCCGGCCATTCGGTCACGGTGCCCTTCTCGCCCGGCCGTACCGATGCGACTCAGGAGCAGACTGACGTCGAGTCGTTCGGCTTCCTTGAACCGCACACCGACGGCTTCCGCAACTACGCTGCCAGCACCTATCGCGTGCCGGCCGAAGCGTTGCTGATCGACAAGGCGCAGCTGCTGACGCTCTCGGCGCCAGAACTCACCGTACTGGTTGGCGGACTGCGCGTGCTGGACACCAACGTCGGCAAAACGAAGCACGGCGTGTTCACCGACAAGCCCGGCGCCCTGACCAACGACTTCTTCCGCAACCTGCTGGACATGGGCGTGGAATGGAAACCGACGTCCAAGGCAGCGGATGAATTCGAAGGCCGCGACCGCAAGACCGGTAATGTGAAATGGACAGGAACGCGCGTCGATCTGGTGTTCGGTTCCAACGCGATACTGCGGGCGCTGGCAGAGGTGTATGCCAGTTCCGATGCCAACGAGCAGTTCGTCAACGACTTCGTTGCGGCTTGGGCGAAGGTGATGGATCTGGATCGGTTTGATTTGCGCCAATAGTTTTTCATCCACCCACAAAAACGCCGCTCATCGAGCGGCGTTTTTTATTGCCCTGAAACAGCTTCAGGCAAGGCTTTTGCTGACCACTTCATACACATCACTGGACAGCTGACCGGATGCCAGAATCCGCTCCAGCTCAGCCTTCATCAACGCCTGACGAGCACCGTCATACTTGCGCCAGCGCGTCAGCGGCGCCAATTGACGCGAAGCGATCTGCGGGTTGAAGCCATTGAGTTCGATCACTAGATCCGCGAGGAAGCGATAACCCGAACCGTCCGCCGCGTGGAAGTTGATCAGGTTCTGCCCGGCGAACGCACCGACCAGCGCACGCACCTTGTTCGGGTTCTTGATGTTGAACGCCGGGTGCTGCATCAGGGCTTTGACCCGCGCCAGACCGCCCGGCAAAGTGCTGCCGGCCTGCACGCTGAACCACTGATCCATGACCAGCGGATTGTCCTTGAAGTGCTCGGCGAAACTGGCCAGGGCCTTGGCCTTCTCGTCTTCGAACGGCGAGTTGACCAGCACCGCCAGCGCGGTCAGGCGCTCGGTCATGTTGTCGCAGCTGTCGAACTGCTCCAGCGTTGCCGCCAGCACTTCAGGCTTGCCGCTGAGCATCAGGTACGACAGTGCGATGTTCTGCAACGCGCGACGGGCGAAATGCTCGGCTTCAGCCACGTACGGGGTCTTTTTCGACAGTTCGCGGTTGGCCTGATAACGCTGCCACAGGGCATCGAACAGGTTGTCCGCCAGTTGCTGACGGGCGAATTCACGGGCGGTGTGGATTGCATCCACGTCGGCGGTTTCGCTGATCTCGGTCAGGTAGGCTTCACTCGGCAGCGAGAGCATTTCCGCGACCATCGCCTGATCCAGCGTCTGGTCAGCCAGTACCGTACGCAAGGCAGAAATCAGACGTGGGTCGAGCACCAGGCTTTCGCCCTTCTGCTGCTGACCGATCAGTTCCTGCAACACCTGTACCGACAGTTGCTGGCCGGCATCCCAGCGGTTGAAACCGTCGCTGTCGTGCTGCATCAGGAACATCAGCTGATCGCGGTTGTACGGGAAGCTCAGTTTTACCGGCGCCGAGAAACCACGCAGCAAGGACGGCAGCGGCTGTTCGGCGATATCGACAAAGGTGAAGGTCTGCTCGGCTTCGGTCACCGAAATCACTCGGGTAGTGCCTTGCGCAGCGGCTTCACC
Organism: Pseudomonas sp. MWU12-2029; assembly: GCF_023242425.1. NCBI lineage: Bacteria > Pseudomonadati > Pseudomonadota > Gammaproteobacteria > Pseudomonadales > Pseudomonadaceae > Pseudomonas > Pseudomonas sp. MWU12-2029. The sequence goes on along the minus strand of NZ_JALJDY010000003.1, from coordinate 407,619 downwards.
GGCCAGACGCAGGGCAATCTCGTTGCCTTGGCTGTCGAGCAGGCCCAGCTCCACCGGGATCACGAACGGCAGTTTTTCAACCTTGTCCGGGGTTTCCGGGCAGCTCTGACGGAAGGTCAGGCTGTAGGTTTTCGCAGCCGAATCGTAGGACTCGCTCACCGCCAGACGCGGTGTGCCGGCCTGGCTGTACCAGCGCTTGAACTGGGTCAGGTCAACGCCATTGGCATCTTCCATGGCCTTGATGAAGTGATCGCAGGTCACGGCCTGGCCGTCATGGCGTTCGAAGTACAGGTCGCTGCCCTTGCGGAAGCCTTCGGCGCCCAGCAGGGTGTGGATCATGCCGACCACTTCCGAGCCCTTTTCGTACACGGTCAGAGTGTAGAAGTTGGAAATCTCGATGAAGCTGTCCGGGCGTACGGCGTGGGCCATGGGACCTGCATCTTCGGCGAACTGGTGGGTACGCAGGTACGCCACGTCCTGAATGCGCTTGACCGTGGCCGAGTTCATGTCGGAAGAGAACCCGGCGTCGCGGAACACGGTAAAGCCTTCCTTGAGCGACAGCTGGAACCAGTCGCGGCAGGTCACGCGGTTGCCCGACCAGTTGTGGAAGTATTCGTGGGCGACGATCGCCTCGACCCGCTGATGCGCGGCGTCGGTGGCGGTTTCGGCGCGGGCCAGCACGGCGCTGGAGTTGAAGATGTTGAGGCCCTTGTTCTCCATGGCGCCCATGTTGAAGTCGTTCACCGCGACGATCATGAAGATGTCCAGATCGTACTCGCGACCGTAGACCTCTTCGTCCCAGCGCATCGACTTCTTCAGGCTGTTCATGGCGTGCTGGCACTTGTCGATGTTTTCCGGCTCGACATAAATGCGCAGCGCCACGTTGCGGTTGGTCATGGTGGTGAAAGAGTCTTCAACGCACCACAAGTCACCGGCCACCAGCGCAAACAGGTACGCCGGTTTCATGAACGGGTCTTCCCAGGTCGCCCAGTGACGGCCGTCTTCGCCGGGGCCGCTGGCGATCGGGTTGCCGTTGGACAGCAGCACCGGATAGCTGTGCTGCTCGGCGACCACGGTGGTGGTGAACTTGCTCATCACGTCCGGGCGGTCGAGGTAATAGGTGATCTTGCGGAAACCTTCGGCCTCGCACTGGGTGCAGAACATCGTGCCGGACTTGTACAGGCCTTCCAGCGCGGTGTTGGTTTCCGGATGGATCCTGACGCTGGTGTCGACCGTGAAGGTTTCGCTCTTCGGCTGCAGGGTCAGGTGATTCTCGGTCAACTGGTAGTCGGCGGCGCTCAGTTCCTGGTCGGCCAGGGTCACCGAGAGCAATTCCAGCTGCTGGCCATCGAGCACCAGCGGCGGCAGGCCCGGGCCACGGGCCGGGTTGCGGCGCATCACCAGTTGCGCGTGGACCAGACTGTGGTCCTCGAACAACTCGAAGGTCAGGTGTGTTTCATCGATCAGGTACTCGGGCGCCTGATAGTCCTTCAGGTAAATCATCTTCGGTTGTTCGGTGCGCATGCTGAAGTCCTTATTGATGCACGGCGAGCTGATAGGCCGTGTACTTGCGAATGTTGATCACGCCGGTGTCGAAGATCAGGTACTGGCCCTTGATCCCCAGCAGCGTGCCTTCGGCAATCGGGTTCTTGTCCAGGTTGAAGCTGACGATCTTGGCCGGGTACTGCTCGACCGGGTAACGGATTTCCAGCGGCTCGACATCGGTGACCGGCTGAATCGCCTGCAGGCCGAAACGTTCATGCAAGCCCTGAAGGCCTTCGGCGCAGCTGGCGAACAGCTGATCGCGCACCTCGGCAAGATCCACCGCCGCCGCGTCGCCCTTGAGCAGCGCGCGCCAGTTGGTCTTGTCCGCCACCTGACTGCGGAACAGGTCTTCGACGAAGCCCGACTGCTGGCGCGTGGCGACGCGCATGATCGGCAGCGCCTGACTGGCGCCCTGATCGAGCCAGCGGGTCGGCAGTTGGGTGGCGCGAGTGATGCCGACCTTGATCCCCGACGAATTGGCGAGATAGACGACGTGGTCGGTCATGCAAAACTTCTCGCCCCACTCCGGTTCCCGGCAGGTGCCGGCGTCGAAGTGGCAGCGCTCCGGGCTCATGATGCACACGTCGCACTGGGCCAGTTTGGTCATGCACGGGTAGCAGTAACCCTGACTGAAACTGGTCTTGGTCTTGCGTCCGCAATGGGTGCAGTGAATCGCCCCCAGGTATTCCAGACGCACCGTGGTGCCGATCAACGGGTTGACCGGCACCTCGACGTCATCCAGTCGAAACGCGTATTGCACGTTCGGCCCGTCCAGGCGCGCCGACATTTTGCTGATTGCACCGCGGCCAATCTCGATCAATGGATGGCGTCCGACTTGAACAGGATGTTCGGCACTTCGATCGACTTCGACGCACACTCCTGCGGGCCCATGTAACCGGTGCGTTCTTCTTCGGGCAGGTTCTGGATTTCCCAGGCGATCATCGCCTGCAGCGACAGCTCGCGCTGTTCGGCGGTGAGCTTGCCACCGTCGGACCATTTGCCGATCTCCACGGCCAGTTTCAGGCTCTGGTAGATATCCGGGGTGATGTTCTTGATCAGGTCGTTAAAAGAGGACATCAGGGTCTCCGTGCTCTTTATTCAAAAATTCAGGCGGCCAGTTTACGGCGGTTGTACAAACCGCCCAACAAACCGGTGAAGCATCCGATGAGTAACCCGCCGACGTGGGCGGCATTGGCGATCTGGCCGAAGCCGATCATCGAGATCAGCCCGGACATGCACACCAGCAACCACACCAGCATCATCACCAGCACGCCGCGGGGCAGACGATAGGCCGGGTTCGGCGCCAGCAGCTGGAAGATCCAGCAGTGACCGAGCAACCCGTAAAGCACACCGGACAGGCCGCCAAACAGGCTCGGGCCGCTCCAGGCAAACTGTGCATAGTTGGAAACGAGGCTGAACAGCAGCGTCAGACCGATGAGGTTGATACTGCCCTGACGCGACTCGATGCGCCGCCCCAGTTCCCAGTACCACATGCCGTTCATGGCCAGGTGCAGGATGCCGAAGTGGATCAGCATCGGCGTGAACAGACGCCACCACTGCCCTGCCGCCAGGCTGTCGGCCAGCGAGGTGAAATGGATGTAGTCGCCGACCACGCGGAAATCGAGGAAAGTCAGCCAGCGCATCGTGTCGAGGTTGTCGCCCAGATACGTCAGGCCGCCCACCAGCAGGCTCAGCAACAGGATGAACCCGGTGGCCTTGGCGTGTTTCAGTTGCTCGGCGAAGCTCGGACGCTTGAAGGTCGGCGCCACCGGAATGTCCAGTTGCTGATCCGGGTCACCTGCCGGGAAGCGCTCGTACAGCGAACGCACGTCTTCGCTGATTTCCGACGGCACCCACAGCACCTGCTCGCCCGACTCTTCGCTGACGCGATGTGGTACCTGCATGCGTTGCAGCAGTTTGACGAAACCGCTCAAGTCCGCCGCCAGTGGCAGACGCAATACCGCTACCGCGCTCATCGCAGCACCTCCGGCCGCTCGACATCGACCCAGACAAATTTATGCGGATCCAGGCGGGTTTCTTGATCCAGACGATAAGCCACCAGTTTGCCGTAGAGCACGGCGCTGTAATCCAGGCACGCGAGGTTCGGGCGGATCGGCGCCGGTTTGCCGCTGCGCCAGTAGTGGCCGACGAACAGCAACGGTTCATCGACGCCGTAACGCAGCAGGGAATTCTTTTCGCTGGAGGTCAGCGGCTTCTGCGCCACCGGCTCCGGCAGTGCATCGGGCTGGAACACGATGTCGCCGTAAGTCTGCGGATCGTCTTCCCAGAATTTGGTGCGGAAGAACGAGCGCACCAGACCGTCGCCGCTGGTCATGGTCAGGCCATCGGGCAGACGCATGTCGGTGCCGCGCAGCAGGCGATCGAAGACGGTGCAGGCAAAGCTGCCCGGTACGGCGGAAGCCTGAAGGAAGTGCTCATCGATGCAGCCATCGGGGAACAGCGCGCGCAACGGCTCGATAAGGCCGGCATCCCAGCAGGCGTGCACGACGCGGAAGCGTCCGGCGTCGACAAACAGCGGCAGCTCATAGAACCAACGCTGGAAGTCGTGCCAGTCACCGGGATGGTCTTCGAACTGAGTCAGGGTTTCATGCAGCAAACGGGCATGACGCGGCGTGTGTTCGCGCACGAACTGCTTGCCGCTGCCAGGTGGCGCCGGCGTGCTCCAGCCCAGGGCGTTGAATTCGTGGTTGCCCATGATGCACAAGGCCTGGCCGGCCTCGACCATGTCATGAACGATGTGCAGCGCCTCGCGAATCCGCGGGCCACGGTCGATGATGTCGCCGACGAACACGGCCATGCGCGAAGGATGCCGCCAGACCCCACCCTGCTTGTGGTAACCGAGGCGGTCCAGCAGGTGTTCCAGGGTCAGGGCGCATCCGTGCACGTCACCGATCAGGTCATAACTGCGCGCGGGATCGAGCATCAGTCGCCTCCACCACCCAGCTTGCTGCCCCAGCCGAGTTTGGTGCGGCAGACCTCGTAGTAGTTGTGGTCGAGCGGATGGATCAGCCGCAGCTTCTGCGCTTTCTTGCTGACGGTGATGGTGTCGCCCGGCGCGCAGGTGAAGTGGTTCTGCCCGTCGCAGGAGACCTGCGGGTAGATCTGCATATCTTTGGACACGACGATTTTCAGCTCACTGTTGCCATCGACCACGATCGGTCTACCCGACAAGGTATGGGGGTACATCGGCACAATCACAATAGCGTCGAGCTTGGGATGCATGATCGGGCCGCCGGCGGACAATGCGTACGCGGTGGAGCCGGTCGGCGTGGCGACGATCAGGCCGTCGGCCTTCTGGCTGCAGACGAACTGGCCGTCGATGTACAGCTCGAACTCGATCATTCGCGTCGATTTGCCCGGGTGCAGCACCACGTCGTTCAGCGCATCGCCCTGGCCGATGGCCTCGGCGTGGCGGCGGACTTCGGCCTGCAGCAGGAAGCGGTTTTCCACCAGATAGTGGCCGTCGAGTACTTCGGCGACCTTGATTTCCAGCTCGTCCGGGCGGATGTCGGTGAGAAAGCCGAGGCTGCCACGGTTGATCCCGAGCACCGGAATGTTGTGTTTGGCCAGCGCCCGTGCCGCGCCGAGCAGGCTGCCGTCACCGCCGACGACGATGACCATGTCGCAGACTTCGCCGAGCATCTTGCGCGACGAGGTTTGCAGGCCGTGGCCGGGCAGGACTTCGGCGATGGTGTCTTCGAGGATCACATGCAGGTGACGATCGAGCAGAAAGCGTTTCAGTCGGCGGACGGTATCCAGCACCTGGGAACTGCCCAGGCGACCGATGATGCCGATATTACGAAATTGCTCCATGGGACTCCTGCTGGGGCTGCGACGGCGAAAACGACGATTATGGGCGAAAGCGCCGGATAGACAAAACCCTTTCAGCCCGAGAGTGCGCCTGCGTTTAAGGCTATGCTCGCAAGATGATCCTATTTCCCGACTTGCTCCAGTTGCCCCATCAGTTGCGCCACCCGGAAGTGCGCGATCTGGCGTGGGTGATCCTCGCCCCGCCGATGCTCGCCGCCACGCCGTGGCCGCAACGTCATCCGCTGGCGGGCAGCGACTGGGTGCACGACCCTGAGCGGCTGGCGCACTGGCTGCACCGGCTCGACCGGGACAGTTACGGTCTGCTGCAATGGCTGTCCCAGGCTCGCACCCGGCGTCTGGGCCTGTATTACGAGCGGCTGTGGCAGTTTGCCGTGGAGCATGCGCCGGGGATCGAACTGATCGCCGCCAACCTGCCGATCCGCCGCGAAGGCCACACCCTCGGCGAACTCGACATGCTGCTGCGCGACCGTGACGGCGTGCATCACCTGGAACTGGCGATCAAGCTCTACCTCGGCCCGCAGAATGGTAACGGCCGCGATCCGGCGCAGTGGCTCGGCCCCGGCTGTCATGATCGACTGGACCGCAAACTGGCCCATCTGAGCGAACACCAGTTACCGATTTCCGCCCGCCCGGAAAGCCGCGAGGCCCTGGCGGCGCTGGATATCGAGTCATTCAGTGCGCAGTTGTGGCTGGGCGGTTATCTGCTGTATCCATGGCCCGGACAGTCCGAACCGCCGAGCGGCGCCCATCCGCAGCATCTGCGCGGCAGTTGGCTGCATCAAAAGGACTGGCCGGCGTTTGTCGCCCAGCGCCCGGCCGGACGCTGGCAACCCCTGCCCCGCCACGCGTGGCTGGCACCGGCACATTACCCGGCGGACCAGACCTGGAGCCACGAGCAGTTGCGGACCTGGCTCGATGAACTCGAACCGCTCGCCCCGGCGCAACTGATGGTGCGCCTGACCGAAAATGCCCGGGGCGAATGGGAGGAAGCCGAGCGGCTGTTTCTGGTTTCGGATCTGTGGCCGAACGTGCCCGGCCAATCCTGATTTTTGTACCGTTTGATCCGGCCCCGTCGCGAGCAAGCTCGCTCCCACAGTGGAATGCATCTCAAATGTGGGAGCGGCGGTGCGACGATTCGACTTGCTCGCGAAGGGGCCGACTCGGTCTAAATGGAAAGTCTCACGGCGAGTGCCGCCAACGTAACCAAAAGAACCGGCACCGTCAGCACAATCCCGACCTTGAAGTAATACCCCCAGCCGATCCGGATGTCCTTGCGCTCCAGCACATGCAGCCAGAGCAGAGTCGCCAGACTGCCGATCGGGGTGATCTTCGGCCCAAGGTCGCTGCCGATCACGTTGGCGTAGATCATCGCCTCTTTCACGACACCGGACGCCTGACTGGCATCGATCGACAGCAAACCGATCAGCACCGTCGGCAGATTGTTCATGATCGACGACAACAACGCGGTCAGCACGCCTGTGCCCATGGCCGCGCCCCACACGCCATACCCGGCAAAGGCATCCAGCCAGCCGGCCAGATGATCCGTCAGCCCGGCGTTGCGCAGTCCGTAGACCACCAGATACATGCCCAGAGAGAAAATCACGATCTGCCACGGCGCCTCTTTCATCACTTTGCGCGTGGAGATTTTGTGCCCACGGGCAGCGATGCCCAGCAACAAAGCCGCGCAAACGGCCGAGATCGCACTGATCGGAATCCCCAGCGGCTCCAGGGCAAAGCAGCCCACCAGCAGGATCAGCAACACCGCCCAGCCGGCGTAGAACGTGGCCTTGTCGTGGATCGCCGTCTCCGGGTGCTCAAGCTGTTCAGGGTCGTAGTCTTTCGGAATGTCGCGGCGGAAAAACCACAGCAACACCGCCAGCGTGGCCGCAACGCTGACAAAGTTCACCGGCACCATCACCGCTGCATAGCGATTGAAACCGATGTGAAAGAAGTCGGCCGAAACGATGTTGACCAGGTTCGACACCACCAGCGGCAGGCTCGCGGTGTCGGCAATGAACCCCGCGCCCATGACGAACGCCAGGGTCGCCGCCGGCGAAAAACGCAGGGCCAACAGCATGGAAATCACGATCGGCGTGAGGATCAGCGCCGCGCCGTCATTGGCGAACAACGCCGACACCAGCGCACCGAGCAACACCATGAAGGCGAACAGCTTGCGCCCGCTGCCCCGCCCCCATCGCGCCACGTGCAACGCAGCCCAGGCAAAGAATCCCGCCTCGTCGAGCAACAGGCTGATGATGATCAGCGCCACAAAAGTGCCGGTGGCGTTCCAGATGATCTGCCACACCAACGGAATATCGCTCAGGTGCACCACGCCAAAAAGCAGCGCGACAATAGCGCCGAGCGTTGCACTCCAGCCGACCCCGAGGCCTTTGGGTTGCCAGATCACCAGGGTAATGGTCAGCAGGAAAATCAGTGACGCAGCGAGCATTCGCGACAGCCTTCAATAAAAGGGAAAGAATCAGACCACAAAAAAACCTGTGGGAGCCAGCTCCCACAGGTTCGTTATGTTGTCAGAAAAATCAGTGGATCACTTCTTGTGCTGCGCGACCCACTCGCCATAGGCATTGATGAAGCTCTGCAGGAACGGCTTGACCGACTCGTTCAGTTTGCCCGACTCATCGAACGCCGTACCGGCGCCGCCCAGATAGGCCTCCGGCTGCTGCATGCACGGCACGTTGAGGAAAACGAAGGACTGGCGCAAATGCTGGTTGGCGCCAAAACCGCCGATGGCACCCGGCGAAACGCTGATCACCGCCCCCGGTTTGCCACCCCAGACACTCTTGCCATAAGGCCGCGAGCCGACGTCAATGGCGTTCTTCAAGGGTGCCGGCACCGAACGGTTGTACTCCGGGGTGACAAACAGCACCGCGTCGGATGAGCCCACTTTTTGCCGAAAAGTGCTGTAGGCTGCCGGCGGTGAATCGCCGTCGATGTCTTCGTTATAGAGTGGCAGATCGCCTATTTCCACAATGTTCAGCTTGAGGTTGGCCGGTGCCAGTTCCGCCAGCGCCAGCGCGACCTTGCGATTGATCGAAGCTTTACGCAGGCTGCCGACCACTACCGCGACGTTATAGACATTGCTCATGGGAAGACTCTCGACTGTCCGTGGGAGGAGCCTGTAGTTATAGATGATCCAGCGACGATTCCACCAGACGACGAGGGATATTTCCCGCGTCCGGATTATTTTTTTCCTGTAGGAAAACTTACCAAGCTCGATGGCGGTCTACCAAGCCGCAAATCAAGCGTTTTATCTCCAGAGGTTCTAAGCAGATGGCAGCAGTACTCGTCGGTCAGTTCCATGCAAGAGATGCGGAAGGCCGCGTTTATTCCGTGCATGAGTTCCAGGAATCCAACCCGTCGGCAGACGGTTTCACCGGCATGGAGCCTGTTACCACCTACAAACTGGCGATTGGCGACCGGGTCAATAAAATCGACGACAACGAATTCCTGCTGGTTCAATCAGGCATCACGTTGATTCGCGAACCCGAGCCGACTGTCGCTTCATAACCGATTGTTATGAGCAGAAGTCATCCGCGCCGAGTTGGGGTAGGATTCAGCCACTGACCCCAACGGCCGGACATGGACTTCACGCATGCGTTTACGTCATATCGAGGTGATACAGGCGCTTTTACAGACGGGTCACGTGGGCACCGCCGCCGAATGGCTGCAATTGCCGGCGGGCGATGTCGAGGAGCGACTGCGCGAAGCCGAGAGTCAGTTGGGTTTCATGCTGTTCGCCAGCGTGCGCGGACGGCTTCAGGCCACGGCCGAAGCCCGTGCGTTGCAAGTTGAAATCGCCCACATCTATGACGCGCTGGAACCGGTGCAACGGCTGGCCAGCAGTCTCAAGCAATACCTCGCCCCGCCCCTTCGAATCATCGGCACCCCGCCGCTGGCCCAGCAATTGTTGCCGCAAAGCCTTGCCGCCTTGCGCCGACGCTTGCCGGACGTGCCCTGCACGCTGCTCAGTGAACCCACCCGTCACATCGTTCGCAGTCTGTTGCTGCGCGAGAGCGATCTGGGCCTGAGCCTGCACGATCCCGAACATCCGGATATCCATTGCCAGCCGCTGGCCCAAGGCAAGCTGCAATTGCTCGCGCCCCACGGCTGGCTGCAACCGAAGCAGAAATACATTTCCCTGCAGGACCTGGCCGGTCAGGCAATGGTCGGCCTCGAAGGCCAGGACCCGCTGAGCCCGGCGCTGGAACACAAACTCCAGGCCTTGCGCCCGGCACCGAGCATCCACACCCGGGTGCAGACCCATCAGATGATGCGCAGCATGGTCGAGGCCGGTGAAGGCCTGGCCATCGTCGACCCGTTCACCGCGCTGGGTGCCCGGGCCGATGGGATCGACACTTGTCCGTTGTCACCGGCGGTGCCGATCAGCCTCTATGCACTGACCTTCAAGCACACGCCGCCGACATCGGCGGTCCAGACATTGCTGGGTATCGTTACGGAACAAGCCGAGGCGATGCTGGCGAGCTGATCGGGTTTTCCAGCGGATTATCGAATAATCGATACCAGAACAACGCCACCTCGGCGGTGTTCGGGTCGATACCGCGATAACGCAGATGGTCGATGCCACCGATCACATAACCGCAACGCTCATACAAGCGACAGGCACCGAGGTTGTTGTTCTGGGTCTCGAGCATGATCCCCGGCAGCTTTTTCTTGCGACTCCAGAACTGCGCCACATCCAGCAACGCTTTCGCCACACCATGGCGGCGTGCCGGCGCATGCACCGCCAGCTCATCGATATGGGCGAAACCGTTCCAGTTGGTGCTGATCACCAGATGCCCTACCGGCTGGTCCTCCAGATACGCCATGAAAATCGCACTGTCGGCGGCATCGCGAAAACTGCTGAACTCTTCCGGATCGATGCCGTAGCACTTGCGGTACGGCACGATCGGCGTCACACCCCACTGCGCGACGGGTTTACCGATTTCGGCCGTGCCATAGGCGGCGACCTCGAAGCTGAAATCGCTGCCCCAGATATAAGCGGCAAAGCCGTCGTCGGCAACGCGCACCGACAGCCCGGGGTATTTTGGATTCATGACCGGTTGCATACTGGGAAACGCCCTCATTCCTTGACGCAATCGACGGTGTAGTGCCGTCCATTGCCCTCGTCTTCGTGTTGCAGTCCGTGCACATCGACCACGAAACCCGGAAAACTCGCATCGAACGTGCGGGCAAACTTCAGGTAATCGATGATCGACCGGGTGGATTCGGTAAAACGCTCGCCGGGCATGATCAACGGAATCCCCGGCGGATAAGGCACCAGCATCACCGCTGCGACACGCCCCTCCAGCTCATCGATCGGCACCGCCTCGACTTCGCCGCGCACCAGTTGATCGTAGGCATGGGCCGGTTTCATGGCGATTTCCGGCAACACGGTGTACATACGCTTGAGGTGCCTGGCGGTGGCGTTGCTGCGATAACAGGCGTGGAGCTGATCGCACAGGTCGCGCAGACCCATGCCGCGATAGCGCGCCGGGTCTTCCTGAGCGACACACTTCAGGCAGGTGTCGAGGCTGACGTTGGCGTCGTAGCTGCGCTTGAACTCCAAAAGCTCGGTCAACAGCGTGCTCCACTTGCCTTTGGTGATGCCCATGGAGAACAGCACCAGAAACGAATAGAGCCCGGTTTTCTCCACCACCAGTCCGCGCTCCCAGAGGAAACGACTGACTACCGCCGCCGGAATCCCCTTGTCGCTTAAAGCGCCGCCAGCGGTCAGGCCGGGCATCACCAGAGTGACCTTGATCGGATCGAGCAGCACATAGTCGTCGCTGACTTCGCCGAAGCCATGCCAGTCCGCCTCGGGCTTCAGCAGCCAGTCTTCGGTCTGCACCCGGTCAATACCCTCGACACTTGGCGGCTGCCAGATCGAAAACCACCAGTCATTGGCGTCGATGTGTTGCCGCAGATTGGCCAGTGCCCGGCGAAAGCTCAGGGCTTCATCGAAGGTTTCCTGCAACAGCGAACGCCCGGCCGGGCCTTCCATCATGGCCGAGGCCACGTCCAGCGAGGCGATGATGCTGTATTGCGGCGACGTCGAGATATGCATCATGAACGCTTCGTTGAACCGGTCGCGGTCCAGTTGCCGAGCGCCGCCGTCCTGCACATGAATCATCGAAGCCTGACTGAACGCCGCCAGTAGTTTATGGGTGGAATGGGTGGTAAACACCAGCGGACTGTCGGCACTGCGCGAGGTGGCCATGCCGTAGCGTCCGGCAAAGAATTCGTGAAACGCCGCGTAGGCGTACCAGGCTTCGTCGAAATGCAGGACCTCGACACTGTTGCCCAGGCTCTGCTTGATCAGTTCGGCGTTGTAACAGAGGCCGTCATAAGTGGAGTTGGTGACCACCGCGAGTTTGACTTTCGGCTCCCGGCCCTTGGTCAGCGGGCTTGCATCGATCTTGGCCTGGATCGATTCGCGGCTGAATTCGCTCAGCGGGATCGGGCCGATGATGCCCAGCTCGTTACGTTCCGGGCACAGATAGAGAGGAATAGCCCCGGTCATGATGATCGCGTGCAACACCGACTTGTGGCAGTTGCGATCCACCAGCACCAGATCATCGCGCCCGACCATCGAATGCCAGACGATCTTGTTGGCAGTCGAGGTGCCATTGATCACGAAAAAGGTGTGATCGGCGCCGAAATTGCGCGCCGCCCGCGCTTCCGCTTCGGCCAGCGGCCCGGTGTGATCGAGCAGCGAGCCCAGCTCCGGCACCGACACCGACAAATCCGAACGCAGGGTGTTTTCGCCGAAGAACTGGTGAAACGCCTGCCCCACCGGACTCTTGTGATACGCCACGCCACCGCCATGCCCCGGGGTGTGCCAGGAATAATTGGAGTCGGCGGTGTGCTGCACCAAGGCCTTGAAGAACGGTGGCAACAACCCGTCCAGATACTTGCGCGCCGCCCGCGCCACCTGCCGGGCCAGAAACGGTACGGTGTCTTCGAACAGGTAGAGAATGCCGCGCAACTGATTCAGTTCGGCCATGGCATCGGCCGGGGCGTTTTCCAGGGTGACCTGCTCGCCGAGGGCGAAGATCGGCAGATCCGGCGCCCGCACCCGGGCAAGACCGATCAGTTCGGCCATGTTCTGTAACAAATGGGAATTGGTGCTGGCGTCTTCAGCGGCAATCAACATGCACGCCAGACCATGGTGGGTCGACGCCACCAGCCGGCCCTCGGTGTAGTCCGTGGCCGAAACGATGCTGAAACCTTCCTGCTCGAGTTCACGGGCAATGCCGCGAATGCGTTCGCCGGCAACCGTGTCGGCCTTGATGTCGCGGTGGACGATCAACACCGGGAACTTCAGATCTTTGTACATGAGACTCAGTGTCCTGAGGCGGCGGAGAGTGATCTGCCAATGTCCTCAGGGTAGAGGGTCGGAGCGGATGTGGCGAGGGTGGCCAGTTGTCAGTACTGCCAAAAACAAAGGATCGTCCGAACGCGGCCTGCGCATTCGGACGATCCTTTGCGTTTTACGCCTGGGCTTCGGCTTCCAGCAGCTGAGTCCACAGCGCCGGTGCGCCAGCGGATTTGGCGATGATTTCCAGACGCACCTGGTGCTCGGCCAGTTCGGCTTCGGTGGCGCGAATGATCCGCCCCGGCTTGCGATCCGCCGGCAGACGGCGGATTTCGGTGGCGGAGTTGTCAGCGCCCTCGCCCGTGCCGTTACCGTCGGAGGCGTTACCGGCCAGGGACAGGCTGGTCTGGCCACCGGTCATGGTCAGGTAGACGTCGGCAAGAATCTCCGAGTCGAGCAATGCGCCGTGCAGCTCACGGCCGGAGTTGTCGACGCCGTATCGTTTGCATAGGGCATCGAGGCTGTTGCGCTGACCCGGGTGACGTTCCCGGGCCATCATCAGGGTGTCGAGGATCGTGCAGTGCTGCGTGATGTCCGCGCGATCCTGCTGACCCATCAGGGCGAATTCGTTGTTGATGAAGCCAACGTCGAACGCCGCGTTATGGATGATCAGTTGCGCGCCGTTGATGAACTCGAAGAACTCATCGGCCACTTCGGCGAAACGCGGTTTGCCGACCAGGAATTCGTTGGTGATGCCGTGAACGCCGATCGCGCCTTCGTCACTTTCGCGGTCCGGTTGCAGATAGACGTGAAAGTGCCGGCCTGTCAGGCGCCGACCGATCAGCTCGACGCAACCGATTTCAATGATCCGGTGACCATCGGTCACCGGCATGCCGGTGGTTTCGGTATCGAGTACAACGGATCTGGTGGCCATCAGTGTTCAGCTCTCAACGGGGTCAATCGTGCAAAAGCGGCGATGTTAACACGCTGGTGGCGCGAGTCGCGCACCGCCGGGTGATCGGCGCTCATGCAGTTTTTAACAATCATTAGCAATGTTCATAAAGTCTGGGGCAAACCGGCTTGTTAGCGTGCGCGGCCTGTTTCCCAGTGGATTTGAGCACGTCATGAAGACTGCATACGTTTTTTTGGTTGGCGCCTGCCTGCTGACGGCCGAAGCGCACGCCACCAGTTTTGTCATCAGCACCGACATCACCCTGAGCCTGACGCTCAGCTCCAGCAAAGGCACCAGCGGGTCGTTCAAGGACGACAAGATCGTGCTGGCCGCCAAGGATGATGCGGCGGCCTTCGTGGCCAGCGACGGAGACATTCGTGGCGCGCAGATGGAGGCGGCATTCCAGCGGATTCGCAGCCTGTTGCCGGAACTGTCCGCCACTGACTTGCAATTGGCGAGCGCCATTCTGATGCTGTAATCAATCCTGCTTGTAGCCGCGCACTTCATCCACACCACGATTGGCCAATTGGTCGGCGCGTTCGTTGCCGTGGTGGCCGATGTGGCCGCGGACCCATTTCCAGGTGACCTTGTGGCGATTGACCTGCTCGTCCAGCTCTTTCCACAGGTCGGCATTTTTTACTGGCTCTTTGGCAGCGGTTTTCCAGCCGCGTTTCTTCCAGTTGGCCATCCACTCGTTGATGCCTTTCATCACGTATTGCGAGTCGGTCACCAGCAGCACTTCGCACGGACGCTTGAGGGCTTCCAGGCCGCGAATCGCGCCGAGCAGCTCCATGCGGTTGTTGGTGGTGTTGGCTTCGCCGCCCCACAGTTCCTTTTCGACGCCCTTGCACACCAGCAGGGCGCCCCAGCCGCCCGGGCCGGGGTTGCCCTTGCAGGCGCCGTCAGTGAACAGTTCTACGCTATCGACGCTTTCGCTCATGCCACTCTATCCAGAAAAATGCCTGGCCCCGCCGATCACGGATCGACAACGGCCCGGGCCGGACAGACCCGGCCACAATAAAAGAAGGTTTACGGTTCGATGCGGCGACGATTGACCTTGGCCATCGGCAGCGGAATCAGCTTGCCCATCGGCTCGCGGCGCTCCTGACGCACCGGACGCAGGCCGACCACGATCTTGCGCGCGACCAACAGATAGAAACCGCCGCCCGCCAGTTGCCAGTCGCCGGCCTTGCGTTCCCAGCCGGCCAGACGGGCCTGCCACTTGGGTGACGCGAGCGGCGGACGATAGCACCCGAAGCGGCGTTTCTCCAGCGCGAAGCCCAGCAGGTTGAGCCAGTCGGCGACCCGCGATGGCGAGATGCAGCGCGCCTGATGCAACGCATCGTGAGCGAACACATGGCGCAGGCCCCAGGTGCTCCAGGGATTGATGCCGACAATCAGCAGATGCCCGCCGGGGCGCACGCTGCTGGCCGCTTCACGCAGCAGGCCGTGGGGCGACAGGCAGAAATCCAGACCGTGCTGCAACACCACCACGTCGGCGGCGTGCTCGCTCAACGGCCAGGCCTGCTCTTCGCAGACGATCTCGACACCGGGCAACGGCGCACCGAGCCGCACGTTGCGCTGCACCTGCGGCGCCGACGGCGGTGTTTCTGCAGAAGGGCCGTAATGCACCAGATAGCCGCCGAAGAACCGGCCGAGCTCGTCTTCGAGCATGCGCCGCTCTTCGTCGAGCAGAAATTGCCCGAGGGGACCGGACAGCCATTCACGGGCCGCCCCGATCAGGGCCAGCCAGTCAGGATCGGCCTGAGCGAACGCTTTATCGATCATTGCATTCTCCAACACGCCAGGAACCTCTAAGATGCGCCAATGTTACCCGCTTGGCGAATCCGAAGATGATACAGATCAGTGCCCTGCCCGCCTTCACCGACAACTACATCTGGTTGTTACAGGATCATGCCACCCAGCGTTGCGCGGTGGTCGACCCGGGCGATGCCGCCCCCGTGCAGGCGTGGCTTGCCGCGCATCCGGGCTGGGTGCTGGGCGACATTCTGATCACTCATCATCACCATGATCATGTCGGCGGTGTCGAGACGCTTAAAAAGGCTACGGGCGCCACCGTCTACGGTCCGGCCAGCGAAAGCATTCCGGGGCGGGATGTGGCGCTCAAGGATAACGACAAGGTTCGCGTGCTCGGCTGGGATTTCGATGTCTACGCCGTTCCCGGCCACACCCTGGGGCACATCGCCTATTACCATCACGGCCTGCTGTTCTGCGGCGACACCCTGTTCGCCGCCGGTTGCGGCCGTTTGTTCGAGGGCACGCCGGAGCAAATGCACCACTCCCTTGGTCGTCTGGCGGCCCTGCCGGAAGACACGCTGGTCTACTGCACCCACGAATACACCCTGAGCAACCTGAAATTTGCCGCTGCGGTGGAGCCGGGCAACCCGGACATTGCCGCCCGTCTGGAAAAAGTCAGCCAGCAACGGCAGAACGGGGTCATGACCCTGCCCTCGACCATTGCCCTGGAAAAGCTCACAAACCCGTTTCTGCGTACCAGTGAAACATTAGTTACACAAAAAGTGGACGAACGGAATGGCGCTCAAAACCGGGCGCCGAGTGAGGTTTT
Source organism: Pseudomonas sp. MWU12-2029 (assembly GCF_023242425.1). Taxonomy (NCBI): domain Bacteria; kingdom Pseudomonadati; phylum Pseudomonadota; class Gammaproteobacteria; order Pseudomonadales; family Pseudomonadaceae; genus Pseudomonas; species Pseudomonas sp. MWU12-2029. The sequence goes on along the minus strand of NZ_JALJDY010000003.1, from coordinate 391,347 downwards.
TGCGGCTCTGCGGGCTTGGAAAGATAAGTTCTAAGCCGTTCACCACTTGGTACAAAAACGCTGAATGGTTGACCGCAGGGGGTGCGCTTTCTAGAATCGCCCGACATTTTTGCCCGGAACTTACTTCCAGCCAATGTCGTCATCCATACGTAAGTCCGTCAATTCAGACGCATTGACCCGCCTGGCGCAAGCCATCGCGGTGGCTGTGTCCGCCACGCTGGCGGGCTGTTCCAGCCATGCTCCGCAGACTGAAGCGACCCATACGCCGAACATTGCTGCGCGAGCCAAGCAGAAGCCGATCTGGTTGTCCGAGAAGCCCAGCCCGCAGGTGCCCCAGGACATCTGGGAACGCATGCGCGGTGGTTTTCAGCTTCAGGAAGGCCTGGGCGTAAACCCGCGCATCGAGCAGCAGCGCCTGTGGTTCGCCAGTAACCCTTCCTTTCTCGAGAACGCCGGCGAGCGCGGCAGCCTCTACATTCATTACATCGTCGAGCGCCTCGAAGAACGCAACATGCCGCTGGAACTGGCCCTGCTGCCAGTGATTGAAAGCGCCTACAACCCGATGGCCTATTCCCGGGCCGACGCGGTGGGCCTCTGGCAGTTCATCCCGTCCACCGGGCGCTACTACAACCTGCGCCAGACCCGTTTCTACGACGGCCGTCGCGACATCACCGCCTCGACCACGGCAGCGATGGATTACCTGACCCGCCTGCACGACATGTTCAACGGCGACTGGCTGCTGGCCCTGGCGGCCTACAATGCCGGCGAAGGCACGGTCAGCCGCGCCATCGAACGCAACGAAAAGCTCGGCCTGCCGACCGACTACTGGAACCTGCCGCTGCCGGCAGAAACCCAGGCCTACGTGCCGAAACTACTGGCCCTGTCGCAAGTGGTGCTGTCGCCGGAAGCCTACGGGGTGAACCTCAACCCGATCGCCAACGAACCTTACTTCCAGGTCGTCGAAATCAACCAGCGCATGGACCTGTCCAAGGTCGCCGCCGTGGCCAACATCGACGAAGACGAGCTGTTCCAGCTCAACCCGGCGTTCAAGCAGCGCACCACCATCGACGGCCCGCAACACCTGCTGGTGCCGACCTCGAAGGCGCAACTGCTGACCGCCAGTCTGCAGACCATGCGTCCTGAAGAACTGATCAGCCCTCGTTCGCTGAAACCGGTCTTCGAAGGCGCCGACCCGACCGAAGTCGCGAAGCTCAAGCGTGCCTACCGGGTCAAGCGCGGCGACAACCTCGGCTCCATCGCCAAGGCCAACAAGGTCGACGTCAAGGACCTGCAACGCTGGAACAAGCTGACCGGCAAGAACCTCAAGGTCGGCCAGACCCTGGTCATGCAGGACACCACCAAACGCACTCCGGCCAGCAAGACCGGCGGGCGCATCAACACCGTGATCGCGGCCAACACCAAGACCAAAGCCAAGGACGACAGCAAGCAGCAGACCCAGTACAAGGTCCAGCGCGGCGATACGCTGTATGTTGTTGCCAAGCGTTTCAACGTCGAGATGCAGCATCTCAAGCGCTGGAACCCGGGCGCCGGCAAGGCGCTCAAGCCTGGGCAGATGCTCACGGTCTACCAGCCGCACTGACAAAGAGCCCCTGAATTCAGGGGCTTTTTTTTGCCTGTCATTTTTTGCTGTCGATGCCGGCAACTCCCACAATTAACCGCGCATTAAGCCCCTGTCTTTTTCCTGTCCATACAAGCTGTTACTGTACGGCCCACAAAGCCCAAGCCGCCTGGATCGGATCTGACTTGAAGCGTCCCCTCCTCCTGCTCCTGATCAGCCTGGCCTTGAGCTCCCCCGTCAGCGCCACGATCACCGAAAGCCACGGTTATGCGCAGTTCGGCACGCTCAAGTACCCGGCCAGATTTACCCACTTCGACTGGGTCAACCCGCAAGCGCCCAAGGGCGGCACCTTGCGGGTGATGGCGTTTGGCACCTTCGATACGCTCAACCCCTACACCTTCAAGGGCACCAGCCCGGTCACCACCCCGAATTTCCTGCAGTACGGCATCAACGAGCTGAACGAGCCGCTGATGGTCGGCACCGGCCAGTATTCGCCGTCCGGCGATGAGCCGGCCTCCAGCTATGGCCTGATCGCGCAATCGGTGGAATACAGCGAAGACCGCAGCTGGGTGGTGTTCAACCTGCGCCCGGAAGCGCGCTTCCACGATGGCACGCCGATCACCGCCTACGACGTGGCGTTCTCCTATCGGACGCTGCTCAAGGAAGGCCATCCGCTGTACCGGACGGCGCTGCAGGAGGTGTCGCGGGTCGACATCCTCAACCCGCAGCGCATTCGCTTCATCATGAAGCGCTCGGGCAATCCGCTGCTGATCCTGCGTCTGGGCGAGTTGCCGGTGCTGCCCCAGCATTACTGGAAGGGCCGTGACTTCAAGGCCACCACCTTCGAGCCGCCAATGGGCAGCGGGCCGTACCGCATTACCTCGGTGACGCCGGGACGGCAGCTGATTTTCGAACGGGTCAAGGATTACTGGGGCAAGGACTTGCCGGTCAATCGCGGCAAGTACAACTTCGATCGCATGGAAGTCGAGTTCTATCGCGACAGCGATGTGGCCTTCGAAGCGTTCAAGGCCGGCGAGTTCGACATCTATATCGAGCATCAGGCGAAGAACTGGGCCAATGGCTACAACTTCCCGGCCGTGCGCCGTGGCGACGTGATCAAGGCGCAGATCCCGCACCAGATCCCGACCCAGAGCCAGGGCCTGTTCATGAACACCCGGCGAGCCACCTTCTCGGACGTCAAGACCCGCGAAGCGTTGGGCCTGATGTTTGATTTCGAGTGGACCAACCGCGCGCTGTTCAGCGATGCCTACCAGCGCACCACCAGCTATTACCCGAACAGCGAGTTCAGCGCCAGCGGCCTGCCCGTCGGTCACGAATGGTTGATGCTCAAGCCGTACAAGGATCAATTGCCGGCCCGGCTGTTCACCGAGCCGTTCACGCTGCCAAAGACCGACGGGCGCGGCATTCCCCGGGAAACCATGCGCAAGGCCCTCGCGCTGCTGGCCGAGGCCGGCTGGAAGCTCAATGGCCAACGCTTGCAGAACGCCGCCGGGCAACCGCTGAGTTTTGAACTGCTGCTGGTCAACCCGAATCTTGAGCGGATCCTCCAGCCGTACATCGAGAACCTCAACAGCATCGGCATCGACGCGCGCCTGCGCACGGTGGATCGCGCCCAATACAAGCAGCGCCTGGATCAGTTCGACTTCGACATGATCCTCATGACCCTCAACCAGACCCTCAGCCCGGGGCTGGAACAGTGGCAGTACTTCCACTCCAGCCAGGTCGGGGTCAAGGGCAGCAAGAATTACGCGGGCATCGCCAACCCGGTGGTCGATCATCTGCTCGAGCAATTGCTCGCCGCCCGCACCCGCGATGAACAGGTCGCCGCCGGCAAGGCGCTGGACCGCGTGCTGCTCTGGCAGCACTACAGCATTCCCAACTGGTACCTCAATTATCATCGTCTGGCGTACCGCAACCGGTTCGCCTTCGTCACCACTCCGCCCTACACCCTGGGCCTGAGCGCGTGGTGGCTGAAATCTTCGGAGAAAGGTCAATGAACGCCGTTCGCACCCTGCTCGTGCAGGCTTGCGGCCTGTTGTTCGCCGGGCTGGCCTGCGCCGCCCCGCAACACGCCGTGACCCTGTACAACGAGCCGCCGAAATACCCTGCCGATTTCAAGCATTTCGATTACGTTGACCCCAATGCCCCCAAAGGTGGAGTCTTCCGTCAGGCCGGTTTCGGCGGTTTCGACAGCCTCAACCCGTTCATCAGCAAAGGCGTGCCGGCCGATGACGTCGGGCAGATCTACGACACCCTGACCCGGCACAGCCTCGACGAGCCGTTCACCGAATACGGCCTGATCGCCGGCAAGATCGAAAAGGCCCCGGACAACAGCTGGGTGCGTTTCTACCTGCGCCCCGAAGCGCGCTTCCATGACGGCCACCCGGTGCGTGCCGAGGACGTGGTGTTCAGCTTCGAGACCCTGACGAAAGAAGGCTCGCCGATGTTTCGCGGTTACTACAGCGACGTCGAAGAGGCCGTTGCCGAAGATCCGCTCACGGTGCTGTTCAAGTTCAAGCACAACAACAATCGCGAGCTGCCGCTGATCCTCGGCCAGTTGCCGGTACTGCCGAAACACTGGTGGGCCAGTCGCGATTTCAACAAGGGCAATCTGGAAATCCCGCTGGGCAGCGGCCCGTACAGGGTCGCCGAAGTGAAGGCCGGGCGCTCGGTACGTTACGAGCGGGTCAAGGATTACTGGGGCAAGGACCTGCCGGTCAATCGCGGCTTCTACAATTTCGATGTGATGACCACCGACTACTTCCGCGACAACACCGTCGCCCTGGAAGCGCTGAAGGCCGGCCAGTTCGACTACTGGCTGGAAATGACCGCGAAGAACTGGGCCAACGCCTACAACATTCCGGCCGTCACCGAAGGCCGACTGGTCAAGGAACTGATCCCCAACGGCAACCCGACCGGGATGCAGGGCTTCGTCTTCAACCTGCGCCGTCCGGTGTTCCAGGACGTTCGTGTGCGTCAGGCGCTGGGCCTGCTGCTCGACTTCGAATGGACCAACAAGCAACTGTTCAACAGCGCCTATGTGCGCACCCGCAGTTATTTCGAGAACTCGGAAATGGCCGCCACCGGCCTGCCGGACGCCGATCAACTGGCGATTCTCGACCCGTTCCGCCGCCAGCTCCCGGCGCAGGTGTTCAGCGAAGCCTTCGAAAACCCCAAGACCGATGCCAGCGGCATGATCCGCCTGCAGCAACGCGAAGCCTATCAACTGCTGCAAGAGGCCGGCTGGAAGATCGTCGACGACAAGATGGTCGACACCACCGGCAAACCGGTGGTCATCGAGTTCCTGCTGGCCCAGACCGAATTCGAACGGGTGCTGCTGCCGTTCAAGCGCAACCTCGCCGACCTTGGCATCGATCTGGTGATCCGCCGCGTCGACGTCTCGCAATACGTCAACCGCGTGCGTTCGCGGGATTTCGACATGATCGTCGGCAGTTTCCCGCAGTCCAACTCACCGGGTAACGAACAACGGGAGTTCTGGATGAGCGCCGCCGCCGACAAACCGAGCAGCCGCAACTCCATGGGCCTGAAAGACCCGATCGTCGATCAACTGGTCGAGAGCCTGATCAACGCCGACTCGCGCAAAAGCCTGGTGGCCCACGCCCGGGCGCTGGACCGCGTGCTGCAATGGGGTTACTACGTGATCCCCAACTGGCACATCAAGACCTGGCGCGTAGCTTACTGGAACCACATCGGCCATCCGAAAGTCTCCCCCAAGTACGACATCGGCATTAATACCTGGTGGGTCAAGCCCGACACGAAACCTGCGGTAGAAGTGCAAACCCAACTGCAAGCCGACCCTGTGGGCACGGAGTAATCAGATGCTGGCGTATATTTTTCGGCGACTGTTGCTGATCATTCCGACCCTGTTCGGCATTCTGCTGATCAACTTCGTGATCATCCAGGCCGCGCCCGGCGGGCCGGTGGAACAGATGATCGCCAAGCTCGAAGGCTTCGAAGGCGCCACCAGCCGCATTGCCGGCGGCGGTGCCGAAGTGTCGGTGGCCGGCTCCGCCTATCGCGGCGCGCAAGGCCTGGACCCGGCGCTGATCAAGGAAATCGAGCACATGTACGGTTTCGACAAGTCGGCGCCGGAACGGCTGTGGATCATGGTCAAGAACTACGCGCGGCTGGACTTCGGCGACAGCTTTTTCCGCGACGCCAAGGTCATCGACCTGATCAAGGAAAAGATGCCGGTATCGATCTCGCTGGGGCTGTGGAGCACGCTGATCATGTACCTGGTGTCGATCCCGCTGGGGATCGCCAAGGCCACGCGGCACGGCAGTCACTTCGACGTCTGGACCAGTTCGGCGATCATCGTCGGTTATGCGATCCCGGCGTTCCTCTTTGCGATTCTCCTGATCGTGGTGTTTGCCGGCGGCAGTTATCTGGACTGGTTTCCGCTACGCGGCCTGACCTCGAACAACTTTGACGAGCTGAGCCTGGGCGGCAAGGTCCTCGACTACTTCTGGCACCTGGCGCTGCCGGTGACGGCACTGGTGATCGGCAACTTCGCGACCATGACCCTGCTGACCAAAAACAGCTTCCTCGACGAGATCAACAAACAATACGTGGTCACTGCCAAAGCCAAGGGCCTGACTCGCCATCGCGTGCTCTACGGCCATGTATTCCGCAACGCGATGCTGCTGGTGATTGCCGGATTCCCGTCGGCGTTCATCGGCATCTTCTTCACCGGCTCGCTGCTGGTGGAGGTGATCTTTTCCCTCGACGGCCTCGGCCTGATGAGTTTCGAAGCGGCGATCAACCGCGATTACCCGGTGGTGTTCGGCACCCTGTTCATCTTCACCCTGCTGGGGCTGGTGGTGAAACTGATCGGCGACCTCACCTACACCCTGGTCGATCCGCGCATCGACTTCGCCAGCCGGGAGCATTGAGATGAACCTGTCCCCGCTCAACCGCCGGCGCTTCGAACTGTTCAAGGCCAACAAGCGTGGCTGGTGGTCGCTATGGCTGTTTTTGATCCTGTTCGGCCTGAGCCTCGGCGCCGAACTGATCGCCAACGACAAGCCGCTGGTGGTGCACTACGACAACAACTGGTACTTCCCGGCGATCAAGCGCTATCCGGAAACCACTTTCGGCGGCGAGTTCCCGCTGGAAGCCAACTACAAGAGCCCGTACATCCAGGAACTGCTCGAGGCCAAGGACGCCTGGGTGCTGTGGGCGCCGATTCCGTTCAGCTACCAGAGCATCAACTACGACCTGAAAGTCCCGGCCCCTGCCCCGCCCTCGACAGTGAACCTGCTGGGCACTGACGATCAGGGCCGCGATGTGCTGGCGCGGGTGATCTACGGCTTCCGTATCTCCGTGCTATTCGCCCTGACCCTGACCGTGCTCAGTTCGATCATCGGCGTGATCGCCGGCGCGTTGCAGGGCTTCTATGGCGGCTGGGTGGATCTGGCCGGACAGCGTTTCCTGGAAATCTGGTCGGGCTTGCCGGTGCTGTACCTGCTGATCATTCTCGCCAGTTTCGTCCAGCCGAACTTCTGGTGGCTGCTGGGGATCATGCTGCTGTTCTCGTGGATGAGCCTGGTGGACGTGGTACGCGCCGAGTTCCTGCGCGGACGCAACCTCGAGTACGTACGCGCGGCCCGGGCGCTGGGCATGCAGAACGGCGCGATCATGTTCCGCCACATCCTGCCCAACGCCATGGTCTCGACCATGACCTTCATGCCGTTCATCCTGACCGGCGCCATCGGCACCCTCACCGCACTGGACTTCCTCGGTTTCGGTTTACCGGCCGGCAGCCCGTCGCTGGGCGAACTGGTGGCCCAGGGCAAATCCAACCTGCAGGCGCCGTGGCTGGGCATGAGCGCGTTTGCGGTGCTGGCGCTGATGCTGAGCCTGCTGGTGTTTATCGGCGAGTCCGCTCGCGATGCCTTCGACCCGAGGAAGTGACATGAATCAGGACAATCTGATCGAAATCCGCGACCTCGCCGTCGAATTCGGCACGAGCGATCGCGCCCATCGGGTGGTCGAGGGCGTCAGCTTCGACATCAAGCGTGGCGAAACCCTGGCGTTGGTGGGCGAGTCCGGCTCGGGCAAGTCGGTGACGGCGCACTCGATCCTGCGCCTGCTGCCCTACCCGCTGGCCCGCCATCCGGCCGGCAGCATCAGCTATTCCGGGCAAAACCTGCTGGAGCTGAGCGAAAAGACCATCCGTCACATCCGTGGCAACCGGATCGCGATGATCTTCCAGGAGCCGATGACCTCGCTCAACCCGCTGCACTCCATCGAAAAACAGATCAACGAGATCCTCGGCATCCACAAGGGTCTGACCGGCAAGGTCGCGACCAAGCGCACGCTGGAGCTGCTGGAAATGGTCGGCATTCCCGAGCCGCACAAGCGCCTCAAGGCCCTGCCCCACGAGTTGTCCGGCGGCCAGCGCCAGCGGGTGATGATCGCCATGGCCTTGGCCAACGAGCCGGAACTGCTGATTGCCGACGAGCCGACCACCGCGCTGGACGTGACCGTTCAGCTGAAAATCCTCGACCTGCTCAAGGAATTGCAGGCTCGATTGGGCATGGCGCTGCTACTGATCAGTCACGATTTGAACCTGGTGCGAAGAATTGCGCATCGCGTATGTGTCATGCAGCGCGGTTGCATCGTCGAACAGGCATCGTGCGCAGAGCTGTTCCGTTCTCCGCAGCATCCGTACACTCGGGAGCTGCTGGCGGCGGAGCCCAGCGGAGGCCCGGCGAGCAATAAAATCGGCGCGCCGCTGTTGCAGGTCGAGGACTTGAAAGTCTGGTTCCCGATCAAGAAAGGCCTGCTCAAACGCACGGTGGATCACGTCAAGGCAGTGGACGGCATCAATTTCAGCCTGCCTCAGGGTCAGACCTTGGGGATCGTGGGGGAAAGCGGTTCCGGCAAATCCACTCTGGGGCTGGCGATCTTGCGGTTGATCGGCAGCAAAGGCGCGATCCGTTTTGAAGGCAAGCAGCTAGACTGCCTGACGCAGAACGAGGTTCGCCCGTTGCGTCGGGAGATGCAGGTGGTGTTCCAGGACCCGTTTGGCAGCCTGAGCCCACGGATGTGTGTAAGTGACATCGTTGGCGAAGGCTTGCGGATCCACAAGATGGGCACCGCCGCCGAGCAGGAAGCGGCGATTATTGCGGCATTGAAGGAGGTAGGTCTGGATCCGGAAACCCGGCACCGCTACCCCCACGAATTTTCCGGTGGGCAGCGGCAGCGTATCGCCATTGCCCGGGCCTTGGTGCTCAAACCGGCGCTGATCCTGCTGGACGAGCCGACTTCGGCCCTCGACCGGACGGTGCAGCGGCAAGTAGTGGAGCTGTTGCGTTCACTGCAAGCCAAGTACAACCTGACGTATTTGTTCATCAGCCATGATCTGGCTGTTGTGAAAGCGCTGAGCCACCAGTTGATGGTGGTCAAGCATGGCCAAGTGGTCGAACAGGGAGACGCGCAAAGTATTTTTGCCGCCCCCCAACATCCGTATACACAGCAGTTGCTGGAAGCCGCTTTTCTGGCACCAGCCACTGCGCAATAACCTGAAAGAGGAGCAACACATGGGTTTTCTCGCCGGTAAGCGCGTACTGATCGTCGGTGTCGCCAGCAAGCTGTCCATCGCATCCGGCATCGCTGCCGCCATGCATCGCGAGGGCGCTGAGCTTGCCTTCACTTATCAGAACGAAAAACTGAAAGGTCGCGTCGAAGAGTTCGCACAGGGCTGGGGTTCGAGCCCTGAGCTGTGCTTCCCGTGCGACGTGGCCAGCGATGCGGAAATCGCCAAGGTCTTCGAAGAACTGAGCAAGAAGTGGGACGGCCTGGACTGCATCGTGCACTCCGTAGGCTTCGCACCGGGCGACCAGCTGGACGGCGACTTCACCGAAGTCACCACCCGTGAAGGCTACCGCATCTCTCACGACATCAGCGCCTACAGCTTCGTCGCTCTGGCCAAGGCCGGTCGCGAAATGATGAAGGGCCGCAACGGCAGCCTGCTGACCCTGTCCTACCTGGGCGCCGAGCGCACCATGCCGAACTACAACGTCATGGGCATGGCCAAGGCTTCGCTGGAAGCCGGCGTACGTTACCTGGCCGGTTCCCTGGGCCCGGAAGGCACTCGCGTCAACTGCGTATCGGCCGGCCCGATCCGTACCCTGGCCGCTTCCGGCATCAAGAGCTTCCGCAAGATGCTGGCCGCCAACGAAGCGCAGACCCCGCTGCGTCGCAACGTCACCATCGAAGAAGTCGGCAACGTCGGCGCCTTCCTGTGCTCGGACCTGGCGTCCGGCATCAGCGGTGAAATCACCTACGTGGACGGCGGCTTCAACACCACCGCCATGGGCAACATCGAAGAGTAATCTTCGCGCTGCCGATAAAAAGCCCGCCGATTGGCGGGCTTTTTCATGCCTGCGATTCCAGCAGTACTGTTTTTCTGTGGGATTCAGCCTGCTGACTGATCGCGATGTATCAATCCACGCCCCCGGTGCGCCTGATACCGTCATCGCGAGCAGGCTCGCTCCCACGATTGAAAAGCACAGCGCTAGACTCAGGTCACCCAACCGTCGATTGAGGCCTTCCCATGCAGCTCAGCCCATTCCATCTGGCCATTCCCGTATACGACCTCGCCGCCGCCCGGCATTTTTACCGTGAAGTGTTCGGCCTCGAAGAGGGTCGTTCCAGCGATCACTGGGTCGACTTCAATTTCTTCGGCCATCAACTGGTGATTCACCTGGCGCCAAAAAACGCCTCGCAGGAAGCTGCCCATACCAATGCCGTGGACGGCCATGACGTGCCGGTGCCGCATTTCGGTGTGGTGCTCGGGATGGAGGAATGGCACGCCCTGGCCGAACGCCTGAAATCGCTGGGCACGCGGTTTGTGATCGAGCCGGGGATTCGTTTTCAGGGTCAGGTGGGCGAGCAGGCGACGATGTTTCTGTTCGACCCGTGCGGCAATGCGCTGGAGTTCAAGGCGTTCAAGGATATCAGGCAGTTGTTTGCCAAATAGCAGCGCCTGTACAGACGCCTTCGCGAGCTTGCTCGCGATGAGGCCGGCACTAACAGCGCTTCAACGCCTGCTTATGGGCATACATCGCCCCATCCGCATCCGCCAGCAGCTTGTCCACGGTTTCATGCCGTCGCGGGTCGTATTCGATCTGCCCGACACTGAAGCGAATCGCGTACCCCCGATGCAACGTCGCATTGCGCTCCTCGAGGATTTCCTTGAGCCGCGCCATGATTGCCGTGGTTTCGATGTGGCTGGAGCCGGTCAGCAGCGCCACGAATTCATCGCCACCCAAGCGCCCGACCACGTCGCTCTCGCGAAAGGCAATGCGCAACACATCGGCGAAGGTCTTGAGCGCACTGTCGCCTTCGGCATGCCCGTAAAGGTCGTTGATCTGCTTGAAATCATTGAGGTCGAAAAACAGCAGCGTCGCCGGTTTGTCCATCCGTGCGCAGGCGTCCAGCGCATGCTGGGCCAGCATCTTGAAGCCCCGGCGATTGGACAGCAGTGTCAGCTCGTCCATGCTCGCCATCTGCACGGCCATCAGCTCTTGCTCGGCCATGCCGGCGAGATCGCGCAGCAACTCGCGTTCTTCGTCGTCGAGTTCGCGGGGTTTGGTGTCGATCAGGCACAAGGTGCCCATCTTGTTGCCGTTGGGCACGGTCAGCGGGTAACCGGCGTAGAAGCGGATGTTCGGGTCACCGGTCACCAACGGATTGTCGTGGAAACGCTCATCCTCGCGGGCATCGGGCACCAGCAGCAGCTCATCCTTGAGGATCGCGTGGCCGCAGAACGAAACAGAACGTGGCGTTTCGGTAGTGTCCAGCCCCACGCAGGACTTGAACCATTGCCGCTCCTTGTCCACCAGCGTGACCAGGGCAATCGGTACATTGAACAGTCGCCTGGCCAGACGGGTCAGGCGGTCGAAGCGTTCTTCGGGGGCAGTATCGAGGAGGTTCAATCCATACAGCGCCTGAACCCGAGCCGCCTCATTGGCGGGTTTGCCTGGAACCAGCATCAGTACACTCCATTGTCATCAGTGGTCTTTAGCGTAGACCGATTCGGCGATGACTCAACTTCTCATCCGCCAGCCACCGGGCATGGCCCTCCGGCATCCGCCCACAGTTTGAACTGACTGACGAAGATGTCGTGGGGCACCGGCACCGGTTGCCGCCCTGCTCCGGGATTCCAGCCCCAGAGCACCAGTTTGTCCTCGCTGACGTGCTTGATCAGCGCGGCGAAGTCCCGGTCGCCGTTGCTGCTGCGGTCCTTGATCATCGCGCACAGGCGATCCGGCGGCAGGCCGATCCAGGCCATCTTGTGCGAGGCTGGTGGCAGGCTCCAGTGCGGCGCACCCGGTGGCGCGTGGGGGCCATAACTGGCCGGCGGATTGCTCTCGGCGTGGCAGGTGGCGCAGGGCAAACCGGCGGCGCCCTTGCCGTCCATACCGCGCACCACGTTCATCGCGTGGGGCGTGCCGGCGTCGAACTGCAACGGCGAATCGCCGGGAATGTGGCAGTTCTGGCAACGCGGGCTCTGGAACACTTTCTGTACCGTGCCAAAGGCTTTCAGGGCTTCCTGATCGTCAGCGAACAGATCCGAAGCGTAACCACCCAACCCGACCAGAATCACCGTGCCCAACAACAGATGTCGTTTCATCTCACACCCCCGACAGTTGCAGCGGCAGTTCCCGCAAACGCTGCCCGGTCAGGGCGAACACCGCGTTGGCCACCGCCGGCGCGGTCGGCGGCACACCGGCCTCGCCGATGCCACCGGGCTTGTCGCTGCTTGGCACAATATGCACCTCGACCACCGGCATCTCGTTCAGTCGCAGCACCTGATAGTCGTGATAGTTGGACTGCACGACCTGGCCGTCCTTGAGCGTCAGTTTGCTGTGCAACGCCATGCCCAGGCCGAAGGTGATGCACGACTCCATCTGCGCCGCGATGCTCTGCGGGTTGACCGCAATCCCGCAATCCACCGCACACACCACCCGGTGCACACGGATCTTCAGGTTGTCCTGGGACACCTCGGCGACTTGCGCCACGTAGCTGCCGAACGACTCGTGCACCGCCACGCCCAGCGCATGGCCGTCCGGCAGCGGCGCTTTCCAGTTGGCTTTTTCCACCGCCAGATTCAGCACGCCAAGGTGCCGGGCGTGATCCTTGAGCAAGGTTCGCCGGTACTCCACCGGGTCCTTGCCTGCTGCCGTGGCCATTTCATCGATCAACGACTCCATGACAAACGCGGTGTGGCTGTGGCCCACCGAGCGCAGCCACAGCACGTTGATCCCGGTGGCCGGCGAATGCAGATCGACCTGATGGTCCGCCAGCCCCTGGATGTACGGACTGTCCGCCACGCCCTCGACCGAGGTCTGGTCGACGCCGTTCTTGACCATGGTTTTTTCCAGCATGGTGCCGGCCATGATCGACTGCCCGACCAGCACATGCTGCCACGCTTGCGGCATGCCGTCGGCGCCGAGGCCGATCCGCGCCTGATGCAGGAACATCGAGCGGTAATACCCGCCGCGAATGTCATCCTCCCGAGACCACACGGTTTTCACCGGCATCGCGGCAGCCTTCGCCACCTGCACCGCTTCGGCGACAAAGTCCGACGTCGGGTTGGCCCGCCGGCCAAAGCCGCCGCCGAGGAATTCGGTGTGGATTTCCACCTGCTCGGGTTTCAGTCCGGTGATCTTGCCGGCGATCATTTGGTCCAGCGTCTGAAATTGTGTGCCGGTCCAGATCTCGCACTTGTCTGTGCTGATTTTCACCGTGCAATTGAGCGGCTCCATCGGCGCATGAGCCAGATACGGCACGCTGTACTCGACATCGATTTTCTTCGCTGCCTTGCCAAAACTGCCCTTGGCATCCCCGGCCTGGCTGGCGGGAATGCCCGGTGTGGCGGCGAGTTTGCGGAAACTCTCCAGTAGTTTTTCGCTGCTCAGATCGGCGTGCGGGCCAAGATCCCAATCGACTTTCAATGCATCACGACCGAGCTTCGCCGCCCAGTAATGATCGGCAATCACCGCCACGCCAGTCGGCACCTGCACCACCTTGCGCACGCCGGGAATGGCCAGCGCCTGCGCGCCTTCGAAGGATTTGACGCTGGCACCAAACACCGGCGCCCGGGCGACCATGGCGGTCATCAGCCCGTCGAACTGCACGTCCATGCCGAACTTCGCGCGGCCGGTGATTTTCTCTGGAGTGTCGAGGCGTTTGGTGGGTTTGCCGATGACTTTCCAGTCTTTGGCTTCCTTGAAGGTGATCGACTTCGGATCCGGCACCGGCAGCTGTCCGGCGGCGTCCGCCAGTTCGCCGTAAGTGGCGCGATTGTCACCGGCAATTACCACGCCGGATTCGGTGCGGATCGTCGACGGCGCCACGTTGAAACGCTTGGCCGCCGCCTCGATCAACATCTGCCGCGCGGTGGCGCCCGCGAGCCGGTAACGGTCGAACTCCATCCAGGTCGAGGTCGAACCGCCGGTGATCTGCATCCCGCCAAACGCCGGCATGCCGTAATCGGCAGCCGAGGCCGGCGAGTGCTCGACGCGGATTTTCGACCAGTCGGCGTCCAGCTCCTCGGCAATCAACATGGTCAGGCCGGTCCAGATGCCCTGGCCCATTTCCGAATGGCCGAGCAGCACGGTGACGCTGTTGTCCGGCGCAATCCGCAGGAACGCGTTCGGCGCAAAGGCCTTGCCTTCATTTTCCGCCGCTGTGGCAAAGCGGTTGCCGCCGGGCACCACGAACGCCACGACGAGACCACCGCCAAGCACGGCGCTGCCCTTGAGAAATCCGCGACGGGATACAGGACTGTTCATCACTCACCTCCCCTCGCTCAGCCGATGTCGGCAGCACGTTTGACCGCCGCGCGGATTCTTGGATACGTGCCGCAACGGCAGATGTTGCCGGAGAGCGCCTGATCGATGTCGCTGTCGGTGGGTTTGGGGATTTTCGCCAGCAACGCGGCGGCGGACATGATCTGCCCGGACTGGCAGTAGCCGCATTGCACCACGTCCAGTTCGGCCCAGGCCTGTTGCACCGGGTGCGAACCATCGGTCGAAAGACCTTCGATGGTGAGGATTTTCTGGCCGTGGGCGACAGCGGTGGCCGGCGTGATGCAGGAGCGCAGCGGCGCGCCATCGACGTGCACGGTGCAGGCCCCGCACTGGGCCATGCCACAACCGAACTTGGTGCCGGTCAGGTGCGCGACATCGCGCAGAACCCAGAGCAACGGCATGTCCGCGGGGACATCGAGCTCCTGATCCTTGCCATTGATGTTCAAGGTCAGCATCGGGGATTTCCTCAGACTCACGGTGTTCTGAAGGGGCGTTGCGACAGCATTCGATGCCGTGCACGCCTCGGCTTATCCCTTTCAGCTAAGCGCATTTTGCCCCGACGACCAGCCGCCGCGACCACCGGTCATGGCTGTGCCGTCAGCGGCACGGGCAGGTTGAGCACGATCTGGGCGTCCTTGATCACGTCCAGGCGCAGGATTCGCGAAGCCCCGAGGCCGTCGAGCAACTGGCTCAGTGGCCCGCCATTGCGATCCAGCTGCACATCGCGGGGAAACAGGCGTTGGGCAAAGGATAGTGTGTTGCTCTGCACCACGCTTTGATGCCACAGACCGTCAACCTGATGAATCATGGTGGCGGTGCTCATGCGCGATTGCGGGGTGACGTTTTTCAGGGTCGGCAGCGGGGTTTTCAGGACCAGGTCCGGCAGGCCCTTGGGCCCGTCGATGCGGGCGCTGACGCTGGTGCCGATGTTCACGTTGATGTCGGCGCGCCATTTGGGCAGTTGATAGCCGTGTACGCCGCGCACCCGGGCGATTTCGGTGTTCACCGGCAGCGCCAGCACATGGGCAGTGAAGCTACGCCGGCGCATCGCGTCCATCAGTTCCAGCGCGTGGGAGCCTTGGGCACCGGGGCGGCGCACGACAATCGCCACGGAGACTTCGTCGTACGGATCGTTGTCGCAAACCGAGTAAGAGAAAAATGTCAGCGCCACCAGCCCATAACCGGGAAACGCCCGCAGCGGTTCAAGCGGCGCCGGCAACGTGGCGCGCAAGCGGTCCAGCGGTGCGAGGAACAGCAACTGCACGCTGCCGGAGCGGTAATAGAAGTTTGGCGCCCAGGTCGGTCCGACTCGGGACGCCACCTGCTGCTTGGGAATGCGCCGGAAGAAGTCGATGTTGCCGGCGGCCTTGTCCCGGGCCACTTCGTCGAGGTTGGGGTTCATGCGGAAACGGTCGTAGTAGCCGCCCTCCAGCACCTCGACCTTGTGCGATCCGAATTCGACTTCCGTAAAGCGCTTGCTCATGTTCGCTGACCTTTCTCGATGAGTGGCCCGGCAGGTGGCCGGTCAGCGCCACTCTAAGGTTCAACCAAACTTTAAGGTCAAGCGCACAACGGCTATGGCCCACCATTCACGCCAGCGATGACCGTTCGGAACTTGCTTGACCTTGAAGTGCACTTCAATCCTAGAGTTCATAACACTTGTCTTCCCCCCTTCACGTTTCCGTTCCGCATTTTTCAGGAGTAGCGAACATGGGCTATGTCACAACGAAAGACGGCGTCGAAATCTTCTACAAGGACTGGGGCCCGAAAGACGCTCCGGTGATCCACTTCCATCACGGCTGGCCGCTGAGCTCGGACGATTGGGATGCGCAGATGCTGTTCTTCCTTGCTCAGGGCTTCCGGGTGGTGGCCCACGACCGACGCGGTCACGGTCGCTCGAGCCAGGTCTGGGACGGCCACGACATGGATCACTACGCCGACGACGTGGCGGCGGTGGTCAATCATCTGGGGACACAGAAAGCCGTGCATGTCGGCCACTCCACCGGTGGCGGCGAGGTGATTCACTACATCGCCCGACATGGCGAGGATCGGGTTTCCAAAGCCGCGATCATCAGCGCAGTGCCGCCGCTGATGGTGAAAACCGAAAGTAATCCGGGTGGTCTGCCAAAGTCGGTGTTCGACGATCTTCAGGCCCAACTGGCAGCCAATCGTGCGCAGTTCTATCACGATGTGCCGGCCGGTCCGTTCTACGGCTACAACCGGCCGGGGGCCAAGCCTTCGGAACCCGTCGTGCTCAACTGGTGGCGTCAGGGCATGATGGGCGGCGCCAAGGCGCACTATGACGGAATCGTCGCGTTCTCGCAGACCGACTTCACCGAAGACCTGAAAGGTATTTCGATTCCGGTGCTGGTGATGCACGGCGATGACGACCAGATCGTTCCGTATGAAGACTCCGGTGTGCTCTCCGCCAAACTGCTGAAGAACAGCACGCTGAAGATTTATCCGGGCTTCCCTCACGGCATGCCGACCACCGAGGCGCCGACGATCAACGCGGATCTGCTGGCCTTCATTCGCGGCTGATTTTATTGGCCGGGGTCAGGCGCCATACCTGCCCCCGGCTACTCTTCGGTTCTCCCCGCCCCCTCGCGATTACCCACATAGTGTCTGGCCAATGGAAACGCCGGCAGCCAAGACTCGCGACGCACCGTCCAGAGCTCATAAGTCGGCTGCAACTGATCGGGCGCATCCAGCGCGCCGAGACTGACCTCGATTTCATCACCACTGCGCCCGAACACCGACGATCCACAGCGCGGACAGAAAAACCGCCCGGCGTAGTCACGGGTTTCGCCGGTAATGGTCACCGCCTCCGCCGGAAAGATCGCCGCCGACGCAAACAGCGCGCCATGGTGTTTGCGGCAATCCAGACAATGGCAAACGCCAACTCGCCAGGGTCGGCCCGTCGTTTCAATCCGTACCGCGCCGCACAGGCAACCGCCGGTCAGTCGATCCATGGCACACCTCCCGCAAAATGGAATATCCGGTGAGTGAAAATAGCAGCGCACTGGGGGAACGCTTACAATCGTGGCCCATTACCACCATTCAGACAGACCACTCCATTCATGGCGCTCGACCCCCTTACGATGTTGACCATTTCCACCGCTCTGGCAGCGGCGGCTGCCCTTTACCTGGCGGTCGAATGGCGCAGCATCCGCGAATCCTCATTGCTGTTCTGGAGCGCCGGTTTCGCCACCATCACCGTCGGCTCGAGCCTGGCCCTGTTGCGCGCCAACGGTTATCCGTTGATCGGCATCTGGTTCGCCAACGGTTTGCTGGTCGTTGCGCACTGGCTGTTCCTGCTGGGCGTCGCGCAGTTTACCCAGAGGTCGTTATCGCGAGCCTGGTACTTGATGTTCCTCGTGTGGCTGGCGTTGCTGCTGTTACCGGAAGATCCGTCGTGGTCGAAGATCATGCTGGTGGCCAACTCGCTGCTGGTTGCCGCGTTGATGCTGCGAGCCAGTCTGTTGCTGCGCCCTCACGGCAAGTCGCTGAGCATCGGCGCCGTGCAACTGCGTTATGTGCTGCTGATCCACGGCGCGTTCTATTTCACCAAGGCGATCATCGCGGTGACTCCGGGCACTTTGATCGATCTGGCGTCGCTGCGCGGCGAGATCATTCAGATCTCTCTGGTCGAAGGCGCGATGGCAATCATGCTGATCGCGCTGTCGATGACCGGCACCGAGCGCTACCGCCGGGAAAAACAGATCGCCGAACTGGCCGCCCGGGATCCGCTAACCGCGCTGTACAACCGCCGCGCCCTCGAAGTCCGCGCCCCGCGCCTGCTCGGAGAAGTCTCCAGCGCCCGCCCCGGCGCCCTGCTGCTGATCGACATCGACAACTTCAAACTGATCAACGATCTGTATGGCCACACCGCCGGCGACCGCTTGCTGATTTCGCTCAGCGAAATGATCCGCTCGCAGTTGCCTCAGGGCGCGCTGGCGGCAAGGCTGGGCGGTGACGAATTCGTCATGTTGCTGGGCGATGCTTCCCACGAACAGATCATGGTGCTGGGCAGCGAGCTGCGTGAGCAGTTTCAGGCGATGACTGCGCAGGCCTACATCACTCCTGAAGCCGTCACCTTGAGCATCGGCGCCAAGGTTTTCGACCAGCCACCGGCCAGCCTCGCGGCATTGATCGAACAGGGTGACAGCGCGCTCTACGAATCCAAGCGCGGCGGACGCAACCGGATTCGTCTGGCGGACTGCACCTGACCTATCCTTGCCTGCACCCGCATCCTCGGAGTTCGCCATGTCCTCGCCTGAGTCCACCCTCCTCCAGAGCTGGCACCACAACGCCCGGGCCTGGACCGAAGCCATCCGCAGTGGCGCCATTGAAAGCCGCCAGCAGGTCACCGATCAAGCCATGCTGTTGGCGCTAATGGGGCGCCAACCTGAACGCGTACTCGATCTGGGATGCGGCGAAGGCTGGCTTTTGCGGGCATTGGCCGAACGCGGGATCGAAACGGTTGGCGTGGACGGTGATGCCACGCTGGTCGAGGCAGCACAAGCCGCAGGATCATCATCGGTGCACGTCGCCAGCTATGAAGATCTGGTGGAAGCGAAAGTCGATATCGGCTCCGACTACGACCTGATCTGCGCCAATTTTTCCCTGCTGCATCAGGACATCATCCCGCTGCTCGCCGCCATGAACGCCCTGCTCGTGCCCGGCGGCGCGCTGGTGATCCAGACGCTGCATCCATGGTCGGTGGCCGCCGGTGATTATCAGGATGGCTGGCGAGAGGAAACCTTTGCCGGCTTCAAAGGCCAGTGGCAGCCGATGCCGTGGTATTTCCGCACCTTGTCCAGTTGGCTGAATGCGCTGGACATGGCCGGGTTTCAGTTGACCAGCCTGCGCGAGCCGCAGCATCCGCAAAGCCCCGTGCCGCAGTCGTTGTTGATGATTGCCGAGCGTCGTGACTGAAAAAGCTACAGCCTCGGTTTGAGCAGGATCCCGGTGTAATGCCGTAAAAACAGAGCAAACGCAGCGCACCAGAGCACCACGGACAGCCCGAGCCCCAGACTGGAAAACGGCACCAGCAACACTCGGCAACCCGCCGCGATCAACACCAGTGCAAACCCCAGCACCACGGCTTTCGGCGGTTGCAACAAACGGCCGGTGTGGCCGAGGCTGACCCGCGCAATCATCGCCAGAATCAACCCGCCCACGCCGCCAACCGCCAGCGCATGGGTTGCCAGACTTTGCTGGCCGAGCAGCCCCAGATGCCACGCTGCCATGGCCCAGATCGCCAGCGCCATCCAGCCGTAAGCCAGGTACAACGACCAGAGCAGCGGCACCTGCCACATCCCGCGATCATGCCAGCGGATCAGCCGCAACATTTGCAAACTGCCGGTGAGCGCAAACAGCGCTGCCAGCCATAGCCGAGGTGAATCGTTGAGACCCGCCGCAAACGTGATCGCTGTCAGCAGACTGCCGATCAACAGTAACCGCGTGGGCAACGGATGGGCGGCCGGTGCCGGTGGACGGTTCAAGCCGCGCTGAATAAAGAACGGAATCACCCGCCCGCCAATCACGGTCATCAGCGCCGCCACCAGCCACAAAGCGCCCAGAACACCCTGGCGTTGCAGACCTGCGTCGTCGTTGTACAAGCCAATCAAAGTCAGCGCCTGACACCCCGCCATCAACCCGAGCACCAACACAATCGGGTAGTTATCACGTTTGCGCGCGGCGACCAGATCCCGTCCCAGCATCACCGCCTGCAGCGGCAGAAAAATCCATTGCAGCGCGAGGATCAACCCAACAGGCAACGGCATCCACCACACCACTCGACCGAGCAGCCAAACCGACACCAAAACGATCAACGCCCCGCCGCGCACGCCGGGAATCCCCGTCCAGTTGGGCACCGCCGTCAGCAAAAAACCGGCAACGATTGCCGTCGCGAAACCGAACGGCATTTCATGCCGATGCCAGGCGAGCATGCCGCCCGCCGGTTGCAAGTCGAACCAATGGCCGTAAAGCCACAGACCCCAGATCAGGATCGCCAACGCGGCGAATCCGGCCCCGGCCAGAAACAGCGGCCGGAAGCCCAGGCTGAACAGCGGTGCATTGGCGAGTCTGCGCATGTTCAAGCCACCACGGCGGCATGATGCCGGCCCAGCCGATATTGCGACAGGAGCCGCATCACGTAGCCGATTTTCAGCAGCGTCGGACCGATGATGGTCATGGCGTGCATCGCCACCAGCAGCGCAATCGGCATGTGGCCCTGATAAAGGTAGGCGCCGTAGATACCGGCCAGCAACATCACCAGACCGGCGACGAGGATCTTGCTCGACAGGTGCAGAACGTTCAGCGGATTCTCGAAGAAAGTGAACATTTTTTCGTACTCCTGAGCGGATCAGTTTGTACGATTGATGTATCAACTCTTGTGCCAGTTTTTTTATCGTTATAAATCAGCTGCATAATCCAAAAGAAGTCATTATGACTCCACCCAGATAGAGTCATATTGACTTCCATGTTTGTCATAAAGACAACAATCGTCTTCAGGGTTGTTTTGCGTAAGCCCCTCTGAAATCAGAGAACTCACCGGCACCCTCCACTTGCACCGCTCCGTCGAGCAGGCGCAGACGATAGAGCGGCTCGGCGATCTGATCCTGACCAATCACCAGATTGCCCGCCTGCAACGGCCATTGCCGGGTTTCCTGGCGGGGTGGTTTTCCCGCCTGCGTCACAACCATCTGGATGGACGCCTGCTCACCCGCGCCCTTCTCGGTGGCCGGCGTAATCTTGATCGTCAGCCACGCCGATCGCCCGTCCGACGCCATCATCACGTAACGTCCCTCACGCTGATCGCCCGTGGGCGTCTGAAACTTTTGCGGTGCAACCCGGAAAGCAGTCGGTCGCGCTTCGAAGATCAGGGACTTGTCGCCGTTGTGCCATGTTCCGCCCTGAAAGCCGTGCTCATCAGGCTCACCTGCCACGTACCAGTCGCCGGTGACACGGCCCTGAGCATCCAGCTCATGCAGCAGCACGGCTCCATCATCGTAGGTTTCGCCCACCAGCCGGATCGGTTGGCCATTGCCCGTTTTCGTATAACGAACCTCGCCAATGTAGACGCCACCCAACATCTGCCACCACAGCTCGAATGCGATCCTGCCGTCGAGCTTGCCCCGCAGCATCACCGGCGCTTCACCCACCGGTCCTTCAAGGCGACGCTGCTCCAGCCATTTGCCGTCCTTCAATTCCCGCTGGGTGACATCGTTATAACCCGCCGGCATCAGCGGACTGCCTTCGGACGGCCGCTGCGCGACCTCGACTTTTTCGGCCACCTTGACCGGCGAATTGTCCTGCACCTGCCAGGTAATAGTCTGACGCCAGCAGCAACCGCTTTTCGAATGAGTGACGAGCAGTCGAGCAGTGGAATCGACTTCGAACAACCCCAGATACGGTTCGCGAGTCAGCGCCGACAACGCCTTGTTCAGTACCAGCACCGGGCTCGACGGATCGAACAGATAGACGTCATAGGAAGCTGCCGCGTAGCCGCCGTCATTGCCGTTACGGATTGCCAGATCCTGATGCCCATCGAAATTGAAGTCGCCAAACACCAACAGCCGTTGTTCGTCACATCGCAATATCCGGGCCGAATCGTCAATCGGAATCAGATCCGTAGCCTCGACAGCATCGATTCGTTGCAACACTTCGCCACTGGACTTGTCGCGCAGGGTGACTTGCGCCGCCACTGGTTCGAAGTTCTGCGTCGGCAGGTGGTCGACTTTCACATCGATGCTGTAACTGTTTGCCGGATCGGTGAGCTGGCAGCTCAGCGGGTCGGCACTGGCCGAAGCGGCGCCAAACAGGCAGAGAAAAAACAACGCACGAGAGACAGACATGTTGCAGAGCATCCTTGCGGCAAAATCGGGGCGGCAAGTCTAACGACAATCGTTTTTAGGCGCACTTGTCGATCTATGGTGCCTACGCCCTGCCCCGGACTGACTACGCTATTAATCCAGCGTGTCCAACCTGCCGAGGAAGACTGCCATGCAACGCTTTCAAAAGCTGACCCCGTGCCTGTGGTTCGACGATCAGGCCGAAGCGGCGGCGAAGTTTTACTGCTCGATCTTCGACCACTCGAAAATCACCGCCCTCACCCACTACGGCAAGGCCGGCCAGGAGTTTCACGGCCGCCCGGAAGGCTCGGTGATGACCGTCAGTTTTGAACTCGACGGTCACACCTTCACCGGCCTCAATGGCGGGCCGATGTTCAAGTTCAATGAGGCGATTTCGTTTCAGGTCAACTGCCAAAACCAGGAGGAAGTTGACCATTTCTGGGGCACCCTTTCTGCTGGCGGCCCAGTGGAAGCGCAGCAATGCGGCTGGCTCAAAGACAAGTTCGGCGTGTCGTGGCAGATCGTGCCGGTGGCGTTCATGCACATGATGACCGACGCCGACCAGACCAAGGCCCAACGGGCGATGCAGGCCATGCTCGGAATGAAAAAACTCGACATCGCCGAACTCGAGCGAGCCTTCGCCGGCCAGAGCTAATACACTCGGGCACTGGCCTGCCGAGAACCCCGACAATGAAAGCCGCCACCAGGAACCCCGAACAAGCCCCGCGCTTCTGGCGCGACGACGCCCTGCCCTTCATCGAAGCCCGGGGTATCGCCGATGGGCGCGAGGTCTGTTATTCACGGCATTCCCACGCGCACTTTTCCATCGGTGCGATCACCGCCGGGCGCAGCACCTATGTGCATGAGCAATCCTCGTTCGAAGTGGCGGCCGGCACGGTGGTGCTGATGAATCCGGAGGATGTGCACGCGTGCAACCCGATCGACGATCAGCCGTGGTCGTATCTGATGTTGTATGTGGAAACGCCGTGGCTGACGGATCTGCAGCATCAGTTGGGCTTCAGTGCGGAACTGGAGTTTCGGCGGTTTTCCGATACCCACTTGAATGACGCCCGCCTGTTTCGCGACTTGAATGCGTTGTACGCGGTATTGGTCGACGAGCAGCAAGACGTGCTGCGCAAACAGAGCGCAGCGGTAGAGTTCTTCAGCGACCTGCAACTGCGCCTGAACCCCATCGAACCACCGCTGCGCGAACCGAACTTCAAGCTTGAGTGCGCCGCCGACTTCATCCGCCAGCACTGCACCGACCTGCTCAGCCTCGACGACATTTGCGCCGCTGCCGAGCTGTCAGCGTCCTATTTGATCCGCGCCTTCAAACAGCACTTCGGCATGACGCCCCATGCGTTTTTGGTCAACCAGCGCATTCAGTTTGCTCGCGAATGTTTACGTCGCGGGCAGTTGATTGCGGATGTGGCGCTGGAGGCCGGGTTTGCTGACCAGGCGCATTTTCAGCGAGCGTTCAAACAGCATCTGGCGGCGACGCCGGGGCAATATAGGGGTTAAAGCAAAAACGGCCCGCATCGCTGCGGGCCGTGAGGGTAGCGGGTGAAGTTATTGGTCATGACTTTGCCGCAAGTAAATAAATGCGTCCCCTTTTGCACCTTTTACTCTTTTGCATTTTGCACCTTTTACTCTAAAAAACGGATTACCCAATCAAACAAAGTGTAGGGCGAGCTCCGGTGGTTTCCGGGCCACCACCTCCGGGATGTTTTGTAAGTACCGCGTGGTAAATTCCATTTTGGCCATTGAGCCAGACGCCGAACCAAATATGAGGGTGTGATTGAATATTTGGCCAGCCCAATAGCACAGCGACATCTTTATTTTCTCTCGCGTAAATTACATAAAAAGCCACAAGTTCGGAGTACGAAGGCAAGCGGCCACCGCGCGCTATGCAATGGTTGTGTCCGTCTGTCCATGATCTCAACGCTGTATCATTTCGAAGAAGGGTTTTGATTCCCCGCACTGTAAGCGTGTATGAAGCAGTTGCCCCCCTCGCATCAGTGGCGACGATCTGCGTAGTTCCATTGGCTCTGCAGGTAACTGTCCCTCCCTGAGGCGTGACCGTGGCGATTGCCGTATTTTGCGAGTGATATGCGATGGGTTGCACCCCTCCGGTTGCCAACTGTGTATAAGTCAAAGACGCAGGAAAATAGGCGGGTAGCCGACCTTCGGCAAAGATGACGTCAGTCAGATTGAGGGTTTTATTGGCGCCGGGGTTAAGCGCTGCCACTACGGTCAACGTCCAGACATTGGAATACACCGTCCCGGGGTGATACAGCGACTGAATGTAGTACCGATGGCCGCCCTGCGCGACCGTGATGGTGCGCGAATAGGCTCCCGCCGCGTCGGCGGTCACCTTGCCCAACGGTTTCGCGCTCGCGCCGCTGCCATCGTACAACTCGCCCTGCTGACCGGGGCTCAGCTTGCCGCTGATCACCAGCGTGGTTGCCGTGGTGGTTCCTGCGTTCGCAACAGGTTTACCGGTGGCGGTGTTCTCGTTCACGTTGACGATGGTTGGCACAATGAGCGCCACAGCCTTGATCGTATAGACCCGATCCGGAAATTCCACTGCCGTCGCCCTGACATTGCTCATGTCCATCGACACCGCGAACTTGATGCGCAGTGAAGTGCCATCTCCCAGTTGCGTCAGGTAACTGTTCACCAGTGCTGCAGGCCAGAAACCCTGGCTGACCCAAGTCGGATTGACCCGCGCCGGCAGGCCATTCCACAAGGCCAGATTATGTGCCGTACCGTCTGCTTTCTTGCCCTCCAGCGAAAGCCAGCACGGCATGCCATCTGCAATAAGCGTCCAGAGCAAGGCATGAATCGTGGCGTTCTTCGTGCCCAGCGCGATAACGTCAAGTACGTTGTTCGCATCCGCTTCCAGAATTTTCGGCGGGATCAGCGCCGTGGCGGGCAATGGCAGGATATTCAGTGGCAAGACTTGCGATGGGGTCGAGACACCATTGCGCTCGATGACATAGGTAACCTTGACCGCTTTGCCCAGGCTGTAGGCCAGCACCGAGCGTGGTACCGGAAACTTCAGGCCGGCACTGACCAGACGTTGCGCACTTTTGAATGACGCCCCCGGCGCACTGATTGCGCCCTCCCATTCGACGTGGACCTTGTCGCCGGGCAGCAAAGCGCCCGCAGGCACCACTACCTCGACATTCTGCAAGGTCGGGTTGAAGTTGTTGCCTGTCTGCCCCGTGACGGAGGGGGGCGGTAAAACAAGTGTGTTGGCGGTGATTATGATAGAGCTCGTCGGCGACACATTGCGGTTGCTCAACTGGTCGACCACCGTGGCACTCACCTGATGGGTGCCATCGCCAATCTGTTGGAGTTCGGCGGCGGTCAGGGTGTGCGTGATCGGCTTGGTGGGATCGGGGTTGGTGAACGTGATGCTCCAGGTGCCAATGGTCAAGGTGACCGTGTCGTAAGGTCGTGCGTAACCGACGGTGAGGGTAATGACCGCTGGCTGTCCCGGACCGATGCTGGGCGGATGGCTGACGATGATGGTGGGGGCCGGGTTGTTGAACAGCAAATGGAGGATCGGAGTCGAGTCCTCGAAATTGCCGCTGACTCGGGTCACCCGATAGAACAGGGTGTTTAGGCCGTTAACCAGCCATCCCCATGGCAACGACATCTCGATGGGATCGTTCTCTTCGCCCTTCTTGATAGGTTTGATCACAGAAGTCGCCTGGCCGTTGACGTACAGCTCTACCGAGTCACCCACGGCAAAAGCAGTGGAAAAAAACGTGACCGGATCAATCACCATGTAAAGGTCGGTGGACGGCGAATGAATGCTCCGGGAGATACCAAGATCGTAAGTGCCGGCCGGAAGCACGTTGGTTTTCGCTCCGGGGATGGCCATCGGATAGAGCTGGAGTAAAGCGCTGACTTGAGATGAAAGGATGAAGTTGCTCATCTTGTCCTCCCGACGCGTGGCAACTTGGATGGAGTCACATCACAGCGCGAAAGGAGTGCACCGTCACCTGTCAGATCTGACAGGTGAGCGTGCTTTCCAGATAAACGGTTTCCAGCACAAACAAAAACGGCCCCGCACAGGGGCCGTTTCAGTTTCATCACTCAGGGCCGAGGCTCTGCCGCCACCTCCAGATTATCCAGCACCCGATTTACCGCCAGTTCCGCCAGCATGATCAGTTGCCCGATCCCCAGCAGCACATGCCGCTGCGGCGCATCGATCATCCCGGCGAAATCGCTGGCCATGGTTTTGGCAGAGGTCAGGGTTTCGCAGGCGTCGGCCAGCAGTTCTTCGTTCGCGATGCCGGGGGCGATGAGGTAGCGGGAGTTGGGTTTGAGCAGAGGTTTTCTGGGGTGGAACGGGTTGAGGTAGTGGTCGAGGGCGCGTTCGGCGGCTTCGTGGAATTTCTTGGAGTCGAGGGTTTCGTAGGGCGAGGTCGGATCGGTTTCGGGCGGGTTTGGCGTTGGTTTGATCATGGTAAAACTCCCTGATTGATGGAGCTGCCACGGTTCGCTGCGAAACGAAAGGAGGTGACAGCTGTACGCGGGTTCGCAGACCGGGAATCAAGGAACCCGGCATACCCGAAGGTATCCCGCGCACAACCGCCATTACGCGATCAGCCAAAAAAAGCTGAACGGAAACGACGCTCTGGGCGCCTTGATTGATCCGGGCTGCGAAACCCGGTCGCTGATTCGTCAGCGACCGACACACGATAGAACCCGACCCCAAGGCCCACAAGCCGGCGGATTCTGGCGGATGCGTAGGCAAAGGCGCAAGGCGTTGTGGCTTGCCGGAAGCATCCTTAAACACCTTTAAACCCAAGGCTCGCCACGTTCACGGATACAACAGCATGGTAAATAAATGCGTCCCCTTTTTTCTGCTTTTTTCGATCCGCGCCTTCAAACAACACTTCGGCATGACGCCACACGCGTTTCTGGTCAACCAGCGGATTCAGTTTGCCCGCGAGTGTTTGCGGCGCGGGCAGTTGATTGCGGATGTGGCGCTCGAGGCGGGGTTTGCTGATCAGGCGCATTTTCAGCGGGCGTTCAAACAGCATCTGGCGGCTACACCGGGGCAGTATCGCGGGTGAAAAACAAAACGGCCCGCATTGCTGCGGGCCGTGAGGGTAACTAGCGAAGTCATTGGTCATGACTTTGCCGCAGGTAAATAAATGCGTCCCCTTTTACTCTATTTTTTTACTCTTTTACTTTTTACTCCGTTTGGAAACTGGTACGCAGGAGTAACTTTACTCAAAGGCGTTGAACATAAATGGATGAGATGTAGTAATCATTTCCTCCTTGCGCCCCTCCGTATCCGCCTCGATCTTCATGATTAAAGAATTCAATAGTGTAAACACCATCAACATTAACCCTGAAGTTAGCCGTTTGTTGGTAATAGGAGTTGGTCCTGGGGACGGAAAATGGATTGAGAATCGCCACGCCACTACTCGTTGCGACGCTGATTACAGGTGGAACATTTTCAGGTTGCGGACTCACGTTTGCTATCTGGTAGGTAAGTCGATAAGTTCTAGTCGCTTCTAATTGAAACGATTGCCTTAATATAACCCCCCTGTTGCCTGCGGCATCGTAAGTCAAATTTTCGTAATAACCGTTCATGAACCTTGCAGTCCTCGAAGCCGGGCCCATCACCCAGCCTCCAGGATTGCCACCGTTGAAATCCACGATTGAGTCGCGCCAGGTATCGACTTTGACTGTCAAATACCAAGGGGTCGAAACCGGCGACGTTCCATATAGACCCTTGATCGTATAGCTGCGCGCACCCAGCGTCGCATCGACATGGGTATACGAAAATGTACCCGTAACACTAACCGTGATCGTATCGATCACTGCCCCGTTTTTCAGCACTTGAAGCTGTCGACCTGCACTCGCCGTACCGCTGACCACCAACGTGGTCGCATAGGTCGATCCTCCGTCCAGAACGAGCGCACCGGTGGCGGAATTTTCATTCACTTTTTCGATGATGGGATCAACTAGTGCCTCTGCCTTGATCGTGTACACCTGATCCGCAAACTTCGTCGCCGTCGTAAAGTTGTTGCTCTTGTCCTCTGATACCCAGAACTCCATCCGCAAACTGGAGGCATCGGCCAATTGCGACAGAAAGCTGGCCGGCAGCGGTTTGGGCCAGAAGCCCTGGCTGACCCAGGTCGCATTGACCTGACTGCCGCCGCCATTCCAGATCTGCAAGGTGACGGTCGAGCCGTCGGGTTTATGTCCGGCCAGTTTGAGCCACACCTGCTGCCCCGACGCGATTCTCGTCCACGTCAGGCCGTGAATCGTGGCGTCTTTGCCGTTCAGTGCTGCAACGTCGAGAATCTTTCCCGGTTCCCCCTCCACGATGATCGGCGGGTTATACACTTTCTGGTTGGCGGAAATGGTGATTGAAGTCGTCGGCGACACATTGCTGTTGGTCAATTGATCGATCACCCGGGCACTTACCGAATGAGTGCCATCGCCGATCTGTTGGAGTTCGGCTGCGGTCAGGGTGTGAGTGATCGGTTTGGTGGGGTCGGGGTTGGTGAACGTGATGCTCCAGGTGCCAATGGTCAAGGTGACCGTGTCGTAAGGCCGTGCGTAACCGACGGTGAGGGTGATGACCGCTGGCTGTCCCGGGCCGATGCTGGCCGGATGGCTGACGGTGATATTGGGGGCCGGGTTGTTGAACAGCACGTTGAGTATCGGTGTGGAGTCCTCGAAGTTACCGCTGGGTCGGGTCACCCGATAAAACATTGTGTTGATACCGTTCACCAGCTGTCCCGGCGGCAGATACATGAGAATGCGGTCGTTTTCTTCGCCCGGCTGGATGATTTTGATCGCCGAAGTGGGTTGACCATTGAGCCAAATCACCACGGTATCGAAAGCGGTCAGCGTGGTGGACAGCGTTGTCACCGGATCAATCACCATCGCCAGCCCGGTGGTCGCCGGGTAGATGACCAGAGGCGCACCGAGGTGGGCAAACCCCGTCGGCTGCACTGAAGTAAGCGCACCGGGAACGAACATGGGCAGGAGCGCAAGCGCGCTATCAGCCTGCGTTGAATTGACGTTGATATTCATCTTTTTCTCCTCGGGTGCCGCGCCTGGGCCATTTCAGGGCAGGTCTCATTTCAGCGCGAAAGGAAAAAGTCGTCACCTGTCAGATCTGACAGGTGAGCAGGGTTTCAAGACGAACGGTATTCGACGACAGGATTTCCCACAGACGTAAAAAGCGGCCCCGCAAAGGGGCCGTTTCAGTTTCAGCACTCAGGGCCGAGGTTCAGTCGCCACATCCAGATTATCCAGCACCCGATTCACCGCCAGTTCCGCCAGCATGATCAGTTGCTCGATGCCCAGCAGCACATGCCGCTGCGGCGCATCGATCATCCCGGCGAAATCGCTGGCCATGGTTTTGGCCGAGGTCAGGGTTTCGCAGGCGTCGGCCAGCAGCTCTTCGCTCGCGATGCCGGGGGCGATGAGGTAGCGGGTGTTGGGTTTGAGCAGCGGCTTTCTGGGGTGGAACGGGTTGAGGTAGTGGTCGAGGGCGCGTTCGGCGGCTTCGTGGAATTTCTTGGAGTCGAGGGTTTCGTAGGGCGAGGTCGGGTCGGTTTCGGGTGGGTTTGGCGTTGGTTTGATCATGGTGAAGCTCCTTGATAGGCGGAGCTGCAACCGTTCGCGGTCAATCGAAACAGGTGGCAGCTGTACGCGGGTTGACCGACCGGGAATCAAGGAACCCGGCATACCCGAAGGTATCCCGCGCACAACCGCCATAAAACGAACAGCCACGAGAGCTGAACGGAAACGGCACGCTGGCGCCTTGATTGAGTCGGACGGTCAAGTCCGGTCGCTGATTCGTCAGCGACCGACACACGATAGAACCCGGCCCCAAGGCCCACAAGCCGGCGGATTCTGGCGGATGCGTAGGCAATGGCGCAAGGTGTCGTGGCTTGCCGGAAGCATCCTTAAACACCTTTAAACCCAAGGCCCGCCACGCTTACGGCAGCAACAGATACACCGCACTTACCGCCAGCAACAAAGCCATCACCCGATTGAACAACCGCATCCCCGCCGGGTTGCCAAGATAGCCGCGCAAGAACGTCCCGGCATACACCCAGCATCCGACCGACAAATAACAGATCACCAGATACACCGCCGCAAACTGCCACACCAGCCGTGCCTCGCCATCAGCAACAAACGCGCCCATCCCCGCCACGCAGGCCAGCCAGGCCTTGGGATTGAGCCATTGCATCACTGCGCCGTAGAGCATCGACGGCGCCCTGCCCGATTCTCCCGCATTCAACTGCCCATTATCGGTGGCCAGTTTCCAGGCCATGAACAGCAGAAACGCCACCCCGGCCAGTTGCACCACACGGGTCAGCGCCGGCCACATCTTCAACACTTCGTGAAGACCAAGCCCCATCAACACCAGCAACAACACAAACCCCAGCGTCGCCCCGGCCACATGCCGCTGACTGGCGCGAAAGCCGAACTGCGCCCCCGAACTCAACGCCACGATATTCACCGGCCCCGGGGTAATGGACGCAGCCAGGGCAAACGCCGCCATCGACACAATCAGACTCATCGCACACCTACTTCAAATCGAGGAACAAGGCGCTCACGGTAACCAGCGCCCTGCCCTTGGGTATTGAACGAAATTACCCCCGCGCCTGCAGACCCACTACGCTCTACCTCAATGACCACTCTCGACCAGGAAGTCGCCCGCGATGATTCTGATTCTGCTGCCCTCCGCCGATTACGACCCCACCGAAAGCAGCGTGCCGTGGCAGGCCATGCGCGACGCGGGCATCGAAGTGCGTTTTGCCACGCCGCAAGGCTTGCCCGCCCACGCCGACTCACGACTGGTGGACATCGGCTTTGGCCTGCTTAGTTCGATGCTGATGACACACAAAGCCGATCTGGACAGTTACGCGAAAATGATCGAGTCCGATGCGTTCAGGCAGCCGCTGGCATATGCCGATGTAGACACGACGCGGTTTGACGGCTTGCTGATTCCCGGCGGCCATGCCAAGGGGATGCGCACACTGCTGGAATCCAAGCAAGCCCAACAGATCGCCCTGCAATTTTTCAAGGCCGAAAAACCCGTGGCGGCGGTGTGTCATGGCGTGTTGTTGCTGGCCCGGACGCTCGATCCCGACACCGGGCGTTCGGTGTTGTTCGGGCGCAAGGTCACGGCACTGCTGGCGGCAACCATGGAGTTGCCAGCGTGGCTGATTACCGCCGCGTGGCTGGGGCGCTACTACCGCACCTACAAGCAGACCGTCGAGGCAGAAGTGAAAACCGCATTGGCGAGCAAGGCCGACTTCATACGCGGCCCGCTCATTGCCAAACGCGACCAGGCAGGGAACCCGCAAATCGGTTTTGTGGTGCGCGACGGCAACCTGCTCACGGCGCGCTGGCCCGGCGACTGCCATCGATTCGCCGCCGAGTGGGTGGCCCTGTTGCAGGCCACCCGCCGCGAACCGCTGCTCAGTCCAGACGTGGCACGGTGAAGCGGAATTCGCTGCCCTGCCCCGGCTCGCTCTCGGCCACGATCCACCCGCCGTGGGCCTCGACGATGCCCTGCGTGATGTACAGGCCCAGCCCGGTGCCGTTCGGATTGCCTTCCTTCACCGTCCAGTAACGGTCGAAGACGTGCGGCAAGTGATCCTTGGGAATGCCTTCGCCGCTGTCGCGCACCGTGAAGACGATGTCGTCGCCGACCGATTTGGCATACACATCGACCGTGCCCAGGCGCGGAGTGAATTTGATCGCGTTGCCGACCAGATTCGACAGCACCTGAAACAACCGTTCGGGGTCGGCATGGATGCTCAGATCGGGATCGGCCTCGAACGAGATGCTGATGTCCTTGTCCAGCGCCAGCGGTGCGAGCAGTGACTGCGCCTCTTCGAACATCTGCGCGACATCGAGTTTCTGCGGCGCGATGGTGTAACGCCCGGCGTCGATTTTCGAGGTGTCGAGCAAGTCTTCCAGCAACGTGTTCATGCGCCCGGCGGCTTGTTGCATGGTGTCGATGGCCGTCGAAATGCGTCGTGAGGTGTGCGGGCCGTCCGAGCTGAAAGCCTTTTGCATCATGCCGCACAGCATCGAAATGACGGTCATCGGGTTGCGCAGATCGTGGGAAACCACCGCCACCAGTTCATCACGGGCGCGCACCGCTTCCTGCTCGCGGCGCACCTGGCGGGCCAGATCGTTTTCCAGTGCCGAGCGACGCAGGTCGTTGGCGGCAAACAGATCGCCGTGGCTCCATTTGGTGGAGATCCCGGCCATCTCGACCTTCCAGATTTCGAACGAAGTACGCGGGCGCAGACGCAGGCCGGCGTCTGAGTTTTCCAGGTCCAGCGGCTTGCGTGGGTCGCCACTCCAGTTGATGTTCTCTTTGACCTCCGGGCGGAACCACAGCACGCCGTTGTCCACCGGTTTGGGCAGGCTCATGGCGAGCACACCGCTGGCGACCTGCTGATACTGCGCGGCCGGCGGATAGACGCTGGCCAGGTGATGACTGGCAAACACCGGCTCGTCGCGCTCCTGCAGCCACTTGTGCAGGGCGCGAATCTCGTCTGGCTCCGGGCAGTTGCCGTAACGGTGCAGTTGCTTGTCTTCGATGATCGCGATGCCACCGGCATTGGCCAGCGCCATCAGGACCTGCGGCTGGTTGGCCAGGCCATCAAAGACGTTCTGTGGCGAATCGATCATCGCCTGATTGAGCAGCGCCAGCGCCTCTACCTTTTCTTCACGCTGACGGCTGACTTCCAGCGCTTCCATCGCGCTGATCTGCAACGACAGCACCTGGCCGATGGTCTGGCACGCCGTGCGCAACTCATGCGGCACGTGCAACGGCTGACGGTTGCCGCAGCTGATCAGGCCCCAGAGCTTGTCGCCCTTGAGCAGGGAAATGCTCATCGACGACAGCACGCCCATGTTCTTCATGTACTGGCAGTGAATCGGCGACACGCTGCGCAGCGTGGCGAAGCTCAGGTCCAGTGGGGTCTGGGTGTCCGGGCGCAACTTGGGCACCAGCGGCACCGGTTGATAGTCGGCATTGGGGATGATCCGCAGCCAGTTGGTGCGGTACAGCTCCCGGGCCTGCTCGGGGATGTCCGACGCCGGGAAGAACAAGCCGTTGAAGACTTCCATCGACGGGTCGGACGCTTCGGCGATGACCTGACCGTGGCCCTCCTCTTCGAAGCGA
This sequence comes from Pseudomonas sp. MWU12-2029, assembly GCF_023242425.1. Lineage (NCBI taxonomy): Bacteria > Pseudomonadati > Pseudomonadota > Gammaproteobacteria > Pseudomonadales > Pseudomonadaceae > Pseudomonas > Pseudomonas sp. MWU12-2029. The sequence continues at coordinate 357,840 of NZ_JALJDY010000003.1, read as the reverse complement.
TAGATCAGCACCCGGTCGTAACCGGTCATGGCCTGGATTTCCTTGACGCTGATGTCGTACAGCGCCTGCAGGCTCTGGGCCTTCTGCAGGCGCGCGAGCATCCGCCCGAGGTGGGTTTCGGTGCCGGCGACGTTGCGCGACTGGAAGTTTTCGACGTGGATTTCCAGCTCCAGGATCAGCACATCCTGATGCCGATGCAGCAAGCCTTCGAACGCCGTGCCGTTGAGGCGAAAGTGCAGCGGCGGCGCGTCGGACAGGGTCGGTTGCTGCAAGGCCTCGCGAACCTGCGCGGCATGGGCATCGCCAATCAGGCTTTGCAGCGGCTGGCCGATCAGTTCCTGTGCCGGGCGCGCGAGCAAGGTCTCGACGTTGGCACTGATCTGGACAATCGAAAGCTCCGGCTCGCTCAGGGTCAACAGCAGACCGTGAGGCTGAATCGCGCCGGGAAAGCGGATCGGCTCGTCGGCGCAGTTGGCCAGCAACTCTTCAAAGGCTTCTTTGTCTTGCGGGGTCATACCAGAACCTCCTGGCTTTCGAGCCAGCGCTCGAAACAGCTGAATGTGGTGTGGGCGGCCGCCACGACGGCTTCACGCTCGCCGGCGTCCATCGGGCGGCTGCCCAGGTATTCGATGAAGTCGCGCCAGCGCCGGCCGGTGGCAGCGCCGTAGATGTCCAGAAATGCTGCGCCGTTGTCTGCGCCAAGACTCAGGCGTGTGGCGATCTCCCGGCGCAGGATCTGCCCGCCGAGGGTTGCGCCTTCCAACACATACAGCACGCCCAGACCTGCAGCGGCGGAGTCGATGACGGGCAACTGGCGGCAGATTGAGGAAACCTCCGGATTTGCGCCCAACGCGTGCAGATCCCGTTGCAGGGTCGGCGCCTTGAGGCGTGAAGCCAGATCGAAATCGGCGGGGATCGCGCCGCTGTCCTGCAACGCGGCTTCCAGTGGCTGGTAGAAGCCGTAATAGGCGCGCATCAATCGCTCGAAAGCGTGCAGATCAAGGGTGTCGGAGAAAAAAGGAAGGCGTTTTTCCAGTGCGATGTGCAGTTCGGCGGTGCCGGCGCGCAAGTCCTGCAACACCGGTGGCACATGAACCTCGCGGGCCTTTGCTTGCATGTAGTCGCTCGTACAGTGGGCCGCCTGGGGCCATTGGGGAATGGAAACGCATGGCGCGAAAGCTTACACGGCAATTGTCCTTTCTGACCTGGCAGATAATTTTTTCTGGCGGATTCATCACCCTGTGACGGTTTCAGAGTTGACGGGGCGGCGGAAAGTTCGAACGGATTCACGCCCGACAATCGCTGTACCGCGACTCCGCAGCCTGACTGTACGGTTCCGGCCTGCCGCCAGCGTGATAAAAATAGCCGTCCCGCCACCGGAGCCCGCGCCATGGATCTCGCCACCCTTTCCCTGTTTCTGCCCGCCTGTTTCGCCTTGAACATGGCGCCCGGCCCGAACAACCTGCTGTCGGTCAGCAACGCCACCCGTTACGGTTATCGTCGCGCCTGTGTGGCCGGAGTCGGTCGGTTGTTGGCGTTCGCCGGGATGATCGCCCTCGCGGCAGCGGGGCTGGCGGTGGTGCTGCAGACGTCCGAACTGTTGCTCTACGGAATCAAGATTGTCGGCGCGGGGTATCTGTTGTATCTGGCGTGGCAGCTGTGGCGGGCGAATCCGGCTACCGAAGATGCCGTTACTGCGCCGGCAAGTGGACTGCTGGCCCTGGCACGTCAAGAGTTTCTGGTGGCCGCAGGCAACCCCAAGGCAATCCTGATCTTCACTGCATTCCTACCGCAGTTCGTCGACCCGAACCGCGCCATCACCCCGCAATTCATGCTGCTGGGCGTGCTGTTCCTGCTGCTGGAATGGATCGCCATCAGCGCCTACGCCTACATGGGCCTGCACATGCGCCGCTGGTTCGCCGAGCCGCGCGGCAAGCGAATCTTCAACCGTTGCTGCGCGGGGCTGTTGTCGGCGGCGGCTTCGGTGTTGCTGATGGCCAAGCGGGCCTAGGCTTCGGACGGGCCTTTGAGTTCGACCTGATTGCCGTCCGGGTCGAAGCAGTACAGCGACAGGCCGTTGCCCTCGGCGCCGAAACGGGTGGCGGCCTTGTCGACGGTCAGGCCACAGAATTGCAGGTGGCTGATCAGCGCCGCTTCATCGAACGGTTCGATGCGCAGGCAGAAGTGATCGACATTGCGCCGTTCGCTGCCGGCAGCGGCGCCGCCCTTGCGGCCGATTTCGCCGTCGAGGTCGACCAGATCGATCATCGACGTGCCGGCGCGCAGGTGCACCAGACCGAACTTTTCGTTGCGCTTGACCACTTCGGCGCCGAAGACCCGGTCGTAGAAATCAATGCTGCGTTGCAGATCGGCAACGCGCAGCACGATGTGATCGATGTGGTGAATCGTGAACGGTGGCATACCTTCATTTCCCGAGTTGTAGCGACCCGATCACTGTAGTGCAGCGGCCCGAAAATTCACTGTCGATTTTTCGGTGGAGCCATCGAATAACTGGTTTTATCCTCGGCCCATGAACATACAAGCCGCTGTCCTGCCCCCTCACGCCGAAATGGTTCGCGCCATGCTCGCAAGCGACACTGCCTATGAAGGCGTGTTCTTCACGGCCGTGAAAACCACCGGGATCTTTTGCCGCCCGACCTGCACGGCGCGCAAGCCGAAACCGGAAAACGTCGAGTTCTTCGCCCACGCTGACGACTGTCTGTCCGCCGGTTATCGCGCCTGTTTGCGCTGCAAACCGCTGGACGCCGCGGCGATAGCCCCGGATTGGGTGCAACGGCTGCTCAAGGCCGTCGACGCCGATCCGGAGCTGCGCTGGAGCGACGCACAATTGCTCGCCGAAGGCATCGAACCGCTGAAGCTGCGGCGCTGGTTCAAGCAGCATTTCGGCATGACGTTTCATGCGTGGCTGCGCACCCGTCGGCTCGGCGTGGCGCTGGGCGGGATCAAGCAAGGCACCTCCATCGACCATGCGGCGTTCGACTCCGGCTATGAATCCCTCAGCGGCTTTCGCGATGCATTTCAGAAGTCGTTCCACATCACGCCGGGCCGTGTGGCAGCCAGCGAACCGCTGCTGTTCACCCGCCTGACCACGCCGCTGGGGCCGATGATCGCCATGGCCGAGCGACGTGGGCTGGTGTTGCTGGAGTTTCTCGACCGTCCGGCGCTGACCCGGGAAGTCGAAGAACTGCAAAACCGCTACGGCTACGTGGTCGCACCGGGGCACAACGCGCATTTGCAGCAGATCGAAAACGAACTGGCGCTGTACTTCGCCGGCAAACTGAACGAATTCAGCGTGCCGTTGCATCTGCCCGGCAGCGAGTTTGCCCGCCAGGTCTGGGCCGAACTGCGGCAGATCCCCTACGGCCACACCAGCACTTACGGCACCATCGCCGCGCGGCTGGGCAAACCCGGCGCTAGTCGCGCCGTGGGCCTGGCCAACGGGCACAATCGGCTTTCGATCGTGGTGCCGTGCCATCGGGTGATCGGTGCGGACGGCTCGCTGACCGGCTATGGTGGTGGGCAACCGCGCAAGGCGTTTCTGCTCAGGCTGGAAAACGCTGCCGTGCAAATGACGCAACCGCTGGCTTTCTGAACGACGACAAGAAGGGATTTCGATGAACGCGCTCGACAAACAATTTCACCAGTTGCACCACGATGGCCTGCTGATCCTGACCAACGTCGCCGACGCCACGGGCGCGCGGCTGGTCGAGCAGCTTGGTGGCAAAGCCGTCGCCACCAGCAGTGCCGCCGTGGCCTGGGCCCACGGTTATCCGGATGGCAACACTTTGCCGCTGGAGCGTTTGATCAGCACCGTGGACTCGATTGCCCGGGTCATCAAGGTGCCGTTGAGCGTGGACATCGAGGCCGGTTATTCCGATGACCTCGACCGGGTCGCCGAAGTGATCGATGCGGTTGTCGCCGCCGGCGCGGTCGGGATCAATATTGAAGACGGCAACGGGACGCCGGAACTGCTGGCGCGCAAGATCGAAGTGGCGCGGCAAGTCGCCGGAAAGCGCGATGTGAAGCTGTTCATCAATGCCCGCACCGATGTTTATCTGAAAAGTCTGGTGCCGGCCGAGGATCGCGTTGCCGAAACTTTGCACCGTGCCGCGCTGTATCAAGCAGCCGGGGCCGATGGCCTGTTCGCAGCCGGGGTGACTTCCGCCTACGAAATCGAAGCCATCTGCAAAGGCACGACCCTGCCGGTCAACGTCCTGGGCTTCGCTGGCCTGCCCTCCCCCGACGAACTGAAATCTCTCGGTGTACGCCGCTTGAGCGCCGGCTCCGGGATCGCCGAGTTCATGTACGGCGCCATGGGCTCGCTGGTGAAAAGCTTCCTCGCCAGCGGCAAGCTCGACACCCACGACCTCAAGGCCTTCACCTATGGCGAAGTCAACGGTCTGCTGAAGTAAGCCATGCCCGATCCCTACCAACCGGCCAGCGAGTTTCTGGCCAGCCTCGACGCCGACTGGCAGCGCCACATCGCTGCGGTCGGCCCTTGCCTGCATCAGCCGCACCCGGCGCGGGATCCTTATGAGTCGCTGGTGCGGGCAATCGCCTATCAGCAACTGCACGCCAAGGCGGGCGACGCGATTGTCGGGCGGCTGGTGGGGTTGTTCCCCGGGCGGACGTTTCCGCGTCCGGAGCAGATTCTGGCGACGGGGTTCGATCAGATGCGCAGTTGCGGGTTTTCTGCCGGAAAGATTGCGACGATTCAGGGGATTGCCCAGGCGACACTGGATGGTGTGGTCCCGGATTATTTGACTGCACTGGCGATGGAGGATGAGGCGCTGATCGAGCGGTTGGTCAGTTTGCGCGGGGTTGGGCGCTGGACTGTAGAGATGTTGCTGATCTACAGCCTGGAGCGGCCGGATATTCTGCCGGCGGATGACTTTGGTGTGCGCGAAGGGTATCGGCGGTTGAAGGGGTTGGAGGTGCAGCCGACGCGTAAGCAGATGATTGAGATCGGGTTGGGGTGGAGTCCGTTTCGCACCGTTGCGGCCTGGTATTTATGGCGGGTGCCAAAAGCGCCCTCACCGTAAGTGAGGGCGACTTTCACAGGCCTGACTTCAACCGACTGAACGCCCGCACCAACGCCCGGTTGAACACCTTGCCATTATCATTCTTGCTATACAACGAAGCCCTCACCGCCTCCGGCGGATAAGTCCCCGGATCATTGCGAATCGCCGGATCAATCAACCCGTCCGCCGCCGTGATCGCATTGGCGTAGTGAATCGTATCGGTGATCGGCGCGATCACCTCAGGCGTCATCAAATAATCCATCAATGCCAATCCGGCCGCGGGGTGAGGTGCATCCTTGGGAATGACCATCGCATCGAACCAGATCAGCGTGCCCTCCTTCGGAATCCGGTAATTCAACTTGAACGGCTTTTTCGCCGCCTCTGCCTGACCCGCCGCGATGGCAACGTTGCCGTTCCACGACATCGCCACGCAGGTGTTGCCGTTGGCCAGGTCGCTGATGTTCAGGTCGTTGTCGAAGTAGCGGATATACGGGCGGATCTTCGCCAGTTGCTGTTCGGCGAGTTTCAGGTCGTCGAGGCTCTGGCGGTTGATGTCCAGGCCCATGTATTTCATGACCGCCGCGAACACTTCGTTCGGATCGTTGAGCAGGCTCACCCCGCAATCGGCGAATTTCGACACCACTGCCGGATCGAACAGCATTGCCCAGCTGTCCCGTGGCGCCTCCGGCAGGCGCTGCTTCACGGCCTCCTCCTGATAGCCGACGCCGGTGGTGCCCCAGGCGTAAATCCCGGCGTAGCGGTTGCCTGGATCGAACACCGCCATGTGCTGACGGAACTCTTCACCGACTCCGGCAAAGTGCGGGAGCTGCTGCTTGTTCAGGGTCTGGATCGCACCGCTCTCGATGGCCCGCGACAGGTGCTGGCCGGCGGTCAGCACCAGGTCGTAGCCGCTGCGGCCAGTCAGTAATTTGGTCTCGACGGTTTCCAGCGAATCGAAGTGATCGGCGACCACCTGAATCCCGGTTTTCGCCTCGAAATTCTTCAGGGTATCCGGGGCCAGGTACTCGCCCCAGATATACAGATTGACCACCGGTTTCGCCGGCTCGGCGGCCTGCACACACAGGGGTGCAAGCACCAGCAATAACGCTTTACTCAGTTTGTGCAGGCCCATGGTCAGGCTCCTTTTTTCTGGCCGGCGTATTGCGGCATGGTGATGCACGCGACGTTGCCGCCACCGAGCAGGATTTCCCGGGAGTTTTCGATACCGACGATCTTGTGCTGCGGGAACAGTTCGGCGAGGGTCGCCAGCGCCACTTGATCGTTGCGATCCCCGAACAGCGGCACCACGATCGAACTGTTGCCGGCGTAGTAGTTGATATACGAGGCGCAGATTTTGGTGCCGGCCTGACGGGTGTGGGTGCTGTCCTGCTGATCGAGGCCTTCGGCTTCTTCGGCGGTCCACTCCAGTACGTCCGGTTGCGGCAGCTTGTGCACGATCAGTTCGCGGCCACGGCTGTCGCGGGTGCTGCGCAGAATGTCGTAGGCCTCCTGATAGATTTCCCACTGCGGGTCGTCACGGTTGTCGGTCCATTGCAGCACCACTTCGCCGGGGCGCACGAAGCACGCGAGGTCGTCGACATGGCCATCGGTTTCGTCGAACTTGCAACCGCGCGGCAGCCAGATCACTTGCTCGGCGCCGAGGTAATCGGTCAGCCGGCGGGTGACTTCGTCCTTGCCCAGGTGCTGGTTGCGATTGCGGTTGAGCAGGCATTGTTCGGTGGTCAGGATGCTGCCTTGGCCGTCACTCTGAATGCCGCCGAGTTCGGCGATCAACGGCGCGCGATAGCGGTCGAAGCGCTCGATTTCGAGGATCTTGCTGGCGATCTGGTCGTCCTTGTCCCACGGGTAGTAGAGCCCGCCATCGAGGCCGCCGTAGGCGTTGAATTCAAAATCGACACCACGCACTTCACCGCTCCGGTCGTTGACCACGAAGCAAGGGCCGCTGTCGCGGAACCAGGTGTCATTGCAGGTCATCTCCACCACGCGCACTTGCGGCGGCAACTGGCGGCGGGCAGTGGCGAACTGGGAGGCCGAAGCGCAGACCGTCACCGGTTCGCTGTGGGAGATCGCGGTGACGATCTCCACCCAGACTTTCTGCGCTGGCTTGGCGCCATTGCGCCAGACGTCGGTGCGCTCAGGCCAGCCGAGCCAGCATCCGGACTTGGCTTCGAATTCGCCGGGCAGACGGAAGCCGTCCTGTTTCGGGGTGGTGTCGAGCAAACGTGCCATGGTCAAACCTCGTCATCGGGATGGGAATGACCTCAGGCTACGGTCGCGAGCGGTCGGCCCGCCAACGATGATTATTTCGGAACAGTTGAATTCAACTCATCAATCCGCCAGCTGATCGTTGAACCATTCCAGCATCTGCGCCACCGCCGGACGCTCCAGGCGCACCCGCTCGCAGACCAGCGCGTATTGGCCGAGTGCGGTCATGTTGGAAGTGAACGGTCGCACCAGACGGCCGCTCTGCAGATCTTCCTGCGCCGTGAGGTTGTCGCCCATCGCCACGCCCTGCCCTTGCGCGGCGGCTTCCAGCGCCAGGCCGGCATGGGCGAAATACAACTGGCGCTCCGGGCGCAGGTCGCCGGCATGGCTGGTCAGCCACGCGGTCCAGGTCTTGCCGTCCTGATCGTCGTGCAGCAGGCAATGGCGGGCCAGGTCCTTCGGGGTTTTCAGGTTGCCCTGGTTGAACAGGCCGGGGCTGCACACCGGGAAGAACTGCAACGCGGGCAACGGGCGAACGAAGTACGCGCTGCTGTCCACCGGGCCGGTGCCGTAGGTGATCGCCAGGTCGATGTCTTCGCCGGGCGCCGTGGCGTCGATCGGTTGTTCGTAGAGGTGCAAGGTGATGTGCGGATAACGCGCGTAGAAATCGGTGAGACGGTTCATCAGCCACTTCTGCGCCAGCTCCGCCGTGACCGCCAGCCGCAACACGGCGAGCGAGGACGGATCACGCAACTCGTCGCAGGCATCGCCGATCAGTTCGAAGGCCTGTTGCAGGCTCTGCATCAAGCGCCCGGCGGCGATGGTCGGGCGAATCTGCCGGCCCTCGCGGATGAACAGCGGCACGCCCAGTTGCTCTTCGAGTTGGCGGATCTGATGGCTGACGGCGCTGTCGGTAACACAGAGCTCGGCGGCGGCCCGGCCGAAATGCGCGTGGCGGGCGGCGCACTCGAAGGTTCGCAGGGCGGCCAGGGAAGGTAGTCGACGCATGGGTTTGAGTACCTTTTTTTGCGGACATGCTGACCGGGCTTTTCGTGGGCGTCCAGTTGCACCGCGTAATCGTTTATCGCGAGCAGGCTCGCTCCCACAGTTGGACCGTGTTTCAAGTGTGGGAGCGAGCTTGCTCGCGATAGCGGCGGCACAGACGCGACATCTCTTCTAGGCTGAACCGCATCGACAAAGCCCACCGGAGGCCAATCATGCACCTCGAAGGCTCCTGCCACTGCGGCGCGGTTTCATTCACCCTCGACAGCGCCCACCCCTACCCTTATCAGCGCTGCTACTGCTCGATCTGCCGCAAGACCCAGGGCGGTGGCGGCTATGCGATCAACCTCGGCGGCGACGCGGCCAGCCTCAAGGTGCGCGGGCGCAAGCACATCACGATCTACCACGCGAAGATGAAAGACGATGGCGACAAACGCGCCCATCGCAGCACCGCCGAACGACACTTCTGCTCGCTGTGCGGCAGCGGCCTGTGGCTGTTCAGCCCGGAGTGGCCGGAGCTGATCCACCCGTTCGCCTCGGCCATCGACACACCGTTGCCGGTGCCGCCGGAGTACACCCACCTGATGCTCGGCTCGAAAGCGCCATGGGTCGAAGTGCAGGCGAGCGCGAAGGATCAGCAATTCGAGGTCTATCCCGAAGAATCCATTGCCCAATGGCACGAACGGCTGAAATTGACCCGGTAACCACGTTCACAGTCTTTGACAGTTTCCCGACAAAGCTGCCAAAGATTGCCGGCCGCTGCCCGCCTAGCATGGCGCATCCACATTTCCCTCGGGTGCCCCATGCCGGTTTCGCTGCGTACGTTCTCGCTGTCCCTGACCTCCCTTTGCCTGCTGCTGCCCGGCGACTCGCTGCGTGCCGAAGACTGGCACACCACGCTGCGCGCCGGGGCCGCCAGCGCTCCGCGTTACAGCGGCAGTGATGAACGGGTGGTGGCGCCATTGGTGGGTGTCGAAATCGTCAGCCCCTACGGCGTATTTCTCGACACAAGCCGAGGTCTGGGCTGGGGTTTCGATGAAGAGGATTTCGGCCTCAGCGTCTACATCGGCGCCAGCGATGTGCGCAAGGATCGCAAGACCGGTTACAAAGGCTCGGACGAACTCAACGGCATGGGTTCGATCAAGTCGCGCCCGGTGATCGGGCTCGACGGGACGTATCACCTCGGCCCGCTCATTCTCGGCGCGAGTTTCGAGCATGCGCTGGAAAAAGACGACGATGACCACGACACCGGCTCGTCCTGGAACCGCCTCAAGCTGAGCATCAGCGCGCCGCTCTACGAAGGACGTTTCGGCAAGGTCACCGGCGGCCTCAACAGCCAGTTCGGCGACAGCAACTACATGCGCACCTGGTACGGCGTCAGCGATGCCCAGGCTTCGCGCAGCCAGTTCCGCGCGTACAAGGCCCGGGCCGGGTTGATCAGCCGTGGCGCTGAACTGACGTGGTCATTGCCGCTGGACAAACAATGGAGCGTCTCAACGGTGCTGGCCGTGCAGTACCTGAACCACGAAGCGGCCGACAGCCCGATTGTCGAGCGTCGGCTGCAGACGTCCCTTGCCGGGCAAGTGGTCTACACCTTTTGATCGCTCTCAGAACAGTTCGCTGAACGGAATGAAGCGCAGCGGATCGCCCATTCGCAACGTGCTGTTCTCCGGGATTTCCACCAGCCCGTCAGCCCAGGTCGCGCCGAGCAGTACGCCGGAACTCTGGTTCGGATACAGCGCCGCCTGCCCGCCCTCCAGCCGCACCCGCAGGTACTCGCGGCGGCTGCCGGGTTTCGGCCAGTCGAACCCGGCGTTGACGGTGAGGCTCAGCGGCATCACCTCTTCCACGCCTTGAATGCGCAACAGGTAGGGGCGCGCCAGCAGGCCGAAGGTCACCAGTGCCGAGGTCGGATTGCCCGGCAGACCGATCACCGGCACCATGCCGAAATGCCCGACCGTCAGCGGTTTGCCGGGTTTGATCGCGAGTTTCCACAGCAAGGGTTTGCCGTTGTCGCGCAGCACCTGGCCGAGGCAATCGGCGTCACCGGCAGACACACCGCCGGTGGTCAGAATCAGATCGGCCGCCACCTGCAACTGCTCAAGTTTGAGCCGGGTCTGCGCCGGGCGATCCGGAAGAATCCCGGCGTCGATCACCTCGCAACCCAGCTCGCGCAACCAGTGATCGAGCAAGGTGCGGTTGCTGTTGTAGATGCTGCCGGGACGCAGGGGCTGGCCCGGTTCCACCAGTTCGTCACCGGTCGACAGCAATGCCACACGGGGACGACGGACCGCCGGCAAATGGGTCATGCCCTGCCCCGCCGCCACCGCCAGTTCGAACGGGCCGAGGCGTTTACCGGCGCGCAGCAGCGTGTCGCCGACACGGTTTTCCTGGCCCTGGGCGCGGATGTTCTGGCCGACTTTCAGCGGTTGCAGAAACCGCACGCGACCATCCTCCAGCACCTCGACGTTTTCCTGCATTTCCACGCAATTGGCGCCATTGGGCAACGGCGCACCAGTGAAAATCCGCGCGCAGGTGCCGGGCAGCAAGGCGTCCGGCGCCAGCCCGGCGTAGACCCGTTGCGAGACGCTCAATGGCTGGCGGTGCAGATCGGCGAGGTTCAAGGCGTAACCGTCCATGGCACTGTTCGGCCATGGCGGCAGATCGAGGGTGGCGACCAGATCGCTGGCCAATACTCGACCGCGCGCCTCAGTGAGCGGCACCGGTTCGCTGTCCGGCAAGCGTTGTTCGTTGGCCATCGCCAGCAACTGGTCGAGTGCGTCCTCGACCGGCATCAATCCAGGCTTGCTCATCCCCGTGGCCCGCAGGCTTGCACCGGTTTGAGGTGCGGGACGAAGTTGCACGGGCGGTGACGGTTATCCAGTTGCTCGGCGAGGATGCCTTCCCACGCCGTGCGGCACGCGCCGGTGGAACCCGGCAGGCAGCACACCAGCGTGCCGTTGGACAGCCCCGCCAGTGCGCGGCTTTGGACGGTCGAGGTGCCGATGTCGAGAATCGAGATGGCGCGGAACAGTTCGCCGAAACCGTCGATCTGTTTGTCCAGCAAACACGCCACCGCTTCCGGGGTGCTGTCGCGGCCAGTGAAACCGGTGCCGCCGGTGATCAGCACCACTTGAATGCCGTCGTCGGCAATCCACTGCGCGACCTGAGCGCGGATCTTGTACAGGTCGTCCTTGAGCAGGTTGCGTTCGCTCAACGTGTGGCCAGCCTCCAGCAGACGGCTGACCAACAACTGGCCGGAAGTATCGCTGGCGTAATCGCGGGTATCGCTGACCGTCAGCACGGCAATATTCAAGGGAACAAACAGGGCATCCGCTTTAACACTCATGGCACTCTCCGGCCTTCGCCAATTCAATTGGGCCAGAGCCTAAGTGCCACTTATGAACACTGTCTAATCACTCTAACCAACCACATTATCGACCCGCTCTATCGGCTGTTTTTTATCGGGCGGCGCTCACTGACCCAGCCAATGAAACCGGCCATGATTGAATTCCTCGATAGCCTCTTCAACGCTTCCGATTGGACGTAAAACGCGATCAGTGGGATCGTCGCCACCTGCGCTTTCCGTGCGCCGTACGCATCTGCGTCAATACTCAATCCAAATTTCCCTTCGAGCAGGTGCCATCGTGGACATCAAACAACTCAAGTTCCTGATCGCGCTGGACGAAACCCGCCACTTCGGCCAGGCCGCCGCGCGCTGCCACATCACCCAGCCGACCCTGTCGATGCGCCTGCGCAATCTGGAAGACGAGCTGGATCTGGTGCTGGTCAATCGCGGCCAGCGCTTCGAAGGTTTCACCCAGGCCGGCGAACGCGTACTGGCCTGGGCCCGAACCCTGCTGGCCGCCCACGACGGATTGTTCGCCGAAGCCGCTGCCTGCCGCGGGCAACTGGTCGGCAGCCTGCGCCTGGGGCTGGTGCCGCTGAGCAACTTCAATCCGGTCAATTACATTCAGGGTTTGTCGGGGATATTTCCCGAGCTGAAATACAGCCTGTCGTCCCTGAGTTCGGACGAGATCATCGAGGGTCTGGGCAACAATCAGCTGGACCTGGGCGTGTGTTATCTGGACCACGTCAACCCGAACTATTTCGAGTTCTTCGAGATCGGCGAAACCCGCGTCGGCCTGCTTTACGACACCCGCCACTTCCATTTCGAAGGCCCGGAAATGAGCTGGGAAGACGCCGCCGAACTGCCGCTGGGAATGATCACCACCGGCATGCATTACCGAAAATCCATCGATTTGAGTTTCCGCAGTCGCAGCTTGAATCCGCAGCCGATCATGGAAAGCGATTCGACCTATCAACTGTTGCAGGCGATTCACCAGGGTTTCTGCTGCTCGATCATGCCGCTGGACAGCGGTCTGGAAGAACCGATCGAACACCTGGCCTTCATCAATTTGCCGGACGCCAGCGTGCTCGCACCGTTGGGGCTGGTGATGCGCAAGACCGAACCGCGTTCGGCGATTGCCGAGAAGTGCTTTGCCGAGGCGCGGAAGATGTTCGGGATCGAGGCGCCTGCCGTTTAACGCCTTCAGTGATCGACCAATCCAATCACTGCATCGGAACAAGCGATTGGACGCACTTTTCCCTGCCCCGTAGCCTGAACCCACTTCAGCGCTTCGGGGATTTTCAGGATGCTGTGCCAGGTTGAACCAACCATCGAAACGGGCGATGCCAACGCCCCCGCGCCACAACCGGCGCAAGTGGCTTATCGCGAATACCTCGACGACGCGCCGGTGTCTCACGCGGCGCTGGCAGCAGAGATTGCATTGGCCATCAGCTACAACGGCTTGAACCAGGCGGTGATGATGGTCTCGCCGGGCAACATCGAGGACTTCATTCGCGGCTTCAGCCTGAGCAACGCCATCGTCGACAGCCTCGATGATATTCATGACATCCGCCTGACCCATTTCGACCAGGCCTGTCAGGCCGACGTGCAGATCTCCAGCCGCGCATTCTGGGCCCTGAAAGATCATCGCCGGCAGATGGCGGGCACCAGCGGTTGCGGCCTCTGCGGTGTGGAAGCGCTGGAGCAGGCCCTGCCACAACTGGAGATTCTGACCCCGACACTGTTGCCACCGGCCGCGCATTTCGACGGCATCCGCCAACGCATCGAACAGGCCCAGCAACTGGCCCGCAGCAGCGGCGCCCTGCACGCAGCGTTGTACTTCGACGCCGCTGGCGAAGCGCTGCTGTGCCGCGAAGACATCGGCCGACACAACGCCCTCGACAAGCTGATCGGCGCCCTGCAATTCAAAGGCCTCGATGCACGTCAGGGCTTCGTCGTGGTCACCAGCCGTTGCAGTCTTGAACTGATTCACAAAGCCGTGCGCGCCCGCCTCGGCACCCTTGTCAGCCTGTCCGCGCCCACCGCATTGACCGTGCGTTGGGCGCTCAAACACCGCTTGAACCTGATCCACGTCCCGCACCGCAACGCCCCGCGAATCTACAGCCCGATCCAGGAGCCAACCGCATGAGCAACACCCTCACCCACCTCGACGATCAGGGCCGCGCCAACATGGTCGATGTCAGTGACAAAGCTGCGACCCGCCGTGAAGCCACCGCGCAAGCCTGGGTGCAGATGCGTCCTGAAACCCTGCAAATGATCCAGTCCAACGGCCACCCCAAGGGCGACGTGTTCGCCGTGGCGCGAATCGCCGGGATTCAGGCGGCCAAGCGTACTCACGAGTTGATTCCGCTGTGTCACGCGCTGTTGCTCAGTTCGATCCACGTCGAACTCAAGGCCTGCGAACCGGACCGCGTGCAGATCACCAGCACTTGCCGCCTCACCGGCCAGACCGGCGTCGAGCTCGAAGCCCTGACCGCCGCCAGCGTCGCCGCGCTGACGATCTACGACATGTGCAAAGCGGTGGACCGGGCGATGGTCATCGGCGACATCCGCCTGCTGAGCAAACAGGGCGGCCGCTCCGGGCACTTTCAATGGGAGAACCCGCAATGATTCTGATCAACTACTTCGCCAGCTACCGTGACCGGCTCAATCTTGGGGGTGAAAAGATTCCGGCCAGCAGCGGCCTCGCCTGTGTCGAGGATGTGCGGCAGATGCTGATGGCCCGGGGTGATCTGTGGCGTGAAGTGCTCGGCGCCGGCAACCTGATGTGTGCGGTGAACCAGGAGTTGTGCCAGCCGGATCAGGCGATCAAGGATTTCGACGAGATCGCGTTTTTTCCGCCGGTCACGGGAGGATGAACGATGGGGGTTCGAGTCCAGCGTAAAGGCTTCGATGCCGGTCAGTTGATTGCCGACCTGCATGCGCGCAACCCACGGGTGGGCGCGGTGGTGAATTTCATTGGTTATGTGCGGGATCTGAACGTCGGGCAGTCGGTGACGGAGCTGTTTCTGGAACACTATCCGGGCATGACCGAAAAGGCCTTGGAGCAGATCGCCGAACAGGCCCGCGAGCGCTGGCCGTTGCTGGCGGTGGAGATCGTGCATCGGGTCGGCGCGCTGTCGGTGACCGAGCCGATCGTGTTTGTCGGCGTCAGCAGCAAGCACCGGCATGCGGCGTTCGAGGCCTGCGCGTTCATCATGGATGTGCTGAAGACCCGTGCGCCGTTCTGGAAGCGTGAGACCACGCCTGAGGGTTCGCACTGGGTCGAGGCGCGGGAGAGCGATCAGAATGCGGCGTTTCGCTGGAGTCTGGCGCATGCCTGACAGAGCACTGTCGGCTGCAACAAAAGCCTGATTAGATAGCGGCTCGCACCGATTGGACCGTGGAGCCGCACTTGAGCACAACGCCCCCCGAGGACTTGCCCCGCCCCCAGCCTGTCAGCCTGCGCCAGGCCTGGCCCTTCTGGCTCAAACTCGGCTGCATCGGCTTCGGCGGCCCCGCCGGGCAGATCGCGATCATGCATCAGGAACTGGTGGAGCGCCGGCGCTGGATTTCCGAGCGGCGCTTCCTGCATGCGCTCAACTACTGCATGTTGCTGCCCGGCCCCGAGGCCCAGCAACTGGCTACCTATATCGGCTGGCTGCTGCACCGAACCCGTGGCGGCGTGCTGGCCGGGGCGTTGTTTGTGCTGCCTTCGCTGCTGATCCTGATTGCCCTGTCCTGGGTGTACATCGCATTTGGCGACGTACCGGTGGTGGCCGGGGTGTTTTACGGAATCAAACCGGCGGTGACCGCGATTGTGCTGCACGCGGCCCATCGCATCGGCTCCCGGGCCTTGAAAAATGGCTGGTTGTGGGCAATTGCCGGAGCGGCGTTCGTGGCGATTTTTGCCTTCAACGTGCCATTCCCGCTGATCGTGCTCGGTGCGGCATTGATCGGGTACTTCGGCGGACGCTGGGCGCCGCAGCGGTTCAACAATGGCGGTCATCGCGGCAGCGAAAAGTCCTTCGGCCCGGCGCTGATCGATGACGACACCCCACCACCCGAACATGCGCGGCTCAGCCTGCCGAGGCTGTTGCGTCTGGTACTGATCGGCGCGTTGCTGTGGTGCCTGCCGATGGCGCTGCTGACAGCATTGTTCGGCTGGGACGGCACCTTCACCCAGATGGGCTGGTTCTTCACCAAAGCGGCGCTGCTCACCTTCGGCGGCGCTTACGCGGTGCTGCCCTATGTGTATCAAGGCGCGGTCGGGCATTACGGCTGGCTGACACCGACGCAGATGATCGACGGCCTGGCCCTGGGCGAAACCACGCCGGGGCCGCTGATCATGGTGGTGGCGTTTGTCGGGTTTGTCGGCGCTTACGTGCAACCGACGTTCGGCCCGGAGCACGCGTTTGCCGCCGGTGCGCTGGCCGCGACGCTGGTGACCTGGTTCACCTTCCTGCCTTCGTTCCTGTTCATCCTCGCCGGTGGGCCGCTGGTGGAGTCTACGCACAACGAGCTGAAGTTCACCGCACCGCTGACGGCAATCACGGCGGCGGTGGTCGGGGTGATCCTGAATCTGGCGTGTTTCTTTGCTTACCACGTGTTCTGGCCCAAGGGTTTTGCCGCACAGCCTGACTTTTTTGCGCTGTTGCTCGCCCTCGCCGCTACCCTCGGGTTGTTTGTTTTCAAGCGCGGCGTGATCGAGGTGTTGATCGTTTGCGCCCTCGTCGGGCTGGGGTTTCATATGCTGCGCTGAGCCGGTGGCTTGCCGCCCGCATCGGAATCAGGCGTTTACTTATCCCGGACTTCCCCCTTACTATCCAGCCACACCGGCATGGCGGGACACTCCCGCCGCCGACGTTTTCCGCCAACGGAAACACGCGTCATGAGCACGTCACTACAACAATCAGAATCGTTGAACGTCTCTGCACTGTGCGCCCTCCTTCACAGGGGCCGCGCATGAATCGCATCGTCAATCTCCCCATGGCCCTGAGCCGTTCCAAGCTGCGTCACTCCGCACGCCCGCCGGATATCTGCCTGCCCGTCTGATCGCGCCGCTAAAAATCGCGACAGCTCCCCCTCTTTTTTCGATATCCCTGCCAGGACGCCCGCGCCTTTTGCCGAGCTGCGTCCGGCCCGAATCTGCGCGCCTGTGCGGCGCCATCGTGAGTGATTGATTATGATATTCGCAGCCATTGAAGACGCCCGCCATTTTCTGGATCAGAACCCCGACATCGACATGATCGAGCTGTTCATCCTCGACGCCAACGGCGTGCCCCGCGGCAAGCTGTTGCACCGCGAAGAACTGCTCGCCGTGTACGAAAGCGGCCGCCCGCTGCCGAGCACCATCCTCGGCCTGACCGTGCACGGCGAGGACGTGGAGAACTCCGGTCTGGTGTGGGACGTCGGCGACATCGACTGCCGCGCCTACCCGCTGGAAGGCAGTCTGGTGCGTCTGCCGTGGCGGCAGATTCCGACCGCGGCGGTGCAGGTCAGCATGCACCCGGAACAAGGCATGCCGGCGAGCATTGCCGACCCGCGTCACCTGCTGATCAAGGTCATCGACGCCCTCAAGACCGAGGGTTATCACCCGGTGATGGCCTGCGAGCTGGAGTTCTATCTGCTCGACGCCAAACGCGATCACAACGGTCGCCCGCAACCGGCGCTGGATGCCGACGGCGGTCGACCGAGGCACACCCAGGTCTACGGTTTGCGTGAGCTGGAGCAGATCGAACCGTTCCTCGCCGACCTCTACAGCGCCTGCAAACTGCACGGCATTCCGGCGCGTACTGCGATCTCGGAATACGCGCCGGGCCAGGTGGAAATCACCCTCGAACACGGCGATGCGCTGGAGGCAATGGATCAAGCGGTGCGCTACAAACGGCTGGTCAAAGCCGTGGCGCACAAGCACGGGATGCAGGCGACGTTCATGGCCAAGCCGTTCGATCACCTGGCCGGCACCGGCATGCACATGCACGTCAGCCTCGCCGATGCCGAGGGGCGCAATCTGTTTGCCTCCGAAGACCCGGCCGGCACCCCGCTGCTGCGCACGGCGATTGGCGGGATGCTCGCGTCGTTGCTGGACTCGCTGCTGCTGTTCTGTCCGAACGCCAACTCCTACCGCCGCTTTCAGGCCAACAGCTATGCGCCACTGGCGCCGACCTGGGGCGTCGACAACCGCACCGTCAGCCTGCGCGTGCCCGGCGGCCCGGCCAACACCCGGCACATCGAACACCGCATCTGCGGCGCCGATGCCAACCCGTATCTGGCGGCTGCGGCGATTCTCGCGGGCATTCATCGCGGGATAAAAGAAGACATCGATCCGGGCGAGCCGGTTGAAGGCAACGGTTATGCGCAGGCGAAGGAACTGCTACCGACGGACTGGCTGACCTCGCTCACGGCGCTGGAAAAATCGGTGTGGGCGCGGGATGCGCTGGGACAGGAATTTCTTGGGGTGTATCTGGCAGTGAAGCGTGCGGAATACCGGCAGTTCATGGCCGAAGTGGGTGAGCAGGACTGGCGCTGGTACCTGACCGAAGCCTGATCCTCTTTTCCTCTTTTTGCCTTGGATACCGACATGACTGAACGCAGCAATTCCTACTACACCGCCACCCTCAACCGCGACACCGACTACCCGACCCTGCAAGGCCGGCACAAGGTCGATGTGGTGATCATCGGCGGCGGTTTCACCGGCGTCGCCACTGCAGTGGAACTCGCCGAGAAAGGCCTGAAAGTCGCCATCGTCGAAAGCCACAAGATCGGCTGGGGCGCCACCGGGCGCAATGGCGGACAGGTGACCGGCAGCCTGTCCGGCGATGGTGCGATGCGCAAGCAGATGCGCAACACCTTGGGCGATGAGGTCGACGATTTCATCTGGCACCTGCGCTGGCGCGGCCACGAAATCATCAAACAGCGCGTCGAAAAATACGGGATCGAGTGCGACCTGAAACACGGCCACTTGCACGCGGCCTACAAGCCGAGCCACATGGCCGGTTTGCGCAGCGATTACGACGAAGCCGTGCGTCGCGGCATGGGCGATGAAGTCAGCCTGCTCGACCGCAGCCAGGTGCGCGACCTGCTGCAAAGCGACCTCTATCACGGCGCAATCAAGAACACCCGCAACATGCACCTGCACCCGCTCAACCTGTGCATCGGCGAGGCGCGGGCGGCGGAAAGCCTCGGCGCGCTGATTTTCGAAAACAGCGAAGTACTGGAGATCATTCACGGTGACAGCCCGGGCGTGCGCACGGCCCATGGCCGGATCGACGCCAATCAGGTGCTGCTGGCCGGCGATGTCTATCACAAACTCGAACCGGGCCAGCTCAAGGGCAAGATCTTCCCGGCCATGGGCGGCATCGTCACCACCGAACCGCTGGGGGATCTGGCCCGGCAGATCAACCCCGAAGACCTCGCCGTTTACGACTGCCGCTTCGTCCTCGACTACTACCGCCTCACCGCCGACGGCCGCCTGCTGTTCGGCGGCGGTGCCAACTACAGCGGCAAGGATTCACGGGACATCGCCGGCGAACTACGGCCGTGCATCGAGCAGACCTTCCCGGCGCTCAAAGGGGTGAAGATCGACTACCAGTGGAGCTGCGCGATGGGCATCGTCATCAACCGCATCCCGCAACTGGGCAAGCTCTCGGACAACGTCTGGTATTGCCAGGGCTACTCCGGGCACGGCATCGCCACGACCCACATCATGGGCGAAATCATGAGCCGGGCGATCACCGGGCAGATGCAGCAGTTCGACACGTTTGCCGCGTGCTCGCACATTCGCGTGCCGATGGGGGATCTGCTGGGGAATCCGATGCTGGCGGCGGGCATGTGGTACTACCAGATGCTGGAAAAACTGCGCTGATTGAACGGGCCCCATCGCCAGCAGACTTGCTCCCACACGATCTACTGTGGGAGCCAGCCTGCTGGCGAAGAGGCCTTTAACCTCACCACAAAATCTCAATCCTGCAGCTGTTCAACCTCAATCCCCAACCGCCGATAATCCTCGGCACTGCCCGACGCCAGATGCCGCTCGGTAATCAACGTATGCACCCGGCTGCACGGCGCCACCACAAACGGCTCCACCGCCCCCAGCTTGTCGGCGGTGGTCACGGCAATCACTTGTGCCGCACTGTCGAACAACGCCTGCTTCACCGGCACTTCATCGAAATACAGCGAACTCAACCCCACCTCCGGATGAATCGCACACACCCCGGTGAACAACAGGTCAGCCTTGATGCTTTGCAGCAGTCGCACCGTCTCGTGGCCACTGACCGACATTGTCGCCAGATTCAACTGCCCGCCCGCCAGAATCACCTTGATCCCCTTGTATTCCGCCAGGGTGATCGCCGTCATCGGTGATGTGGTCACGGCTGTGATCGAGATATCCGAGGGCAACGAACGGGCGATCTGCAAGGTGGTGGTGCCGGAATCAAACAGCACGATCTGACCGTCCTTCACTCGCCCCGCTGCGAGCTGCGCAAGGCTGGTTTTCACCTCGTCGGTTTCACTGATCCGCGTGAAGTAATCCTTGCCAGTGTCCTTCGGTCGCGGCAGCGCCCCGCCATGCACCCGCTGCACCAGCCCGGCATTGTCCAGCTCCGCCAGATCGCGACGGATGGTGTCTTCGGACACCGCAAAGTGCTGGCTCAACTCGGACGCCATGACCTTGCCGTCACGTTCGAGGATCAGCAGGATTTTCTGCCGACGCAGGGAGGGAAGCTCGGAAGCGGAATGATCGTGCATGGTTTTGCCTGTTTGTGCTTGTAGTTGCAGGTTTGGCGAGTCTAACCAATGCATCTGCCAAACACAAACCGGCTGATATCAATTGTTTCGATCTTTGAAATCATGAAGCCGAATTTTTTCTTTGCTTTCAGCCTGTTCACAATGGCACCACTTAAACAAGGCTCAGGATGAACAACTCATGAATCTCAATTTTGCGTTTGCGTGCATGATCGTCGTGTCGTTTGCGATTGCCCTGGGGCATGCATGATTCACACGGACGCCACCAGATGTTCGCGAAACCATTTGTGAGCCGGATCCCGATGCGAGCGCTCGGCCCAGAGCATCGCCATCTCGTAACCCGGCACCGTCAGCGGCGGTTCAACCACTTGCAGAGCTGAATGGTCGCGCACCAGCCGCGACGGCAACATCGCCACCAGATCGGTACTCGCCAACACCGACATCAGCAGCAGAAAGTGCGGCACCGACAGCACGACTTTCCTGCTCAGCCCCACCTCCGCCAGCGCCTTGTCCGTCACCCCGAAAAAACCTCCGCCCTCCGGCGACACCAGCACATGCTCAAGCTCGCAGAATTGCTCGCGCGTCAGTTTGCGCTGCAACCCCGGATGCCCCACCCGTCCCGCCATCACATAGCGCTCGCTGAACAGCGCCCG
This sequence comes from Pseudomonas sp. MWU12-2029, assembly GCF_023242425.1. Lineage (NCBI taxonomy): Bacteria > Pseudomonadati > Pseudomonadota > Gammaproteobacteria > Pseudomonadales > Pseudomonadaceae > Pseudomonas > Pseudomonas sp. MWU12-2029. The sequence continues at coordinate 336,823 of NZ_JALJDY010000003.1, read as the reverse complement.
TCGATGCAGCTCCAATGGCGAATCTTCGCTGGTGTGCAGCGCCAGATCGATCACGCCCTGCTCCGCCTGCTTCACCAGATGCTGCGGCGACAGATCGAGCACCGCCAGGCGCGAACCCGGTGCTTGCGTACGTAATCCGGCCAGCGCCGACAGGATAACGGTCGATTCGCCGTAGTCCGATGCCGCAACTTTCCAGGTATTCGTTGCCTGTGCCGGGTCGAACGCACAGGCCGGCGCCACCGCCCGCTACAGTGCTTCCAGTGCCTCGCGCAACGGCTCGCGCAACTCATCGGCCCGTGCTGTCGGGCGCATGCCCCGTGGGCCGGGCAGCAACAGCGGATCGCCAAAGATGTCGCGCAATTTGGCCAGATGCACACTCACCGACGGCTGCGACAGGTTCAGCCGCTGCGCGGCGCGGGTGACGTTGTGCTCCGACAGCAGCACGTCGAGGGTCAGCAGCAGGTTGATATCCAGGCGACGTAAATTATTCATGGCTATACCAGACATATCAGACATTCATTTCCAATATACCTGTCGAGCGCCGATCCTGCTGTCACTCAGCAACGGAGCCTCACCATGAATGTGCTACTGGTCTACGCCCACCCCGAACCGCAATCGCTAAACGGCGCATTGAAAGACTTCACCGTCCAGCACCTGGAAGCCGCCGGCCACAGCGTGCAGGTTTCCGACCTCTACGCGATGAACTGGAAAGCCAGCCTCGACGCAGACGACAGCCCCGGTCGTGACAACAGTCGGCCATTCGATGCCTCCCTCGACTCGAAACTCGCGTTCGAACAAGGCCGGCAAGCCACTGACATCGCCGCCGAACAGGCAAAATTGCTGTGGGCCGATACCTTGATGCTGCAATTTCCGCTCTGGTGGTTTTCCATGCCGGCGATCCTCAAGGGCTGGGTCGAGCGCGTGTACGCCTACGGATTTGCCTACGGCGTCGGCGAACATTCTGACGCCCGCTGGGGCGATCGTTATGGCGAAGGGACATTGAAAGGTAAACGGGCGATGTTGATGGTCACAGCCGGCGGCTGGGAATCGCATTACAGTCAGCGCGGGATCAACGGGCCGATCGATGATCTGTTGTTCCCGATTCATCACGGGATGCTCTACTACCCCGGATTCGAAGTGCTGCCGCCGTTTGTGGTGTATCGCACGGGGAAAATGGATGAGGCGCGGTTTGCCCGGACGTGTGAAGAACTGGGGCTGAGACTGGATGAGTTGTGGAGTACCCGGCCGATCGGGTTTCGACGGCAGAATGGCGGGGACTATGAGATTCCGGCGCTGACGTTAAAGGACGGGATTGCGCCGGGACTCGAGGGATTCGCGACGCACATCCTCTAGTGTTGCTCGACCTGCTTTCGCTGGGCTGCACAGCAGCCCAGATTTAGTAGCAGGGCACCGCCGATCAATCAGGCTCGGGGGCGAAAAACCTGATATCAAACTCCCCGCCCCGCTCGTTCAACAAAATGATCCGAGCGCAATGCCAGCACCTGAGAAGCATGTCGGACTCTGCAAACAGCTTGTCGACGAGCTGATGGGCGGACATTGCATTTCCATCCGGCAGATCAAGCGCATCCTCTGAAGCCACCAGAGATACACCCGTCCCGCAAAACCAGTTTTTGTGAACCAGCTCATCACATTTGCACCGAACCCATGACCCCATGACCTACCTCAAGACACAAATAAGTGAACGACGCACAAATCAAACCTCTTCCCGCCCTCTACGCACCTGCACCAACAACGCCGGCGCAAAGTGCAGCAGCACCATCCGCACCAGATGGTGAGTCAGGATAAACACCACGTTCAACCCGCCACCAAACGCCACGATGGCAATCGTCTCAATGGCCCCCGGCATGTAGGCCAGCCACAGCGACAACGCATCACTGCCCAGCAATCGCGCCGCCACTTCGGCGAATCCCGCTGCGACCAGAATCATCAAACCCACCGACACCAGTGCCGTGCGGCCATGACGTCCGAGTTCCGCGAGACCAAGGCCCTGGAACCGTGATCCGATCCGCACCCCGAGAATCAGCGCCGCCAGATTCAGGCTCCAGTCCGGCATGTGAAAGCCGTGCAGCCATCCTGATTTCAGGAACACGGCGGTGAGGATGATTGCGGTCAACATGAACGGCGCCGGTACGCCAATCGCCAGCAGCAATCGCCCGACCACCACGCTCGAAATGATCAACGAGAACACGGTCAACGCCATGCCCGTGGACAACGGATCGACCTCGGCCACCGCGACCGCTGCCTGACCGGGAATCAGCAAACTCACCAACACCGTGATCAGCAGCAAACGCATCAGGTGCACGATGATCACCTTGCTCGATGCCTGATGCGATTCCAGCAAATCAAATACCGCCGCCAGCGCCCCGGGATACACCGCCAGCAAGGCATCGGTGCGATTCCACCCTGCCCCGCGCGCCAGCCACCAGGCGGACAGCGCCACTTGCACTGTCAGGCACAGCAGCAACAGGCCGAGGCTTGGCAGCATTGTCGAGACGGTCGCACTGTCCCACGCTTCGAACATCAGTCCGGTGGCGATGCCCAGCGTGACCTGGATATAACCCAAGCCATAAGGGGTCCTGGGTGCAAAACTGAATTTGGTAGCGGCAAGAGCGGTGACAAGGATCGAGCCCAGCAGCAACCCGTGGGGCACGCCCTCGAACTGCAATAGCGCGCCGAATCCGGCAGCAATTAACAAACACAGAATGGATTTCATGGTCGCCTTCCTGGCTATTCAAATGACGTCAGGCGCGCAACCGTCCAATCGCCCGCCGATACTTTTCGATCCGCCCCAGATCCTCCCAGCTCGGCGAGGCAATCCGCGACAGGTCGCTGTTCTCCTCCAGATCCGCGAGTTTCACCACCCGCCCGATCGGGTTCTGCGCCGCACGCTCGACGAAGTCCTCGTAGGATTCGCCGGGCACTTTGGTGACCGATTCGATAGCCGACAAAACCTCTTCGCTGAAGCCTTCCTTGCGCAAATCCTCCAGGCTGATGCCGCAGTCTTCGACCACATCGTGCAGCACCGCGACGATGCGTTCTTCCAGGCTGCTCATGCGCAGCATGACTTTCAGCGGATGCAAAATGTACGGTGCACCACCCTTGTCCACCTGCCCGGCGTGAGCCGTGGCGGCAATGGCGATGGCGCGTTCCAGAGTCTGAGTCATGGGCGTTTCCTCGGGTCAGACGCCGTACCGGCCGCCAATATAGAAATGACGCTTGAACCAGCGCCCGATCGCCTGCAAACGCCCGGTCGGCTGCGCCGGCTCGGCGTAGCGCTGGAGAATCAGCGAAACCAGATCAGCCTGACTCTCCCCCGGATGCGCGTCCAGCAACTCCGCCACCCAGGCGCAATTGGCCTTCTTCAAATGCTCGCGCCACTCCCCGGGCCAGCCATCCAGCTCATCCAGCGCCAGCCACCGCGCACCGCCCTGCTCCACATGCCCGCCGCCAATCGATTGCTCGAAACAGAACGGTGTCGCTGGTCGGGACAGGTCGATGCTGAAGATGTAGATATCCTGGGTCTTGTGCTGCGGCGTGGGGGCGTTGTTGCGATGGCCGATCTGAATCATGCGCGGTTCCGTCCGTGGGAGAGGCGTTACAACTTGTTTCGCAGTCTACGACGTGGTGCGGATGGGGGAAACCTTTGGCGATGAGCCGGGTTGTGGCAAGTGAAAAGATTGACTGGGTGGTCCGGGAAATCCGTTTCAGGCGCCAACAAAAAAGGGACACCGTTGGGTGTCCCTTTTTGCATTTGGCGTTGGCCGATGGATCAGCGTTTCATCGCCTCACACCGCGCGCGCAAATCATGGTTGTCGATATTCCCGCAACTACTGCCGCCCGTCGTGGCATTGCAGTAGGCACGCTGGTCGTGGTCATCGATATTGCCGCAGGAACTGCCACCCTGCTCTGCGTTGCACCGTGCACGCAGGTCATGATCATCGATGTTGCCGCAACTGCTGCCGCTCTTTTTGGCGTTGCAGTAGGCGCGCTGGTCATGGTCGTCAATGTTGCCGCAGGAACTGCCGCCCATCTCCGCATTACACGCCGCCCGCAGATCGTGATTATCGATGTTGCCGCAGCTGCTGCCGCTCTCCCTTGCATTGCAATAGGCACGCTGATCGTGGTCATCAATGTTGCCGCAACTGGCAAAGCTATAGCCGCTCAACATCAACAACATTGCGAGTAATAGTCTCATCACACACTTCCATGGTTGACCAGGAACCAGCCTGGCACTGCTTGAGCCGATGAATGAGCGTCGCGACACGCCATCAAATTGACATCGGTTTTGGGGAAAGTTCCAAGACGAAAAAGAGCGCTTGAAAATCGAAATCTGAAAACCCCGTAGGAAATCACCACCCGTGGCGAGGGAGCTTGCTCCCGCTGGGCGGCGAAGCAGGCCTAAACCCGGAAAGTCATTTTCCTCTGACACTCTGTAGCCCTTGATTTACGCCTGCTGAGCAGCCGAACTAGAGCAAAATCGCTGGCCAGTCGTGGCTATTTCGCGTCCTACAGGCTGATTGCGACGGTGGGGAGCGGTGCCTAGAGTGGGTCTGTCGCTGAACGAATTTGGCGATAGGGTTTCGCAGCCCTTAAGATTGACACCCTGTTCCGTCTGGCACGGCCGACTCCCGGCTGCGCAAATTTTATGGCGGTTGTGCGTGGGAGACCTTCGGGTCTGCCGGGTCTTGGTGTTAATCCTCCGGTCTGCGAACCCGCGCATAGCTGCCACCCATTTTGTTTCGCAGCAGGACGGTGGCAATTCTTCTCATTAAAAGGATTAGCACCATGACGAACAAAAAATCGCTCTACCACTGCGTTGACATGTCCTATCCGGCTTCGGATCACCCTGTCCTGCTGATTAATGCCGAAGCCCCCTTGAGTGACCTACATGCCTGCGCATCCGAACGCCTCGAGGCAGTCCTCAAGTATTTAGATCTCATGGCGTGCACCAGCCTCCCCGACCATTCCGAACACGACATCAGCACCATCACCACGATCGCAAGAATCCTGGTGCAGGACGTGAGGGACGTATTTCGAGTAATTGGGCAACGAGCAATTGAATCCTGATCCAGGCGTTCTACCCCCCCCCCTTTGAAGCCATAAAAAACCGCGATATCGCCGTTTTTTTGTCCTTTGGATGGGTCGGAGTAGAAAACTCAGTCGCAAAATCGGCTGAGGCTCCGCCGGCTAGCGACTTTGGTCTCAACGTCTTCCACTGACAAAAACTTAGTGGCACTCTGACATCCGGCAATTGATCGGTGTACTGAGGATCTTCGATCCTGATCAGCGACAATCACGGCAACAGTAGACGAGGAAAGGATATCTCCATGAAAAAATTGCTCTTCATTCTCACACTCTTCAGCTCATTTTCTTGCACCGCCGCGACAATTCTCAATCCGATGGATTTCGACGGTTCAGAAGCACAGAAACAACAGGTCGTTGATTCCATCACCGCAACGGTGAGGAAGGACTACTGCGAAAAAATCGACATGTGTCAGGAAAGCACTCTTCGCATGATGGAAAAGAAGAACCTTGACTCCTTCAAAGAAGCGACTAAAGCCACTGATCGAAAAATAATGAACGCAGTAATTCATGACTACTGCGAGAAAATTGACATGTGTAATTACAGCACTATATGGATGATGTATAAGAAAAATTTTGAAGCCAAGAACAAAAGCCTTACATGGTAGTTAAAGTACGAAACTTAAAGGTGACAGATCTACAAAACACCATACAAATAAATCTGTCACCTTTTCTCGACCACTTTTTCTCGACCTCATGGCCTGCGTCCACTTCCCCGACCACGCCGAACACGACATCAACACAGTCACCCCCATCGCTAGAATCTTGGTTCAGGACGTGAGTGATGTGCTTCGAGTGATAGAGCAACGAGGGGTTAGTGTTTTAGGTTAAAAATTTGACGGTGACAGATTCATAAAATAAACCTGTCACCTTTTGGTCTTTTTTGATCATATAGTGGCCAGCTGAGCGACATTATGGTCATAAAGCTCCCGTCCAGACAAAAAAACAACTGAGGAGAACTGCTATGCTAGCACGCGACAAAATAATCAAAAGCTACGCAGAATGGACTGTACTTTCAGCACTTCGAAGCGGCTCTCCCATAAAAAGCCGAGTTGATGTATATGGCATTCTCAAGAAAATTGACTTCTCCGACATCCTCGACAAATCCCGCGGCCCAATAACCCGTGAAGAATTCGAAAACTGGCACAAAGAAACATTATTCACTCTGACAACGACTTGCGAAAAACTCAAACATCAATTTGGGTGGGCGGCAAAAATAATAAACATTTACTTGAAAACCTATTGCTACATTGGAGACGGAGGACGCATTAATGTTCGCGAGTGCTTACACCCACCAATCGACTCAGGATTGTGGAAAGGTATAAAGAGAAAATATAAAAACACCCACCACATATTCGAAGACACTCACTCAAAAGAAACGATAAAAGAAATAACCACACACGAATCGTATCTGAGAATAATTACTGGCCTACGAAAAGTATCGCTCGATCGCAAGTGCTGCCTTATTGAGGTCGAAGAACTATGGGAAAACAACCAACCCCGCCACCTCCCATAAAACCAACTCCTGAAATCACGCCCAGCAAAAATAAATCTGTCACCTTTTCAAGTTGGTGCAGGACGTAAGTGATGTGTTCCGAGTCATAGAGCAACGAGGGTTTGATGTTCCTGGGTAGAACATTTGAAGGTGACAGATTCACATAAATAAATCTGTCACCTTTTCACTTGCAAAGCAGACTTAGTAATCTGGAGCAAACACGACAATGACTTTCAACTTATCCGAAGCCGCGCAAAACTCCTTTTTCAAGGCAGCCGGATTTCTTATATGGCCGTCCGGGTCATACACAAAAAATATAATTGTCTTGCACGCCGTGTGCGACTGATACCTGGCGATATCAAGAATCAACTCATCACCAAGAGAGCGATCAGTCATACTCGCTCGTGCCATTTTGACTTCTACCACCAGTTCCTCATCGGGAATCGAGAAGTCTACCCTTGACCCTCCACCCAGGACGTTTGGCGCGATGTCCTCTGATTTGACATTTGAAAAATACATTCTCAACAATGCGAAAACCAGATACTGAACATCGTACTCATCCTCCACCAGAAGTGCCGGACGATTACGCTTGCGTACACTCAAGTCTTTCGCGAAACGATGAAATCTCCGAAGAAGCAACTCTATACGTTCTTCTACACTCAAGTTGCCGGAGGCGTTTTCACCTGTTTCAAAAGCAAAAAAGTTCCTTAACACATCTTCTTCAAACTCAATCTGCGCCGCAGGCGGCTTCCAGAGAAGAAAGTACCAGCCAAACAACAAAATACAGGCTTCAATGATCAAAAACACAACCAGGTGAACAAAATTCAAACTCAACCTGTAAGCACTCTCATACTTGTATTTATGTCCTCCTCCAGACCTTTCTCCCGACACAGGAACAAGATTAAGGTCAAACTTTACAACCACACCTTTAAAACCCTGAACCCCATGAAGGTCATACCTTACAAAATCATTTTCACTTAAAAACCCTTCATTATAAGAAGCGAGCTTTTCAAACTGCCCATTCGTGATCGATTGATACTCCTTCGAGGTCACAACACCCACCACTGCCGAGTTTGTGATATCGACTTCTTCAAATACTGGATAAATCCAGAGCGAATAGGCCATCAACGTCAGAAAAAAAGAAAAACACAACAAACCTTTCGAGAAACGATTGAGTCGCCTTGTATTAAGTATGACAGCTGGAGTTGATCTGTCTTTACTCACGATCCCTAACAAACCAGCAATTTTCCCAAGCAAGACTCACCCCAATTACAAATTCAATCAAAACCCACTGATTCAACAATCCGAAAACCCGTGAAGAAGGTTTTCGTCGCTTTCATTTCAATCAATCGCCACGTCCACTTTCTCAAGACCTTACACGTGGAAGCCGCAGCAACGAGGGCAATAAATCACGCGCCTTTATCGCGAGCCTTAGCGATTATCTTCGCTCTCGCCCTAAATGATGGCATATGGACATCGCCAAATTTATCACATGAACCGAAACGGGGTACTGAAAATCAGGGACAAAAAAAACCGCACTTCTGCGGTTTTTTTAGATCACTCGAAAGCGCCGTGAAAAATCAAACTCAGAAATTCGCCGGCGTATTCGCACTGATAATCTCCGCCTCATCCGCCCCGATATTCCGGAACTTGTGCGGCAGCGTCGTCGGAAAATAATACCCGTCCCCCGCACTCAACACGCTCACCTGCCCGTCCACCGTCAACTCGACCGTGCCGCGCGTCACCAACCCACACTCCTCGCCTTCCGCGTGAACGATCGGCTCTTCCCCGGAACTCGCGCCCGGTGCGTATTGCTCGCGCAGCAGGCGCATCTGGCGGCTGGGGACCGAGGCGCCGATGAGCAGCAGGCGCAGGCCGTGGCGGCCGAGGTCGGGTTGTTCGTTGGCGCGGAAGACGTATTGGTGTTCGCGGGGGGGCTGGTCGAAGGTGAAGAAGTCGGCCAGGGACATCGGGATGCCTTCGAGCAGCTTTTTCAGTGAGCTGACGGAAGGACTGACACGATTCTGTTCGATCAGGGAGATGGTGGCATTGGTCACGCCGCTACGCCGGGCCAGCTCGCGCTGGGAGAGTTTGTAGCTTTCGCGTACTAGTTTGAGTCGAGAACCCGTATCCATGACAGCCTTATGTGAGAACGACTTAAGGGTAATGGGGGTGGGTGGCGGGTGCCGCGCAAGGCGCGCGGATCACGTTGCTCCCGTGTCCCGGAACCGTGAAAGGCGGCTATTAAATCACGTTTGTCGGTGTTGCTCAGCAGGTTCGATGGACGGCACATGAAAAAGCCGGCAGCGCCCTTTTCGGGGGCGCCGCCGGCGAGGTAAATCAGATGCCGAAACGGTCGCGCAGCGAGTAATACACCGCGCCGAGGGCGGTCAGCGGGGCCGAGAAGGTACGGCCGCCGATCATCGGCATGTGTGGCAGCGAGGCGAAGGCGTCGAAGCGTTCGGCGTCGCCACGGATCATTTCCGAGATCAGTTTGCCGGCCAGGTGCGAGCAAGTGACGCCGTGGCCGCTGTAGCCCTGCATGTAGTAGGCGTTTTTCTCGATGCGGCCGAATTGCGGCATGCGCGACATGGTCAGCAGGAAGTTGCCGGTCCAGCGGTAGTCGATTTTCACGTCCTTGAGTTGCGGGAAGGTCTTGAGGATCTTCGGGCGGATCAGGGTTTCGATGTCGTCCGGTTCACGGGCGCCGTAGACCACGCCGCCGCCGTAGAGCAGACGGTTGTCGGCGGTGAGGCGGTAGTAGTCGAGCAGGTAGTTGCAGTCTTCGACGCAGTAATTGTTGGTGATCAGGCTGCGGGCCTGCTTTTCTGTCAGCGGTTCGGTGACGCAGATCTGCGAGCCGCACGGCATGCTCTTGGCCGTCACGCGGTTGTCGAGGCCTTGTGGCAAGTAGGCGTTGCCGGCGATCAGCAGGTACTTGGCGCGGACCTGGCCTTTGGCGGTGCGCACGACGTTGGGCTCGCCGTACTTGATTTCCACCGCAGCGGATTGCTCGTAGATCTTGCCACCCAGACGCACGATGGCCGCAGCTTCACCGAGGGCCAGGTTCAGCGGGTGAATGTGGCCGCCCTGCATGTCCAGCAGGCCGCCGACGTAGGCGTCGGAACCGACTTCGCGGCGGATGTCCGCAGCGTCGAGCATCTTCAGGTTTTTATTGCCGTAACGTTCCCAGCTACGTTTTTGTTCGGCGAGGCCCTTGAGCTGCTTGTTGTTCATCGCTGCGAAGATACCGCCCGGGCGGTAGTCGCATTTGATGTCGTATTCCTTGATGCGCGAACGGATGATGTCGGCGCCTTCGAAGATCATGCTGCCGAGGATTTCGGCGGTCTTGTCGCCGTAGCGCTCTTCGATCACGTCGACGTCGCGGCTGTAGGAGTTGACCAGTTGACCGCCGTTGCGACCGCTGGCGCCGTAGCCGACTTTCGCCGCTTCCAGCACCGTCACCTTGTAGCCGGCTTCGCTCAGGAACAGCGCCGAAGACAGGCCGGTGTAGCCGGCGCCGATGATGCAGACATCGCACTCCACCGACTCTTCGAGGACCGGAAAATCGATCACTTCGTTGCGGGTGGCGGCGTAGTAGCTGTTCACGTGTTGTTGTTTCATTTTTTTATTCTCCGAGGGTCGCCGGTTGCAGGCGACCACCGCTGTAAAAGAGTCAGAGCTTGATCCAGGTCGCTTTCAGCTCGGTGTACTTGTCGAACGCATGCAGCGATTTGTCGCGACCGTTGCCCGACTGCTTGAAGCCACCGAACGGTGCGGTCATGTCGCCGCCGTCGTACTGGTTGACCCACACGCTGCCGGCGCGCAGGCCACGGGCGAAGGTGTGGGCCTTGCTCAGGTTGCTGGTCCAGACCCCGGCGGCGAGGCCGAAGATGCTGTCGTTGGCGATGTGCAGCGCTTCTTCAACGGTGTCGAAGGTGATCAGCGACAGCACCGGGCCGAAGATTTCTTCCTTGGCGATGGTCATGGCGTTGGTCACGCCGTCGAAAATCGTCGGTTCGATGTAGGTGCCACCGGTTTCTTCGAGGGTGCGATGGCCGCCGGCGATCAGCTCAGCGCCCTGCTCCCGGCCGATGCTGATGTAGCGCAGCACGTTGTCCAGTTGACGCTGATCGACCACGGCGCCGACGGTGGTGGCCGGATCGAGGGCGTGCCCCGGTTTCCACGCTTGCAGCGCTTCCACCAGCAGCGGGATGAATTGCTCGCGGATCGAACGTTCCACCAGCAGGCGCGAGCCCGCGGTGCAGACCTCGCCCTGGTTGAACGCAATGGCGCCGGCCGCCGCTTGTGCTGCCGCGCGCAAGTCCGGTGCGTCGGCAAACACCACGTTCGGGCTCTTGCCCCCTGCTTCGAGCCAGACGCGTTTCATGTTGCTTTGGCCGGCATAAATCATCAGTTGCTTGGCAATCGCCGTGGAGCCGGTGAAGGCCAGCACGTCGACGTCCATGTGCAGCGCCAGCGCCTTGCCGACGGTGTGGCCGAAGCCTGGCAGGACGTTGAACACGCCTTTGGGAATGCCCGCGTCCAGCGCCAGCTGAGCGATGCGGATCGCGGTCAGCGGCGACTTTTCCGAAGGTTTGAGGATGAACGAGTTACCCGCCGCCAGCGCCGGGGCGAATTTCCAGCTGGCCATGATCAGCGGGAAGTTCCACGGCACGATGGCCGCGACTACGCCGGACGGCTCGCGGGTGACCAGACCGAGTTGATCGTGCGGGGTGGCGGCGACTTCGTCGTAGATCTTGTCGATGGCCTCGGCGCTCCAGCGGATCGCGTTGGCGGTCGCCGGGATGTCGATGCTCATCGAGTCGCTGATCGGTTTGCCCATGTCGAGGGTTTCGAGCAGCGCCAGTTCTTCCTGGTGCTGCAGGATCAGGTCGGCGAAGCGAATCAGAATGCGCTTGCGCTCGGCCGGGGCCTTGTTCGCCCACACGCCGGAATTGAAGGACTGGCGCGCGACTTCGACGGCGAGGTTGGCGTCGGCTTCATCGGTGCTGGCGACGGAGGCCAGGAAACGGCCATCGACGGGGCTCAGGCATTCGAAAGTGTCGCCGCTGATCGCCGGGCGATATTCGCCGTTGATGAAGGCGCGGGATTCGAGGGTCAGGGACTGGAAGCGTTGTTCCCAGTCGTTGCGGGTCATGGTCATGGGGGTGACTCACACAGAGAAAGAGGTGACCGCCGCTCAGATGGGAGCGGCGGTGCTTGCGAGGTAAACGCTTGAGCGTCAGACGGTATGCAGATACCAGTTGTACTCAAGGTCAGAGATCGAGTTCTCGAACTCGGCCAGCTCGCTTTCCTTGCACGCGACGAACACGTCGATGTACATCGGGTCGATGTACCGGGCCATGACTTCGCTGTCGTCCAGCTCACGCAGGGCGTCGCGCAGGTTGTTCGGCAGGCTCTGTTCGTTCTGCTCGTAGCTGTTGCCTTCGACCGGGGCGCCCGGCTCGATCTGGTTGGTCAGGCCGTGGTGAATACCGGCCAGAACGGAAGCCATCAGCAGGTACGGGTTGGCGTCGGCACCGGCGACACGGTGCTCGATGCGCACGGCGTCTGCCGAACCGGTCGGCACGCGGACGGCCACGGTGCGGTTGTCGATGCCCCAGCTCGGCGAGTTCGGCACGTAGAACTGCGCGCCGAAGCGGCGGTACGAGTTGACGTTCGGGCACAGGAACGCCATTTGCGCAGGCAGGGTCTCCAGCACACCGCCGATCGCGTGGCGCAGCGCGGCGTTCTGCTCGGGATCCTCGCTGGCGAAGATGTTGTTGCCTTCCTTGTCCAGAATCGAAATGTGCACGTGCAGACCGTTGCCCGCCTGGCCCGGATACGGCTTGGCCATGAAGGTGGTGTCCATTTCGTGGTCGTAGGCGATGTTTTTCACCAGACGCTTGAGCAGGACGGCGTAGTCGCACGCCTTAACAGGATCGGAAACATGGTGCAGGTTGACTTCGAACTGCGCCGGGGCGCTTTCCTTGACGATGGCGTCGGCCGGGATGCCCTGCTCTTTCGCGCCTTCGAGGATGTCTTGCAGACAGTCGACGTATTCGTCGAGATCGTCGATCAGATAAACCTGAGTCGACACCGGACGCTTGCCCGAAACCGGCGAACGTGGCGATTGCGGACGGCCGTTCACGTTGTCCTGGTCGATCAGGTAGAACTCGAGTTCGAACGCGGCGCAGATGGTCAGGCCCAGTTCGTCGAATTTACGCACCACGTTGGCCAGCACTTCACGCGGGTCGGCGAAGAACGGCTCGCCTTCCAGTTCGTGCATGGTCATCAGCAGTTGAGCGGTCGGACGCTTCTGCCAGGGCTCGATGCTCAGGGTGCCCGGAATCGGGTAGCAGATACGGTCGGCGTCGCCGATGTCCAGGCCCAGACCAGTGCTTTCCACCGTGGAGCCATTGATGTCGAGGGCGAAAAGCGAGGCCGGCAAGTTGATGCCTTTCTCGTAAACCTTATGAAGACTGGTGCGCTCGATGCGCTTGCCGCGCACCACACCGTTCATGTCTGCAATCAGAAGGTCGACGTACAAAACCTCAGGATGTTTCTTAAGGAATGCGTTTGCTTCGTTGAGTTGAACGGCACGCAGAGGGACCGACATGATGCACCTATTTAGCTGTTAATTATTATGTTCACTGCTGTTTCGCGGAGCCAGTCAACCCGAACGGCAAAGTGAAGTCAATAGCGAACACATGGCCGTTCAGCGTTTATTTTTCGGGCTTTTTTTAACACTCTCGTGCCAACGCAGGCGCCAGAGCCCCGGTCTTGATGAAGATTTGATGAACGGCGTTTAGAATTTTTTACATGGGAGTTGTTAATTAAAATCAACGAGGCTAAGCTCCGGAAAAGCTCGTTCAAGTGTCAAACTTCGAGGTGAATAAAAATGGCATTCAAGCCATTGATCGGCGTTACTGCGTGCGTCAAACAGATTGGCCTGCACCCCTATCACATCAGCGGCGACAAGTACGTTCGCGCTGTCAGCGTTGCGGCGCTGGGGTTGCCCGTCGTCATTCCTTCCCTTGGCAAACTGACTGAAATCGAAGACCTGCTGGGTCAGCTCGACGGTCTGTTGCTGACCGGCTCGCCGTCCAACGTGGAACCTTTCCACTATCAGGGCCCGGCCAGCGCTCCCGGCACGGATCACGATCCGGCACGGGATGCCACCACCCTTCCTCTATTGCGTGCAGCCATCGCGGCGGGCGTTCCGGTACTCGGCATCTGCCGGGGTTTCCAGGAAATGAACGTGGCGTTCGGCGGCAGCCTGCACCAGAAGGTGCATGAGCTGCCGGGCATGCTCGATCACCGCGAAGCCGACAGCCCGGATGTCGCCGTGCAATACGCCCCGGCTCATGCCGTGTCGGTACTGCCCGGCGGCGTGTTCGAAGCGCTGGAGCTGCCGGGTGAATTCCAGGTCAACTCGATTCACAGTCAGGGCATCGACCGCCTCGCTCCCGGCCTGCGCGCCGAAGCCGTGGCGCCGGACGGCCTGATCGAGGCGGTCTCGGTGGAGCACAGCCCGACCTTCGCCCTCGGCGTGCAATGGCACCCGGAATGGCAGGTGCTGGACAACCCGAACTACCTGCGGAATTTCCAGGCGTTCGGCGAGGCCTGCCGCCAGCGTGCGGCGCGACGCAACCAGCGCTGACGCCACCCAACGATTGCAAAACCATTTACTGCCCCCGCGGGGTCGGCGGCTGCGCGCTTGCGCATCCGTCATCCGCGATCAGCAACACACCGCGAAAACAAAAAGCACCACCCGGCAGCCAGGACGGCGGCGCCGAACAACCCGCACGGTGCGGGTCTGCAATCCACTCTTAAGCCAGGCCGCGTTGGCCCGGCGACTGAAACCTGTTGGGAGTTTCACATGGCAAACGCCTCCAGCACTTACAGGAAGGCTCTTGAAGGTCATCAGCAACCGAAAAAGGTTCTGGTGAAAGTAGATCGAGTCACCAAGAAGTTCGACGAAACCACTGCGGTGGACGATGTGTCCCTGGAGATCCATCAGGGCGAAATCTTCGCCCTGCTCGGCGGCTCCGGCTCGGGCAAATCGACCCTGCTGCGCATGCTCGCCGGTTTCGAACGGCCGACTGAAGGACGCATTCTGCTCGACGGTGTCGACATCACCGACATGCCGCCGTACGAGCGGCCGATCAACATGATGTTCCAGTCCTACGCCCTGTTCCCGCACATGACGGTCGCGCAGAACATCGCCTTCGGCCTCAAGCAGGACCGTTTGCCGGCCAGCGAAATCGACGCCCGTGTCGAAGAGATGCTGCGCCTCGTCCACATGACCCAATACGCCAAGCGCCGCCCGCATCAACTGTCCGGCGGTCAGCGTCAGCGCGTGGCCCTCGCCCGCTCCCTGGCCAAGCGTCCGAAGCTGTTGCTGCTCGACGAACCGATGGGCGCACTGGATAAAAAACTGCGTTCGCAGATGCAGCTGGAACTGGTGGAGATCATCGAGCGCGTCGGCGTGACCTGCGTGATGGTGACCCACGACCAGGAAGAGGCCATGACCATGGCCGAGCGCATCGCGATCATGCACCTGGGCTGGATCGCCCAGATCGGCAGCCCGGTCGACATCTATGAGGCACCGGTCAGCCGCATGGTCTGCGAATTCATCGGCAACGTGAACGCCTTCGACGGCACTGTGGTCGAGGACCTCGAAGGTCACGCGATCATTCACAGCCCGGACTTGCAGCAAAAGATCTACGTCGGTCATGGCGTCAGCACCTCGGTGCAGGACAAGTCGATCACCTACGCGATCCGCCCGGAAAAAATGCTGGTCAGCACGATCAAGCCGGAGACCCGCTACAACTGGTCCGAAGGCAAGGTGCATGACATCGCCTATCTCGGCGGCCACTCGGTGTTCTACGTCGAATTGCCGAGCGGCAAGATCGTCCAGTCGTTCATGGCCAACGCCGAACGCCGTGGCGCGCGTCCGACCTGGGACGACAAGGTCTACGTCTGGTGGGAAGACGACAGCGGCGTGGTACTGCGCTCATGAGAACCTTCAATCAGCAATTCCTGCGCCTGGTGCCCAGCGGGCGAAAGTTCGTCATCGGCATCCCGTTCATCTGGCTGTTCCTGTTCTTCATGCTGCCGTTTTTCCTGGTGATGAAGATCAGCTTCTCGGAAGCCGCGCTGTCGATCCCGCCGTACTCGGAGATCTACACCTACGCCGAACAGAAATTCCAGCTGTTCCTGAACATCGGCAACTACACCATGCTCGGCGAAGACGAGCTGTACCTGTCGGCTTACCTCGGCTCGCTGAAGGTCGCGGCACTGAGCACGATGATGTGCCTGGTGATCGGTTTCCCGATGGCCTACGCGATCACCAAGGCCAGCAAGGAAGCGCAAAACGTCCTGCTGCTGTTGATCATGATGCCGACCTGGACCGCGATCCTGATCCGCGTTTACGCGTGGATGGGCATCCTCAGCAACAACGGTCTGCTCAACGCATTCCTGATGTGGACCGGGCTCACCGATCACCCGATCGAGATCCTCAACACCAACACGGCCGTCTACATTGGGGTCGTGTATGCCTATCTGCCATTCATGGTGCTGCCGCTCTACGCCAACCTGGTGAAGCACGACGGCAGCCTGCTGGAAGCCGCTCAGGATCTGGGCTCGAGCAACTTCAACAACTTCTGGAAAATCACCGTTCCGCTGGCCAAGAACGGCATTATCGCCGGCTGCATGCTGGTGTTCATTCCGGTGGTGGGCGAGTTCGTGATTCCGGAACTGCTGGGTGGCCCGGAGACCCTGATGATCGGTCGCGTGCTGTGGCAAGAGTTCTTCAATAACCGCGACTGGCCAGTGGCGTCCGCCCTGGCGGTGGTGATGCTGTTGATCCTGATTGTGCCGATCCTGCTGTTCAACCGCAGCCAGGCCAAAGAGATGGAGGGACGGGGATGAAACGCTTCGGATTTTCAAAGTTCATGCTGATCTTCGGCCTGATGTTCATCTATCTGCCGATGCTGATTCTGGTGATCTACTCGTTCAACGCCTCGAAACTGGTGACGGTCTGGGGCGGCTGGTCGGTGAAGTGGTACGTCGGCCTGCTCGACAACACGCAACTGATGGGCTCGGTGGTGCGCTCGCTGGAAATCGCCTGCTACACCGCTGTCGCCGCAGTCGCGCTGGGCACCCTCGCCGCGTTCGTGCTGACCCGCGTGACGCGCTTCAAGGGTCGTACATTGTTCGGTGGTCTGGTGACCGCGCCGCTCGTTATGCCTGAGGTGATCACCGGTCTGTCGCTGTTGCTGCTGTTCGTGGCCATGGCGCAACTGATCGGCTGGCCGCAGGAGCGTGGCATCGTCACGATCTGGATCGCCCACACCACGTTTTGTGCCGCTTATGTGGCGGTGGTAGTCTCCGCCCGCTTGCGTGAGCTGGACCTGTCGATCGAGGAAGCGGCGATGGATCTGGGCGCGAAACCGTTCAAGGTGTTTTTCCTGATCACCATCCCGATGATCGCGCCGTCGCTGGCGGCGGGCGGCATGATGTCGTTCGCCCTGTCGCTGGATGACCTGGTGCTGGCGAGCTTCGTGTCGGGGCCGGGTTCCACCACCCTGCCGATGGAAGTGTTCTCGGCCGTGCGTCTGGGCGTGAAGCCCGAGATCAACGCCGTGGCCAGTTTGATTCTGCTGGCGGTGTCGCTGGTGACCTTCCTGGTCTGGTACTTCGGCCGCAAGGCAGAAGCCAACCGCAAGCGGGCGATTCAGGAAGCGATGGATCAGACCGCCAACGAATCGTGGCAGCAACCGCAACCTCAACGAGTGGCAGCGACAGCCTGAGTACCGGGTGGCGAGGGAGCCTCTCCCCCGCCACCGATTCACTGAATTTCCGCTTTGTGTTTTTGAATAAAGCTTTTGAATAAAAAGAATGGAGTTGTACCGATGAAAATGTTTGGCAGGACTCTGCTGACACTGTCCTTATTGGGCGCAATCGCCACGGGCGCCCAGGCCAACGACAAGGTGCTGCGCGTTTACAACTGGTCGGACTACATCGCCCCGGACACCGTCAAGAAGTTCGAAGACGAGACCGGCATCCGCGTGACCTACGATGTGTTCGACAGCAATGAAACCCTCGAGGCGCGATTGCTCGCGGGCAAGTCCGGCTACGACATCGTGGTGCCGTCCAACAGTTTCCTGGCCAAGCAGATCAAGGCCGGGGTCTATCAGACCCTGGACAAATCGAAGCTGCCGAACTGGAAGAATCTCAACCCGGTGCTGCTGAAAAACGCCTCCGCCAGTGATCCGGGCAACGCTCACGCGTTCCCGTACATGTGGGGCTCGATCGGCATCGGTTTCAACCCGGCCAAGGTCAAGGAAGTGCTCGGCAAGAACGCGCCGACCAATTCCTGGGACCTGCTGTTCAAACCGGAAAACGCCGAGAAGCTCAAGGCTTGCGGCATCAGTTTCCTCGACTCGCCGACCGAAATGATCCCGGCGGCCCTGCACTATCTGGGCTATCCGGTGAACGACAAGGACACCGCGCACATCAAGGAAGCCGAGGCGCTGTTCATGAAGATTCGCCCGAACGTGGCGTACTTCCACTCGTCGAAATACATCTCGGACCTGGCCAACGGCAACATCTGCGTGGCGGTCGGTTACTCCGGTGACGTACTGCAGGCCAAGGCCCGCGCGGTGGAATCGGGCAACAACGTGGTGATCGACTACAGCATTCCCAAAGAAGGTGCCGGCAGCTTCTACGACATGGTCGCCATCCCGCGCGATGCGGCGAACGTCGAGAACGCTTACCTGTTCATGGACTTCCTGATGCGTCCGGACATCATCGCCGAGATCACCAACAGCAACGGCTACAGCAACGCCAACGCCGCCGCCACGCCCCTGGTGGACGAAGCGATCCGCAACGATCCGGGCTCATACCCGTCGCAGGAAGTGATGGCCACGCTGTACGCGGTGCCGGATCAACCGATTGCCACGCAACGGATCATGACCCGGGGCTGGACCCGCGTAAAACTCGGCAAATAAACACACATCAATTTCCGTTCACGCAGCGCCTTACCACCGCTGCACCCTCGCTCTGAACGGCCTCACCTGGCCTCCCTCGGTTCAGGTGAATTCAGGCGCCCTCGGGCGCCTTTTTTTGTGGGCTCAGGTCAGCGGCCAATCCTGAACAATTCGATAACGACCCTTGTGGGATTCGAACAGCGCAAAGCGCTCGGCCCTCAGGAAGAACTCCGGTGGCGTGGCGGATTCCGGTTCCGGAGCGCGATAGTCCCGGGCCAGCGTCAGATGCGGGCGATACTCACGCGTCGCCTCTTCAAAACCGAACGGCAGCATCGCCTGCTCCAGTCCGTAAACCAGCCGCAACAATCCCGCAGGTGCCTGCTCCGGCGCCAGCGACAACACCCCGGCACGATGCCAGACCTGCAAACGATCCAGCGAAATTTTCAGCGCCTCGCCCGGCGTGCGCACTTTCGCTGCCGCCTCACAGACTTCACCAATCTGCGCCAACGGCACCGCGCCGAGAAACAGCAACGTCAGATGAAAATTGTCCGCTGGCACCGGTTTGCCGGTGCGCAGCCCCAGTTCGCTGCGCCACTGGGCAATTGCCTTGCGCTGCGCCGGCGGGCAGTCCAGGGCAAAGAACAGCCGCTTGAACGGTTGATCCCCGCGTGTTTCGTCCGTCATGGCCACGCTCCTTCGTTCGTCGAGATCCCTGGATTCTACACGCCCGTTTCTGGCGACTCTCGGCCTGGGGGTTATAGTTCAACGATTGCCATCAACCGGAGGACGTCATGCGCGCAATCCTCAGCAAAGAACCCTGGTGGGCCCGTCCGCCGAGTCCCGGACAGGATGAAAGCGAACTGGAATGGGGCTGGCTGGTGCATTACAGCGAGGGAGAACCGCGTTTCGAATTCGTGCGCGAGCGGCCGACGGACGAGCAGATTCGCAACCGCAAAGGCTGCCGGATCACCCCGTCGGCGGAGTGATCCGGCTGTTCTGCCTCAAGACTCGAGAATGTTCTTGAAGCCACCGAAGATCATCCGCATCCCATCGAACGGCATCGGATTGACGTCCGGCTGCATGCGCGGATCTTCCATCATTTTGCCCATGCCGGCGTCGCGGGTGGCCTTGTCCGGCCAGACCAGCCAGCCGGCCGACACGGTTTCGCCTTCCTTGAGTTTCACCGCCATCGGAAATGAGGTGACCTTGCCGTCCGGCACGTCATCGCCCCAGCCTTGAACCACCTCCAGAGCGCCGTATTCCTTGAACAGCTTCTCGGCGATTTCGCAGTGTTTTTTGTACTGTTCGCGATTGGCGTTCGGAACGGGTGCGACAAAAACATCGATGTAAGCCATGGTCGTTCTCCTGCGGGTTTAGGGATCGATCTGCTGAGTAGTCGACTCAGGCGGATGCCATTCGACAGGTGTGGCGCCCAATCCGACCGACGGTTCATCGCCCCCGCCCAGATTGCCCTCGACCTGCGCCGCCATATGCAGCGTACCGGCCATCACGCCGGTCGTCGGGTTCTGCACCAGTTTCAGCCAGGCCTTGTCGAACGTGTTGCCCAGGCTGCTGCGGATCAGCGCTTCGCTGTCCGGGCGATCATTGGCCTGAAGGATGGCGCGGATGCCCGCCACGCCAACCGAGATCACCCCACCGACGAGTTTGCCTGCCGCAGCCGCCACCGCGCTGGCCGCGCCCCGAGGGGCCATCTCCGCTTCCATGCGCTGGCTGGCACGCTTGGCCACCGGGGCCATGCCGGCATCGGTCGAGGCGATGCCCTTGGCCCCGCCTTCGGTGTGGATCTTGTCGATCAGCGCGGCATAGGCCGGCAAGGTGTTCAACGGCTCGGTGCTGACGACCTGATACAGCGAGGCATCCCGGGCCGGCGGCGGCCCGAGGGCGATGGCGGGGATTTTCTGCAAATGCCCGTTGAGCTGGGCGACGGGCACGCCATAGCGCTGGGCGATGACCGGCATCTGCTGCGCCATCAGCTGCGCGTAAAACGCGGTGGACTGGGCGAGGATCGCGTCCGGATCGATCTCCTGAGCCACCGGCGCCAGCACCCGCTCCTGATATTGCTCCAGCAAATAGGCGGCCAGACGCTTGGATGAGGCGTCCTGCTCGCCCCCGGCGCTGAGGGTGTACCAGCTGACCTTCATCGACAGCCATTCCTGGGTCCAGTAGCTGCTGAACCACGGGATGAATTTTTCTTCAGTTTGCTCGTAGACCCGAATGCGCCAATGTTCCATCGAACCGCGGGCAAAAGCCTTGACCTGTTCGGTGGACTGCCGGGAAGCCACAACGATATCCCGGTCGATCTGCTGCCAGGTGGCCGGCGAAACCACCACCGCCGGCGCGCTCGCCGGGCCCCGCGCCGAACTCGCGCAACC
The DNA here is from genome assembly GCF_023242425.1 of Pseudomonas sp. MWU12-2029. Lineage (NCBI taxonomy): Bacteria > Pseudomonadati > Pseudomonadota > Gammaproteobacteria > Pseudomonadales > Pseudomonadaceae > Pseudomonas > Pseudomonas sp. MWU12-2029. The sequence goes on along the minus strand of NZ_JALJDY010000003.1, from coordinate 315,833 downwards.
GGCCAGCAACATCAGTGCGGCGACGATCAGCGCACGCAGGTTCACGGTGGCGGTGTCCTTTGGTGGGTCAGATCTGGAGGTAACGACTTGAGTATAGGTGCGGGTTTCAGCCGTTTGTCCGGTTGTATCGATCCTCGATCCGGGCGCGGGATTTCAGTTTTTCCTCCAACCATCACTGACGTCGATGATCACCATTACGACGATTGCCTTCCGCATCAGACGCGTCCGGCGCAGGATTCACCCATCCGAGACACACACCACGAGGAGTTCACATCATGAGTCATACCGTCACCCTCGCCGTGAGCTTCCCGGTCTTCGGCAACAACTATTACGACCAGCATCCGGTGTCGCTGAAGACACAGCCGCTGGTGTTCAACGAAGATTTCGAAGATCTGCTGATGCCCGCCGCGAGCAATCATTTCAGCAATGAAGTGGTGGGCCTCAACGATCAGTTCCGTTTTCTGAGCGACATACTCGCCACCCATTTGCTGGACATCGAGGCCTCCGTGCCTGCGCGATCCAGCGTCCGGGCGAACGCTCATTTTTAATGCCAAGGGGCGTTCCCGTGAGGGAACGCCCCTTTTTGCTCATTACTGGTCGTCGTTATCGCCGCGATGATAGCGACGCCCGTCGCGACGGTCGTAGTCGCGATCATCCCAGCGCCGGTCATGATCGTAATAACGGCCATGATCACGGTCGTAATGCCGGCCATGGCGGTAGTCATCATCAAAATCCGCCACACAACCGCCCAGCAATACGGCGGCAGAAACTGTCAGCAACAGGCTTGTTGCACGCATCATTCAGAATTTCCCTAAAACCAAGGTCTTGACGACGGAAGTGGTCAGCGCAGTGCGCGCAGCCGCGGCTTCGACCAGGAAAAACACCGATGATTCACTGACGGCCCATGACCGTTGATCGCCTCGTTAGCCTCAACGTGGCGGGCCTGATGCCAGAGCAAAAATCCGACAAAACCTTTTCCTCTCCCCCGCGGTCACTCCTAGAACAGACCAAGACTGGCAACCACGCCGGCGTGCACGTGCGGGTCATTTGCAACCCGCCGACCTGATCAGAGGAAGCCCAGCCATGAACGATCATCCGCCATCGGGGATGTCCCGACGCCGGTTCCTGATTCTCGGCGCCGTGACAGCGACAGCCTTTGCGCTGCCGCCCTTCATCAGCCTCAAGGCCTATGCGGCCAGTCTGGAGCAACCGGCCATGAGCAAAGTGACGCTTGAAGTCAACGGCACGCCGCAGGCCCTTGATATCGACACCCGCACCACACTGCTCGACGCCCTGCGCGAACACCTGCACCTGACCGGCAGCAAAAAAGGCTGCGACCACGGCCAGTGCGGCGCCTGCACGGTGATCGTCGATGGCCGGCGGATCAATTCGTGCCTGACCCTGGCGGTGATGCAGGAAGGCGCCAAGGTCACCACCATCGAAGGCCTCGGCATGCCGGACCACCTGCATCCGATGCAAGCGGCGTTCATCAAGCACGATGGTTATCAGTGCGGCTATTGCACACCCGGACAGATCTGCTCGGCGGTGGCGGTGCTCAAGGAAATCCGCGACGGCATTCCCAGCCACGCCAGCCCCAGCCTGACCGAGCCGCCGCAACTGATCGCCAGCGAATTGCAGGAGCGCATGAGCGGCAACATCTGCCGTTGCGGCGCCTACTCCAACATCATCGAAGCCATCAGCGAAGTCGCGGAGGTATCGGCATGAGAGCGTTCAATTACAGTCGCGCCGACTCCCCCGCCGCAGCCGCTGCACAAGCGGCGCAAACGCAAGGCGCGCGGTTCATCGCCGGCGGCACCAACCTGCTGGACTTGATGAAGCTCGATATCGAAACGCCGCCGCACCTGATCGACGTCAATCATCTGGGACTCGACGGGATCGAAGCGACCGACGACGGCGGCTTGCGCATCGGCGCGCTGGTGCGCAACACCGATCTGGCCGCCGACCCGCGTGTGCGCAAAGACTACGCCCTGCTTTCGCGGGCTTTGCTGGCCGGGGCTTCGGGACAGTTGCGCAACATGGCGACCACCGCTGGCAACCTGTTGCAACGCACTCGTTGCCCGTACTTCTACGACACCAACCAGGCCTGTAACAAACGTAATCCCGGCAGTGGTTGCGCGGCGATTGGCGGGGTCACCCGGCAACTGGGAATCATCGGAGTCAGCGACGCGTGCATCGCCACGCACCCGAGCGACATGGCGATTGCCCTGCGTACGCTGGATGCGCAGATCGAAACCCTCAAACCCGATGGCAGCACCCGGCGCATTGCCATGGCCGATTTCCATTCATTGCCCGGCAGCACACCGCACATCGAAACCGCGCTCACACCTGGGGAATTGATCACTGGCGTTACCCTGCCCGCGCCGGTTGGCGGCACCCACATCTATCACAAGGTGCGGGATCGCTCGTCCTATGCCTTCGCGCTGGTGTCTGTCGGATTGATTCTGCAAAAGGACGGCAGTGGCCGCATCGCCGTCGGCGGCATCGCGCCGAAACCCTGGCGGGTAGAAGCCGCAGAAGCGCTGCTGCCCCAAGGGGCGAAAGCTGTCAGTGCACACCTGCTCGATGGCGCCACGCCTACCCATGACAACCAGTTCAAGGTAACGCTGGTGGAGCGCACGCTCGCCTCGGTGCTGGCCCAAGCGAGGGACGAAGCATGAAATTCGACACGCCCGCCGCGACCAATCCGATTGACCAGTTGAAGGTCATCGGCAAACCCACCGACCGCATCGAAGGCCCGCTGAAAACCAGCGGTCAGGCCCCTTACGCCTACGAACAACATGAAGCAGTGAAAAATCAGGCTTACGGCGTCATGGTCGGTGCGGCCGTCGCCAAGGGTCGCATCACCCGCATGGATCTGGACGAGGCCCACGCCGCCCCTGGTGTGCTGGCCATTGTCACCGCCGCCAATGCCGGCAAACTCGGCAAGGGCAAATACAACGCCGCACACCTGCTGGCCGGGCCCGAGGTGCAGCACTATCACCAGGCAGTGGCGCTGGTGATCGCAGAAACCTTCGAACAGGCACGGGCCGCCGCGCAGCTTGTGCATGTCGAGTACGCGACAGACAAAGGCCAGTTCGATCTGGCCGCCGTACGCGATCAGGGCAAGGAGCCGAAGGAAGAACTGCCGGACGTCAAACACGGCGATTTCGCCACGGCCTTCGCCGCCGCCCCGGTGCAGTTCGACCAGACCTACAGCACCCCGGACCAGTCCCACGCGATGATGGAACCCCACGCGACCCTCGCCGCGTGGCAAGGCGATCAACTGACCCTGTGGACCTCGAACCAGATGATCGCCTGGAGTGTCGGCGACATCGCCACCACCCTCGGCCTGCCCAAAGAAAAAGTGCGGTTGATTTCGCCCTACATCGGCGGCGGTTTCGGCGGCAAGCTGTTCATCCGCGCCGACTCTATCCTCGCCGCGCTGGGCGCGCGACTGGCCAGCCGCCCGGTGAAAGTCGCCCTCGCCCGCCCGCAAATCGCCAACAACACCACCCATCGCCCGGCCACCATCCAGCGCATCCGCATGGGTGCCACGGCGGACGGCAAACTCACCGCCATCGCCCATGAAGGCTGGTCGGGCAACCTGGCCGAAGGCAAGGTCGAAGTCGCCGCGCAGCCGAGTCAGTTGCTCTACGCCGGGGAAAACCGTCTGGTGAGCATGCGCCTCGCACCGCTGGATCTGCCCGAAGGCAACGCCATGCGCGCGCCCGGCGAAACCCCGGGTTTGATGGTGCTGGAAATCGCCATGGACGAGATGGCGGAAAAGCTCAAGCTCGACCCGATCCAGTTCCGCATCCTCAACGACACCCAGGTCGATCCGGTAAAAACCGAGCGGCCGTTCTCGCAACGACGCCTGATCGAATGCCTGCAAACCGGCGCCGAACACTTCGGCTGGGACAAGCGCAATGCAACGCCCGGCACCCGCCGCGAAGGTCGCTGGCTGATCGGCATGGGCGTGGCGGCGGCGATTCGCAACAACCTGCTGGTGAAATCCGGAGCAAGAGTTCGGCTGGAGCGTGACGGCAAGATCACCGTGGAAACCGACATGACCGATATCGGCACCGGCAGCTACACGATCATCGCCCAGACTGCCGCCGAAATGATGGGCGTGGGCCTGGAGGATGTGGTGGTGCATCTGGGGGATTCGAGTTTTCCGGTGTCGTCCGGCTCCGGTGGCCAGTTCGGTGCCAATTGCTCGACCGCCGGGGTCTATGCCGCATGCATGAAACTGCGTGAAGCGGTGACGGCAAAACTGGGCATGACCGAGGGTGACGCAGTGTTCGCCGATGGCCAGGTGCAGCTCGGCAACAAACAGGTGCCGTTGCGCAACGCCGCGCAAAACGGGGCGGTTGAAGCCGAGGACAGCATCGAATTCGCCGACCTCGCCAAGCAGTATCAGCAGTCGACGTTCGGTGCGCATTTCGTTGAAGTCGCGGTCGATGCCGCCACCGGCGAAGTGCGCGTGCGACGCATGCTCGCGGTCTGCGCTGCCGGGCGGATTCTCAACCCGAAAGCCGCCCGCAGCCAGGTGATCGGCGCGATGACCATGGGCGTCGGGGCGGCGTTGATGGAAGAGTTGGCGGTGGACAAGCGCCTGGGCTTTTTCGTCAACCATGATCTGGCAGGCTACGAGGTGCCGGTACACGCGGACATCCCGCATCAGGAGGTGATCTTCCTCGATGAAACCGACCCGATCTCTTCGCCGATGAAGGCCAAGGGCGTGGGCGAACTGGGCATCTGCGGGGTCAGCGCGGCGGTGGCGAATGCGATCTACAACGCAACCGGGGCGCGGGTGCGGGAGTATCCGATTACCCTGGACAAGCTTCTCGATTCGTTGCCGCCGATGATCTGAATCTGCTAGCGCACTAGCATGGGGTGCTGGTGCGCTATTCACTCCTCCGATAGAAATTACCCGACCAACGCAATCAACTGCTGCCGCTGCGCATCCGTCAGCATCGGCCCGAACCCGGCGCCGGCGTTGTCGGCCATGTAACGTGGATTGCCGGTGCCAGGGATTACGCAAGTCACCGCCGTGTTCGAGAGCAGAAATTTCAGCGCCAGTTGCGGCCAGCTGTTGACCTGCACGTCCGATACCCAGCCCGGCAGGGGCTTTCCCTTGAGTCGGGTCAGCAACCCGCCACCGCCAAACGGCCGATTGCAGATCACCGCCACACCCCGTTCACGGCATAACGGCAGGATGCGTTTTTCCACGCCACGGTCATCGAGGGCGTAATTGATTTGCAGAAAGTCGAGCGGTTCGGCTTTCAGTACCGCTTCCACTTCCTCGTACGCCGAGGGCGTGTAATGGGTGATGCCGATGTAGCGGATGCGGCCCTGCTCCTTCCATTCGCGCAGGGTCGGCAGATGAGTCTGCCAGTCCAGCAGGTTGTGGATCTGCATCAGATCGATGCGGTCGGTGCGCAGCAGGCGAAAGGAGTTTTCCATCTGCGCGATGCCCTCCTCGCGCCCGCGGGTCCACACCTTGGTCGCCAGAAACGCCGGTGAACGGGGTTCGTGGATCGACAACAGCTCGCCGGTGGTTTCTTCGGCGCGGCCATACATGGGGGAACTGTCGATCAGCGTGCCGCCCTTTTTGAACAACTCATCGAGCACCGCCGGCAATTGTTTATAGGCCGGCTCGCCGGGCGCGACGTCGAAGCCGCGATAGGTGCCCAGCCCTACCAACGGCAGCAGCTCGGAGCTGGAAGGGATGGCGCGGGTCTGCATGGTCTGGCCTCCGGGGGCACTCGATGACGTGGCCGCAGCCAACGCCCGGTCAAACGTGAAAACGGTCGTTACCCCCGCCGCCAGCTCGAGCAGACGGCGGCGGGAATAGCCCTCAGTGTGGCTCATGCTGGCTTCTCTGTCGGGTGGATCTGTTGCACCTTGTGTGCACCGGCGGTCACCGGGGAAGGCTCAACTACACTGCATGGGCAAACCCTCACGCCCCGTTAAAGTTAGCCGAATGTCCAGAATCCTGATGTCACTCGTCGTTTTGCTGCTGGCCCTGTACCTGATCCTGTGTGCAGCGCTGTTCGTGTTCCAGCGCTCGCTGATCTATTTTCCGCAGGCGGGTTCAGTGGATTCGGCAGAATCGCGGATGACCCTGACCATGGCCGATGCGGACATTCGGGTCAGTGTCCGCGAACATTCCGGGGCGCGGGCGTTGATCTATTTCGGTGGCAATGCCGAAGACGTCTCGCGCAATCTGCCGGCCTTTGCCGAGGCGTTTCCCGACTACGCGATCTACCTGCTGCACTATCGCGGTTTTGGCGGCAGCGGCGGTTCGCCGTCCGAAGAGGCGATTGCCCGGGACGCCCTGGGGTTGTTCGATCAGGTGTTTTCCAGGCATCCGCAGATTGCGCTGATCGGGCGCAGCCTCGGTTCCGGCGTCGCGGTGCGGCTGGCCAGTCAGCGGCCGGTGACCCGGCTGATTCTGGTCACCCCCTTCAACAGCCTCCAGGAACTCGCCGTCCGGCATTACCCGTGGGTGCCGGTGAAATGGCTACTCAAGGAGCGTTACGAATCCGGCAAATACGCCGAGCATATCCGCGCGCCGACCCTGCTGCTGGCGGCGAGCGATGACAAGGTGGTGCCTCGGGGCAGCAGCGAACGCCTGCTGCGCAATTTCCCGGATGGCGTGACGACACTGAAAGTGGTGCCGGAGGCGACGCACAATTCGATTTCCGAACGCCCGCAATACCTGCAATGGATGAAGGAAGTGTTGAACCGGTGAGCGGCCACTGCGCAGTTCGTCGGCGTCCGGACAAAGCCATGGGCGCCCCGTGAACCAAGTGCAGAAAGGCCAGTCCTACTCGCGCCGCATTCGCGGTTAACTCCCTGTCAGCGCTGTCTTTTTTCAGAGTCCTGCGTCCCATGCGCCACGCCGTTCGTTCGTCTCGCTTCGTATCGCTGTGCCTGTTGATCCTCTCCCCTCTGCTCGCTCCCACTGCCCATGCCGGCGCGGAACGACAACTGGCGGCCGCCATCAATGACCTGCGCGCCCATCCCCAACGCTGTGACCGGCGTGCGGCACAACGCCTGGCGCCACTGGCGCTCAAGCAGAATATTGCGTTGCCCATCGGCTATGGCTACGGCGGCGGGTTGCGCGAGCAGTTGAAGTCTTCCGGTTATGCGGCGGTGGCCGTGCGCAGCATCCGCATTGTCGGGGCCGAGGATGCCGAAGAGGCGTTCGATCAGTTGCAGGACGAACATTGCAGCGCACTGATCGACGCGCAGTACGCCGACATCGGCATCAGCCGCGCCCGCAGTGAATGGCAAGTGGTGCTGGCCCGACCGGTGATCGACAGTCGCATGGGCGACAACCGCAGCGTCGGCAAGGCCCTGCTGGCGCAAGTCAATGCTGCCCGCGCCCGGCCCCGGATGTGCGGACGCCAGCGTTTCGCCGCCGCCCGCCCCTTGAGCTGGAACCCGTCCCTTGGCGCCGCCGCCCAGGGCCACAGCAAGGCCATGGCTTACGGCAACTATTTCGCTCACCAGGACCCGGACGGTGACATGCCTGCAGACCGTGCAAGATCCGCCGGCTACCGTGGCCGGCAGATCGGCGAGAACATCGCCGCGGGACAAAGCTCACCCGGCAGCGCGATGGCCGGCTGGCTCGCCAGCCCCGGGCACTGCGCCAACCTGATGAACCCGATGTTCACCCAGGTCGGCGCCGGTTTTGCCAGTGATGCCCGCAGTGATAACGGTGTGTACTGGACGATGCTGTTCGGCGCGCCCTGACTCACTTCGGCCGGCGCACCGCCCGGACGCTGCTGGTATCCCCGCCGCCACAGTAGAAGCGTTCACCGCCATCGGCCTCCAGTCCCGAGACGCCGATGCCGCTGGGCAACGCGAGGCTTTCCAGCACCTCGCCGTTGCCCGGATCAATACGCCGGATCTCGCTTTCATCGCCCTCCCACGTCCCATGCCACAGCGCACCGTCGACCCAGGTCACGCCGGTGACAAAGCGGTTTGACTCCAGCGTACGAAGAATCTTGCCGGTTTCCGGGTCGATCTGATGGATCTTGCGTTCGCGATACTGCCCGACCCACAGCGTGCCCTCGGCCCAGGCCATGCCCGAATCGCCACCACCGCCGGGAGCTGCGATGGTATGGAGCACCTTGCCGGTAGCCGGATCGATCTTGTGGATACGCCGGTCTGCAATCTGGTACAGATGCTTGCCGTCGAACGCGGTACCGCCATCCGCACCGACCTTGATAGTGCGCACGGTTTCGCCGCTGGCCGGGTCCAGCGCATTGAGCTGGCCGTCGCTGGCGAACCAGACCTGCTGGCCATCGAAGGTCACACCATGGACGCCGTGGATGCCTTCGAACGGGCCGTATTCACGAAGGATTTCTGCGTTTGCCTGTTTCATGCCGGTTGCCTCGTTGAGTGGTGAGTCCAGCCTAGCCATTGCCCAACGACACCGGGAGTAACAAGATCGTCGCGAAACCCGGCACCGGCGGAGTCAGCCAGCGTCGCGCACGGCCGACACCGAATGCCTGGACCTTGCCCTGCGCGGCCAGGGTTTCCAGGGCCCTTTGTATCTGGCGCTGACTGCTGCCCAGCGCAAGCGCCAGTGCCGAACTCGACCATGCCTCACCGTCCGCAAGCAGGGCCAGCAGTGCCGCGTGCTTGTCTTCGAGGGGTAACGTCAGCAGCGCCACGTCTTGCGCAACCAGCGCATAGCCACGGGACGTCGCAGTGATTCCGGCCAACGGCATCAGTGCGGCGCGCAGCCGGCCGATCTCGACCCGCAATCGGACGCGGTGGGATTCATCATCGAGTTTCAAACGAAAGGCCCTGGCGATCAGCGTCTCTCGGGGAACATCCCCGGGCCAGGCTTCAGCGAGCAGTTGCAGCAGATTGAACAACACCGGTCGGGTTGCCAGCGCCACCGTCATGCCGGCACCGCGCACGCTGTAGCGACAGGCATCCACCACCAGCGTCGCAGACGCAAACAAGGCTTCGACCTGAGCGAGCGTGACCGTTTTCACGTCACCGGCAGTGCGCAATCGGGCGGCGGGAGCGTCGAGGGTTTGCCGGGCGTGTTCGATCTCCGCCAGCAGCGCCGGAATGTCGGCCAGTTGCGCCGCCCGTTGCGCACGCTCCAGCGCCGATTGCGCCTTGTGCGCCTGCACACGCCGCAACGCGATCCCGGCTGACATCAGTTCATGGGCGGCGCGCAAGGCCGGGGGTAACGGTGCAGGCTCCTGTTCATCGAGCAGCGCGTCCGCCTCATTCAGCTGCCCGATCAACAACAACCGACGAATCTGCAGATAGCGCGCGTGTGCCGCATTGAGCCGGTCACCGTGATCCTGCAAGACCTGCCGCGCCGCCTCCAGCGCCTGCACCGGCCAGCCCAGATCCCGCGCCGCCAGCGCCACTTCGGCCTCGGCCACCACGCAGCGCGCCCGGGACAAGGGCTCATTGGCGCCGAACGCTTTCACTGCCCGTTGCAGCAAGGCCTTGGCCCGCGCCATGTCGCCGAGCTGGGCCATGGCGATTCCGCGCAAGGCCAGAGCCGGTGGATCTTCACGCAGAGCCACGAAATTCAGCGCCGCCAACGGGTCACCCGCCGCCAGGGCACGGCCGGCGGCGTTGATCAGCGAGTCCATGACACAGGCGCCACGGTGGGTACTCCAGTGAAGGGATACCCCGGTTTAGTTCAAATCCTGTGCAGGCACCAGTCCTGGCCTGCGGAAAACCGACTGACGCGGGACGGTTCAGACCGGTGAAATCGTGGCCAGAACGCCGATCATGATGGTCAACACGAGAAAGCCACCGAGGAAAAACGCCATCTTAGCCATGAAGGCCTCCTGAATACTGAATGTCCGGCGCACCGGGTGCTTCGGAATGAAGCGCGTCGCGTATGGCCGAACGGCAAGGGTATTTTGGGCCTATGGCTGAGACGGTTACAGATGCAGATTCAACAGGAAAAAGCGGATCAGATGGATTCGGCCCGCGCATGTGTCGATATTCAGAGCGGTACAGAGGGTTTCCATTGCGCCGCTTTGATCTAGAGTCATGGGCGCCGCGCCAAGAACAACAAAAAATACAGGAGTGAAACCATGTCCGAGCTGACCCTGCACCCCCACGCCGCCGAATCCCTGAACCGCTGGCACGACATGATCCGTACCGGCAACTTGAAAGCCCTGCCCGACCTGCTCGATCCGCAAGCCGTGTTCCGCTCTCCGATGGCCCACACGCCTTACCCCGGCGCACCGGTGGTCTCGATGATCCTCAACACCGTGTTCAACGTATTCGAAGACTTCAAATACCACCGTGAACTGGCGACGGCGGATGGCTTGAACGTGGTGCTGGAATTCAGCGCGAAGGTCGGGGCGAAAGAGCTGAAAGGCATCGACATGATCCGATTCGATGAACAGGGGAAGATTGTTGAATTCGAGGTGATGGTGCGGCCGTTGAGCGGGTTGCAGGCGTTGGGGGAAGAGATGGGACGGCGGTTGGGCGCCTATCTGGCTGCCGCCAAGGCCTGAAACCATCGGGTAGAGTAATAAAAAGTGGAAGCTTAATTTTTAGGATTAGTACCCATGCAGATCCTGATTTATAAGAGAACGCATATTGGAGATCCGGACGCTTCCGGCCAATTCGGTATCAATGACTGCATGGGCTCCATCCGTAACTGGCGCTTTGATGCAGTAATTGGCGTTGGTGGGACTAGTTCGGAACCCCAGAGCTATGGAATAGCAGGTCGCGTGAATTGGATAGGATGTAACCCAGTCAGGAGAGATAACCCACTCGGTCGCGGGCAAATTGTTACATTTGAATCCTTCAAACTGCTCGAACACACCGGCCCTTTGCTGTCGTCTCTTGCTCCCTGTTTGGCACGTAGAATGTATGAGAAACGGGCTCGCTTCCTGCTTAACACTTACTCAAAGGAAGAACAATCTGAGGCAGAAGCTCTCGTAACTACACTGCTGAGTAACACATTCCCCGACCTGAAGTTTTTACCTGATTGCAGTAGAACATTGAAAGAGCAGGAATCTATATGCAACGACGCGACGAGAACCAAATGTAAGCCTCATTCAAACTGCAACTAAAGTACAGGCACAAAAAAGCCCACTGACCGTCACCGGTTCAGTGGGCTTCGTGTGTCAGGCGTCTGAATTACAGAGCCATGTCACGTGCAGCGCTTTCTTTCGGAGCCTGTGGCTTTTCAGCCGAAGCTGGTGCCGCCGCAGGTGCAGCCTGGCCAATCGCCGGAGGCGTTGGCAGTTGCAGGATCTTGGCGGTGTAAGCCCACTCTTCAGCCACTTTGGCCGGATCGTTGTTCAGCTGGGTGCCGTAGCTTGGAACGATCTGGTGCAGCTTGGCTTGCCACTCAGGGGTAGCGACCTTGTCCTTGAAGACTTTCTGCAGCACGCTCAGCATGATCGGTGCAGCGGTCGATGCGCCTGGGGATGCGCCCAGCAGACCGGCGATGGAGCCGTCTTTCGAAGCAACGATTTCGGTGCCCAGTTTCAGCACGCCGCCAGCGGCTTCATCACGCTTGATGATCTGCACGCGCTGGCCGGCTTGCCACAGGCGCCAGTCTTCGGCTTTCGCGTTCGGGAAGTATTCCTTCAGCGCGTTCATGCGGTCTTCATCCGACAGCATCAGTTGACCGGCCAGGTACTCGACCAGCGGGTATTCCTTGATGCCGACCTTGGTCATAGGCCAGATGTTGTGGGTGGTGGTGCTGGTCAGCAGGTCCAGGTACGAACCTTCTTTCAGGAACTTGGTGCTGAAAGTCGCGAACGGGCCAAACAGAATGACGCGCTTGCCGTCCAGGACACGGGTGTCCAGGTGCGGAACGGACATCGGCGGCGCGCCAACCGACGCTTTACCGTAGGCCTTGGCCAGGTGCTGCTCGGCGATGGCCGGGTTATCGGTCACCAGGAACGAGCCGCCTACCGGGAAGCCAGCGTATTCCTTGGCTTCTTCGATACCGGACTTCTGCAGCAGGTGCAGGGCACCGCCGCCGGCGCCGATGAACACGAACTTGGCGTCGGTTTCAGTCTTGGTGCCGTCTTTCAGGTTCTTGTAGCTGACGCGCCAGGTGCCGTCGGCGTTCTTGGTGATGTCCTGTACTTCGCTCGACAGTTTCAGATCGAAGTTAGGCTTGGTCTGCAGGTAACCGGCGAACTGGCGGGTGATTTCGCCGAAGTTCATGTCGGTACCCAGCGGGCTCCAGGTGGCCGCGATTTTCTGGTTCGGGTCACGCCCTTCCATCATCAGCGGGACCCACTTCTTGATGACAGCCGGGTCTTCGGAGTACTGCATGCCGGCGAACAGCGGGCTCGCCTGCAGGGCTTCGTAGCGCTTTTTCAGGAACTTGATGTTGTCATCGCCCCACACGAAGCTCATGTGCGGAGTGGTGTTGATGAACGAGCGAGGATTCTTCAGAACGCCTTGCTGAACCTGCCAGGCCCAGAACTGACGGGAAACCTGGAACGCTTCGTTGATCTCGACGGCTTTCGGGATCGTTACGTTGCCTTTGTCGTCTTCCGGGGTGTAGTTCAGCTCGGCCAGGGCGGAGTGACCAGTACCGGCGTTGTTCCAGCCGTTGGAGCTTTCCAGGGCGACGCCGTCGAGGCGCTCGACCATTTCCATCGACCAGTTCGGTTCCAGCTCATTGATCCACACACCCAGGGTGGTGCTCATGATGCCGCCGCCGATCAGCAGGACGTCGACTTTCTTTGCTTCTGCGGCATTGACGGACGACATCCCCATCGCCAAAGCCAGCCCCAGCAAGGCTGTGTTCACTTTTTTAAACATCTGTTGCACCTATGATAAAACGCCTTCCGCCCGCCGCTGTTGTACGTATGCGTTCCCCTTTTTTCGCGACACTCAGGCCAGCGTCGCGGGTTCCGGCACACTTCAATTTTGACGGGTGGGCACACAAGGCCGACAGGCTGCGTCGACCTCAGTTATATGTCCCTTCTGAACTGACTTTTTATCATTATTGGCTTCAGCTACTTGAGCGACAGGGGTTCGGTCGGCTCGCCAAAAAGCGCGCCAGACTGAATTAGGTCAAACCAAGTGGCGCGAAGAATATCACGTCAGGGCAAACCCGCGCGTCTGTTCCCGACTTGATGGTCTTTATCCGCCCAGAGACTTATCGGCGGCCAATCGCCGAACATGACCCCGGCAATGCCTCTGGCTGAAGCCTTTCAGCGATTTGGTCGCCTTTCCCTTCGCTCGTGTGCGGTCTTGCACTTGTTACAAATGAGGCAGACGGCGCCCGCCTCACAACCGGAATCGATCCACCGACTGCGCCAGCCGCCCCGCCAGATTCGACAACTCGTCCGTCGTATTCGCCGTCTCGCCGATCACCTTGCTGTTGCCTTCCGACATGCCCGCGATCATCTCCACCTGATGGGCGATTTCGTTGCTGGCCTGGCTCTGTTCGCCAATAGTGCGGGTGATGTCGTTGACCAGTTGCGTGGTGTTCAGGGTGGCGTCGAGGATTTCGCGAATGGCCCGTTCGACGTCGGCGGTGACGGCCATGCCCTTGTCGACCTGAGCCACACCCGCCTCCATGCTGCTGACCGCCTCACGGGTGCTGTTCTGGATGCGCGCGACCATCGCGGCGATTTCCTGGGTCGAGGCGCTAGTGCGGGCGGCCAGACTGCGCACTTCATCGGCGACCACGGCAAAACCCCTGCCCTGCTCGCCGGCCCGGGCCGCCTCGATGGCCGCATTGAGCGCCAGCAGGTTGGTCTGGTCGGCGATGCTCTTGATCACCTGGATGATGTTGAAGATGCCTTCGGACTCATGATCCAGCGTGCGGATCACCTGTGCCGACTGCTGGGCGGAGCGGGCGATGTCGTCCATGTCGCTGACCACTTGATGGATCACCTGCCCGCCGTTCTTGGCCAGTGACTCGGCCTGATTCGCCATGCTCAGGGCCCGCTCGGCGTGGCGGGTGATTTCCTCGATGCTGGCGGTCATCTGGCTCGCGGCAGCGGCCATGGTGCCGGCGGCGGTGCTTTGTTGCTGGCTGCTGTCCGCCACCCGATGGCAGCCGTGGCTCAGTTGCTCGCTCATGCCACTGACGCCGTGGGCATTGCGCCGCACCACGTCGATCATGTCGCGCAGATCCCGCTGCATGGTCGCCAGCGTGCGGATCAGCGTGCTGGCTTCGTCTTTTCCGGAGGGCTCGGCGATCGGTTCGCTGAGGTTGCCATGAGCGATGCTTTCAGCGATGCGGCTGGCGGTTTTCAGCGGGCCGGTGATGCTCAGGATCACCCAGCGACCCTGCACCAACAGCAGCAACAGGCTGGCGATCAGCACGATGCCGAGGGCGATGTTGGCATTGCGGATCGCGGCTTCGGTGCCCTGGCTGGTCTGCCGGGTGTTGGTTTCGATCAGTTCGCTCAGAGACGCCATCTGCTCTTCGAGCTGGCTGAACGCAGCGCTGAAGGTGCCGAGCTCCTGTTGCGCCGTGTCGGGATTGTCCAGCGCCAGCCCGACAATCCGCTCGCCCGCATTGATGTAAGTGTCGAGACTTGGCTTGATCTGATCCAGTGCAGACCGGATTGTGGTGTCGAGCGGCAGTTTCAGGTTTTCGCCCAACACCTCGCGAAAATGCCCGGCGTGCTCTTCGATAGAACTGCGCACTTCGTCCGCCGTACCGGTGCTTTTGCCCAGCCCCACCAGCATGGCCGAGTAGACATCGGCGCGCAGGGCGTCGTGCATCATGTCGGCTTCCATGTGATTGCGCAGCGCGCTCATGCTGACGGCGTTGGCACTGACTGCCGACGCCATGCGCTGATTGCCGACATAGCTGACCAGGCTCACGATCAGCGCCGTCAGCAGGCTGGTCGCAATCAGCAGCACCAAACGCAGTTTGATCGACACGGTGATTTCCTCCCTGGTCGCGCCGCACAGCGCTTTCAACGCTTCAGTTAAGCCTATTTCCGCGAACCCGCCGGGTTAGAGCGTCTCAAGGTATGTCGTCACATCCGCTAAAAAAGAATTCTGTGCGGCAGTTATCGGTTTGCAGCCCCGAGAACTTGTTCCGGCGCATGGAACTCCCGAGCCACGCCGCACCTCTCACATTATGTGGTACTTCCTTTTCGCTTTACGCTGCTGGAGGAACACCGTCATGCGTCGTTTATTACTCGTTTCGTCTCTTGTGCTCTGCCTGCCTTTTGGCTCGGCCTTCGCCCGCGTGGATGCGGGGGATGTCGCCACTTCGGCCGGTGTTTCAGCGTCGCTGTATTCCACCTTCAAGGATCACAAAATGGTGATTCCGGCCCGTGACGACCTGTCCGCATTCGTCGCCAGCGGCGGTGCCATCCGTGGCGCGTATCTGGAGTCGGCGCTGCAACAGGTTCGTCAGGAAAACCCGGGCTTGAACGCCAGCGATGAAGAGCTGGCCAATGCGATCCTGGTCCACTACGAAGGCCTGTCGCAATAACAGCCGCACGCTCGACGACGGTGGCTGACGGATTTGCCACCTCTGCGTTCTGCCGATGGACGGCAGCCGGGCGACCATGGGCAAAACCGTCGAACGGCCTCTATGATGGAGGCCATGACGATTGCCGCCCCACTTCGCTCCCCCTGCCCGCCCGGCGCCTGCATCTGCGGGCGCGATCCGTTGCTGGAAATGCCCGGCGCGGATTTGCGCATACTCTTGCTCACGCGGCAGGAGGAAAAGCGCCTGCTCGAACGCCTGGAAAACCTGCAAAGCCTGGCTGACCTCGAACGCCTGCAACAGCGGATGTTCGAGCAGTTGGGGATTCGCATGGCCATCGCCCCGGGCTTCAACGAAGTGCGGACCATGCGTGGCATCGCCATCGAGATCGATGAACTGCCGGGGATGTGCCGCAAGACTCGTCAGGCGATCCCGGCCGCCATTCGCCGCGGGCTGGAAAAACACCCGGAAATCGCCTTCGAACTGCTCAACGCCCACGACTTGCTGCGCGACGCCTGATCACGTTTTCAGGCCGACCCGTTTGCGCATCTCGGCGGTGATGCTCTGGCGGATTTTCTTCATGTCCGCCCAGGGTTCATCGCCGACGTCCGTCAGCCGTTCGTGGACATTATGAATATTCCACTGATTACCGCCCTTGATCGCCTTCACTTCATCGGCAAACAGCGGCACCGAAACCGGCAGCCCTTTCCGAGTCCGCGCCGCGTAAGCACAAATCGTGGTGGCGCCGAGCCCGTTGCGCAGGTAATCGATGAAGATCCGCCCCACACGATTCTTCGGTCCGGACACCGCCGAAAACCGCTCCGGCAACTGTTTGGCCATGTGACTGACGATGGCATGGCTGAAATCCTTGACCTCGTCCCAACCGTGCTTGCGAATCAGCGGCACCACCAGATGAATGCCCTTGCCGCCGCTGGTCTTGAGGAATGCCCGCAAACCGAGTTCATCCAGTACGGTCAGGGTCAGGGCGGTGGCTTCGACCATGCTTTTCCAGGGCAGCGCCGGATCCGGGTCGAGGTCGAGAACGAAGCGGTCGGGTTTTTCCAGATCCACCGTGGTGGCGTTCCAGGTGTGCAGTTCGACGGTGCTCATCTGCACCGCACCAATCAGCGACTCGGCGTTGTTGATCAACATCATCGGTTGGCCGGTCAGTTCCTTGTCCAGCTTGCGGATGCCGGGGATCGCCAAGTGTTCGGCGTTCTTCTGGAAGAACAGTTCGCCAGCGATGCCATCCGGTGCCCGCACCAGCGCCACGGGGCGATCCTTGAGCTGCGGCAGGATCCATTCGGCAACGCTGGCGTAATACTCGGCCAGTTGCCTCTTGGTGGTGCCGCTGCTGGCGTCGATCACGCGGTCCGGATGAGTGATTCTGACCTTGCCGCTGACCATCCCGGTTTGAGACGGCGCCTTGGCGGCGGGTGGCGTTTTTTTCGCCGGGGTTTTCGCGGCTGAAGTTTTCATCGGTTTCGCTTGCTCCTCCGTAATCTCCAGAGCCGATTTGTCATCGCGCAAACCATGGAATACGGCATGGCGCACCGCCCCCTCCCGAGTCATTTCGGCAAACGCCACCTCCGCCAGCAGGTTCGGCTTGAGCCAGTGCACACCCTTGGCCTCGAAACCACTGGGCGGGTTGACCAGCGCAGTCTTCTTCGCCCGCAACGGTTTCAGCCGGGCTAGCACTGTTTTCAGGGTGGCCTCGTTGAAGCCCGTGCCAACCTTCCCGGCATAACGCAACTCGCCGCTGTCGCGATCGTGCAGTCCCAGCAACAAAGCACCAAAGGCACTGCGCGAACCTTTCGGATCGGTGTAACCAACGATCACGAATTCCTGGCGATGTTTGCACTTGAGCTTGATCCAGTCGCTGCTGCGCCGTGACACATAGGGGGAGCCAAGACGTTTGCCGATCAAGCCTTCCATCTGCATCTGGCAGGCACTGTTGAGCAAGGCCTCCGGGGTTTCGTCGAAGGCTTCGGAGAAGCGCAGCAACGGACTCTTGTGCGCCTTCAATATCGTGGCCAGCGCCGCGCGCCGCTCTTCCACCGGGACTTCGCGCAGGTCGACACCGTTGAGGTAAGGCAGGTCGAACAGGTAATAAAGGATGTCGCTGCTGCGACTGTCGTCGAAGGCGTTCTGCAGCGCCTGAAAGTCCGGAATGCCGTTTTCGTTGGCGACCACCACTTCACCGTCAAGCCACGCCGACTCCAGCCCTAGCGCCGCGAGTGCCTGGGCCTGCTCGGGTAGTTTGTGCGTCCAGTCATGGCCGTTACGGGTGAACAGTTGCACCGTTTCATGATCGATGCGCGCCATGATCCGGTAGCCATCGAACTTGATTTCGTAGCTCCACTCCCCTGCCGGAGCACTGTCCACCAGCGTCGCCAATTGCGGTTTCAACTGGGCGGGGATTCGCGCCTTGTGCGCCCCGACGAGCTTGCCCGAGGCGGGTTTGCGCGTTGGCTGTTTCAGCGGTTTGACCTGTCTGGCGTCGAGCTTCGGTTTGTCGACGAGGGTGCGCTCGCTAAGCACGCTGTCCGGCTCGGCGACCAGCACGTCGTAATTGCTTTGGGGCCGGGCGGCGCTGTCCTGGTGCTTGATCAGAAACCACTGTTCCTGTTTGCCCGGCATGTGGGTGCGCACCAGATTCCACACCCCGCCAAGCTTCTCGCCCTGCAGCTCGAACTTGAGTTTGCCCTTGGCGTAGGCCTTTTGCGGATCCTCCAGCGGAATCCACACGCCGCGATCCCAGACGATGACATCTCCTGCGCCGTAGTGCCCCTCGGGGATGTGGCCTTCGAAGGTGGCGTAATCCAGCGGGTGGTCTTCGACATGCACCGCCAGGCGCTTGACTTTGGGATCCAGCGACGGCCCCTTGGGCACCGCCCAGCTCTTGAGTGCACCGTCCAGCTCCAGGCGAAAGTCGTAATGCAGGTGCGAGGCGTCATGCTTCTGGATGCAGAACTGCAGCGCGTGATCGGCGCCAGCCTTCTTGCCCCGACGTTTGACCGCTGCCGGTTCCGAGGTCGCCGAGAAGTCGCGCATGCGGTTGTAGTCGTCGAGGTTCCTGTTCATGGCGGCTCCGGCTGCAGTCTGGTGCTGTTATGCAGAAGAGCGACGCCTGCCCGGAAAAATTCAATCGACGTAAAAAAGCCCCGGACGGATGGAAACGTCCGGGGCGCGGGTGTTGAGGTGTTTCAGGCGGTGCCCTTGGCCTGTTGCTCCAGATGCACCTGCAACTCAGGATCAATCTGCAATGCCGCCGCCAGTTCATCCAGGTAATTGCGTTCGGCGTCCTGCTGGTCATCCACCAGCATCACGCTGGCGATATACATTTCGGCGGCCACCGCCGGATCGTTGTTCGCCGCTTGCGCGACTTCGCGGGCATCGAGGGGTTTGGCGACTTCGGCGTCCAGCCATTGCTGCAGGCCCGGGTCATCGGTGTGGCGGCCGATTTCGCTGCTGATCAACTGTTTCTCCGACTCGTCGATCCGCCCGTCGGCCTTGGCCGCCGCGATCAATGCGCGCAATACCGCGTGGCTGTGCTCCTCGACCTGTGGGCCGGCCAACAGGTCTGCGGTCTGCGGTGTCTGTTGCGGCGCCGACGACGCCTGACTGCGTTGCCAGGCCTGATAGGCCTGAAACGCCATCATCCCCAGCGAGGCCAGGGCTGCGTAGTTGGTGCCGCCGGAACGATTTTGCGTCCCACCGCCAAGCGCCCCGCCACCCAATCCTCCGCCACCGAGCAATCCGCCGAGCAGCCCACCAAGGCCACCGAGTCCGCCGGCAGGTGCACCGCCGCCGCTGGTGCCACCGCCACCGAGCAGGCCGCCCAGCAAACCGCCGAGCCCGCCCAGGCCATCGCCGGCCGAGGCGCCACTTTGTTGTCCCGTCGAGGCCTGGCCTCGCAGCAGTTGTTCGAGCAGATCACTGGTGTTCATGACGTCATCCTCAGGCAAAGGCGTAACTGTGTCAGGCAACGATAGACCTGCGCACGGGTTGCGCCAGCACCGTTTGGCTGACGCTGCTGCGGTGAAGCGATATCGGCGTCGAAAAATTTTCCCGGCCAGCTAAGATTCATGAAGGATGAACCTTATCCCGGCCCGACCGGTCGATAGCTGCAAACCCGACCCGGTTGGCCGCCACCCTTGTTGCTCAAGTGTGATTCCCGGCTTGCTTCACTTTCTGGAGAACGCCCCTGTGATATCGACCGTCCACATTGCCAGGCTCAAGGCCTGGGGCGCCCATGGTTTCACCGCGACCGGCGTGGTCACCGCCTTCCTCGCCACCCTCGCCCTGCTGGAAAACCAGCCGACCCATTGCCTGATGTGGCTGGGCGTCGCGCTGATCGTCGACGGCCTCGACGGAGCGCTGGCGCGCAAGGTCAACGTGCAGTCAGTGCTGCCGAGTTTCGACGGATCGATCCTCGATCTGGTGATCGATTACCTGACCTACGTGTTCATTCCGGCGCTGTTCATCTATCGCTACATTCCCCTGCCCGACTACACCCTGCTGCTGACGGTGTCGCTGATTCTGGTGTCGTCGCTGTTCTGCTTCTGCAACGTCAACATGAAGAGCAAGGACAACTACTTCGTCGGTTTCCCCGCCGCGTGGAACGTGGTCGCGCTGTGCCTGTACATCATCGCCCCGGGGCCGTGGATCACCTTCCTGACCGTGATCGGCCTGGCGCTGCTGACCATCACCCGGATGAAATTCCTGCACCCGTTCCGTGTGCGCCGCTTCATGCCGATCAACATCGCGGTGACGGCGATCTGGCTGTTGTGCAGCCTGTCGCTGGTACTCAACCACCCGGTCATCAACCCGCTGGTGATGGGTTTGTGGCTGCTGGCGTCGGCGTATTTCCTCGGCATCTGCATCTGGCGCACGGCGCTGGAGTGGTTTGACAGTGCCCATCTGAAGTAGAAGAACCTGTGGGAGCGAGCTGGCTCGCTCCCACATGGGTTCGCGCTCAACGTTTGGTCAGCACCACCTCCAGATACTCACTGGGCACCACCATCGAACCCGGCCCGGCCCGGTTCAGCCCGTCGATCAATTGCGTCAGATCTCCTTCCAGTGCCTGCCCGCTCTCTGGCGGCAGCGCCGCGAACGCCTTGTGCACCGGCCCGTACCAGTGGCGGAAGATGTCGATGAAGTGTGCCGCCGAGCGATAACGGAAATTGAAGTGGCGGCGAGTCACTTGCATCAGGAACTGACGCTCATCGAAGTGCGAATGCAGCCAGGCTTCCGCGCCCCAGTTCGACGGTGGTTGCGCACCGGCCGGCGGTGGCAGATGGCGGCCGAGGGTCTTGAACATCTGGCCGACGAAGCCTTCCGGCGTCCAGTTGGCCAGGCCGATCCGCCCGCCACGACGACAGACCCGGGCCAGCTCCTGCGCTGCCTTGGCCTGATCCGGGGCGAACATCACCCCGAAAGTAGACAGCACGGCATCAAAGCTGGCGTCGGCAAACGGCAGCGCTTCGGCATCGGCCACCTGGAATGTCACGTCCAGATGTTCGGCCCGCGCCCGATCCTGGCCACGCTCCAGCAATGCCGCGACATAGTCGGTGGACAGCACCCGACAACCCCGACGCGCCGCCGCCAGCGTGGCATTGCCATTGCCGGCGGCGACGTCCAGCACTTCTTCATCGCAGCGTAGATCGCAGGCTTCGGCGAGGTTCTCCCCGACGATCTGCAAGGTGGTGCCGATCACGGCATAGTCGCCACTGGCCCACGCGACTTTCTGGCGTTCCTTGAGGGCATTGAGATCGATGGGGGTGCTCATCAACAGGTGCTCCAAGACAGGCTGGATCGGGCTTTACTCGGCGGTGGTCGGGTCGATGACACTCATCACCCGGGACACGCTGTTAGCCGGGAACCCGCCCAGCCGCGCGTGCTCGCGCACCAGTTCCTCATCAGGGGCGATGTACACACAGTAGATTTTGTCGGCGGTGACGTAACTCTGCAGCCATTGCACCTGCGGCCCGAGTTCACGCAACACCTGACAGGACGTTTGCGATACCGCCTTGAGTTCTTGCTCCGACAGGTTTCCGGCCCCTGGAATCTCGCGTTCAATCACGAATTTCGGCATGGCAACCTCGCTTTCTTTTTATCAGTGACAGAGCGGATACAGCCCTGCTCTTTCACTATCGTCCCGAGACTGTGCGCCGTCCTTGCCAATCGTCTGGAGAGCCCCGTAAACCGGGACTTCGCCGATGAGTGGCGGGATTTTGTAAAGCGCTCGAAACAGATTCCGTGCAAACGAAAACGACCCGGAGCATTCACCTCCGGGCCGTCGTCGATCAGGCTCATGCGGAAGGCGCTTTCGCCTCCTTGAGCAACTGCTGAATCATCTGCTCCTGAGCTTCGTAGCGGCCCTCACCAAAGTGGGTGTAACGCACCTGCCCCTTGGCATCGATCAGGTAGTGCGCCGGCCAGTATTGATTGTCGAAATTGCGCCAGATCGCGTAGTTGTTGTCGATGGCCACCGGGTAGGTGATACCGAGTTTCTTCACCTGATCCTTGACGTTGTCGATGATCCGCTCATAACCGTATTCCGGGGTGTGTACGCCGATCACCACGAGGCCCTCCTTGCCGTATTTTTTCTCCCAATCCTTCACATACGGCAGTGTGTGCTGGCAGTTGATGCAGTCGTAGGTCCAGAAGTCCACCAGTACCACTTTGCCGCGCAGGGATTCGGCGTTCAGCTCCGGTGAGTTCAGCCATTGCACTGCGCCGGCCAGCGACGGCATCGCGCCCTTACTCTGCTCGTCCGAGGTCGAATCCGCCCGCACTTTGCTGATGAAGTAATCGATCACTTTCGGCGCGTTTTCCAACACGTTTTTCTCGACACTGGCGACGCCCTCGGACGATGTGCCGGCCAGCAGGGTTCGATCGGCACCGGTGGAAATCACCACCGCCGCCGCCAGCACGGCGACACCTGCGCCACGACGGAACCAGCCCGTGAACGGGATCGACGGTTTCAGCCGGTTGACCAGGCCGCGACCGGCGAAAATCAGCGTCCCCAGCGACAGCGCACTGCCCGCGCCGTAGGCCAGCAGCAACAGGCTGGTCTGGGCACTGGCGCCTTGCAGCATGGCGCCGGTGAGGATTACACCGAGGATCGGCCCCGCGCACGGTGCCCACAACAGACCGGTGGCCACGCCGATCATCACCGACCCCATGGGGCCAGCCTTCTTGCGAGTGTCCGGATCCAGGCGATTGCCGAGCAACACGAACGGCCGTGCCAGCCAGTCACCGATGCGTGCGGAAATCAGCGACAGCGCAAACAGCACCATCACGATCAGAGCGATGTGTCGGCCGGTGTTGTTGGCCTGGATCACCCACTCGCTGCTGACCACCGCGAGGCTGGAGATCAGGGCGAAGGTCAGGGCCATGCCACCGAGGGTCAGCAGGATCGAAGAGCGGGTGCGGTCGGCGCCGGCAAACAGAAACGGCACCACCGGCAGGATGCAGGGGCTGAGGACAGTCAACAGACCGCCCAGGAACGCGATAAGGAACATGAGGTTCACCTCTTGAAGGATGGGCGGTCTGCCGATAAAAGAGGTGTCTGCCGTTCACCGGCAGACACGCACGGAGGCTCAGGCGTTCTGGCTGTCCAGCCATTGGCTCTGCGGGGTCCGGCTGGCGCCGTTTTCGGCAACCATCTGCCCTTGCGGTGTATGACTGGAGCCGTCTGCCGCGACCATCTGCCCCTGCGGCGTATGGCTGGCGCCGTCGGCGGCAATCAAGGCATCGCTGCCCTGCTTGGCTACCGGGCTCAGCTGGAAGCAGGTGCTGCCGGCGCAGCTGCTCTGCTCGACGGCGCTGTTGGCGTGAGCCGCGACACCGGCAAAAGAGAAGGCAATGGCGGTCAGGAAACGCGATACGTTGTTCATGGCAATCTTCCTTTAAGTCAGTGGGTGGCGGATCAGTTCTGGTTGTCGCAGCCGTCGGCGAATTTGCTGTAGTCGAGCACGCGGGTCTGACCGGCCGAATCGAGGTAGGTCATGCGGGCGTCGACGATGCCGCAGGTCATCGATTT
Organism: Pseudomonas sp. MWU12-2029; assembly: GCF_023242425.1. Taxonomy (NCBI): domain Bacteria; kingdom Pseudomonadati; phylum Pseudomonadota; class Gammaproteobacteria; order Pseudomonadales; family Pseudomonadaceae; genus Pseudomonas; species Pseudomonas sp. MWU12-2029. Next base: position 292,335 of record NZ_JALJDY010000003.1, on the reverse strand, counting down.
GTCTTCTTTCATCGAGATCACTTTCTGGATATCCAGATGTGTGCCGTAGGTGTAGGTTTGCGGGGCAACGGCTTCGGCGCGGGCCGACAGGGTGCAGATGTTCAGGGCAGCGAACAGGCAAGCGGCGATTACGGATTTGTTGGTCATGGCGTTTTCCTCAGGGCTTCAATGGGTAGATCGGTTGATTGAGCCGAGGCGCTGTGGTGTGCCTCGATGGAGCTCATTTAAAGCTCGCGAGGTATCCCGTCTGTGTCGGAAAACGGCCGGTATAAATCGCTACGTATCTCGCCCGCCGGGGGATACACAGCGATACAAAACCCTGAAAAAATCCTGATTTTGCGTCCACATGTATCCGTCGTTGCGGCAGATACACTGCAATACAAAGGCAGGCAGGCGAGCCCGCGCGGGCTCTATAGACTGCGAGACATTCCCCCACTTGATAGAGGTTTGGCTCCATGGATCATGTCGATCACATTCTCATCGTCGATGACGACCGCGAGATTCGCGAACTGGTTGGCAATTACCTGAAAAAGAACGGCCTGCGCACCACGGTGGTCGCCGATGGCCGGCAGATGCGCAGTTTTCTGGAAGCCAACACCGTCGACCTGATCGTGCTCGACATCATGATGCCCGGCGATGACGGCCTGCTGCTGTGCCGCGAACTGCGCGCCGGCAAACACAAGGCCACGCCGGTCTTGATGCTCACCGCGCGCAACGATGAGACCGACCGCATCATCGGCCTGGAAATGGGCGCCGACGATTACCTGACCAAACCCTTTGCCGCCCGCGAGCTGCTGGCGCGGATCAACGCCGTGTTGCGCCGCACGCGCATGCTGCCGCCCAATCTGGTGGTCACCGAGAGCGGTCGCTTGCTGGCCTTCGGTCGCTGGCAGCTCGATACCTCGGCCCGGCATCTGCTGGACACCGACGGCACCATGGTTGCCTTGAGCGGTGCGGAATATCGCTTGCTGCGAGTGTTCCTCGATCATCCGCAGCGGGTATTGAGCCGCGATCAACTGCTCAACCTGACCCAGGGCCGCGACGCCGATCTGTTCGACCGCTCCATCGACCTGCTGGTCAGTCGTCTGCGCCAGCGTCTGCTCGACGACGCCCGCGAGCCGGCCTACATCAAGACCGTGCGCAGCGAGGGTTATGTGTTCTCGCTGCCGGTGGAAATCCTCGGAGCCCCGGCATGAAGGTTGCGTTGCACTGGCCGCGCACCCTCGCCTCGCGGTTGTCGCTGATTTTTCTGATCGGCCTGATCCTGGCTCAAGCCCTGTCGTTCGGAGCGCAGTATTACGAGCGCTACGAAAGCGCGAAGAACACCATGCTCGGCAACCTGGAAACCGACGTTTCGACTTCGATCGCGATCCTCGACCGACTACCGGCCGAAGAACGTCCGATGTGGCTCGAACGTCTGGCCCGGCCCAACTACGGCTACCTGCTCAGCGAAGGCGAACCGGGTACACCGATCGGCGCACGCGAAGTGCCGATCGCGGTCACCTCGATCACCGACGCCATCGGCGAAGCCTATCCGCTGACTTTCACCGACATTCCGGGACCGAAAAAGCACTTTCAGGGCCACTTGCGTCTGAGCGACGGCAGCCCGGTGACCATTGACGTGCGACCTTCAATGGTGCCGCTGTCGCCATGGCTGCCGGTGGTGCTGCTCGGGCAACTGGCGTTGATGATTGCCTGCACCTCGCTGGCGGTACGCATCGCCATCCGTCCGCTCACCCGCCTGGCCAATGCGGTGGAAACCCTTGATCCCAACGCCCATCCGATCAATCTGGATGAACAGGGCCCGAACGAAGTGGCGTACGCCGCCCGTGCGTTCAACACCATGCAGGCGCGGATCGCCGCATACCTCAAAGAGCGCATGCAATTGCTTGCAGCGATTTCCCACGACCTGCAAACCCCGATCACCCGGATGAAACTGCGGGCGGAGTTCATGGACGATTCGGCGGAAAAGGACAAACTGTGGAACGACCTCGGCGAGATGGAGCACCTGGTGCGTGAAGGCGTGGCGTATGCCCGCAGCATCCACGGCTCGACCGAAGAAAGCCGGCGCACCAACCTCGATTCATTCCTCGACAGCCTGGTGTTCGACTATCAGGACATGGGCAAAGAGGTGCAATTGAGCGGCAAGAGCGAAGCGGTCATCGACACCCGCCCCCACGCCCTGCGCCGGGTGCTGGTCAACCTGACCGATAACGCGCTGAAGTTTGCCGGCGCTGCCGAGCTGCTGATTCAACGGGACAAGACCGGCCTCTCGATCAAGGTCATGGATCGCGGACCGGGCATTGCCGAAGAAGAACTGGCCCAGGTAATGGAGCCGTTCTATCGCGTGGAAAACTCGCGCAACCGCAGCACCGGCGGCACCGGCCTCGGTCTGGCGATTGCCCAGCAACTGGCGATGGCGCTGGGTGGCTCGCTGAATCTGAGCAACCGTGAAGGTGGCGGATTGTGCGCGGAGTTGAAGCTGCCGCTTCAGGCCTGAGACAAACAAAAAGACCCGGGGAACCATCGTGTTCCCCGGGTCTTTTTTGTTTGTGGGATCAATTGATTCCGATCACACCGTCTTCATGCATTTGTTGCAACAACGCCGATCCGCTGTCCATGAACGACACAGTTCCCGGCAAACCCGCCTCCATCGCCAGTCCCCCCAGTTGCTCACGACCGCTCAGCAACGGAAACTCGCCAATTCGCTGCAACAACCGCCACGCCAACGGGCTCAGCTCGGAAAACTTCACACTGAAATCCGCCGCGCGCCGCACCAGCAGCAACGTTGGCTGGGCCGGTGGAGTGGACGGCTGATATTCAGGGCTGAGGATCTGCACCGGCCACGCATACGCCAATGGCCAGGCCAGCGCCGAAACCTGCAATGGCCGCTCCAGCAACAATGCGGGATCACTTGCCAGCAGCGGATCGGCATCGGACTGCTGCAACACCATCTCCACCCACTCGTAATGCGCCAGTTCCACCAGAAACGCCGGCCACTCTCCCGTGCTCAACACGGCGGGTTCCGAGGCGAGGTAACCGACGAACTCCTCGGCGATCTCACCGAATTTCGGCGTCTGTGCCCGGTAGTCCCGCAGGAAGCCGCGAATCAATGTGCGCCAGCGATCCTGACCGATGATCCGGATCAGCACCGGAAAGGTCCCGCCCAACAGTTGCGAGACATTGTTGAAGACCAGATCACGATAGACGTTGACCCGCGCCGCATTCATGTCGGCCGGGGGCGTCTGGTTCTCGGGATCGCGCAGGTAGCGAGTCAGGGCCTGTTGTTGCTGCTCAAGGTTATCCACGCTGGCCTCCCTGGTTCTGCAAGCGGCGAATGGTCTGCAACTCCGCCACCAACTCGGAGAAGGCCGGGAAGTTGAAGTCGCGTTCGAGCAGCGTCGGCTGCGCACCAAAGCGTGCATAGGCGTCTGCCAGCAGCGCCCAGACCACCGGTTTCACAGAGGCGCCGTGGGTGTCGATTTTCAGCGTGTCGGACTCGTCGAAATGCCCGGCGACGTGCATTCCGACCACCCGACCCGGTTCGATCCCGGCCAGAAACGTCTGCGGGTCGAAGCCGTGGTTGATCGAATTGACGTACACGTTGTTAACGTCCAGTAGCAGGTCGCAATCGGCCTCGCGCAGCACGGCATTGGTGAAGGTCACCTCGTCCATGTCCTGCCGGGGAGCGGCGTAATAGGAAACGTTTTCCACCGCCAGGCGCCGGCCGAGGATGTCCTGGGCCTGACGGATCCGCGCGGCAACGTGGTGCACCGCCTCTTCGGTGAATGGCAGCGGCAGCAGGTCATAGAGGTGACCGTCGTCGCTGCAATAGCTCAAGTGTTCGCTGTACAGCGGCACGTTGTAACGATCGAGAAACACCCGGACTTCCCGAAGGAAGTCGATGTCCAGCGGCGCCGACCCGCCGAGCGACAACGAAAGGCCGTGGCAGGACAACGGATAACGCTCGGCCAGTTCACGCAGCGCGGCACCGTGGGCACCGCCGACGCCGATCCAGTTTTCCGGGGCGACTTCGAGAAAGTCGAAATCGCCGGTGCGGGCGGCTTGAAGATCCTTCATCAGGCCGCGACGCAGGCCGAGCCCGACGCTGGCCTGCAAGGTGGGGTGGGGAATCTGCATGGGCAAGACCTCTGCAAAGGAGCCGCCGACAGTGGCGGCCAAGAGGCTCAGTTAAACCGGAGGGTGTATCGCTGCTGTGTGGGCGATGCGCGGGAAATGGCGGTTTTTGTATCGGCGACGAGCCTGTACACAATGGGATACAGAGCCGCTGCCCTCTTCCTGAAAGACGAGTTACGAATTCATTGACGTATCCGCCAGTTTTCGTTAGTTTTGCCCCCATCGAAGCGACTGACCAGATGAGATTGAGCGCTTCCCGGCAGCGAGAGCTGTAACCGCGCAAGGCGGTTCGTAAGTGGTGTCTGGATCTGCTTTACCGAATCGAAAAAGGCGCCTCTGGCGCCTTTTTTTGTTTCTGGTATCAGCGTTTGGTGGAGGTCGGTTGCCGAAGGTAGACCTTACCGCACAGCAGCATAAATCCCATTTTCCCGAACAGCCTGGGCGGCTTTTCAGTCTGGTGGTAGGCGCTTTCCACGACCAGGTTGAGATCTTGTGGCTTCCCCTCTGCAGCGCGGCGTAACTCAAAAAAGACATGGTAGGGCCCGCTCGGATCCTCAATCATGATGGAGTACGCCCAGTTTCGCATCGCCGCCGTTTCACTGACTTTCGCCTGGGGATGATTCAATCCCTTGATCACTGGCGGCAGTGACAGTGAAAGGCGGTAGCGGGTCATGCAAAAGCTACGCTGCCGCTGGGCATGGTCGAGCAGGATGGGCTCCCCGGCCGGATGTAAGGCTTGATCGTACCCCGTGCTGAAACAATGATTCGAAAAAGTGACATGCACACGCAAATCACGCCTCGCCAATTGACTCTGAATCGTGAATGTAAAGGGTTCTAGATGAGAAAGGTTGTACGTCACTCCGCCTATGCACAGCGGTGGAAAGTAGGCGGTCAATTCGCTCTCCGTTGCATCCAATGCATCACTTTGTTTCTGCGCTTCGGCTCCCGAGCACCATCGGTGAGTAACCCGGCAAGACGACAGAGTTAATGGCTTTTAGCGGGGATGATTTCTCGGCGGACTCGATCAATCTGTGCGAGGAAGTGGCTTCGGACTTCACAGATAAACAAAGACTTCAGCACTCAAAAGTCCTTGCCTCGACCGAGTCGATTCAGAATATGGGATAGAGCCACGTCGAAGTTGTAGGCAAAATCTGCGTGTTGCGTAAGGAAGTGCGCCTATCGTGCTTTCGCCAGCACCAACACCGACTAGACTCAATCATTACCCAGTCGAGGGGGACGCAGGACAGCAGTGTCGCCCTGCCCGTTTCCACGACCACCGCCCGGTGGTGAATGCCTCGACCCCCATCACCACCGGACTGTGATCCTTGACAGGAGCACATGACATGGACGAGGCCAGACTCAACGAATTCATGGGCAAACTGGTCAACGACATGGGCGGCGCGGCGATGCTGGCCAATGTCATCGTCGGCGAAGAACTTGGCTTGTATAAAGCCATGGCCGACAGCCAGCCGATCTCCCCGGAAACCCTCGCCGAAAAAACCGCCTGCAACACCCGACTGGTCCGCGAATGGCTCAGCGCCCACGCGGCCTCCGGCTACATGGAACACCTGGACGGCAAATTCCGCCTGCCGGAAGAACAGGCCATGGCCCTGGCCAAGGAAGATTCGCCGGTCTATGTGGCCGGCGGCCTCGGCGTGGTGGCGTCGTTTTTCCACGACAAGGACAAACTGGTCAAAGCCATGCGCGGCAATGGTGCCTTGCCCTGGGGCGATCACCATCCGTGCATGTTCACCGGCACCGAACGGTTCTTCCGCCCCGGTTACAAAGGGCATTTGATCGCCGAATGGCTGCCGGCGCTGGAGGGCGTGGTGGCCAAACTCGAAGACGGCGCCAAGGTCGCCGATGTCGGCTGTGGTCATGGCGCCTCCACGGTGATCATGGCCCAGGCCTATCCCAACTCGCGTTTCGTCGGTTTCGACTATCACGCGCCATCGGTAAGTGTCGCTACCCAGCGAGCAGAAGAAGGCGGAGTGAGCAGCCGGGCGCGGTTTTTCCAGGGCACGGCGAAAAGCTTTCCCGGCGATGACTACGACCTGATCTGCTACTTCGACTGCCTGCACGACATGGGCGATCCGGTCGGCGCGGCGCGGCATGCCTACGATTGCCTGAAGGACGACGGCACGGTGCTGTTGGTCGAACCCTTTGCCAACGACACGCTGGACGACAACATCAACCCGGTCGGGCGACTGTTCTATGCCGCGTCGACGTTCATCTGCACGCCGAACTCGCTGTCCCAGGAAGTGGGTCTGGGGCTCGGTGCGCAAGCCGGCGAGATGCGCTTGCGCAAAGTGTTCAGCGAAGCCGGGTTCAAGCAGTTCCGGCGGGCGACGCAGACGCCGTTCAACCTGATTCTGGAAGCACGCAAGTAAAGGGCCCCTTTACCCGGTCAACGGGACGTGACCGGGTAAACACCTGCTCGCGCTATTTATCGCCTGGAATGTAACCGTTGACGAACCAATGGTATTCACCCTCGAACGCCACCGTTTCCAGCATGACATCTCCCGGCTCGCTGGCAATGGCCTGCAGGACAACGTCAGGTATCACGATCTTGCCGCGTTTGAAGATCAGCGCCGGAACCCGGCGGGAAGTGCCGACAACAGCTTTGTATCTCTCAGGCACAGGATCCTGCTTCCAGACGGTTTCTCCTGCCTTGCGTCTGAAAACCAGATTGTCTTGCCTGGAAAACTCGTTCATGACGCCCGTGTCGAACAGGGGGTCGCTGGTCAAGGCTCTGATCCGTAAGAACAGCGGGAGTGCCTGTTCTTTCTCCATCGGAGCCATGCGGACAACCGCGTCATCTTCGCGTTTGAATCCTTTTGAGTACGGCGAAGGTGCCCCCAACAAGTGGTCGAGTTTGCCTCGTGAGTCATGCAGACCATCGCTGACCAACCGCATGGCGCTCGACCCTCCGAAACGCCCGCTGGCCCATTGTTTTTTCATGACTGCATTGAGATCGGGCAGGTCGTCAGTACAGTCATTCAGACAGGGAGTCTTGAGCCCCATGACCTCGATGATGTTGGTGGCGATTTTGGTTACCTGCGGCCCCGAACCAGAATCGTAGGAGTCGCCCAGGTCGGAATGGGCACCTGGCAAGCGAACCGTGAAGATCCGTTTACCCAGTTCTCTGGAACCGTATCCGGCGGCATAACGCTCATATTTGGAGTCGTCGTCGATGATGGGATGAAACAGGGTTCGCGTTTCATTCTTTGCCACCAGATGAAGGCCGAACTCAAGGTTCGGTGGAAACTCCAGATTCAACACATCGCCCTGGCCGGTTGCCACGGTATCGATCAGGATTGCCGACGACCAGACAGGCGCTCTGGTGCCTAACGAATGTTCCGCAGACGCGTCGTAGACCTCATTCAAGAAGTGCTTGGCAGTGGCGGCGCCCCGACTGAAACCAATGACCACGACCTTGACCAGCGTCGCCGATGGATTCTGCGCAATGAATTGCTTGAGTTGGGCAAATGCGTCGGCCGCCACCATACGAGAGCTGAACGCGAAGGCTGCATCTAGAGCGCATGGCCAGCTGTCAGCGCAACCTGGCCCGCGAATATAGGCTTTGCGGATAGCCGAGTCGGGGTACTGAACCGGCTTGTCGGCACGGTTGCCTTCAATCCTGTCAAACAACTGGGCAACAACGGTTTGAGTTTCACCCTCGGGGACTTGTTCGCGGTCGTTATTGGTTCCGTCGAAACTCATGACAAAAACGATCGTACCGGGCTTTTTGTCATTCACCCGCGGGATTTTTTCCAGGAGACCTTCAGTCGCAAGGACACTGGTCAGCTCCTCCATTGACGATTGGCTGATCGGTACATTGCGAGAGCCTGAAAAAAAACCGCTGCAGCCACCGAGTGCACCCGACAGGATCAAGGCTGCAAACGTTCGTGCACCGATGGAAAAAGCATTAAAAGTCACTGGACCTTCCATAGTTAAGGAGAGAGAGTTGCATCCATGCAAACCTTCGGTCGGTCAGCATCTGCGTGCTCGCTTATCGGCATGACACCGGCAAACTTGACGATGCAACATCGGCCAGCATGGCTGGCGAACGCTCTGGAGTTGACAGATGCCCCATCAACATCACGTGGATGAAATCGAACGTTTCCTCAGTCAGGGAGCATTTCTCGTCCTGACCGGCGCCGGCATCAGCACACCCTCGGGCATCCCCGACTACCGCGACAACAACGGCGTGCGCCGGGGCCGGCAGCCGATGATGTATCAGGAATTTCTGTCGGCGCCCGAGTCACGCCGTCGCTACTGGGCCCGGGCGATGCTCGGCTGGCCCCGTGTGCGCCAGGCGCAGCCGAATGCCGCGCACGAGGCGCTGGCCAGCCTGCAAAGTCATGGGCGGATCGGTGGATTGATCACCCAGAATGTCGACACCCTGCACGATCAGGCCGGCAGCCACGATGTCATCGAACTGCACGGCAGCCTGCATCGGGTGCTGTGTCTGGATTGCGGTTTGCGCAGCGAGCGGGATTCGATTCAGCAACTGATGGAGACGCAGAATCCGTATCTGGCAGGTGTCGATGCGGTGCAGGCGCCGGACGGCGATACCCTGCTCGACCCGGCTTTCGAGGCGCGTTTTCAGGTGCCGCATTGTCCTCATTGCGAAGGCGAACGGATGAAGCCGGATGTGGTGTTTTTTGGCGAGAACGTGGCGCAACCGACGGCGGCGCGAGCCATGGCGGCAGCGGAGAATGCTGCCGGGATGCTGGTGGTCGGGTCGTCGTTGATCGCGTATTCGGCGTTTCGCCTGTGCCGGGTGATTGCGGATCGGGGCAAGCCGTTGATTGCGATCAATCTGGGGAAGACACGGGCGGATGAGTTGCTGGATTTGAAGATCGAGGCGTCTTGCGAACAGCTGTTGCCGCTACTGACACAACGCCTCAATGCTCAGCCTTAAGGATGTCGAACAACGCCTGCGCCGCCGCCGACAACTCATTCCCGGAGTCAGTCAACACGCCAATCGCCCGCTCCACCACCGGCTCATGCAACGTCAGACACCGCGCCCCCAGTTCGCGCATCTGCTCGGCGCACAACGCCGGCACCGCGCTGACGCCCAGCCCGCTGGCAACCATCCGCCCGACCGTCGCCAGTTGATGGCTTTCGAATTCCACCGGCAGTTTCATGCCCCGGGCCTGCAGGTGTTCCTCAAGCATCACCCGCACCGTGGACGGGCGTTGCAGGGTGATGAACGGTTCCTGCAGCAAGGTCTGCCAGTCGATATCGGTGCGCCGGGCCAGCGGCGAATCCTGTGGCACCACCGCGACGAAGCGATCCTTATAAAGAGGTGTGAAGGTCAGCGAGGTGTTCTGCAACGGCTCGAACGCCACGCCGAGTTCAACCTGACGATCGCGGACCATTTCCAGCACTTGCTCGTTGATCACGTCGTTGACCGTGACGTTGACGTTCGGATAACGCGCACGGAAGGTCTTGAGGATCGGCGGCAGCAGGTTGCCGGCAAACGACGGCATCGCCGCCAGCGTCACTCGCCCCCGTTGCAGGCTGAAGCGCTGGCGCATTTCGTCTTCGGCGTTGTCCCAGTCGGCGATCAGACGCCGGGCCAGCGGCAGCAGCGATTCCCCTTCCGGGGTCAGCGCCACGTTGCGCGTGTTACGGCTGAACAGGCGCCCGCCCAGTCCCTCCTCCAACGCCTTGATGGTCAGGCTCAGCGCAGACTGCGACAGGTGCAGGCGCTCGCAGGCCACGGCGAAACTCAGGCTCTGGGCCACCGCGAGAAAGGCGCGAATCTGCTTGATGGTCATGATCGTGTCGCTCCAACGGCTAAGCTGAACATCCACCCGCCGACGACGGCGAGCATTTCTTGATCCTGCCCACGCTCCCGCGTGGGAACAGAGAACCAAACCAACTATTGAGCTTTATCAATCAATCAACCTTAAAAATCAACTTAACAAATATATCCCCCAGCGAGACACTCCAGTCATTCGGCTAGCCAGCCGCCCGACAAACAATAAAAGAGGTGCATATGGCAGGTTTCGACAAGCGCGTGTATTCCTACGAGGAAGCCATGGCGGGCCTTGAAAACGGCATGACCGTAATCGCCGGCGGCTTCGGCCTGTGCGGCATTCCGGAAAACCTGATCGCCGAGATCAAGCGTAAAGGCACCCGCGACCTCACCGTCGTCTCCAACAACTGCGGCGTGGATGGCTTCGGCCTCGGCGTGCTGCTGACCGACCGCCAGATCCGCAAGGTGGTCGCCTCCTACGTCGGCGAAAACAAACTGTTCGAAGAGCAACTGCTCAAAGGCGACATCGAAGTCGTGCTGACCCCGCAAGGCACCCTCGCCGAAAAAATGCGCACAGGCGGCGCCGGCATCCCGGCCTTCTTCACCGCCACCGGCGTCGGCACTCCGGTTGCCGAAGGCAAGGAAGTACGTGAATTCCACGGTCGCAAGTACTTGATGGAAGAGTCCATCACCGGTGACTTCGCCATCGTCAAAGGCTGGAAAGCCGACCACTTCGGCAACGTCATCTACCGCCACACCGCCCAGAACTTCAACCCGCTGGCCGCCACCGCCGGCAAGATCACCGTGGTCGAAGTCGAAGAAATCGTCGAACCCGGCGAGCTGGATCCGTCGCAGATCCACACCCCCGGCATCTACGTCGACCGGGTCATTTGCGGCACGTTCGAAAAACGCATCGAACAACGCACCATCCGCAAATAATCCAGGCTGACGGAGAACAAGAACATGGCACTTTCCCGCGAACAAATGGCTCAACGCGTCGCCCGCGAAATGCAGGACGGCTACTACGTGAACCTCGGCATCGGCATCCCGACCCTGGTCGCCAACTACATCCCCGAAGGCATGGAAGTCATGCTGCAATCGGAAAACGGCCTGCTCGGCATGGGCCCTTTCCCGACTGAAGAAACCATCGACGCCGACATGATCAACGCCGGCAAGCAAACCGTGACCGCGCGCATCGGCGCTTCGATCTTCAACTCTGCCGAGTCCTTCGCGATGATCCGTGGCGGTCATGTCGACCTGACCGTGCTGGGCGCCTTCGAAGTGGACGTGCAAGGCAACATCGCCTCGTGGATGATCCCCGGCAAACTGGTCAAGGGCATGGGCGGCGCGATGGACCTGGTGGCCGGCGCCGACAACATCATCGTCATCATGACCCACGCGTCCAAGGACGGTGAGTCCAAGCTGCTGAGCCAGTGCAGCCTGCCGCTGACCGGCGCCGGTTGCATCAAGCGTGTGCTGACTGACCTTGCCTACCTGGAAATCGAAAATGGCGCTTTTGTCCTCAAGGAACGCGCACCTGGCGTCAGCGTCGAGGAAATCGTCGCCAAAACCGCTGGTAAACTTGTCGTCCCGGACCACGTACCGGAAATGCAGTTCGCTGCCGAGTGAGGAATTCGAAAATGCAAGACGTCGTCATTGTTGCCGCCACGCGTACCGCGATCGGCAGTTTCCAGGGGTCGCTGGCCACCGTCTCCGCCGTGGATCTGGGCGCAGCGGTCATCCGCCAGTTGCTTGAGCAGACCGGTCTGGACGGTGCTCAGGTCGATGAAGTGATCATGGGCCAGGTGCTGACCGCCGGCGCCGGCCAGAACCCGGCGCGCCAGTCGGCGATCAAGGCCGGCCTGCCCCACGCCGTACCGGCCATGACCCTGAACAAGGTCTGCGGCTCGGGCCTCAAGGCCCTGCACCTCGGCGCGCAGGCGATCCGTTGCGGCGACGCGGACGTGATCATTGCCGGCGGCCAGGAAAACATGAGCCTGGCCAACTACGTCATGCCGGGCGCGCGCACCGGCTTGCGCATGGGCCACGCACAAATCGTCGACACCATGATCAGCGATGGCCTGTGGGATGCGTTCAACGATTACCACATGGGCATCACTGCCGAAAACCTGGTCGAGAAGTACGAGATCAGCCGCGAGCAGCAGGACGCCTTCGCTGCCGCCTCGCAACAGAAAGCCGCTGCCGCCATCGAGGCCGGTCGCTTTGTCGATGAAATCACCCCGATCCTGATCCCGCAGCGTAAAGGCGATCCTGTGGCGTTCAAGGTCGACGAGCAGCCACGGGGCGACACCACCGCCGAATCCCTGGCCAAACTGCGCCCGGCCTTCAAGAAGGACGGCAGCGTCACCGCCGGCAACGCTTCGTCGCTGAACGACGGCGCTGCCGCGGTCATTCTGATGAGCGCCGAAAAAGCCAAGGCCCTGGGCCTGCCGGTACTGGCGAAAATCGCCGCCTACGCCAACGCGGGCGTCGACCCGGCGATCATGGGCATCGGCCCGGTGTCCGCCACTCGCCGCTGCCTGGACAAGGCCGGCTGGAACATTGGCCAACTGGATCTGATCGAAGCCAACGAAGCCTTCGCCGCGCAATCCCTGGCAGTGGCCAAGGATCTGCAATGGGATCTGGACAAGGTCAACGTCAACGGCGGTGCCATCGCCCTCGGTCACCCGATCGGTGCATCGGGCTGCCGTGTGCTGGTGACCCTATTGCACGAAATGATCAAGCGTGATGCGAAAAAGGGTCTGGCGACCCTGTGCATCGGCGGCGGTCAAGGCGTGGCGCTGGCGCTGGAACGCGCTTAAACGCAAAAGAGGTTCAACGGCGGGCGGCGGATCCACGACATCCACTGCCCGTTGGCAACAAAACCCGGTACGACTCACGTCGCACCGGGTATTTTTTTGCCTGAGCGTCAGGCGAACTTCACCAGATTCAGCACCGGCAACGGCCCGCCCGGGAACTGCACCAGGCGCGCCCCCACGCTCAACTCGCCCAGGTCGATCCCGAAGAAGCCGAGCTGATCGATCAGCGCACCCACTTCAGCCTTGGCCTGCGTGTCATCCCCGGACAGAAACAACACGCGCTTGCCGCCCTCCGACGCTGGATCCGCTTCCAGCAAACGCGCCAGCAAGTGGTTGAACGCCTTGACCACCCGCGCACCCGGCACCCATTCAGCGAACACTTCGCTGGACGGCCGCCCCTGCAGATCCACCGGTTTGAACGACGGCGCTTCAATCGAGTTGTTGGCGTCGATGACGATCCGACCGCCGAAGTCCGGCAGCCCGGCCAGCGCCGTCGGCAGTTTCGACCAGTTCACCGCGACCAGCACGATGTCCTGGGCGGCCGCTTCTTCACGGGTAACGGCGCGGGCGGTCGGGCCGAGTTCTGCCACCAGCCCGGCCAAGGTCTCCGGCCCGCGACTGTTGGCGATGACCAACGGGATGCCCTGACGCGACAAGGCTTTGGCAAACGCTGAACCGATGGCGCCAGCGCCGATGATTCCGATAGTGTTCATGGTGTTCTCCAGAAAGTGGGGTAAGACTCGAAACGAATCTTGCGCTTGCCATTCCCACTTGATTAGCCGGTAATGCCTTGAATGATCTTCAAGCATCGCTATCAGGTCGAAACCATGGAAACCCTCGCCAATCTCGAATCCTTCGTCCGCAGCGCCGAGACCGGCAGCTTCTCCGCCGCCGCACGGTTGCTGGCGCTGACTCCGGCAGCGGTCAGCCGCAACGTGGCGATCCTGGAACGCAACCTCGGCGTGCGGCTGTTTCAGCGCTCGACCCGCAAGCTGTCGCTAACGGAGGCCGGTGAAGGTTTTCTGGCGAGTATCGGCGGCAACCTCGACGCCTTGCAGGCAGCGATTGCAACGGTGGCAACCGAGCGCGGCGAGCCGGCGGGTGTGCTCAAGATCAGCCTGCCGCCGACGTTCGGCATCGATCACATGCTGCCGCTGCTGCCGGAGTTTCTGGCGCGCTATCCGTTGATCCGCCCGGAATGGCACTTCGAAAATCGTCAGGTGGATCTGATCGCCGAGGGCTACGACGTGGCGATTGGCGGCGGATTCGAGCTGACGCCCGGTGTGGTTTCCCGGCGACTGGCCTCCGCTGAAATATTGGCAGTGGCCTCACCGGCCTATCTGGCCGGACGCACCCTGCCCCGGCATCCGACAGACCTCGCCGACCATCAGGGCATTGTCATGCGTGGCCTGCGCACCGGGCGCATCCGCCAATGGCAGATGCACAACGACGCTGGCGAACAGGCCAGCGCCCTGCTGAATCCGAATATTGTGCTGAACGATCCGATGGCCATGCGCAAGGCTGCGCTGCTGGGGCTCGGCGTGACGATGCTGGTGTTGCCCGATGTCAGCGTGCAAATCGAGCGCGGCGAACTGGTGCGGCTGCTGCCCGACTGGCAGTGCGATGCCGGGGCGATATCGCTGTACTACCCGAGTCGCACCTTGATGCCGGCCAAGACCCGGGTGTTCATTGACTTTGTGGTGGATGCCTTCGGCCGTTAGGCAGCCAGCTGCAGAATCAGCCAGGCATTCGCCCCACTGATCACCACAAACAACCCCCACGCCAGAACCCGGGTCGGCAACCGGTTCACAAACGGCCCCATCAGCTGTTTGTCGTTGGTCATGCGAATCAGCGGATACAGGGCAAACGGCAATTGCAGGCTCAACACCACCTGACTCAGCACCAGCAACTTGCCCACCGCGCCGTCGCCCATCAGCCACACGCCGATGAACGCCGGGATCAGCGCCAGCCCACGGGTAATCAGGCGCCGTTGCCAGCAGGGAATCCGTAGGTTCAGATAGCCTTCCATGATCACCTGCCCGGCGATGGTGCCGGTGAACGTCGAACTCTGCCCCGACGCCAGCAGCGCCACGCCGAACAGCACACTGGCCAGCGCGCCGCCCACCAGCGGATCAAGCAAGTGATAGGCGTCCTGGATATCCACCACATCGGAGTGCCCGGTTTGATGAAAAGCTGCCGCCGCGAGAATCAGGATCGCCGCATTGACCAGCAACGCCAGCGCCAGCGAGCCGATAGTGTCGATACGCGCCAGGTTCACTGCATCCTGTTTGCTCGCCAGATCCTGGCCGATCAGCCGCGTTTGTACGATCGAGGTGTGCAGGTACAAGTTGTGTGGCATCACCGTGGCGCCGAGGATGCCGATGGCCAGGTACAGCGGCGCCGCATCGCTGATCGCCGATAGCGATGGCTTGAAGCCTTGGGCGACGTCCGGCCAGTACGGTTTGATCAGCAGCAGCTCGACGAAGAAGCACACGCCGATGGTGCCCACCAGTACCAGCATGATCGCTTCCAGCCTGCGGAAACCACGGTTCTGCAGGGCCAGCACCAGCAATGTATCGAACGCCGTGAGGGCGATGCCGAACGTTAGCGAGCAACCCAGCAGCAAGTGAAACGCCAGCGCACAGCCGAGCACTTCCGCAAGGTCGGTGGCGATGATCGAGATTTCCGCCAGCACCCATTGCAACCGCGCCGTCGGGGTGCTGTAGCGTTCGCGGGACAACTGCGCCAGGTCGCGCCCGGTGGCGATACCCAATCGCGAGCACAGGCATTGCACGACCATGCCCGCCAGACTCGCCAGCAACACCACGAACAATAGGCTGTAGCCGAAGCGCGAACCGGCCTCGATGGCGGTGGCCCAGTTGCCCGGGTCCATGTAGCCGATCGACACCAGCAAACCCGGGCCGGCAAAACGCAGCACGCGTTTGAAGAACGAGGCATTCGGATCAACCGGGACGCTGCCAGCCACTTCCGGCGGGCAGAACGGCGCCGTGGCGATTTTGGGCAAACTGAATTTCACGCACACATCCAGAAACAAGTCGAAAGACGCAGCTTAGACGTTTCAGTCGACGCGCCCAAGCGCCGATGTGCTGCGCTCAGGGTTTGGCAGTGCCGAGCAATTGCTGGCGCAGTTCGGGATTGCGCGTGCGCGGATCCAGCCAGATGTTGAAAAAAGCCTGGGCGAACAACGGGTCGTCAATTTCATGCTGCAACTGTTGGCCGACAAAGAACCGCGCGCCCTTCCCCGGCAAATACACCCCGGTAATCCGCGTGCCGGCCTGCACATCGACAAACGATTGCTGCATCTGCGCTTGCCACACCGCCAATTGAGCCGGGCTGATGGAAGAACCAGCCAGGCGTTTGATCTCATCGACACTGGCCTTCACCAGATCTTCGCGGGACACATTGCGCCGGTAGATCAACTCCAGAGCGAAGGGCTGACCATCGGCCAACGGTCGCGCGGCACTCCACAATCGGGCGTTATAAATGTCGAAACCGAACACGCTGAAATCCCCGGTGCCGATGATCTGCGCGCCAGGCACTGCGTCCTGCCAACTGGCCCAGGTCGGCGTCAGCAGCAGCGCCCACAAGCCGATTCCGCAGCATCCACGCAACACCTTCGGTGTTCTGCTCATCGCGGCATCGACTCCGGTAAACCCTGATAGTCAGAGCATAGTCGGCGATTACGCCCGGCACTTTGTATACATTTATTGCATGCATTTACAGCAATCCATTAACGACAGTGCTAACGTGGCCCTCATTGATCCGATGGAGAGACCTGCGTGCTGATCCTCAAACTGCTGCTGATTCCCGGTTTCCTGCTGCTGATTTCCCTGGCCGGCAAGCGTTGGGGCCCCAGCGTCGCCGGGTGGCTGTCGGGGTTGCCGGTGGTGGTCGGGCCGATTCTGTTTTTTCTCGCCATCGAGCAAGGGCCGGCGTTTGCCGCGCAATCGGCGGTCGCGGCGTTGTCGGCCATGTTTGCGATGATCGCGTTTTGCGTCACCTATGCGCAGGTGGCGCAGCGGGCGAACTGGCCGCTGGCATTGGTAGTTTCTTTATCGGTCTGGGCCGTGCTGGCGGTAATCCTGTCGCTGATTCCGGCGTCACTGCCGTTCTCGGTGGCTGCGGCTGCAACCGCCCTTCTTGCTGCGCCGTACCTGTTTCCCAAGGTTCAACCGGTGGTCAGCGGGCCGGCACCGAAGTCGGACAAACTGATCTGGCGGATGATTGCCGGGGCGGCGTTGACGCTGGTGGTGACCATGCTGGCCAGCACCGTCGGCGAGCGTTGGAGCGGACTGCTCGCGGTGTTTCCGGTGTTGGGCAGCGTGATGGCGGTGTTTTCCCAGCAGACCCGTGGCCCGGCGTTCACCGCTGCATTGTTGCGGGCGACGGCGACGGGGATGTATTCGTTTTCGGCGTTTTGTCTGGTCCTGGCGCTGACCGTTCCAGGTCTGGGCTTCGGCGGTTTCGTGGTGGCGGTGGCCGTTTCGGTGGCGATGCTCGGGGTTACCCGGCAATTGCTGGCCAAACCGGTGCCTGCGCCGTCGACAAACTGAACCCGCCCGGACAAACCGCTCTGGAGTGCCGGGTGTGCTCCGTGGGATGATCGCCGCCCAAGCGCGACCATCCCTCGGAGATTCGAATGTCATTGCTTAGCAAGAAAGCCGTCGTCCTGTTGCTGGCGGCGGTGGCCGGTTTCGGCGCCCTCGATGCTCAGGCAGCCAAGGCCAAAGAGAAGGCTGTCACCGAGAAAGTCTCGATGCTCGACGGCAAGCTCAGTTTTGTCCTGCCCAAAGGCTTTGTCGGCGACCCGCTGCCGGCCGGCCCGACCGGTGCCAAGGGCACGATGTTCACCAACGACGCCACCAAAACGGTGGTCATCACCGCCGAAAACCAGATTCCCGAAGGCAACAACGTCAAAGACAACGACAGTGCGTTCCTCGACGGCACCGTGTCCGACTTCATCGACGCCCAGCGCAAGGCACTGCCGGACTTCAACAAGCTCAGCGAGAAAAGCCTGACCCAGAAAGGCAACGGCCTCGGCCTACGTCAGGTGGACAGCACCGCGACCCAGGGTGGCGGCCAGACCCTCAACACCACGCTGATCGCAGGCTCCGGCACGCACATGGCGCTGGTCCAGGTGATTTCCCGGGCCAGCGACAAGAGCGGTCACGATGCCCTGGTGAAAACCATCCTCAAGGAAAAGTGATGTTCAGGGATTGAGTCGCTGCAACCAGTCGTTCAGATCCCGAAGCTCGGCCGCGCTGATGCTGTGGCCGACGCCGGGATAGGCATGAAATTGCGGTTTGTAATCCAGCTTCTCCAACAGCTCTTTGGCAGCGGTGGCGCCACTGTAAGGCACTCGATCATCCGCCGTGCCATGGCCGATGAAGATCGCCAGCGGCGGATGCTGTTGCGCTGACTTCAGCTCACCCTTGAGTACCGGCAACACTCGCCCACTCAACGCGGCGATGCCACCGACCGCCGCCGGCTGCCTCAGCCCTACCTCGTAGGTCATCATCGCGCCCTGGCTGAAACCGATCAGGTACACCTTGTCCGGTTGCGCGTGATATTTCTGCGCCGCCGCAGCGATAAAGGCCCGCAGCTTCTGGCTGGCATCCTTCAGATCATCGGTCTCGCCGTTGTAGGCACCGTCACCCTTCTTGCGAAACCACTGGAAACGCCCTTCCCCCAACGCCATCGGCGCCTGCACCGACAGGTAGTTGTACTGCTTGGGCAACTGAAATTTCATACCGATCAGATCGGCTTCGTTACTGCCATAGCCATGCAGGAACACCACCAGCGGACGCTGTTCGGCGTCCGGGTGAACCTGAGCCAGGTAGTTGAGCGGCAGATCGGTTTGCAGCGAGGTTTGAGCATGGACGGCGCTGGACGCCAGCAGGGTCAGCAGAGCAAACACCTTCAACATAAGCCTTCCTTCACACAGTGCAGGGTTCGGGGCAGAGCCTAACACTGTGATCCGGAAGATGGGGGCATCAGTCGTTGATCAACTTGCCCGCCCGAATCGGCTCGCGCCCCGCCACTTTCGCCTGCCAGATGCCCGGCTGGGTGTAGCGTCCGCGATCAATGGCGAACAGCACGCCGCTGGTGCCGGCACGCACGGTGGTGACGCGGTCGTTCAGCGGATCGACCACTTCGAACAGCGCATCACCGCGCTCGACCCACTCACCGGCATCGCGCAGAAAGCTCACCACGCCGTGGTGCGGGGCAAACAGATATTCGGTGCCTTCGAACGGCATGCCTTCACAGCATTCGTCCGGTGCCTTCGGCCATTCGCCGCTGATGAAGCCCTGTTCGGCGAGGAACCCCAGAATCGCTTCGCAATTGGCCTGGGCCTGATCGACCCGGGTGTCGCCCATGCTCCCCAGTTCCAGGGTGGTGGCGAGGTTGGCCGGTGGAATCGCCGCACCCGGGAACATCCGCGCCAGACGCAGCCATGGCGTGGAGCACGATTCGTCGAACGAACTGCCGCCGGAGTCTTCACACAACAGCGCCACGCCAGCCTTCAGGCGCGCGGCCAGGGATTGCCACTGCGGCCAGTGTTGCGGCAATGCGTAGATGTGGATCGCGGCGTCGAAATCGCAATGCAGGTCCAGCGTGACGTCTGCCTCGCAGGCGTGGCGCAGCAACAGGCGATGCAGCGCTTCCAGTTGCGAAGCCGGGGCCGGCAGTTCGTCGAGTACCTGGCCCATGGTCTGACGGATCAGGCGGATGTTGGCCTCGGCATCGCTGCCCAACTGATCGCCGATACGCGCGGCCACCGGGGCGCTGAGTTCGACGAAGGAACGGTTGAAGTTCTTGCCGCTGCCCAGTTCGAAGCGGCCCATGTGACTGCCTTGCAGGTGTTGATCGAGACCGATCGGGTTGGCCACCGGCACCAGTTCGATCACGCCTTGCAACTGGCCGTTGCTTTCCAGCTCGGCCAGGCGTTTTTTCAGTTCCCACGCGGTGCGCATGCCCGGCAGCTCATCGGCGTGCAGGCTGGCCTGGATGTAGACCTTGCGCGGGCCAGCGCCGTAACGGAAGACGCTGAGGGAACGTTCGCTGCCCAGGTGGCTCCAGGGCAGAACATGATCGATGCGTTGCATGGGGAACTCCGGAAATTCTGTAGTCGCTGCCAGACAGCGACTGCATTGAAAAATGTGCTGACAGGATAAATCACAGGCGAAAAAAAAGTGGCCACCGCGTCGACGGGGCCACTTTTTTCTACGGCGTATTAATGGCCGTACACGTCAAAGTCGAAGTACTTGTCCTGCACTTGCTTGTACTTGCCGTTGGCGCGGATTTCGTTGATGGCGGTGTTGAATTTCTCTGCCAGCTCGGTATCGCCTTTACGCACGGCAATACCGGCGCCGCCGCCGAAGTATTTGGCGTCTTCGTAGGTCGGGCCGACGAATTCGAAGCCTTTGCCGGCGTCGGTTTTCAGGAAACCGTCGCTCAGGTTGACCGAGTCGGCCAGCATCGCGTCGATACGACCCGACACCATGTCCAGGTTGGCTTCCTGCTGCGAGCCGTAACGCACCAGTTCGATCCCGGCCGGTACCAGCACTTCGGTGGCGTAGCGGTCGTGGGTACTGGCGCGCAGCACGCCGACTTTCTTGCCTTTGAGCTCGACCAGCGGGTCTTTCACGCCGGAGCCTGCCTTCATCACGAAGCGCGCCGGGGTGTGGTAGTACTTGATGGTGAAATCGACGTTTTTCTTGCGGTCGTCAGTAATGGTCATCGAGGACAGGATCGCGTCGATCTTCTTCACTTTCAGCGCCGGGATCAGGCCGTCGAACTCTTGCTCGACCCAGGTGCATTTGACTTTCATCTGCTCACACAACGCATCGCCGATGTCCACGTCGAAGCCGGCCAGTTTGCCGTCAGGGGTTTTCATCGAGAATGGCGGGTAACCGGCTTCGATACCGATACGGATCGGCTTGGCGTCTTCGGCCACGGCGGTCAGGGACAACATCGACAGTGCCAGGGCACCGAACATAACCAGCTTTTTCATTTATTACTCCCGTGTGCGGAGGCTTTTATTGGCAGCTTTCGATTGTCAGGTTCGGCCTTGGGCTATGGAGCGCAAAGAAACCGAAGTGGCCGGCAGTCTATGGCGGCGCGCACGGGGCAAATTGTGTTTAAGCGACAAATACTTACAGAAAATCGGCGAGTGCCATCACGCAGGAAAAGTGTGCGCCAGAGCGGTGCAAGGGTTGTAGGACAAAGCCATTAAAAGTTGCCGCCGAGGGCGGCAACCCTCTGGTTATCAGCAGTCGCAAGCGATTGGCGCGGTGGCGACCCGTTGTGTCTCGACACTCAACTGAAAGCCTTCATCCAGCCAGCCGGTCACCCCGCCGATCATCTCCTTGACCGGATAACCCAGCGCTGCCAGCTTCACGGCGGCCTTGTTGGCGCCGTTGCAGTGGGGACCCGCGCAATACACCACGAAAAGTGTGTTTTTCGAGTAGTCCACCAGCCCTTCCGCCGTCAGCAAACGCCCGGGAATGTTAATTGCCCCCGGCACATGGCCGCGCTCGAAGGCCAGCGGCCCGCGCACGTCCACCAGCACGAAATCCATCTCGCCGGCCTCCTGGCTGTTGAAGACATCAGAACAATCGGTTTCAAAGGTCAGACGGTTGCTGAAGTGCATCAGGGCAATCGCCGACGGGGCGGCAGGAATTTCGCGAACCAGGCTTGGCATGTTGAATCACTCCTTTATCTGTGTGGGATGAACAGACTTTATCGAGCCGCCGCTTACCGCTACAGTGGCGCACAAGACACTCACCGGGAAGTTTCCGCCAAATGCCTGATTCACCTGGATTGGTCGCGATTCTGGCCTATGACGGCCTCTGTACCTTCGAGTTCGGCATCGCCGTGGAAATCTTCGGCCTCGCCCGGCCGGAGTTCGATTTCCCGTGGTACACGCACTGCATCGCTGCTGTCGATCAAGGCCCGATGCGCGCCATGGGCGGGATTCAGGTGCTGGCCGATGGCGGTCTGGAACTGTTGACGCAGGCGCGCACCATCATCATTCCCGGCTGGCGCGATCGCAGCGCGCCGGTGCCGGAGTCATTGCTCGAAGCATTGCGTGATGCGCACTCGCGCGGCGCCCGGTTGCTGTCGATCTGCTCGGGGGTCTTTGTTTTGGCCGCCAGCGGGCTGCTCGATGGGCATGGCGCCACCACCCACTGGCGCTACACCTCGGAACTGGCCGAGCGCTTCCCGGCCATCGATGTCGATCCGGATGTGCTTTACGTCGACTCAGGTCAGTTGATCACTTCGGCCGGCAGCGCGGCCGGGATCGACGCCTGCCTGCATCTGGTGGCGCGGGACTTCGGCACCCAGATCGCCAACTCGGTGGCGCGACGGCTGGTAATGTCGCCGCAACGCACCGGCGGTCAGGCGCAATTCATTCCGACACCGGTCAGCCCGACCCCGCGCAGCGACTTGTCGCGCGTCATGCAGTGGGCCCGCGAGCGCCTGCACGAACCACTGGAAGTACGCGACCTGGCCAGCGAAGCGGCGATGAGCGAGCGCACCTTCCTGCGCAAATTCACCGAAGCCAGCGGCCAGTCACCCAAGGCCTGGCTGCAACACGAGCGTCTGGCCCGGGCCCGGGAGTTGCTGGAAAGCACGCCGCAGAACACCGAGCAGATCGCCCAGCGCTGCGGTTATCGTTCGGTGGAAAGCTTTCGCGTGGCGTTTCGCAGCGTGGTCGGGGTGCCGCCATCGGTGTATCGCGAGCGCTTTGGTCGTGAGATCAAGGCTTGCGCAACAAATAGGTGTCCATGATCCAGCCATGCTCGGCCCGCGCCGCCTTGCGCACCCGTTCAATTTCATCGGCGACATCCTTGAGCTTGCCACTGATGAGGATTTCATCCGGTGTGCCAAGGTAGGCCCCCCAGTAAATCTCTGTCTCCTGATCCGCCACCCGATGGTAGGAATCTTCAGCATCGAGCATCACCACCAGACTGTCGGTATCACTCACCTGCCCCGCCGACAGGCGTCGGCCGGTGGTGATTTCAATCGAGCGGCCAATGGTGTTCAACGGCACTTTATGCTGCGCCGCCAGGGCCTGAACGCTGGTGATGCCGGGGATCACGTCGAATTCAAATACGCATCGCCCTGAGGCCAGGATTACCTGGAGTATGCGAATCGTACTGTCGTACAACGCCGGATCGCCCCACACCAGAAAACCGCCGCACTGCCCGTCAGCCAATTCGTCATTGATCAGGCGTTCGAAGGTTTGCTGCTTGGCGCGATTCAGATCATCGACGCTGGCGCTGTAGTCCACATCGCCGCGCTCACGCTCAGGGCTGTGGGCTTCGGCGAAACGGTACGTACGATCAGTGATGTAGCGCTCGCAGATTTCGCGACGCAGGTCGATCAACTTGTCCTTGCTCTGACCCTTGTCCATCAGGAAGAACACGTCCACCTGATTCAGCGCCTTCACCGCCTGCATCGTGATGTAGTCGGGGTTGCCGGCGCCAATGCCGATGACCAGCAGTCGCTTCATGAACGGTCTCCTTCAAAGTCGATGCCGGACAAGCGTAGCCGCCAGCGTCCGAAGAAACTCAACTCGACCACCGCCAACGGCTCGACATCGATGCTGTGGAAGGCCTGACCCTGCATGACCTGCATCAGCGCCGCCCGAATGATGAACGGATGCGTGACGGCCACGACATGACCCGGCGTCGTTTGCAGGGTTGCCAGCCATCCGGCCACTCGCTCGCCGAGTTGTGCCACCGACTCGCCACCATGGGGTGCGGCGCCGGGATCGTCGAGCCAGGCTTGCAGCGCTTCGGGCTCATTACGCTGCAGGTCCTTGATCGATAGCCCCTGCCAACGGCCCCAGTCGCAATCGCGCAGCGCTTCGTCAACCGTTGCATCGTGACCGAACCCTTCGGCGGTCTGGCGCGTGCGCAATTCCGGGCCGCAGATCAAACGACGCGGAATGGCGAACCGAGTGGCCAGCAAGTCAGACGCCAAGGCACTTTCTTCAACAGGCTCATCCGTAGGAAAACGCGCCAATTTTTGTGAGACGGTTCTGGCATGGCAAATCAAGGTCAAACGGGTGGCTTGCACAATGAGTCACTCGGTCAGAAGGTAAAAAACACCCGGCGAAGTGCCGACAGGGCAGCAATTGTGCCGTAAACCGGAGGGTTCAGGGCAACACCATTCAATTGACCACCCTCAACAAAGCGGCAATGTCTGACGCAACAATGGGCAATGGACTACAAGATCGATCGACAGACGTGTAGCCCTTGCTACACGGGCATCTCGCCCCATTTTGGGGCTTCACGGAAGCTGCGGAAAATTCACTAGACATGTAACGTCAGTTACATAAATACTGTTTTAACGGATTGTGAAGCGAATTCAACACACCCATCCAGCAGGAGCCCGGATGCCCCCTCTCAGAGACCTGATTACTGATCCCGGCCTGGACCTTACGCCCTCAGAGCGCAAAGTCGTCCGGGCCTTGCTCGATCAGTACCCGCGCAACGGGCTCGGCCCGATGGCGCGGCTCGCCGAGCACGCCGGCGTCAGCGATCCGACCATCGTGCGTCTGGTAAAAAAACTCGGTTTTGGCGGTTACGCCGAATTCCAGGACGCCCTGCTCAGCGACATGGACCATCGCCTGCGCTCGCCGCGCACGCTGTTGCAACCCCGTTCGAACCTGAACCAGGACGATGCCTGGAGCCATTATCTGGCCCACAGCCACAACCTGCTGGCGGAAACCCAGGCCCTGACCCAACCCGAAGACGTGCGGATTCTCGCGCAATGGCTGCTTGATACGCGCCATCAGGTCTACTGCTTCGGTGGGCGCTTCAGCAGCCTGATGGCCACCTATCTGCTCAATCACTTGCGTCTGCTGCGCCCCGGTTGCTTTGCGCTGGAGGACAACGCGCAACTGCCGGATCGCCTGTTCGACCTGCAACGCCAGGACGTGGTGCTGGTGTTCGACTATCGCCGCTACCAGACCCAGGCCCTGCGCGTGGCCACCGCCGCCAAGAACAATAACGCTCGCGTCGTGCTGTTCACCGACATTTACGCCTCGCCGCTGCGCGAACTGGCCGACATGATCATCAGCGCCCCGGTGGAATCGGCTTCGCCGTTCGACACCATGGTCCCGGCGCTGGCCCAGGTTGAAGCGCTGATCGCTTGCCTGACCCTGCGCAGCCCGGACCTGGCCGATCGCCTGGAAGGCATCGACGCCCTGCGCAACGACTTCGACACCCACTTGCTGGAGGATAAATAAGGATGTTCAGCCTTCCCCACCGCTCGCCGCGGGACCTGCCGTTTGTCACCGACCACACCGCACTGTTGCTGGTGGACATGCAGCGTGCCTGGCTCGAGCCGCAGTTCGACCCGCACCTCGAAGGCCCGGACGCCGCGTACTTCCTCAATCGCACACGCTCGCAAGTGGTGCCCAATCAAGTCCGTCTGCTCAACGCCTTTCGCGACGCACGGCAGAACGTGCTGCACACCCTGATCGAAAGCCTGACCGCCGACGGCCGCGACCGCTCGCTGGATCACAAACTGTCGGACATGCACCTGCCCAAGGGCAGCCCGCAGGCACAGGTCATCGCCGAACTGACCCCGGCAGAAAACGAAATCGTGCTGCCGAAGACCTCCTCCGGGGTCTTCAACTCGACCAACATCGACTACGTGCTGCGCAACCTTGAAACCCGTCATCTGATCATCGCCGGTATCGTCACCGACCAATGTGTGGACATGGCCGTGCGCGACGCCGCCGACCGTGGCTATCTGGTCACCCTGGTGGCGGACGCCTGCGCGACCTACACCGAGGCACGCCACAATGCCTGCCTGAACGCGATCAAGGGCTACTGCTGGATCACCGACACCGATACCGTCCTCGGTCGTCTGCGGGAGATGCAGCCATGAGCGAGCGCCTGTCGCCGTTGCCGATGACCACCATCGTCACCACCGACCTTATCGGCATCACCCGGGGCCGTTCGTTTCCCAGCGATGAGCTGGAGCACTATCAGGCCGCCGGCTGCGGCTGGGTGCCGGCCAACAGTGCGCTGACGCCGCAGGACATCATCGCCTCGACCAACCCGTGGGGCGCCTACGGCGATCTTCGGCTGATTCCCGACCTCGCCAGCCGCGTCACGGTGGGCAACGGCCCGGACGCCGCCGCCCCGGCGCTGGACTTCATCCACGGCGACATCCGCGAGACCGACGGCCGCCCGTGGGGCGCCTGCCCGCGCACGTTGCTGAGCGATGAAATCGAGCGTTATCGCGATCAGCTCGGGTTGCAGGTCAACGCCGCGTTCGAACACGAATTCAACCTGCACGCCGGGTTTGCCGAGCATCTGGCGTTCTCTCTCGAATCCCAGCGCCAAGGCGCTGAATTCGGCGGCTGGCTGCTCAGCGCATTGCGCGCCGGCGGTGTCGAGCCGGAAATGTTCCTGCCTGAATACGGCAAGCACCAATACGAAATCACCTGCCGACCGACTCTGGGTGTCGCGGCGGCGGATCGAGCGGTGAACGTGCGCGAAATCACCCGTGAAATCGCCCGGCAGATGGGCCTGGACTTGAGCTTCGCGCCGAAGACCGCCGCCGACGCAGTGTGCAACGGCGTGCACCTGCACGTCAGTCTGCTTGATCTGGCCGGGCAGCCGATGCTCTACGACGCCGGCACCAGCAATGGTTTGTCCACGCTGGGCCAGCACTGGGCGGCGGGCGTGTTGCATTACTTGCCGGCACTGTGTGCGTTCACCGCACCGACACCAGTGTCGTACGAGCGTTTGCAACCGCATCACTGGAGCGCGTCCTACGCCTGTCTGGGCCAACAGAACCGCGAAGCGGCGCTGCGCATCTGCCCGACCGTGAGCCTGGGCAACAAACCCGTGGCGAAGCAGTACAACCTGGAATTCCGCGCCATGGACGCCACCGCCTCGCCGCACCTGGCGATGGCTGCGCTGCTGATCGCCGGACGCCTGGGCATCGAACAGCGTCTGGCGCTGAACGCAATCACCGATGAAATCCCCGATGCACTCAACGACGAACAACGCGAGGCGCGGGGCATCGTTGCCCTGCCCGCCTCTTTGGCTCAGGCACTGGATTGCCTGCGTCGCAGCGAAGCGCTGATGGCAGCGCTGCCGGCACCGTTGCTCGACACGTATTTCGCCCTTAAAACCGAGGAACTGGCGCTGACGGAACAGCTCTCGCCCGCTGACCTGTGTGAGCACTATGCACGCCTGTACTGAATCCGCCGAGCTTGGGTTGTACACCCGACCGGTCTACAACCTGACCCGTGAAGATTCGACGCACCCGCTGATTCTGGTGTGCGAACACGCCAGCCGCTACATCCCCGATGCCCTGAACAATCTGGGACTGGATGACACGGCTGCGCGTGAACACATTGCCTGGGACATCGGTGCGCTGGAGCTGGCCGAACAACTGTCGGAAAAGATCGGCGCCACGCTGTTGAGTGCCAATTATTCGCGACTGTTGATCGACCTCAACCGGCCACGCCATGCCCCGGACAGCATTCCGGCGCAGAGCGAAATCTACCAGGTGCCGGGCAATCGCGAGCTCGACGAAGCCACCCGCGAATACCGTCGCCAGTGCCTGTTCAAGCCGTTTCACACCCGGCTGCAACAACTGATCGACGAACGTCTGGCCGAAGGCCGGCCAGTGCGGGTGGTGGGGATTCACAGTTTCACCCCGATCTATTACGGCCAGCCACGGGAGCTGGAAGTCGGCGTTCTATTCGGTCAGGCAAAGGCCTATGCACAGCGCCTGCTCGACGGTCTCGGTCAGCATCCGCTGAAAGTCGCCGGCAACCAGCCGTACAAAATCGACCCGCTGGGCGACATGACCGTGCCGGTGCACGGCGATGCCCGAGGCCTCGAATCGGTATTGATCGAGGTGCGCAACGACCTGCTGCGCAGCCCGGAAGCGGTGACCCGCTGGGCAAACTATCTGGCTCCACTGCTTTGAACATTGCTGTAAACACTGCTGACGCTGTAAACGACGGACCGACATAACAACTAAAACGAACGATTGGCTGACAAGGAGTTGCGCTTCATGGAAATAGAAGAGTTCGGCTACAAACAGGAGTTGAAACGTAGCCTGACACTGACCGACCTGGTGGTATACGGGATGATCTTCATGATCCCCATCGCCCCGTTCGGCGTGTATGGCTACGTCAACGCCGAGGCACCGGGGATGGTGCCTCTGGCGTATATCATCGGCATGGTGGCAATGGTTTTCACCGCGCTGAGCTACGGCAGCATGGCCCGGGCCTTTCCGATTGCCGGCTCGGTTTATTCATACGCGCAACGAGGCCTGAATCAACACGTCGGCTTCCTCGCCGGCTGGCTGATGCTGCTCGACTACCTGCTGATTCCGCCGCTGCTCTACGTCTATGCGGCGATGGCGCTCAACCACTTGTACCCGGACATCCCGAAAGTCGGATTCATCCTGGCGTTCCTGGTCAGCGCCACGTTCGTCAACCTGCGCGGCATCACCTTCACCGCCCGCATGAACATCCTGTTCCTGCTGGCGCAGCTGGTTGTGTTGGGGATTTTCCTGTTCTACGCCTGGAACGCCCTGCACAACGGTGGCGGCAACGGCCAGTTGACCCTGGCGCCGCTGTATCACCCGGAAACCTTCAATTTCGCCCTGCTGATGCAAGCAGTGTCGATTGCGGTGCTGTCGTTCCTCGGTTTCGATGCGATCTCCACGCTTGCCGAAGAGATCAAGGGCGATCCAGGCCGCAGCGTCGGCAAAGCGGCGTTGATCACCCTGATGGTGATGGGCGCGATCTTCGTCGTACAGACCTGGATCGCCACCGATCTGGCCGCCGGCATGGGCTTCAAGTCCGCCGACACCGCGTTCTATGAAATCGCCGAAATCGCCGCCGGCAGCTGGCTCGCGACCCTGACTGGTGTGGCCACGGCCCTGGCCTGGGGCGTGGCGGTGGCGATCACTTCGCAAGCGGCGGTCTCGCGCCTGCTGTTCGGCATGGCCCGCGACGGCAAGCTACCGAAAGTGCTGGCCAAGGTTCACCCGAAACACAACACGCCGTACCTGAGCATTTATCTGGTGGCCGTGCTGTCGCTGGTGATCTGCTACCTGTTCATCAACTCGGTGGACACCCTGACCTCGCTGGTCAACTTCGGCGCCTTGAGCGGCTTCATGCTGCTGCACCTGACCGTGATCAATTACTACTGGCGCCGACAGAAGTCCGGCCAGGTGATCCGTCACCTGATCTGCCCGGTGATCGGCTTCGGCATCGTCGCGGCCATCATGTACAACATGGGCGTCGATGCGCAGAAGCTCGGCCTGATCTGGATCGCCTTGGGTCTGGTGTACCTGTTCTTCCTGAACAAGCTCGGCGCCAGTACCGCGCTGCCTGACCCGAGCAATGGCTGACAAGAAAAAGGGCGGCGTCTGACAAGAATTCAGGCGACCGCCGCTTTAACGCGTGGAAACCGACAGTGATAGTCAGGTTCGGCGAATGGGCCGAACCTTTTGATACAGGAGTGCATCCATGCTGGTCTTACGTCCAGTCGAGCCAAACGACCTGCCTCAATTGCAACAACTGGCTCGCGACAGCCTGGTGGGCGTCACGTCCCTGCCGGATGACAGCCAGCACCTGGGCGAAAAGATCGTCGCGTCCTGCGCCTCGTTCGACACGAATGTCGCGGCCCAGGGCCCGGAAAATTACTTTTTCGTGCTGGAAGACCTGGACAGCCGTCGCCTGGTCGGCTGCTCGGAAATTCTCGCCACGGCCGGCCATAACGAGCCGTTCTACAGCCTGCGCAACCGCCACTTCACCAGCGCTTCGCGGGAACTGAACATCGAACATGGCGTTCCGGCGCTGTCGCTGTGTCACGACCTCAGCGGTCACACGCTGCTGCGCGGTTTTCACATCGACGCAGCGCTGGTGCGCACGCCGTTTTCCGAGTTGCTGTCACGGGCGCGCCTGCTGTTCATCGCCGCCCATGCGTCACGTTTTGCCGAAGCGGTGATTACCGAAATCGTCGGCTACAGCGACGCTCAGGGCCACTCGCCGTTCTGGGATGCGCTGGGAAAACATTTCTTCGACCTGCCCTACGTCGAGGCCGAGCGCCTGTGCGGCTTGCAGAGCCGTACGTTTCTCGCCGAACTGATGCCGCAATACCCGATCTACGTGCCGATGCTGCCGCTGGCGGCGCAGGAGTGCATCGGCCGCATCCACCCGGACGGTCAGGAAGCGTTCGACATCCTTGAGCGCGAAGGCTTTGAAACCAACAGCTACATCGATTTGTTCGATGCCGGACCGACCTTGTACGCGCGCACCGCCAACATCCGCTCGATCGTGCAGAGCCAGATCGCAACGGTTAAAGAGGAACCTCTGATCGACGCCCGCGGTCGTTATCTCGTGAGCAACGACGCACTGCACGGCTTCAGGTCGGTGGTCGCCGAGCTGGATTACCAGCCCGGTCAGCCCCTGGCGCTGACCCCGGCGATATGTGCGGCGCTGAACGTCGGCGCTGGCGACTCGATCCGGGTGATTGCCCTGTGAACCGCGCCCTCACCCAACGACAGTGCCCGAGCAGGCGCGCAAAAGGAGTTGCAGCATGATTGTCCGTCCGGTCCAAGTCAGCGACCTGCCAGCGTTGATGACGCTGGTGCAACAGGCCGGGCCGGGGTTCACCACCCTGCCCGCCAACGAAGATCGCCTGGCCCACCGGGTACGCTGGGCGCAGCGCGCCTTCGCCGAGCAGGTCGAGCGGGCCGATGCCGATTATCTGTTTGTGCTTGAAGACGACGAGCAGCGAGTGGTCGGGGTCAGCGCCCTGGCGGGGGCCGTCGGCCTGCGCGAGCCCTGGTACAACTATCGGGTTGGGCTGACCGTCAGTTCGGCACCGGATCTGGGCATCCAGCGGCAGATCCCGACCCTGTTCCTCAACAATGAACTGACCGGCCAATCGGAACTGTGCTCGCTCTTCCTGCGCCACGACCAGCGTCACGGCAGCAATGGGCGTCTGCTGTCGCTGGGGCGCTTGCTGTTTGTCGCCGAGTTCCCGCACCTGTTCGGCGAAAAGATGATCGCCGAACTGCGAGGCAGTGCCGACGAGCAAGGCTGTTCGCCGTTCTGGGACAGTCTGGGCCGGCACTTCTTCCAGATGGACTTCAGCCATGCCGACCATTTGTCCGGGCTGGGCAACAAGTCGTTCATCGCCGAACTGATGCCACGCCAGCCGCTGTACACCTGCCTGCTCACCGAACAGGCCCAGGCCGTGATCGGTCAGGCCCACCCCAACACCGAACCGGCGCTGAAGATCCTCCAGTCCGAGGGTTTCGCCCACAAAGGTTATATCGACATCTTTGACGGTGGCCCGGTGATCGAGGCGCCGATCCGCAGCATTCGCACGGTGCGCGACAGCCTGGAACTGACCCTGAGCATCGGCACGCCGGACGAACAGGCGCCGCTGTGGCTGATCCACAACCGCCGCCTGGAAAACTGCCGCATCACCGTCGCTGCGGGCCGCCGGGTCGGCAGCAGTCTGGTGATCGACCGCCTCACCGCCAAACGCCTGCAATTGCAGCCGGGCAACTCGGTACGGGCGGTGCCGCTGCCCAATCAACAGCAGCAGGCAGTGGCGGCCTGAGCGCCTCTGCCTGCAGCAAGAAAGCCTGAACAGGTTTTTCCTGGTTAACTTCCTCGTTAATTCGTCATGATCCTTGACCCATTGGCGTGATAGCCTTTTCACCTTCGGCGTTGACACCTTTGCTCAAGCCTTTCCATTCCTTTGTATTGGTGGAACTCGTATGACCAGGCTTTCTCATCAAGATTTGCGCCGTAACTTCCGTCAGCTGCTGGCTTCCGACACCTGCTATCACACCGCATCGGTGTTCGATCCGATGTCCGCCCGCATCGCCGCTGACCTGGGTTTTGAAGTAGGGATTCTTGGCGGCTCCGTCGCCTCGTTGCAGGTGCTGGGCGCCCCGGACTTTGCCTTGATCACCCTCAGCGAATTCGCCGAGCAGGCCACACGCATTGGTCGCGTCGCCCAGTTGCCGGTGATCGCCGACGCCGACCACGGCTACGGCAACGCGCTCAACGTGATGCGCACCATCGTCGAACTGGAACGCGCCGGCGTCGCCGCGCTGACCATCGAAGACACCCTGCTGCCGGCCCAGTTTGGCCGCAAATCCACCGACCTGATCACTGTCGCCGAAGGCGTCGGCAAGATCCGCGCGGCACTGGAAGCCCGGGTCGACTCGGAAATGGCGATCATCGCCCGGACCAACGCCGGCATCCTGCCGAACCAGGAAATCATCAGCCGCACCAAGCATTACCAGGCCGCCGGTGCTGACGGTATCTGCATGGTCGGCATCCAGGACTTCGATCAGCTCGAGCAGATCGCCGAACACCTGACCGTCCCGCTGATGCTGGTCACCTACGGCAACCCGGCGCTGCGCGACGACAAACGTCTGGCCGAGCTGGGTGTGCGCGTGACCATCGACGGCCACGGTGCTTACTTCGCGGCGATCAAGGCCACTTATGACAGCCTGCGCGAACAGCGCCAGATCTTCAGCCAGGCCTCGGACCTGAGCGCCACCGAACTGACTCACACCTACACCCAGCCTGAGGAATACATCCTCTGGGCCAAGGAATACATGAGCGTCAAAGAGTAACCTCGCACCACGCTACAAAGAGGCAGAGCGGCCCGACGCCATTACGAGTCCACTCGCATGGCGCCCGCCGCGAAACCGCTAGCTGCCGTTAGTGTTTCGCCAACTCCATAATCATCCGCGACAACAGATAAACCCGCGGCGCCACGCTCTCCACTTCCGCGTATTCCTCCGGCGTATGAATATTGCCGCCAACAATCCCGAACCCATCCAGCGTCGGCGTCCCCACCCCGGCCGACAGGCTCGCATCCGCCGCCCCGCCGCTGCCTTCTTCAGTCAGCTTGCGGCCAATCTCGCCGTAAATCCCCTGAGCCATCGCCATCAAACGATCCGACTCCGCCGTCTGCGGCATCGGCGGCAAGCCGCGTTGAAGCGAGGTCTTCACTTCGGTATCGGGAACCAACTTGTCCTGCGACACCCGCGCCAGATCCTTCTCGATCCGGTCGAACTCTTCCGGCACCGCCGCCCGCACGTCAGCCTTGGCCGTGGCCTGATCCGGGATCACGTTGGTGCGGTCGCCGGCCTTGAGCACGGTGAAGTTGATAGTGGTTTTCTTCGCTTCATCGCCGAGCTTGCCCAGTTGCAGGATCTGGTGCGCCGCCTCCATCGCCGCGTTGCGCCCCAGTTCCGGCGCGACGCCGGCGTGAGCAGCCTTGCCCTTGACCTCGACCAGCGCGGTGGCGCTGCCCTTGCGCCATACCACCAGACCATCCGCCGGGCGACCCGGTTCGAGGTTCAGTGTGACGTCATGAAGCTTGGCGGTTTTCTTGATCAGGTCGGTGGCAACCTCCGAGCCGGTTTCTTCGCTGGCGTCGAGCAGGAAGGTGATTTTCGCGTAGTCCTTGAAGTCGAGGTTCTTCAGGATTTTCAGCGCGTAGATGCCGGCGACGATCCCGCCCTTGTCGTCCATCACCCCCGGCCCATAGGCGCGGCCGTCCTTGATATGGAACGGACGCTCGGCGGCGGAACCTTCCTTGAACACCGTGTCCATGTGCGCCATCAACAGAATTTTGGCCTTGCCGGTACCTTTGAGCGTGGCGAGCACGTGGTTGGTTTTTTCCGGCGTGTTGGGCACCAGCTCGATAGTCGCGCCAAGCTTTTTCAGCTCATCAATTGCGATTTCGCTGACTTGTTTGAGGCCTTTTTCATCGCCGGAACCGGAGTCGATATTGACCAGCCGCTCCAGCAGTTTCAGGGCTTCGGGCTTGTATTGTTCGGCGTCGGCCATCACCTGTTTGTGCGGTTCGGCAAAGGCGCAAGCGGTGACGAAAGAAAGGGTCAGGCCGAGACCGGCGACCAGCAGGGAACGAGGGAATTTGAACGTCATGAATCAATCCTTGTTTCGTGTCGGGTACTGAACCGTACCTGACATCGCCCCAAGGCTCTATCCCGGATGCGACACCCCATCCGTTCAAACCGAACCCAGCACCTCGCGCCGCGGCGGATCGTCATTGCAACAGATCACCCGGTTGCGCCCAGTCGCCTTGGCTTCGTACAGCGCCTGGTCAGCGTCATTGAGCCAGCGTGTCGCATCGCCGTGAGCCGGATCGAGTGCGGCCAGGCCGATGCTCAGACTGACTTTCAGCGCCGGATTCTGCTCGTAGACCAGAAAGGAAAAACGCTCGCGCAAGGCTTCCATCACCTGCGCCGCATTGAACAGCGGCAAGTCCGGCAGGATCACGCAAAACTCATCGCCGCCGTAGCGTCCGGCCACGTCCGCCATGCGCAGGTTCTGCTTGAGCATCTTGCTCAACTGGCGCAGGACGATATCGCCGGCCACATGGCCGTAGGTGTCGTTGATCGCCTTGAAGTGGTCGATGTCGATCAGCGCAATCGCGGCGCCTTTTTGCTGCCCTTTGCAGCGCAGGAATTCGATGTCCAGTTGATCCTTCCAGGCGCCGTGGTTGAGCAGACCGGTGAGGCTGTCGGTACGGCTCAGCGCCAGCAATTCACGTTTCTGCACGCCCAGGGTGTAGGCCTGGCGAAAGCAGATCCAGCCCAGCGCCAACGGATACAACATCAACAACGGCAGACAGGCATACATCTGCGCCGGAGTGGTCGCCGGGATGAAGGCCGGGGCAAATACCACCAGCCCGACACCGACGCCCAGCAACTGCGCCGCCGACCCTGCCAGCAGAAAGCGCAGACCGCCGATGGCAACGTTATTCATCGCCATCATCGAAATGGTCGTGGCACTGGGCAGCGGATTGAATTGCATGGCAGCGACCCATAGGCCGCCAAGGAAGGCGTCGATCAGCAAGTTGCGGTGTTCGGCGTGGTAAGGGACTTTCGAGCGTCGTGCCCACTGATACGCCAGGTGTGGCCAGACCAGGCCGTTGAACAACATCAGCGCCCAGACCCAGGCCGGGGGATCGAGCGGATACATCGCGACGCTCACGCACAAAAGCCCCAGGACCAGCCCCAGGGTTCGCGATGTGTAAAGCCTCCTGGCCAGTGAAAGTCCCTTTCCTCCCGTTCTTCCCATAAGGGCCTCGAGTACACCGCAAAAGGATGTGCTCGGAGTCTAACAGGGCAACGTTAAATAGCCATCACCGGCCAGCGGCCGGCAGTCTCCGACCCCGCGGCCCGCCAATTCCGGCACACGGCAGGCAAATGATTGGCTATACATGAAGTAGGAAAATGGAAAAAAGACTCTAAGAAGGAGGCCCATGCAGACCTATCAAGTGTTGATCATCGGCAGCGGGTTTGGCGGCCAGTGCGCGGCGGTCAATTTGCTCAAGGCCGGCATCGACGATTTTCGCTTGCTGGAGCGGCGGGACTTTTTCGGCGGCACCTGGTGCCAGAACACCTACCCCGGCGCGGCGGTGGACGTGCCGTCGCCCCTGTATTCACTGTCGTTCGCACCCTACCCGTGGACGCAGATGTTCGCCGGACAGGCCGAACTGCATCGCTACACCGAACACGTGATCGAGCGTTTCGGCCTGCGCGAGCGGGTGGAACTGCAGGCCAATGTCGAGCAGATCGAGTGGGATGAAAACGAAAAACGCTGGGCCGTACACACCGGCGCCAAGGGCACCTATTACGCGCAGTTCGTGATCAATGCCACCGGGCCGCTGAGTCAACCGGTCGTCCCACACTTCCCCGGTCGGGATCGCTTTCAGGGCAAGACCTTTCATACAAACAATTGGGATCACAGCTACGACTATCGCGGTAAACGCGTGGCGATCGTCGGCAGCGGTGCCAGTGCCGTGCAGGTGATTCCGACGATTGCACCGGATGTCGCGCACTTGCACGTCTTTCAGCGCACACCCCATTGGGTGCTGCCACGCCCCGACCGAAAGTTCGGACGTTTCCAGCGCTGGCTGCTGGGGCTGAAACCGGCCTGGAAGCTGCTGCGCTGGCTGATCTACTGGCAGTTCGAAACCCGGATCATCGCCTTCAAATATTCGAAACCGGCGATTCAGATGGTGCAAAACCAGGCGCTGAAATTTCTCAAACGCCAGGTGACCGACCCCGAGTTGCGGAAAAAACTGACGCCGGACTTCACCATCGGCTGCAAACGGGTATTGCTCTCCAACACCTATTACCCGGCGCTGACCCGGCCCAACGTCACCTTGCACAGCCGCGAGCAAGGTATCGCCGCCCTCGACGAAACCGGCATCGTCACCACGGATGGCCAGCACATCGATGTCGACCTGATCGTCTGGTCGACCGGTTATGACGCCACCGATGGCGTGATTTCCTACCCGGTCAGCGGAAAAAACGGCGTAAAACTGCGCGATGTCTGGGCGCAGTACCCGCGCGCCTACCTCGGCACCAGCCTGCCGGACTTTCCCAACCTGTTTATCGTCACCGGGCCGAACACCGGTATTGGTCACACCTCGGCGCTGTTCATCATCGAATCGCAGATGAACTACATCCTCGACTGCATCCGTACCGTACAGGCCAAAGGTCTGCGCAGCATCGAAGTTCGCCCCGAAGCAGAACGTACCTACACTCAGATGATTCATCGGGAGATGGAGCGCACGGTCTGGAAAACCGGCGGCTGCCACAGTTGGTATCAAAGCAGGAGCGGTCACGTGATCGCGATGTTCCCCGGCTTCAGTTTCAGCTATCACCGCTTGACCCGGGCGCTGAAACCGGCCGACCACATTCTGTCTTGAACAAGGAAGACCCACGATGCTTTTGCTGTTTGTCGCCCTCGCAGTTTTCGTGGCCTGGAGCTGGTTGAGCTACCCGGCGGTCGGTCACTGGCTCTACGACCTGAGCGCAGCTTTGGAGGCGAAACTGTACCGGCTGCACAAGATTGAAGTGCCGATCGCCGAAATGACGGTGTCGACCTGGCAAGGCGGGCCTTACGAAGCGTCGAGCAGCATTCTGATGCTGCACGGCTACAGCGCCGAAAAGAACCTGTGGCTGCGCTTCGCCCGGCACTTTGTCGGGCAGTACCGGGTGATCATCCCGGACCTGGCCGGTCACGGCGAAACCGGCTTCAAGGCCGGTGGTGGCTACGATATTCCGGTTCAGGCCAAACGAATGATCCAGTTGCTCGACGTCTGCGGCGTCGAGAAGGTCCACGTGATCGGCAACTCCATGGGCGGTTACATCGCCGCGTGGCTGGCGGCAACCTACCCGGATCGCATCGCTTCGGTGGCGCTGATCGACCCGGCCGGCGTCACCGCGCCCGAGGCCAGCGACATGGAGCGTCACCTGGCCCGTGGGCACAATCCGTTCCTGATCAACTCCCGGGAAGAATTCCGACACTTCTATGCGATGACCATGGCCTCGCCGCCGTGGGTGCCCGGCCTGGTGCTCGACGCCATTGCCCAGCGCTACGAGCAACAACGTGACGAACTGGAAGAGATCTTCCGGGATTTTCGCGCAAGTCCGCCGATGGAACCGAAGTTGCCGGACATCAAATGCCCGGCGCTGCTGCTCTGGGGCCGCAAGGACCGGTTGATCGATGTCAGCAGTGTGCCGGTGTGGAGCAAGGGCATCACCAATCTGCGGGTGGATGTGTGGGATGGTGTCGGGCACATGCCGATGGTCGAGCAGCCGTCGAACACGGCGCGTTTATATCGGGAGTTCCTGGGGGAAAACTCACGCGCAGACAGGTAAACGGTCAGTCGTTGGCAGAATGAAGTTCGTAGGATTCTTCGTTTGCCCGCGTGGGCGAAGGCTGCGATCTTTTCCTCCATCCTTTACGTGACCGTGCCAGGAATTTTTTTCATGACCGTGCAGCCGTTCGTCAGCCCCGACCTGATCCGCCAACGCTTCTCCAAAGCGATGTCCGACATGTACCGCGAAGAAGTGCCGCTGTACGGCGCACTGATGGAACTGGTGGAGCAGACCAACCGCGAAGTGCTGGCCCGCGAGCCGCAGATCGCCAGCCAGTTGCACAGCACCGGCGAAATCGAACGGCTGGACATGGAGCGCCATGGCGCGATCCGCGTCGGCACCGCCGCCGAACTGGCCACCCTCGCCCGCCTGTTTGCGGTGATGGGCATGCAGCCCGTGGGTTATTACGATCTGACGCCCGCCGGGGTGCCCGTGCATTCCACGGCGTTTCGAGCAGTGCATGAAGATGCGCTGCAGGTCAGCCCGTTCCGGGTGTTCACTTCGCTGTTGCGACTGGAGTTGATTGAAGATCCGGAGCTGCGTGCTTTTGCGCAATCGGTGCTGGATCAGCGTTCGATCTTTACGTCAGAGGCATTGCGCCTGATTGAACAGGCCGAAGCCGTTGGTGGACTGACTGAGTCCGAAGCCGGGGAATTTGTCCTGCAAGCGCTGGAGACTTTTCGCTGGCACCACAGCGCCACCGTCACCGCCGCGCAATATCAGACCCTCAGCGCCCAGCATCGTCTGATCGCCGATGTGGTTGCGTTCAAAGGCCCACACATCAACCACCTGACACCGCGCACCCTGGACATCGACATCGTTCAGGCGCAGATGCCGCTGCATGGCATCACGCCCAAAGCGGTGATCGAAGGGCCGCCGCGCCGGCAGCATCCGATCCTCCTGCGTCAGACCAGTTTCAAGGCGCTGGACGAGCCAATCGCCTTCACCGACCAGACGCAAACCCGCGGCAGCCACAGCGCCCGGTTTGGCGAAATCGAGCAACGGGGTGCGGCGCTGACACCCAAGGGCCGAGCGTTGTACGACCGTCTGCTGAATGCGGCGCGAGATGAGTTGGGTGACTTCCCCAACGAAGCCAACGCCTCACGCTACAACGCGCTGATGACCCACCACTTCAGCGAATTCCCTGACAGCCTCGAAGGCATGCGCGAGCAGGAATTGGCCTACTTCCGTTATTTCTTGACAGACAAAGGGCTGGCGGCGGGTCGTCTCGCTGAGGTTTCGCTGCAAGCTTTGTTGCGCGACGGCTATGTGAAAGCCGAACCGCTGGTGTACGAAGATTTCCTGCCGGTGAGTGCGGCGGGGATTTTTCAGTCGAACCTGGGGGACGCCGCGCAGACGCATTATGGCGAGCACTCCAACCAGCAGTCATTCGAACTGTCCCTGGGACGTTCGACCATCGATGAACTGGGCTTGTATGCCGAGACTCAACGGCGTTCGATCGAGGAATGTTTGAAGGCGCTTGCCCGATAACGCGACGAGGCAGCACTTGGCCATACTGCGCAAGAAGTTGCGCAGTTCCCCGTAATAAAAACCCCATCAGAATCGCTGCAGCCCTTGCACATCAAGGGCTGCAGCCAAGTGCGCAAGAAGTTGCGCAGTACTGCGCAACTTCTTGCGCACTTTTTGCCTGAAATGCAGGTTTTTTCGCCCAGGAAACAGTTCCCTCCGTGCCATATCCTTGATCTACAAGGCTTCTGAAAAACTGGCACGCTCTTTGATAACAGTCAGGCACCCACCGGGCGATTTCGCCTCCCGGGCACCCTAACTTTATCCGCAAGGAGCACCTCCCATGGCAACACCAGCGTACATGTCGGTTACCGGCGAAAAACAAGGCCTGATCACTGCCGGCGCTTTCACCGCCGACTCCGTTGGCAACACCTATCAGGAAGGCCACGAAGACCAGGTCATGGTTCAGGCTTTCACCCACGACGTGATCATCCCGCGTGACCCACAGTCCGGTCAGCCAACCGGTCAGCGCGTGCACAAGCCAGTTGTGATCACCAAGGTCTACGACAAGGCTTCGCCTCTGCTGCAAGCAGCACTGACTTCCGGCGAGCGCATGAGCGAAATCGTTATCCAGTGGTACCGCACTTCGGCTCAAGGTACCCAAGAGCACTACTACACCACCAAACTGGAAGACGCGATCATCGTCGCCATCAACAACAAAATGCACAACTGCCAGGATCCAGGCAACGCGCACTTCACCCACCTGGAAGAAGTGCAGTTCACCTACCGCAAAATCACCTGGACCCACGAAGTATCCGGTACTTCGGGTTCCGATGACTGGCGTGCTCCAGTCGTTTAATTACGGCTGATCGTTTCAAGCATCGGCCAGCTCTGCTGGTCGATGTTGTTTACGCCCCTCCAGAATTTCGCGCGCGCTGACCGGTCTTGCGGTCGACGGGCGCCGCTGTACAGCACGAGGAACAAGGGATGTTCGCGCCGGCCAATGAAACCCACTTTGCCCTGACCATCGAAGGGCTTTCCGCCGATTTCCAGGTGTTTACCCTCACCGGTCGGGAAGCCATCAGCCAGCCGTTTGCCTTCGAGGTGGAGCTGGTCAGTGAGCAGCCGTCGCTGGACCTCGAAA
The DNA here is from genome assembly GCF_023242425.1 of Pseudomonas sp. MWU12-2029. NCBI lineage: Bacteria > Pseudomonadati > Pseudomonadota > Gammaproteobacteria > Pseudomonadales > Pseudomonadaceae > Pseudomonas > Pseudomonas sp. MWU12-2029. The sequence goes on along the minus strand of NZ_JALJDY010000003.1, from coordinate 252,236 downwards.
CCCTGCTGCACAAACCGGCCTTTCTGCAGCTGTCGCCCGACGGCAGCGGCATCCATGGCCTGATCGACCGCGCCGCGCAAGGTGATTCCGGCAAGCGCCTGACGCGCTACTCCGTGACCCTGCGCCCGCAGCTTTCGTACCTGGCGCACCGGATCAACCAGCGGATCTTCCAGAACCTCAGCGTGCCGAAAATCATCGGCAAGGTCCTCGAAGAACACGGCATCCAGGGCAACGCCTACGAATTCCAGACCGGCTCGATCTCCCCCGATCGCCTCTACTGCGTGCAGTACGACGAGTCGGACCTGCATTTCATCCAGCGCCTGTGCGAAGAAGAAGGCATTCACTACCACTTCCAGCACAGCGCCACCGCGCACAAACTGGTGTTCGGCGATGACCAGACGGTGTTCCACAAACTGGCGCCGGTGGCCTATCAGCAGGACTCCGGCATGGTCGCCAGCGACCCGGTGATCAAGCGCTTCGACCTGCGCCTGGAAACCCGTACCAGCCGCACCACCCGCCGCGACTACGACTTCGAAAAACCACGGATCACGTTAGAGAGCGAAAACCGTGGCGACGCCCTGCCCGACCTCGAGGACTACGACTACCCGGGCCGTTTCGTCGACCGCGAGCGCGGCAAGCACCTGGCCAAACGCGCCCTCGAACGTCACCGCAGCGACTTCCAGCTCGCCGAAGGCAAGAGCGATCAGCCATTGCTGGTCAGCGGCCATTTCCTCGCGCTGAAAGAACACCCGAAAGCCAAGTGGAACGACCTCTGGCTGCTCACCGAAGTCCACCACGAAGGCAAACAGCCGCAGGTGCTGGAAGAGTCCGTCACCAGTGACACCACCGCGCTGAAAGACGATTTCCATCAGGGCTACCGCAACCGCTTCCAGGCCACCCCGTGGGACGTGCCGAACCGCCCGCCCCTGCGCCACCCGAAACCGCGCATCCTCGGCAGCCAGAGCGCCGTGGTCACCGGCCCGCAAGGCCAGGAAATCCACTGCGACGAATACGGCCGGGTGAAAGTCCAGTTCCACTGGGACCGCGAAGGCCAGTCCGACGACAAGACCAGCTGCTGGCTGCGCGTGTCTTCCGCCTGGGCCGGCGCCCAATACGGCGGCATCGCCATCCCGCGCATCGGTATGGAAGTGCTGGTGACCTTCCTCGAAGGCGACCCCGACCAGCCGCTGATCAGCGGCTGCCTGTACCACAAGGAAAACACCGTCCCGTACACCCTGCCGGCGAACAAGACGCGCACCACCTTCAAGACCCTGAGTTCCATGGGTGGCGGCGGCTTCAACGAACTGCGCATCGAAGACAAGAAAGGCCAGGAACAGATCTTCCTCCACGCCCAGCGCGACTGGGACGAGAACATCGAACACGACCAGAAAATCCGCGTCGGCAACGAACGCCACGACGTCGTGGAAAAGAACAGCTACACGGAATTCAAGGCCGAAGAACACCACACCGTCTACGAAGACCGCAAAGTCGAAGCCCGCGCCAACGACCATCTCACCGTGGGCGTGAACCAGCACATCAAGATCGGCACCGGGCAATTCATCGATGCGGGGCAGGAAATTCACCTGAGCAGCGGCATGAAGGTGGTGCTGGAGGCCGGGGCTGAGCTGACGCTGGTCGGTGGCGGCAGCTTCATCAAGATCGATGGCGGCGGCGTGACCATGAGCGGGCCGGCGATCAACATCAACTCCGGCGGTGGGCCGGGGAGCGGGACTGGGGCGGCGCCGTTGATGCCGGGCGTGCTGAAACAAGCCGATGCCGACAAGGCGGGTGCTGTGCTGACGCCGGCGCAGATCAATACCCTCAAGCGTAATGCGCCGTTTTGTGAAGAGTGTGAGAAGTGTAAGGCGGGTGCATGCACGATCTGACTGTCGAGAGATTCGCATGGGCAAACTCAATGCGAGTTTTTGCAGCCTGCTTGCTGAGTGTCTTGCTGATTCAACCAATGACTGCTTCCGCCGCCGAGGCTCGCAGCACCGTACCCGACGACGTATCCAGCTACGTAATCAAGAGAAACAACTGTGACTCGCTTCGCGGTGATATTCCCGAGCAAGACCCGGCCGACCCTGACAACATTCACCGGCTCGCCAGCGAAGCGAACACATACTGCAAAGGCACAGATCAGCAACTGAAGCAGTTGAAAGAAAAATACGCAGAAAACGAAAGCGTGCTGAAAAGGCTTTCGGGTTACGAAGAACACATAGAAGCGGATATGAGCCAATAGGCTCACCCATCAAGGACGGTTGTTGTGGCATCTGAAAAAATCACCCCCCAGGCCTGGCTCTCCGCGCACCCGCTCAAGGCGAACGAACGCCTGTACCTGATCGTCAGCGCTGCCAGCGATGCCGACGCGCTCAAGACCCTGTATCAGAGCGAACCGTCCGTCCAGGCCATTCCCGTCTGGGGCGGAACGCCCTACTCCACCTGGCAACCAGTGATGCCTTACGTCGCCGAACTCAAGGCCAACTCCGCCTTCCTGCCCTGGATCAGCGAAACCGACGCCCTCGACTGGGGCTGGCTGGCCGTCTCCCGCTCCGAACCCAACGAAGTCTTCGAACACCTGCGCAGCCTGACCCAAGTGAAAATGCCGGACGGGACCGAAGTGTTTTTCCGGTTCTGGGATGGGCGGCATATCTATCCGATTCTTGATGGGTTGGGTGAGAGCGCTGGGGAGGTGCTGCCGGTGTTTGAGCGGTATCTGATCAATGGCCGCAGCCTGGAAGTCGGACCGAGGGTGGTGCCGAAGGTGAAGGAGTGGCCGTGGTGGGAGGTGCCGAAGAGGTTGCTGGATCAGTTGGCGAAAGAGGATCACGCGACGCTGGTCGGCAACTTGATGCAATGGCTCGAAGAAGCACGCCCGGACCTCTACAGCGCATGGCCCGAGAACAACCTGAAACTGAAAATCACCCGTTTCGTGCGTCGCCCGGATGCTCCGGACAACCTTAAAGAAGCACTGTTAAACCACCTGATTCTGGAGCAAGGCTGATGGATCGCGTTGCCTTTGTTGACAACCAACTGAACACCTTCAAGGACAGTTTGAAGCTGTATCAGGAACAGACCAAGACCTGGTACGCGAGAGCCGCCGACAAGGCCAGTCGGGCAGCCGACCTGCCTTCCCTTTTGGGCATGGAGCGAGTGATCAAGGTTGGCAACACCAGTAAGTCGGTGAGCATGACCGACGGCGACTTCTCTTCGAACGTGGCTCAATGCCCGTTGAAGGGACCGCTGCTGATCGAAAGTAAATTCGAATCGGTTTATGACATTCCCATCGGCGATATCGAAGTCGAGATCGTCGCAGTGGAAGGTGGTGCAGTCAGCAAGGTCAAACTCGATCAGCAAGGCAAGGCCAGCTGGACCGGCGGAATTCCCGGCAAGTTCTACAAAATCCGTGTTCACAACGAAGTGACGCCTGCGCAGATCGACGCTCTGTTCAGCTCCTACAGCGGCGTAACAGCAGACCTTGAAGGTTTCCTGCGCAAGGAGTGGGCCGGGTTCAAGCCGCAATGGTCGAATCTGTCGGCTTCGGGCACAGCGATGGCGATCGGCAACGGAATTCTTGAGGGTGGCTGGGAAGCGATCAAAGGCGTGTGGGATGGCATCAGTCTGGTGCTCGACATTCTGCAAGACCCCAAGAAATTTGCAAAAGATCTCGGTGCCGGCGTCCAGGACCTGATCAAAGTCGCCGAAAGTTCGCCAGACATCATGAAAAAAGCCATGTTGCTGGCCAGCGACGAAGCCGCTTTGTTCCTGCTGGTACGCAGTGCCGTGATCTGGTTGGCAGGCTTGCCGCCAATGAAAATGGCCGGCGACGTTGCGAAGATGACCACGGCCATTGTCGTCGGCATCGCGATCGACATCGTGATTGGCGTGGTCCTGACCATTGCGGCTGAAGGCACAGGGGTTATCTACCTCGCCGCCCGACTGAAGAAGTACGGTGAGCTTGTCATCAATGCTGTCACCAGCTTCGTGAAGTCGCTGTTCAAAATCATCAATGGCTTTATGGAGTATGTCGCGAAGTACACCGCTGTTGCGGCGCGTGGGGTGACAGCCAAGGTGAGGAACGGCGTCTCTCAGCTGCGCTTCGACGGGAAAAAGAACGCAAAACTGGGTAATGGCAAAGTCGGTGACGACGCTTCCAAACAGGCAAAGTCGCCCGCGGAAAAAAGTGCAGAGCCGGCCTCGGGGACATGCACCAACGGATGCCCGGTTTCGATGGTCACCGGCGAAGAGCTGCTGACGCTGACAGATGGCCAACTTGACGGCTTACTGCCGTTTGAATGGACACGCCTGTACAGAACCAGCGCCGTGGAAATCGACTGTGGCCTGGGCTACGGTTGGAGTCACGCTCTTGCCCACCGCATCGAAATCGTGGGCGATGAGGTCGTTTGGACCGACCACGAAAACCGCTCAACACCGTTCCCGCTTCCAAGCGAGCAACGCCCGGCGATCACTAACAGCCTCTCGCGTGCAGCCATTTTCCTCGGCGATGACCCGTCCGAATTGGTACTGGCCCAAGCAGGCAAACGCCCATCGTTCTACCACTTCCGCTTCAACAGCAAAGGCGCAACCCTGATCGCCATCAGCGACAGCTATGGCAATCGCCTGCACGTCACACGGGACATCCACGGGCGCATCAAACGCCTCGACAACGGCGCAGGTCGTGCCCTGCTTTTACGCTACGACCGCAAACATATTGTGGCTGTGGACTATCAGCAGTTTCTACCGGCGGACAATCTTGAGGATGCCTGGAACACCGTCCAGACGCTGTTCACCTACACCTATGACGCGCAACACCGGTTGATTGAAGCAAAGAACGCCTCAGGGGAAGCCGAGCGTTATAGCTACAACGATCAACACGTGATTCTGGAGCGGCAACTGGCCGGCGGCGCGAGCTTCTTCTGGGAGTGGGAGAACGAAGGCAAACTGGCTCGATGCATCCACCACTGGGCAAACTTCTCGCAGATGGACGCGCGCTACGCCTGGGATGACAAAGGCAGCGTGACCGTTACCAACGCCGATGGCAGCGAAGAGGTTTACACCCACGACGATCAGGCGCGATTGATCAGCAAGATCGATCCGGATGGTGCCGAGCATCTCAAGGCCTATAACGACAAAGGCCAATTGGTCGCGGAAAAAGATCCGCTCGGCGCCGTGACCGAATACCGATACGACGACAACGGATTGATGACCGCCGTCATCCCTCCTGAAGATGAAGCCACCACGTACGAATACAGCAACGGATTCGTCAGCGATGTTCACCGTGGCAAAGCCAGCTGGAAGTATCAACGCAACAGACAGGGTGATGTCACTCAGCAAATCGACCCGGATGGAAATTCGACGTTCTACAGCTACGACCGTCAAGGACGTCTGCTGGAGATCCGTCACCCGGATGGCAGCCGCCACCAACTGGGCTGGAACAACCTCGGTCAATTGCTTGAGGAACGCCTGCCCGATGGTGGTCAACGCAAATACCGCTACGATGCGTTGGGCCGGCAAATAACTCGGCAAGAAGAATCAGGTGCCATCACCCAATATCAGTGGGATACCGCCAACCGCCTCGCACAAATTATCTTGCCGGGCGGCGCAACGCGCGCGTTCACCTATAACGCCTACGGCAATGTCACTGCCGAACGCGACGAACTCGGCCGCGTCACCCGTTACGAATACGCCGATAAACTGCACCTCGTCAGCCGTCGCATCAACCCGGATGGCAGCCAGCTGCGTTACCGCTACGACAACTCGCGCCTGTTGCTGACCGAGATCGAAAACGAGCGCGGCGAGCATTACCACCTCGACTACTTCCCGAATGGCCTGATCCAACAGGAAACCGGCTTCGATGGTCGTCGCACCGCATACGAATACGACCTCAACGGCCAATTGCTGAAGAAAACCGAATTCGGTGAAGACGGTAGCGAGTTGGTAACTGAGTACCAACGCGACACCGCAGGCCGGTTGCTGGTGAAGACCCTTCCCGACGGCGAAGAAATTCACTACAGCTACGACGCCCTCGGCCGCCTGGTCAACGTCGACGACGGACACTGGCCACTCGCCTACGAATACGACCTACAAGACCGCCTCGTCACCGAACACCAGGGCTGGGGCACCTTGCGTTATGAGTACGACAGCGTCGGCCAGCTCAAGCACTGTCGCTTGCCCGATGGCAGCAAACTCGACTACCGCCACCAACCCGGCGGTATGCTCAGCGGCATCGACCTCAACGGTTCGCGTCTGACGACTCACCAGTTCAGCGGTGGTCGCGAACAGCAACGGCAGCAAGGCCTGTTGCTCAGCCAATATCAATATGACGAACAGGGCCGCTTGCAGGCCCACAGCGTCAGCCAGCGCGACAAAAACCTTTTCCAGCGCCGCTACAACTACGACGCAAACGGCAACCTCGCCGGAATCGACGACAGCCGCAAAGGCAGCCGCAGCTATCACTACGACCCGCTCGATCGCTTGATCAGCGTGCGTGGCGCGACACCGGAAAGCTTCGCCCACGACCCGGCCGGTAACTTGCTCGGCCAGAACAACGAAGGCACAGCCAACCTCGCCAACGTCAAAGGCAACCGCCTGCTGATGCAAGGCGACCGCCATTACGACTATGACGCCTATGGCAACCTGATCCGCGAGCGCCGTGGCGCCGGACAAAATCTCGTCACCGAATACCGTTACGACTGCCAGCATCGACTGATCGGCGCGAGCCTTCCGGGTGGCAGCACCGCGTCCTACAAGTACGATGCTTTCGGTCGCCGCATCGAGAAAACCGTCGATGGCCAAACCACCGAGTTTCTGTGGCAAGGCGAACGCCTGATCGCCGAAAGCGGCGACAACCGTTATCGCACCTACATCTACGAACCCGGCAGCTTCCGCCCGCTGGCCATGCTCGACGGCGAAGGCCCGCGCAAGGCAACGCCGTTCTACTACCAGCTCGACCATCTGGGCACACCGCAGGAACTCACTGACTACAGCGGCGAAATCATGTGGTCCGCGAAGTACCGCGCCTACGGCAACCTCGCAGCACTGGATGTCAGTGAAATCGACAATCCGTTGCGATTCCAGGGTCAGTACTTTGATGCCGAGACAGGGTTACATTACAACCGGCACCGCTACTACAATCCGGGGACTGGGCGTTTTCTGACTCCGGATCCGATCAAGCTTGCGGGTGGACTGAATAACTACCAGTACGTGCCTAACCCTACGGGATGGGTGGATCCTCTCGGCCTAGCTAGTGGACCAACAAATTGCCCACAGCCAGTTCCAGGCGGAACATGGAAATTCAACTCTGAAGTTGACTTAGACTGGAGAGGAACTCCGGGCACCTCTTATCAGCAAATGCATAAAGGACTGGACGAAGCATTTACTAGAACTGGTGTGCCGAAAAACGAATTTACAGTAACAAAATGGGGAAAAGATCAGTATGGAAAGTCCTACCCCACAGAATGGCGTGTACTAGAAGGCAAAAACAAAGGGGCAGAAGTAAACATAGATGATCCTCGTCTTGTTCCTTCCACTGATGGTCCTGCAGACCCCCATGTTGGATACCAGACGCCGGGGAAACGCGGTACTGGCGGCGCAGTTAGAGGACACATCTTATTAGAATCAGTGCCTGTATCACGCGCGAGAATTGGAGACCCGCAATGAACTACCTAGAAAAAGAAATAGACTCTGTCTTAGAAGAGCAAAAACTAGCAAATAAAAAACTAAGCGAAACTGAACTAGCCAACCTAATCAACGATTTAACGATCGCATTCTTCTCCTCCCCAGCGAAGAAGCTGGACCCATATTTTTTGAAAAACACCGAAAAAAATCATGATCCTGAATTTTGGAAAAAAGTTGACACCATAGACGACCTTGAATATCCCACTATAATAGTTCACGACAACAAAGCTCACGCTTGGAAACTAGAGTCTTCTACTGACCTCAAAGCGTTGCTACTCGAAACAACTGGCTTCCCATTCTGGATAATAGGTGAAAATTTTAAAACCTTGACATACATGGATGACCACGACTGCGTACACATCAGCAAAAAAACAAACAAATAACCCCCCAAAATAAAATAAAAAGGAAGAGTAAAAAAGGACAGACTTATTTTTCGACGAAGAAAATAAATCTGTCCCCTTTCAATTACGATAACGGCCTACCTAAAATATCATTTCCGAAATATGAAAAATTAAAAATGAAACTAGAGCCGACACTTGACATAATTCCATCGCTACTATTCCCTTTCGACATAAATAGCGATCAAGATGAAACCGTAGAAAACCTAATTGCAAAAACCGACATAAATAATGATGATGAGCTAACACACCTATTTAACACCCTGATCAAGCCTGAGTTTACAAAACGCATCATAAGCGAGCAGCAATGGTATATCGATACACTGACATTCTTTTTAAATAAAAATGAAAAATTTAATCGCGTATTTTCCGAAATCACGACGTACTTCTCTGAGGAGCCCATTGATAAGCGCCATTTCATGTCGGTCCTTCTTGAATGCTTGAAAAATACAAAACTTCATAACAAGCCAGACTAAAGGGGAAAGATCTGTTTTTCGCTGAAAAAATAAATCCGCCCCCTTTTAATCTTTATTTCTAAAAATCATTTTATTACAAAATTTGACAGATTTATTTCTCCTGACACCAGTAACACTAAACATCAACCCGGGTTTAACCACCACAAAGGACTGTCTTTTGACAAATCTAACACGCCCCCTAACCCTATTTCTCGCACTGTTTTTTTCAGTTAACGCAACTGCCCTGTCTCTACACTCAGAGAACCGTTCCGACGGTACAGTTGCTTTACTACTGACAAATGATCCCTCTTCGCCAAGCCTCCCGAAACTCAACGATGATCCGGCGATCCGTTCCGCATTAGTTGATTTCCTCGGTTATTCAACGGGCAGCTATACAAACGACAACACAATGATCGTGCAACAGGTTCTCGAATCGCTGGATTCAGAACTTTCATCTTTTGACGAAGGAGTTCCTGCCGGAAAAACCATGATCACGGCGATGAACGACGGGAACAACGGTCTCGAGCGGGCTGCATTGCTGCTGGATGAAAAGGGTCAGCTGGTTGCGGTCGGACTGGTAAACGGACACTGCACAGTAAAATCCCGAGAAGAAGCGTTGACCTGCAATGATCTGCCGGACACGGTGTTGACTATTTTCCAACCCAAAGGCTCGAAAAAAGATGATGCCGCTTCTCTTGTAACCTGGAGCAAACAGTTACCGCCCATGCTGGCCATCCGCGCCGAAAGTGATGACCCGGAAACACGGGCCAGTGCGCAGAAAATTGCGACTGTCGAATATGTTTCTACAGATCCGGAAAAAGGGGCGTGGACCACCTCGCAACTTCCCGCCGACTTCCCCAAACCCATGCTCTCGATGCTTCCTCAACGGGCTCACTTGATCGGAGCCGGAGCACATGGCGAATTCACGACACCCGGCATGGAAGGCACGCCCATGGAGGGTGACTGGGATGAGATGGCTGGCCGGCCTAAACACGAGTTCGAGGTGATCCTGCGTACCTATACCGACTACGCAAGCGTACTGGACTTCTACAAGCTGCAGGCCAAAAACGCCGAGATCAGCGGCAATGACAAAAAAGCACTGGTCGAAGGTTATATCGGTGGCGGGACCTACAAAGTGGAAATACGCAACAAGGAAAAAGAAGGCACCGTAATAACACTCTCAGCCTGGAAACAGGAAGTCTGATGACTAACAAGGGGCGCCCCCTGTCGCCCCTTGTCGCTTACCACTTCAAAGGCTGTTTAACGCCTCCTCTGCCCCTGGAGCCGAGCGTTCAACTGCCTTGAGCATCCAGAATTTCGCCTTGGCTTTGCTCTTGGTCAAACCACCTCTGCCTTGTGCGTACATGTTTCCCAACGCCAATTGGGCTTTGCCATATCCGGCATCGGCCGCCTTGCGATAGAGACTGGCAGCCTCGCGTTCATTGCGCTTCGCTCCACGGCCCTGTTCGAACATCCGAGCCATTTCATACTGGGCGTATTCATTCCCCTGAGCCGCCGACTTGCCAAACCAATCGAAGGCACTGGCTTCATCCTTTTCGACACCACGTCCTTCAGCCAGGACTTCTGCAAAATCAAACTGCCCAGAAGCATTCCCCGTCTCGGCAAACTTACGGAACCATTTGGCTGCCGCTACGTCATCCTGTGGAACCCCATCCCCTTCTTGGTAGATCATCGCCAATAGCATGTAGGCATCGGGATAACCGCCCTCGGCGGACTGGTTGTAGTAGGCCATAGCCTTGTCCATATCCTTGAGATTTTTTATCGAGCGGCCACCACGATGATAAATCTGCGCCAGATGGAATTGCGCTTTCGCATTGCCCTGCTCCGCAGCTTTCAGACTCCAGTAAACCCCGGCGTCTTCACCTTCTACACTCCAGTCCGAACTCAGTTCGTAGGCGAGTTCGGCTTGTGCCTCGGCATTTCCCTGTTCTGCAGGTTTGCGAAACCACTCTTCAGGCATGCCGGGCGAGAATTGCTCTACCACCCCGCAAAGGTTCTGCTGAATGGCTTTGCCAAATTCCAGTTGTGCTTGCAGATCACCCTTTACCGCGTCTTCGTGCAAGCGCTCCGAGTTAGGCGAACAGACCCCACCCTTCATCGCGTCGTACAGCGCTCGCGGTTCCTGTGCCCATGTGTTGCCTGTGCTGAACAGAGTAAAAAGTACCACACCGACCGGGATGAAAGTCTTGAAACAGCGGTTCATTGAAACGTCCTTGTGAATCGATAAAATTGAAAAAAACAACAACCAGCCAATAGATTTACGTCACCTCAAAAGCGCCTTCCCCCACCTCATACTTAACCACCACCCGATTCCCATACAACCTCCCCCTCTCCACCAAAGCCCCCACCTGCCCCTTCTCCCGCACCTCCCGCCAAATCTCATTCTCCCGAAACACCCTTCCCCCCTCCCGCACAAACTTATGCCCCAACTCAAACACGTGATACCGAAACTCCCGCTCCCGATCACACAACAACTCCCCCTCCAGTTGCGTCTCCCCGACCTTCAACTTCAGCTGAAAGCTCCGATCCGTCGGGTTGTGCAGTACCAGGTCGATGTAGTTGTAGAAGATCGCCGCGCCGGAGCCGAATGGCAGGACGCGGCCGTCGTCCGGGAAGGGGTCGAAGCTGTGGTTGGCGCGTTCGATGACGACCAGGGGTGAGTGAATGGCCATCCAGTGGATGAGGTTGCTGAGTTGGCAGATGCCGCCGCCGATGCCGGTGCGGGCCTGGCCGAAGGACAGTTCCATGCCTTCGACGTAGCCGCGTTTGCGTGTCGGGCGGCCGACGAGGCGGCAGAAGGAGAAATACTCGCCGGGGGCGATGGTGACGCCGTCGATGGCGGCGACGGCGAGTTTGAGGTTGATGACTTTGTTGTGTTGCAGCGCAAGGTCGGAGTCGCCGAGTTTGCGGATCAGTTTTGAGGTGTGTTTGAGGTAGCGATACGGCAAGCGCTCAGGCGTCGCGGCAGGTCGTGCGTAGCGTTTGCTCGAGCAGTGCCAGGCGATGTGGCGGAACAGTCTTTTTTGCCACACGCGCAGCCAGTAGAGGGACGGGTGGTAGAGGGAAAGTGGTTTCATCCGTGGCGAACGGCGCGGGCCGTTGTCTTCCTTGATCTGAAAAGGGCGGCGCATCTTACCGTGGAATATCGCCGTGTGCGCTGCTCGCGCAGGCGTCGCACGCCGTTACAAGTCGGCCGACGCCGAGCGTTTCGAAATTAAGCTTCAACTAAGGTTGCGTCCCTACCATCCGGGCCACGAAGCAGCGGGTGCGAGCGTTGATTGCCGCACACAAAGCCATTCCATTCGATGTGAGCCCGGATCATGAGAGAGTTTGATTTCCCCTCGGCACAACAGCCCGCGTTCAGTCTTGTATTGGTCAATTACAAAACCCCGGAAATAACCCGGATGTGCCTGGAGTTTCTCCAGGAATACGTCAAGGAACAGCAGATTCCGGTGTGGGTGGTGGACAACGATTCTGCCGACGAAAGCCTGGCTTACTTGCGCTCTCTGGGCTGGATCAACTTGATCGAGCGCCCTTCCCCTTGCAAAGAAGCCGGGCATATTGCCCACGGCAAGGCACTCGATCTGGCACTTGAAAAGGTTGAAACCGATTACCTGTTTTTACTGCACACCGATACTTTCGTATTCGACAACACTGTCTTTTCAATGATGATGAAAGAGTGCATGCAATCTTTGGATACAGCAGCCGTCGGTTGTGTCGAACAGCTGGACCGGGGTGTTTTAAGAGACACTTGGCGCTTGTCTTCGCGTTACTTCAAACACTACTTCCGGCGGGCCAAACTGCAGTTGGGCCTGCGCTCCCGGGAGCCAAAACCCTACCGGGAAACCCACCTGAAAAGCTTCTGCACCTTGTGGAATGCACGGTTGATCAAGGCTCATGGCCTGTATTTCTCGATGGATGACCGGGTCCCGGGATACACGCTGCAGGATCGATTAAGCAGCCTTGGTTACGGCATCAGATTTCTTTCGCCGCGGACGATTTTCCGCTACCTGGATCACATCCAGGCCGGCACCGTGGCCGCCGCCGGTGGCTATGCCAAGAACCACCGCCGCACCACCATGTACCAGCAAACACTCAAGCGTATTCAGATGCAGCAAGGCATGCGGCATGCCAAATCCTGAGAACAATAAAAAGGGCGACTTCACAGTCGCCCTTTTTTTATCCGAATTCTTTAGTCCTCTCTCCGGAGGAGGTGTCCGCCCAGTGTAATGGCCTGGCAATCCATGCACCGGTAAAGAGCCCTGACACTGGGCGAACGGGAAGGATTTTAATGGAAGTTGGCGGATATGTCGTGCTAATTGAGGATGAAATTTATGTACTAAAACGTTAACGGATATTGATCACCGATATTTCCCGAGAAACTTTCAGAATTATCGGATCCGATCATTTTATATGACTGTTCTCATACAACTACTTGTACAAGAACAGTCACGCTGTAGAGTTAATACTCAGCTTTCATGTTCACTGGTCACTTTTAATACATCGGTGTAAGTGACCACGACACTCTGCCCGATTTTCAGATCTTTGAGTTTGGCTTGGATTTCAGGCTTTTCGACATTGAGGGTTTTCGACTGGCCCGAAGGGTTTTCCAGGGTGACCTGGTTTTTCTTCAAATCAATTCTGGTGATTTTCAGTTGTACCTGAATCTGGCGGAATGCCTCGCCGCCCGGGTTGCTGCTGCCCACGACGTTGCGCAGCTCGCCGGTACGCTCGGTGGAGCCAGGCAGACCTTTATCCACGTCGGTGTCCAGGAAAGCCGCCACGGAACGGGTGACTTGAATGTCGACCTTGTCGCCAACCTTCAGGTTGGCGAGGTTTTTCGCCTTGTCGCTGAGCTGGACATGCACCTGGCGACCTTCTTCGCCTTCAAGGACAACCTGATGATTGGCCGGATCAACCGCCAGGACTTTGGTGGTGACCTGATCCTTCTCGACAGTCGCCGACAAAGGAATATCGGCCGCGAACGCCGTGGAGGCGGACAGGACAGTGGCGAGGGCAATGGCGTGCGACAGTGATTGAAGCTTCATATGCGGTACGTTCCCTGTGATGGATGGCAGCACACGGCGCATTCGGCACCGTGCGTGCCAAGGAGCATAGACGCTGATCCGCCGTCGCTCTTGGCACAGGGTGAATCAGTAGCCGGTCATCTCCAGATACCCGCGCCCGCCCTGACTGCCGCTCAACCGCACCGGGCCTTCCCAGTAAGGAATGCGCAACCCCATCCAGGCGCTTGGATTGATTGCATCGAGGGTGATCTGCAGATTCTTTTCCGGAATCCCGATCGACCAGCGCACCGGCATCGAACGGCCCGCGACCTTCGCGGTGTCCTGCGGCGTCAGTTTGATCTGCTCGGCATGCAGCGTTTCAGTCTGGCCATCGGCGCCAATCCAGGCACCGGTTGTGTACGGCGCGCCCTCCTTCTGGCGCATGCGGTAGAGCATGACGTGCGCGCCATCGTCCAAGTGCAGGGAAAACCAGTCCCAACCGGTCTGGTTGGCGGTCAGGGGTTGGCTGCTCCATTCGCGGTCGAGCCAGGCCGGGCCGTTGACGATGTAGGTCTTGCCGTCGATTTGCAGGGTGCCGCTGGCCTGGAAAAACGGCTGGCTGTAGTAATACGACGCCTGACCCTGCTCGGATTTCTGGCTGAAACCGTGATCACCTTGCAGCACCAGCGGACGGCTGGAAGTCAGGCGCAGTTGGTAGCTGAAGTTTTTGTCCTTTGCGCTGAGCTGCATGTCGCCCAGCGGATCACTCGCCTGACTGACGAAGCGCCAGTCATCGATCCACGCCTCGAACGGCACTGCACTCACCCCGGCCTGCCTGACGCCGCCACGGGCATACCGCTCGGCGGCGTGATGAACGCTGGCCGAGGTCACCGCCGCATGACCGAGCCAGATCGTTTGATTGGCCCAGCCCGGTTGCTCCGGCGAGGCGTTCAATGCGCTGCGAAACAACGTCCACTGCACGCCGAAATCGTTACCTTGGGCATCCTTGAGGTTGGCCGTGACATACCACCACTCGATACGAAAACCGTCATGAGCGCCATGATCCGCCGGAAAGCTGAACACCCGCCCCGGCACCACCGGCGTAAAGGCCTGCGCCTGAGCGCCCATCCCGGCGAAACCTTTCTGTTCCGGCGCCGGGTTGTCGCAGCCACCGAGCAACAGCGCCAGGCACACCACGGCGAAGTTAATCCTCATGGGCAAACGTCCTCAGCAAGTCCGCCGGTTGCGTGCGGTACAGCGAATACAGCGGCCACGCCGAGGCCAGTAGCGTTGCCAGCAGCGCCAGTCCGGTCAGTTGCAGCAACTGCAACGGAAACACCCGCAACGGCAGGCGCCAGCCAAAGGCCTGCACGTTAATCACCGCATCCAGACACCACGCCAGCCCGATGCCCAACGGCAATGCCAGCACCAGCGTCAGTACCGCCAGCAGCCAGGTCTGGCCGAGGTTGAGCAGCATCAATTGCCGTCGCGTCACACCCAAGGCCCACAACGGTGCCAATTGGCCGAGACGGCTCTGGCTCTGGGTCAGCAGACTGATAAACAGCGCCACACCGGCAACCGCCAGCGTCAGGCTGTTGAGCGCTGCCGTCGCGGCGAAGGTCCGCTCAAAAACCTGCACCGACCAGCCCTTGAGCCGCGCCTGATCGACGATGCGGCTGTCGTCGAGCTGAAAGCGTGCCTGCAAGGCGCTGAGCAATGCCGGAATCTTTGCCGGTTCGATCCGCAGGTTGAAACGGTTCGGCGTCAACTGCGGCCAACTGCGCAGCAGATGATTGCTGTTGACCAGCACATGCCCCTTCGGATTGCCGTAGTCGGCGTAGATCCCGACGATGCGCGGCGACCATGACAGGCCCGGCGTGGGAATCGTCAGGTGATCGCCCGGCCGCACCTTGAGCCGACGGGCGAGTTGTTCGCTGAGCATCACCGCATCGTCCGTAGCCAGCGCCGCCCAAGGATCGTCGCCCCGGGCTTCGAGCAGCGGCCAGTGCTGGCGGTAGTGCGGATGATCAATGATGCCGAACACCTCCGTCGGCCAGCCTTGCAACGTCACCGAAACCTGCCAGTTGGGCAGGATCGCCGTGACGCTGGGTTGCTGTTTCAGCCAGCTGTAGAGTTCGCGGGCCTGGGCCGGATTGCTCGGGTTCAGATAGAGCTCGGCAGTGAGCCGTTGTTCGAGCCAGTCGTTGAAGGTCTGGCGGAAACCGGCAGTCATGCTGCCAGCGCCGATGTTGGCCGCCATCGCCAGCAGCAGCGCCATCAACGCCAGACTCAGTGCCGGCAATTGCTGTCGGCAATCGGCGAGAAACCACTGCCTCAGCACCGAACGACTGCGCCCGAGCAAACCGTTCAACAGCGCACTGAGCACCACCGGCAGCGCCAGCGCGGCGCCGAGCAACAACCCGGCCATCAACACAAATCCGCTGGCAAGACTGTCGCCCAACACCAGCGCAATCAACGCAATCGCCGCAAACACTCCGGCCACCCAGCCCTGCCGGCGCAACCAGCGCGCATGCTGTTCGTGCCAGGCTTGCGGATCGGCCACCGCCAGCAATGGCAGACGCGCCGCCCGCAGCAGACTGTTGGCCCCGGCCAGTAACGCGCCGAGCAGGCTCAAACCAATACCGCTGAACCACCACCAGGGACTCAGGCGCAACTGCCCTGCCACTTCCGCGCCGTACAACCCGCGCAAGCTTGCGGCGACATCCGGCAGCAGCACACTGGCCAGCCAGTAGCCGCTGACAACACCGAACAGTCCGCCGATCAACGCCAGCGCTCCGAGTTCGACGATCAGGCAAGCGATCAGCATTCGCGCACTGACACCGCAGGCGCGCAACGTGCGCAGCAACCCGCGACGCTGTTCCAGTGCGAGACCGATGGCGGCATGCACGATGAACAGACCGACGACAAACGAGAGAAACCCAAGCGCATCGAGGTTGAGGTGAAAGCTTTCGGTCAGCCGCGCCAGATTGTTTTCTTCGCCGCTGCTTTTGAGCTGCAACTGGCCTTTGAACGCCGCCGGCACGTCGGCGTGAAAATCCTTGGGCAACAGCAGCCGCGACAGTTGATCGGGTTGTTCGAGCACGCGTTGAGCGACACCGATGTCCACCAGCAGCACGCCGGGCGCCATGTCCTTTTGCGCCAACAGCGGAGGCAACGTCTGACCGGTTTCGGTTTGTGGCGTGGCGCCTTCGGACAGATTCAGCGCTTGCAAGGTGGCGGGGGAAATCCAGGTGCTGCCCGGCGGGGTGAAAAATTCGACGATGCGCTCGATCGGCATCGCCTGCCCCGCCACCGCGCTGTCGGCCGGCAGCGACACCGGCTCGATGCCCATCAATTGCAAGCGCTGAGATTCGTGCCCCTTAAGGATCAAACGGCCCTGCAGCACCGGTGAAACCGGCCAGCCCTGACGGCGCAGATCGACAAACCATTGCTGGGAAAACGTCGCACCGTTCGGCGTGCTCAGGCTGGCCTGGGGTTCGCCGCCAATCATCTGGCTGGCGCGGGCGTAACTGTCCCGTGCCTGACTGTTGAGCGCTTCGACGCCAGTCAACAGGCTGGTGGCCAGCCACAACCCGGTGAGCACGCTGAAGAACTGCACCGGGTGTCGCCGCCAGTGACTGAGCAAGGCGATCAGCGTTTGCCGATAAACCCTCACGTCAGTCGACCGTTGGACAACACCACGCGCTCCGCCAGTCGCGCGGCCACGCGTTGACTGTGGGTGACCATCAGCAACGTGGTCGGCGTGTCGTCGAGCAACTCCAGCAACAGCCGCAGCACCTCGTCGCTGGTCGCTTCGTCGAGGCTGCCGGTGGGTTCGTCGGCCAGTAACAACTTGGGCCGCGAGGCCAACGCCCGACCGAGCGCGACCCGCTGCTGCTGGCCGCCGGAAAGTTGTTCGGGATAACGCTTGAGCAGTTCGCTCAGGCCAAGACGCTGTACCAGATGATTCTGCCAGCGCGGATCATGGCGCCCGGCGAGTCGCGCCTGAAACGCCAGGTTGTCTTCGATGCGCAGGCTGCCGATCAGGTTGTACTGCTGGAACACCAGACCGATTTCCGTGCGTCGCCAGTTGGCCAGTTGCGCTTCGCTCATTGCGTCGAGTCGATGTTCGCCGCTGTGGATGCAGCCGCTGTCGACTTTATCCAGGCCGGCGATCAGGTGCAGCAACGTGCTTTTGCCGCTGCCCGACTCGCCCATCAGCGCCAGACTGCTGCCGGGTTCGAGCGTCAGGTCGATGCCTTGCAACACGGGCAACGGGCCTTGGGGGGTGAGGTAGCTTTTGAAGACGTTTTGAACCTGCAGCATGCCGCCATCCGATCGTTGCGTGTGGGGCAAGGATAGCGGATCGCGACGGGTTACTGCCCTGCTGCAACACTCGTCGGCGCCTCACCCGGCGTGACGATGCTGTTCAGGTCGATGTGCTTCCACTCGGGCTTGGCACCCAACCGTGCATTGAAGCGGTAGTTGAAGGTGAAGTCGTCCGTCGTCGGCACGCTCAGTGGTTTGCCGTAGACCGATTCGATCCCCCCCAGGTCGTAGCCCATCAACTGCAGCAGGGTCGGGAAGATGTTGTAGTGACTGGAGCGATCCTTGTTCGCCGCCAGTTGTGCCGACCAGTCGAGTGTGTGCAACTGATCGCCCTGAATCACCACCAGCGGCACCAGTCCCTCCTCTTCCACCGGGTCGCCGCCGCAGTGGGTGTTGAGCCCCGGGTTGCCGCGCTCGTGCAGGTCCTGGCCGTGGTCCGAGGTGTAGATCAGCAGCGCGTTGTTCAGATTGGCCTGGGCAAACACCCGCGAGAAGAACTCGCCGACATTCCACAGCACGGTGTTCTTGTAGGCGTTGCGGTATAGCACCCAGTCATCCGGCTGGCCGTTGAAGCCGTCGCGCTTGCCGGTGTCGGCGATTTCGGTGAACTGGCCCCGTGGCAAGGTCGGGCGGTAGGCCATGAAGGCGTCCGGATATTTGTCGTGCACCGGGAAATGCGCGCCGACCTTGTTGATCACCACCAGCTCGGGCTTGTCGTCGTTGAGCAGCTCGATCAGCTTGGCAGCGGCGGCCATGTCGCGGTCGCGGACGCTGGTCTGGTCGAACTGCACGAACTCGTCGATGTCCTTTTTCTCGGTGTCGGTCATCAGGTTCTGCAGGTTGCCGCCGGTGCGCTGGGCGTCGATGTACACGGTGCGCAGGCCGGCCTTTTTCGCGTATTGCCAGATCGACGGCAGCGTACTGTTGATGCGCATGTAATCGGCGCGGGTGCCGCCGTAGCGCAAGGTGACGTTGGTGTCGGCGCTGCAATTGGCGATGGACGCCGCATAGCCGTAATTGAAAATGTCGACACCCGGATGCGCCTGCTTGAGGTTACTGTGCACACCGAACGGCGCGTTGATGTCCAGATAATTGCCGGAAATGCTTTCGTCGATGATCAGCACGATGTCGTGACTCACCGCCGGGCCGTTGCGCGCCAGGGTCACCGGCTCACGGGGGCCGACAGTGTTGTGCAGCGCCTCGTAGCCGAACAGGTTGAGGTAGGCCAGCGGCGTGTACATGATCGGCAGGCCCCGCGCCCCTTCCCCGGCCCGCACGAACAGCACGGCGCTGAGCAGCAACACCCCCAGCACCGGCGCCGCGACTCTCAGCGCATTGGGAACCGGAATCGAATGACGCGGCCGCAGGCCGATGCCGATCAACAGCAAAAGACCGTTGAGCACCCCGTGGACGATCGCATCCCGGTACTGATACGCCGCTTCCTGGATGAAGCCGCCCGAATAAACCAGAGAGACAAAACTGCTGTACGTCAGGTAATCGGCAGTGACCCGGGTATAGACATCAAAGAACACCGCCGAAATAAACATCGCCAATGCGAACAAGTGCCGAATGAAAGTCTGCCTTATATACGCCGTTAGTAGTAATGCGAAAGTCAGCGCCAAAAACATCGCGCCAAAAAGCAGTACTGCCGGACCGATACCCATGGCGTTTAAACGTTCAAGGTAATAATCGGAATAAAGCAATAGATAAATAACTAAAAGCAGTTCTTTCAAATATCGAAACATGGCGGTTCCGGGGCGCTGCCGACGGGGCACGGTCAATGAATTGTCGGTCAATTTCTGACACTAGCACCGCGCTATCAAAGCGCAAGAATTGTCGGACTTTTGCCAAAAGCGTCAAAAAAACATTGACTCATTACTGACACACCCAAGTCTCTACAGCCCTTGAATTTTGTGGCCTACGACCGTTTATCGTTTTCTTTGAATTGTGAAAAACATGTCAAGGACGGGACAAATCCAGATGCAGCAAGTACTTGATGGCTATTAGCCCCCAAAAACGGGGGTGTTATACACATGCAACATGTCATTTTGCTGACACGCTTTTCCCACCCTGCGCTATACCCCTTTTGACAGTTCCAATTCGATCTTCCTCCACCGTCTTACGAGGCACGCCAATATGGACGTGAGCGTATTTGGTACGGGCTATGTTGGCCTGATACAAGCTGCGGCACTTGCCGATGTCGGACATCGAGTACTGTGTGTCGATATAGATCCGAACAAGATTAAACAACTGCAACAGGCAGTTCCGCCTATCAGTGAACCGGGTCTGTCGGCAACTTTGGAAGAAAACATCAAGGCCGGGCGTTTGCTCTTCACCACCCAGGCCAGCGATGCCGTTGAACACGCCGAACTGATCTTCATCGCCGTGGGCACCCCGGCTGACGAAGACGGTTCCGCCGACCTCAGCCACGTGCTCAACGTGGCACGGCAGATCGCAAGCTTCATGGAGGCTGATCGCACCCTGATCATCAAGTCCACGGTGCCGGTCGGCACGGCGGATCAGGTACTCGACACCGCCAACAACGAATTGCGCCGGCGCGGCAAAAGCGGCCTGAACGTGCGGATCGTGTCCAACCCGGAATTCCTCAAGGAGGGCAGCGCCCTCGCCGACTGCATGCGCCCGGACCGGATCATCGTCGGCACCCAGGACCCCGAGGCCCGGGAACAGTTGAGCGAACTCTACGCGCCGTTCTGCCGCAACCACGAAAAACTGATGTTCATGGACAACCGCAGCGCCGAGCTGACCAAGTACGCGGCCAACGCGATGCTCGCCACCCGCATCAGCTTCATGAACGAACTGGCCAACCTCACCGAACTGCTGGGCGCCGACATCGAAGCCGTGCGCAAGGGCATCGGCTCTGACCCGCGCATCGGCTATCACTTCATCTACCCCGGCTGCGGTTTCGGTGGCTCGTGCTTTCCCAAGGATCTGCGCGCCCTGCTGCACACCGCCGAACACAACGGCATGCCGCTGAAATTGCTGCGCAGTGTCACCGACGTCAACGATACGCAGCGGCACATCCTGTTCAGCAAACTGAAAGCGCAGTTCCCCCAAGGCCTGGCCGGCAAATCTATCGCAGTCTGGGGCCTGGCGTTCAAACCCAACACCGATGACATGCGCGAAGCCCCCAGCCGCTATCTGATGGATGCGCTGTGGGCCGAAGGCGCCAGCGTGCAGGCCTACGATCCCGAGGCCATGTCGGAATGCCGGCGCATTTACGGCTACCGCGATGACCTGCACCTGTGCGCCACCCGCGACGACACCCTGGAAGACGCCGACGCACTGGTGATCTGCACCGAATGGAAGAACTTCCGCGTGGTGGATTTCGAACTGCTGGCCGACAAGCTTCGCTCGAAAGTGATCATCGACGGGCGCAACCTCTACAACCCGGAACAAGTGGCGGCCGCCGGCCTGCACTACAGCGGCATCGGTCTGCGGCATATCGCGCCTGACGGGTTGCGGTCATGAAAATCCTCGTCACCGGTGCGGCCGGGTTCATTGGCGCTCATTGCGTGTTGCGGCTGATGCGCGACGGGCATCAGGTCATCGGCCTGGACAATTTCAACGCCTATTACGACCCGCAGCTCAAGCATGACCGTGTGCGCTGGGTGCGCGGCCAGGTCGGCGACTTCCAGATCGCCAGAGTCGATCTGGCCGATGCTGCTGCGGTCGATGCGCTGTTTGTCCGCGAGTGCCCGCAAGTGGTGATCCACCTGGCGGCGCAGGCCGGGGTGCGTTATTCGCTGGAAAATCCACAGGCCTATCTGAACAGCAATTTGAGTGGTTTCCTGAACATTCTGGAAAGCTGCCGGCACCACCCGGTCGAGCACCTGATCTATGCTTCGTCGAGCTCGGTATACGGCGCCAATCAGCACACACCATACACGGTGCATGACGACGTCAATCACCCGTTGTCGCTGTACGCCGCGACCAAAAAAGCCAATGAGCTGATGGCCCACAGCTACAGCTACCTGTTCGGCATTCCCTGCACCGGGCTGCGCTTTTTCACGGTGTACGGGCCTTGGGGCCGGCCGGACATGTCGCCGATCCAGTTCGCCCGGGCGATCACCGAAGGCCTGCCGCTGAAGCTGTTCAACTACGGCCTGCACCAGCGCGATTTCACCTACATCGACGACATCGTCGAGAGCATCGCCCGCCTCACGGTCCATCCGCCGCATACCCATCCGGAATGGGACCGCGAGCACCCCGACGCGGGCAGCAGCATGGCGCCTTGGTGCCTGTTCAACATCGGCGGCCACCATCCCGTGGAGCTGAAAACCTACCTGGCCCTGATGGAAAAACACCTCGGTCAGAAAGCCATTGTCGAGCTGCTGCCCCTGCAACCGGGCGACGTGCTCAACACCTGTGCCGACACCGACGATCTGGCCCAGGCCACCGGGTTCCAGCCCCGGATAGAGCTGGATGAAGGCCTCGGGCGTTTCATCGCCTGGTATCGCGATTACTACCCGACTGCCTGTCGCCCACGCGCCGTTCGCGGCTGAACACCAGCGGAGGACTCCATGACTGGACATGAGAAAGGTGTACCGATCCAACATCTGGTTCGTGACAAACGCATGGATCCGGAACATCGAATGCGCCTCGACGCGGCCATCCACCGCCAGGGGCAAGGCTGGGTGACCGGGCGCGAGGGTGGCCGGCCATGGCAGCTGTCGCGCACCAACCGGGTGCTGGCCTGCTTCGGCGCGCTGGTGATTCTGGTGATGATTTCGCCGCTGCTGATCGGTCTGGCACTCGCCATCAAGTTCACCAGCAAAGGCCCGGTGATGTTCGTGCAGAAACGCACCGGCTATCGCGGCCGCAAGTTCGGCATGTACAAATTTCGCACCATGGTCGCCAACGCCGAAGAACTGAAAGAGTCGCTGCGCCACCTCAACAAACACGGTGCCGACGCCATCGACTTCAAGATCGACCAGGACCCGCGCATCACCCGGATCGGCGGTTTCCTGCGGCGCACCAGCCTCGACGAACTGCCCAACCTGATCAATGTGGTGACCGGCGACATGCGCCTGGTCGGCCCTCGCCCGACCTCGTTCAACGCCTACCGCTACAAGGACAAGCACCTCGCCCGTCTGGCGATCTACCCCGGCATGACCGGCCTGTGGCAGATCTCCGGGCGCAGCAATATCGACTTCGACCAGCGCGTTGAGTTGGACCTCAGCTACATCGCCGAGCAGAGCCTGTTGCTTGATTTGAAGATCCTGTTGAAAACCCCTTTCAAAGTATTCAGCGGCCACGGAGCAAGCTAATGGACGGTTCAACCAACAAAAGCCTGAGCATTGCCAGCCCCAGCGAGTCGAACCTGACGTCGACCGTGCTGGACCTGGATCTGCGGATCCTGTTCCTGACCGCCGCCAACCCCGGCGCCGGCACCACCACCAGCGCCCTGGCCATGGCCAGTCAACTGGCGCAGATGAGCAGCGGTCTGGTGCTGTACGTCGATGCCAGCCAGTCGGCGAACAACCTTACCCAGCAACTGAACCTGGGCAAGGAGCGCGGTCTGCGCGACCTGCTGTTCACCCCGGACAACCCGCCGCTGTTGCAAGACTGCGTGGTGCAGGTTTCCAGCCTGCCCTTCCACGTACTGCCCAACGGCCGGCCGATCCGCACCATGGAACACCTGACCGCCGAGCGCCTGAGTCCGTTGCTCGATCAACTGGGCAGCCAGTACCGCTTTGTGGTGATCGACGGCGACGCGGTGTATTCGGCCGCCGACACACTAGTCATCAGCACCCAGGTCGACGGCGTGGTGTTCGTGGTCCGGGCCGAGGACACCCGCTGGGAAGTCGCCCAGGCCGCGGTGCAACGGCTGACCCAGGCCGGGGCGAAAGTGGTCGGCAGCGTGTTCAACCGGCGCAAGTACTACATGCCCAAATGGCTGTACAAAAACCTGTAAGCAACGCGAGGGATGACGCAATGAACGCCAAGATACTGGTTCTGCTGATGCTGCCGCTTGCAGGTTGCTCCAGCAACTCCGAAACCCAGACCATGCCGGTGAATATCCTCACCGCCACCCCGGCCAATGCCCAGGCCACCGACATGCCGAAGGTCGAGCAGACCCTGCGCCCGCAGGATGTGCTGGACGTGATCTTCCACATCAGCACCAGCGGCTCGGACGCTTACCGCGTGCAGTCGGGTGACCAGATCGGCCTGAACTTCACCGCTGCCAGCCAGCTCAACGGCAACCAACTGGTGCTGCCGGACGGCACCATCAATCTGCCGGGCGCCAACACCTCGGTGAAAATCGCCGGGCTGACCAGCGATGAGGCCCGGGATGAAATCCAGCGTGCCTATCAGCGCAAACAGTTGTTCCAGCCCAATCGCAATCAGCTGACCGTGCAGATCATCAGTCCGCTGACCAACGAGCAGAACCTGAAAAGCGCCCTCAACCACCCGGCCACCGGCATGAGCCGCGAGATCACGGTGGGTAACGACGGCTACGCGAGCTTCCCGGAAATCGGCGCGGTGCCGCTGCAAGGCATGACCGTCAATCAACTGGAAACCTTCCTCAACAAACGCTATGCGCAACTGCCGGGAAGGATGACCGTGGACGTGCTGCTCAAGTCCACCGCCGGCAACGAGATCTATGTGCTGGGTGAAGTCGGTCAGCCAGGTTCCTATCCGATCCGCCGGCCGGTGTCCGTGCTCGAAGCACTGACGCTGGCCCGAGGTACCAACGTCAAGGCGCGTCTGGACTCGGTGATGATCATGCGGCGCAACGGCAACCAGGTGCAGGCCGTGCGCTACGACGTCGAGAAAGCGCTGGCCGGCGACGCCTCGCAAATTGCCTACCTGCAACCGGACGACATGCTCTACGTGCCGAAGACCAAACTGGCGAGTGCCGGTGATCTGGCACGGCAACTGGCCGACGTGGTGCTGTTCCAGGGCGTGGGGTTCAGCTTCGGCTACCGCGTCGACAACAAGGGCAGCAACAACAACTGACTCTCGGGTGACCTGACATGAATCCAAAGGAAAACTACCTGCATGAGTTCTTCAGGATCTTCTTCGCCAACAAACGGCTGGTGAAGCGTGTCTTCCTGATCTTTGCAGTGATCGCGCTGGTGCTGCCGATGGTGCTCAAACAGAGCTTCGATATCACCGCCCAGGTGATCGTGCAGTCGAAAAAACTCTCCCAGGGCGACGCCACCACGTCGCTGACCGTGGACAACGCCACGTTCATCCCGCCGTCACTGGCGGACATGGAAACCGAGAGCAACATCCTGCGTTCGCCGGCGTTGATCCGTCAGACCATCAGCGAACTGCGGGACAAGGGTGAATACACCCCGCCCCCCGGAATGTTCGCCAAACTGATCGGCGATCCGTTCCGGCGCTACATCACCTCGCCGCTGCGCCAATACCTGATCAACCCGCTGCGCAACGTGCTGGGGCTGGAGACCGATCCGGTGCGTGACACCGTGCTCGACGGGCTGACGCAACAGGCCATCGACAGCCTGAAGATCGAGACCCTGCCCG
Organism: Pseudomonas sp. MWU12-2029; assembly: GCF_023242425.1. Taxonomy (NCBI): domain Bacteria; kingdom Pseudomonadati; phylum Pseudomonadota; class Gammaproteobacteria; order Pseudomonadales; family Pseudomonadaceae; genus Pseudomonas; species Pseudomonas sp. MWU12-2029. Next base: position 226,838 of record NZ_JALJDY010000003.1, on the reverse strand, counting down.
GTTCCAACGTGATCTCGATCGTCTACAGCTTCCCGGATCCGCATCAAGGCACGACCTTCGTTGCCGCCCTGCTGCAGAACTATCTGGTCAGCCGTCAGGCGCTGCAATCGATCGACCTGCCGCAGTCCTTCTACGAGACCAAGAAGCACCTGTATCAAGTGCGCCTCGATGGTCTGGAAGCCAATCGCCAGGCCTTGCTCGAACGCGTCGGCGCAGCGGATCCGAAGGAAGAAATCACCTTCCGCCTGAACGCGATCAACACCGAAGAACAGGCGCTGAACCTGTATCAGGATCGCCTGCTGCAAAGCCAGCGCTGGCTGGAATACCTGAAAACCAGCCTGGCCGCCGCCAGTAACAACAAGCTCAATGACTACACCTTCCCCTACACCTTCACCACCACCGTCGACAATGTGGCTTTCGAAGACCGGGAGATCAAACAGCTGGGCGAGCAACTGACCACCCAGGTCAGCCGCTACATGAACGATCTTGCAGTGTTCCAGCCCGGCAGCGAGCCGATGCTGCTGACCCGCGAACAGATCGCCCGCACCCGCCAGCAGTTCCTCAAAGTGGTGAGCAACCGCATTCAGGAACGCACCAACGATCTGGCCGTGGTGCAACAGGTGATCGATCAGAAGACGGCGCGCATCGCCGAGTTCAAGGCGCGCATCCATGACCTGCAGCAGACCCAAAGCAAACTGCGGCAGATGGACACCGAAATCGATGCCCTGCACGCCGCGTTCTCGACCTACGCCCAGCGCTTTGCCGAAAGCAGCACCACCCGCGCGCTGAACGACGACCTGTCGAACGCCCGGGTCCTGAGCCCACCGTTCGAGCCGACCGAAGCGGCGTTCCCCAAACCGCTGCTGATCATTCCGTTCGGCCTGTTCACCGGTCTGCTGCTGGCGATTGCCCTGGTCTACGTGCGTGAGTTCTTCGATCACCGCTTCAAACACCCGGCGCAAATCAGCCACGAGCTGGGCGTACCGGTGCTGCTGGTGATCAACGATCAGAGCACCCAGCCCGGCAATCCACACAAGAACTGGACCGTGCCAAGCTTCGTGCACTGGGTGCGCAATTGAACACGCCATCCTCCCCGAACGCCGCGCTGCCGATCATTCATTTGCTCAGCAGCGGCGGCTTCTATGGGGCCGAGCGGATGTTGCTGGATCATTGCCTGGCGACACCGGGACAGCATCAGGTGCTGTTTCTCGATGCGCCAGCGGAACTGATCGAGCGCTTTCGCGAGGCCGGCGTCGATGCGCAAGGGTGCGCCGGGCTCGGCGCATTGCTCGGGCATCTGCGCCAGCGCCGGGCGGAGCGTCCGTTGATCAACACCCATAATTTCAAGGGCCTGTTGTTCGGCTGGGTGGGCGCTTCGCTGTTGCGTCTGCCGCTGGTGATCACGCAACACGGCTTCACCCCGCGCAGCCGCAAGCAGAAGTTCTACACCTGGCTCAGCCTGCAACTGTGCCGCACGGCCTCGGTGGACCGGGTGGTGTGCGTGGCCGAAAGCATCGCGGTGCTGCACCGCCAGGCCAGCGTGCGGGCGGAGAAGCTGCAAGTGATCCCCAACGGCCTGCCGGCAGCGGTCGCCCAGCAAACGCTGCAAGCTGAAAATCCGCGCTGGCTCGCCGGATATGTCGGCCGGCTGAGCAGCGAGAAAGGCCCGGACCTGTTCCTCGACGCCCTGATCCCGCTGTGTCATCAGCACCCGCAGCTCGACGCGGTGATGCTCGGTGACGGCCCGGAACGCGAGGCGTTGCAGGCACGGATCGACGCCGCCGGGTTGCAGCAGCGCATTCGCCTGCCGGGTTATCAGAACGACATGCGCCACTGGTGGCAGCGACTCGACGCGCTGGTGATCAGTTCGCGCACCGAAGGCACGCCGATGATTTTGCTCGAGGCCATGCAGACCGGCGTGCCGGTGGTGGCCTTTGCGGTCGGCGGGATTCCCGATGTGCTGGAACACCGGCACAACGGCCTGCTCGCCGCGCCGACCGACAGTACCGCCCTGAGCCGGCAGCTCGACACCCTGCTGAGCGACAGCGGGCTGGCGCGCCGGCTGCGGGACAACGCAAAACGCACGCAACAGGACCGCTACGACCTCAAGGCCCTGGCCGAACGCTGGTCGCAGCTGTACATCCGCACGGCACGGGAGGCACGCGCATGATTTTCCCGCTCTCGATCGTCAGCTTGCTGGGTCTGGTCTGCATCGCCTTGCTGGCCAGCCCTTGGCCCTATCTTGCGCCGGGCGCGGTGCTCGGTCTGGTGGGGTTCGCCGTGCTCTACCGCAAGCCGACCTGGGGCCTGCTCGGCATTGCCGCGCTGGTGCCGTTCGAGGGTTTCTTCAAGGACAGCTCGCTGTCGGGCAGCAAGCTGATCGGCGCGTCGCTGGCCGTGATCCTGATGCTGCAACTGGCGATGCACCAGATCCCGGCGGAACGCCTGCGCAGCAATATCTGGCGTTACCTGATCTGGTTCATGGTTCTGTACTTTCTGAGCCTGCTCAACACCGATGACATGGGCATGTCCCTGGGTCATCTGCGTGAACTCAGCGTCGGTCTGATCCTGTTCGTCATCACCTTGCTGATCGGTCGCGAATTGAACCTCGACCTGTTCGCCCGCCTGGTGACGCTGGCCGTCAGCGCCACCTGTGCGATGGCGATGTTCTCGACCAAATTCCAGGATCAGGGCCGCGCCGCCGGCCTGCTCGAAGACCCGAACGCCTTCGCCATGCTGATCGCCTTCGCCGTGCCGCTGGGCCTGCTGCTGATCATTCGCAGCCCGAACCTGTTGCACCGTCTGTTCTGGGGCGGTTGCTGCCTGCTGCTGCTCGGCGGCATGACCAAGACCGAATCGCGCTCCGGGCTGGTGGTGCTGGCGTTGAGTCTGGTGATCGGTTGCTGGCACTACCGCGCACAACTGACACGCATCCGTCCACGGCACCTGGGCTTCGCCATGCTCGGCCTGGCGATCGTGATTCCGCTGGCGATCTATGCGATGCCCGCCGGCTATCTGGCGCGCATCCAGTCGCTGAGCGTGCTCAGTGCCGGCGCCCGTGGCCACGATGACGAATCCCTGGGCCGCCGCGCTTCGTACATCGTGGTCGGCAGCCAGATGATCCGCGAGAACCCGTTGCTCGGCTCCGGCCCCGGCACCTTTCCCCTGCATTACGCCACCACCGGTTACGCCAAGGCGTTTTCCGCCAACCGCAAGATCGGTGACCTGTACCGCCGGGCGCACAACACCTACCTGGAAATCTTCAGCGAACTGGGGATTCCTGCCGGGCTGCTGTTCGTCGGCATGCTCGGGCTGGGCCTGTACAACCTGATCCGCGCACGCCGCGCCTGGATGCAGCGCCGCGACTGGGAGCAGGCCGACATGATGACCCACCTGGGGGTGGGTTTCCTGTCGCTGACCCTGTTTCTGATGTTCCTCAGTGCACCGAACCAGAAGTACGTGTGGATCATGCTCGCGCTCACCAGCGTCCTGCGCCTGAAGGCCGAGCAAGCACCGTTGGTGGAGACCAGGGCATGAGCCGGATCAGTGTCGTCATCCCGATGTACAACGAGGGCCGCCACATCGGCCGCACGCTGCTGGCGGCGCAGAAAGCAGCCCATGCGGCCAATGTCGAGTGCGAACTGATCGTGGTCGATAACGGCTCCAGCGATGACGGCCCGCAGATCGCCCGCCAGTTCGGCGCAAAAGTGCTGGTGGTGCCGGGTGTGTTGATCGGCGCCCTGCGCAATCGCGGCACCGCCGTCGCCACCGGTGACTGGCTGGCGTTCATCGACGCCGACATCGAGATGCCCGAAGACTGGCTCACCGGGCTGTTCGCCCTCGAGGCCGAGGGCCACGCCGATGTGTTCGGACTGGATCTGCACACCCCCGCCTCTGCACCGTGGTACGCCGTGGCCTGGCAACGCCGCACCCTGCGCCCGACCAGCCACACCGCCCACGCCGTGGACTGGTTGCCCAGCTCCAACCTGCTGATGCATCGGCGCTGGTTCGACAAGGTCGGCGGGTTCAACGAATCCCTGCGCACCGGCGAAGACAAGGAATTCACCCTGCGCCAGAGCGAACAGGGCGCGCGGCTGCTGTCGGTCAACGAATCCGTGGCCCTGCACTGGGGCTACGAAATGAACTGGCGCGAATGGATGGGCAAGGAAATGTGGCGCCAGGGCAGTCATCTGCAACTGCTGCGCACTCACGGTTTCAGTTTGCGCCTTCTGCGCTTTCCGCTGTTGTCGCTGGCGGCGTGGCTGCTGGATCTGCTGGCGATTTCCGCGCTGCTCAACGGCTTTCCCCATCACGCCGCGGTCATGGTGTTCATGACCACGATCCCGGCGCTGGTGCTCAGCATCCGTCAGAGTCGCCGCCAGCACGATATCGGCCTGACCCTGCAACTGTGGGGGCTGCATTGGGTGCGCCTGCACCTGGCCGGCGCGGCGTTCATTCTCAGTCTGTGTCATTGGAACGCCAGGAGGCCTGCCCGTGGCTGAGTTCATTTTCTGGATGTGCCTGTTGCTGCCGGTGTACGCCTACGTCGGCTACCCGTTGCTGCTGACGCTGCTGGCACCGTTGTTTCCGGCGTGGCGCCACAGCCCGGCGCCACCGCTGAATATCAGTATCGTGATCGCCGCGCACAACGAGGCGCGGCATATCGAACACAAGCTGCGTTCGCTGCTGTCCCAGGATTATCAGCCGGCCACCCTGCAAATCATTCTGGCCAGCGACGGTTCCAGCGACGACACCGTGGCTTGCGCACACAAGGTGGTCGACCCACGGATCACCGTGCTCGACCTGCCGCGCCAGGGCAAGGCGGCGACACTCAATGCCGGTGTGGCCCTGGCCACCGGCGACATTCTGGTGTTCACCGATGCCGATAACCAGTGGTCGCGGGAAACCCTCGGCTACCTGCTCGCGCCCCTGAGCGATCCGCAGGTCGGCGCCTGTGCCGGGCACATGGTGATCCCGGTCACCGGCGGTGGCTTGAGTGTCGGTGACAGCCTCTATCGGCATTACGAAGGCTGGCTGCGCCGGGTCGAGAACCGCACCGGCTGCATGGTGTCCGCCGACGGCGCCCTGCTCGCCCTGCGCCGTGAATTGTTCGAAGACGTACCGGCGGAAGTCAACGACGACTTCTTCATCAGCACCTGCGCCCCGGTGAAATTCAAACGCATCGTCTACGTGCCTGAAGCGCAAGTGATCGACCACGGCGTCGATGAAGCGGACAAACAGTTCCGCCGCCGCCAGCGGGTCACCGTCGGTGGTTTGCAAAGCCTGGCCCAGCGCAGCGAGCTGCTCAATCCGCTCAAGCACGGGCTGTATTCGATCGCGCTGATCAGCCACAAATTGATCCGGCGGCTGGCGCCGATCCTGTTGCTGCCGCTGCTGCTGAGCAATTTCTGGCTGTGGGACGACCACGGTTTCTATCGCCTGAGCCTGATCGCGCAACTGATCGGCTACGCCATCGCGATTGCCGGGCTGCTGGATTCGCAACACCGCTTACCCAAACCGTTCCGCCTTGCGGCATTCCTGCTGGTGACATTGGCGGGCATGAGCATCGGCCTGTGGCAGTTCCTGCGCGGCCAGCGTTACGCCCAGTGGAACCCTGACCAAAACCGTTGAGAGGGCTCAAGCCATGGCGATCAAACAACTGATAAAACGCACCAGTGGCTGGCTCTATCTCAACTCGCCCGTGGGACGAAACCAGTTGCACGGCGCCGGGGTGATCCTGATGTTGCACCGGGTGCTGTCCAACGACCGCGCCGCCGACCTGCCGCATCGCAACGAACTGTGCGTCGGCCCGAAAGCCTTCGAGCATCTGCTGGTGTGGCTGCGCCGGCACTTCGACTGCGTGCCGCTGATGGAAATCCTCCAGCCCAACGCCCTGCGCCGCGAACGCCCGCAAGTGGCGCTGACCTTCGATGACGGCTGGCGCGACAACGCGGCCAACGCCTTCCCGCTGTTGCAAAAGCATCAGGTGCCGGCGAGCATTTTCCTCTCCACGGATTTCATCGGCAGCCGCCAGCGCTTCTGGTGGGAAAGCATCGGTGAAACCCTGTGGGGCAGCCACGGCGAAAAACCGCGCATGCACCTGATCGACTGCCTGCAGGCGCTCCACCATCCATTGCCGGTGCTGATGGACGACATCGATGTGGATCGTCGCAGCCTGACGTTGCTGCACTATCTGCAAAGCTTGAAGAACACCGACCCTTCGATCCTCGAACGCCTGACCAACGAATGCCCGCCCGAGTCACTGCCCCAGGCGCTGGACTGGCATCAGGTGCGGACGATGGAGGCTTCGGGTCTGGTGCGTTTCGGTCCTCACGGTGCCAGCCACGCGATCCTCACCGGTCTCGACGATGTGCGCCTGAGCGAAGAAATCAGCCGCAGCCGCGACGCCCTGAACAACGGCTGCAACCGGCCATTGCCGGTGTACTGCTACCCCAACGGCGATAACGACGCGCGAGTCCGCGAACAGATTGCCAGCCACGATTACCCGTTCGCCCTCGGCACCGGCACCGGCATCTATCGCGGCGCCGGCGATCCGCTGAACCTGCCGCGCTTCGGCGTCAGTCAACGCACGGCGCGCAACCCCGAGCTGCTGTCGTGGCGGATCTTTCGCGGGGCGCGACCATGAGTCGAAGCAGTTACCTCAAGCACCTGGCGCTGAGCATGGGCACCAAACTGGCGATGATCGCCCTGCGCCTGCTGAGGAACGTGTTGCTGGCGCGGATTCTCGGCCCCAGCGAGCGCGGCTTGTTTGCCCTGCTCAGCACCCTGCCCGACCTGATCAGCGCGGCCACCAGCGGTGGCTTGAATTCCGCCGTCGGTTACCAAGCTGCCAAGCAACGGCCGATGGGTTTGCTGCTGGCTCAGGTGCTGGTCTTTGGCTGCTTGCTGGCGGGGTTGTTGACCTTGCTGGTGGTGGCGCTGGTGCGCGAGTTCGGCAGTGAACTGGACGTGACCGTGCAACTCGGCCTGCTGGCGTGGCTGTTGCTGCTGGCGGTGCCGTTGACCGTGCTCAAGAGCGGTTTGCTCACGTTGCACAATGCATCCGGCGGCGTGGTCGCCTTCAACGCCTTGCGTCTGGTGGAATCCCTGGCTCCGCTGCTGCTGTTTCTCGCGCTGTTCTGGATGTGGAAAGAAGCAGCGCTGGAAGCGGCGCTGATCAGTTGGCTGGCCGGGATAAGTCTGGTGGTGCTGGCGGGTTGGGTCTGGCTCAAGCGCGCGCAGCCATTGCAGTTGCAATGGGATCGCGCCAGCCAGAACGAACTGCTGCGCTACAGCGCCCGCAGCCATCCGGATCTGCTGTTCCAGCAAGTCATCCTGCGCTCAGATTACCTGTTCATCGGCGCTCTGCTCGGCAGTACCGCGCTGGGTCATTACGCCATGGCCAGCGCCGCCGCCGAGCTGCTGCTGATCGTCCCGGAAGCCGTGACCACACCGCTGATGAAACGCCTGCTGCAACAGGACGAAGGCATGGACAAGGTCACCCCGCTGGCCCTGCGCCTGACCGCCACGGTGATGCTCGGCGCCTGCCTGACCATGGCGGTGATCGGTGAATGGCTGATCGTCACCCTGTTCGGCGCCGCCTATCAACCGGCGTATCCGGCGCTGCTGGCGTTGCTGCCGGGTCTGTTGGGCCTGTGCTACGCGAGCATTCTGCGGCTGGACCTGCTGGGCAAGAATCGCCCCGGCACCGTATCGCTGCTGATGGGCCTTGGCGCCTTGCTCAACCTGGCGCTGAATGTGGTGCTGATCCCGGCTTACGGGATTGTCGGCGCCGCAGCGGCATCGTCGATTGCCTATCTGGCGGTGACCGTGGCGATGCTGATGCTGTATTGCCGGTTGAGCGGCGTGCCGTTCTGGCAAACCCTGATCATTCTGCCCGCCGATATCGCGCCAATGTGGCTAATGTTGCAGCGTCGGAAGGCAGCATGAAAAGCCTCGCCCTGCTGCTCGGTCTCGGCCTGTCGCTGGACGCCTTCGCGACGTCGATGCGCTGGGGCGACATTCGTGACGGCAGCCTGTACCTGCAAGCGGATCGCCCCGACACCGTGACCGTGCGCTGGGCGCCGGCGTGGCAGGCGGACGCCAACGAAGAGCACCTGTACCTGCTCGATGGTCAGGGCAAATTGCAGGGCGACCGGTTCATCAAGGCCAGCGAAACCCGTGGCAGCCAGAGCTGGCCGCTGGCACCGGGCGCGGCGAGTTATCAGCTGGAAATCCCCGGCTACAGCTTCCGCAATTACCGGGTCGAACACGACGAAAACACCGTGGCGCTGTTCGCCCCGGCCAAGGTGCATTTCAGCGCGGAAACCCGTGACGGCGATGAGTTGTATTTCAGGATTGCACCGGGTGAACACGCGGTGCTCGCAGGCAAGTTCCACGGTGGCGTCAGCGCCCTGCAAGCGCAGCGGGTCGGCGACGGTCAACAGCTGTCACTGGCGCTGAAACCTTATCGCGCCTATTGGCAATTCGATCAGGTCGCGCTGCCGGTCAGCGATCGCGAACAAGTCTGGCGCCTGCGTCTGCAAGGCAGCGGCAAAGCGGCGTTCTGGCTCGATGGCACGGCCAATCTGTTCGCGCAAAACCCGCAGCAGCTCAAACCGCTGCGCGAAGAAGACGGCCAGACCCGCCTGACCCTGCACGACAAAATCCTCGGTCGCACCCCAGACCTGGGCATCGCCCTGCCCTACGTGATGCCGCCGCCCGCCAGCCATGCCGCCCTCGATGCGCTGAAACCGACGGCCGCCAGTTACTACAGCTTCGTCGATGTGACGGCGAAGAAGCCGCAGTTCGAAGATGCGTTTCGCCAGGTCTATCAGGATCGTTTCGGCATTCGTCAGGACATCACTCTGCTTGCCGGAAGCCAGCGTCAAGCCGACTTGCGTGCCGACGTGCAAAGCAACGGCGGCCTCGAAGCCTGGCTCGCGAGCACCCGGCTGCTTGGCGGCAAAGGCACGCACTACATCGGCTTTGCCGACGAGCCCAATCTCAATTATTCGAGTTACGAGCAATACCGCTCGATCTTCACCAGCATGGCCCGCCAGGTGCGCAGCGATCCGGCCAACGCCCGGGCCGGTGTGCGCATCGCGATGCCGGCCAGTTCGCGGCTGGTCAACGGCCCGTTCGCCGACAACGCCGCAAACAAACGGGGCATCGACTGGGCCCGGCGCCTGCTGGGCGAGTCCGCCGATCAGGTCGACGCACTGGCCTGGCATGAGTGGATGATCCGCGACCTGCTCGCTACTCGTGTCTACCGCGACAGCGTGCGCCGCGCCGCCGATCTGGTGGGCCTCGATGCCAAGGGCCAACCGCGCAAGGCCTTGCTGCTGGATCAGACCAATCTCTCCAGCGGCTCGAGCCTGAGCCCTTACGATCAGGAAACCCATTACACCTCGCTGTGGTGGGCCTCGGTGGTGATCAACGCCTCCCAGGACGGCTTGCTGACGATGCTCAACTGGTTCCAGGCCGCCGATGAGCCGGAATATCCCAAAGGCATGTTGCGCGTCTCGGCGGATGAACAACACTTCGAACTCAAACCCGTGGGCCTGGCCCAGCAGTTCATCCAGCAACACTGGCTGCACAAGGTGCTGTGGCTGGAAAACGATGCCTTCGAAGTCGATGTGCTGGCGATGGCCGGCGACGATCAGCGCGGCTTGCTGGGTGTGAACAAGGGCACGCGCTTGCAGCGTGTCGATCTGGCGGGCGCCAAGTGCCCGTTGAACAACGGCGCCCTGCGCTACTTCGGCGCCGACAACCGCAGCCGCGACGCGCCCTTCCGTTGCCAGGACGGGCGCGTGCGCTTCGAGCTGCCGGGGCAGACCCTGTTTTCCCTGAGCTGGCGCACTTGATGAACCGCCCGTTGATGTCCTGCCGCGCAGGCCACTTGCCGCGCGATGCCACGTCATCAGGAGTACCGACCATGAACGTTGTGAAAAAAATCAGCGAACACATCAAACAAAAAGGCCTGCGTGCGACGCTGGCCAAGGTGTGGAAGCACTACGTCTTTTCCCATCAGGAACTGTTGTGGATGGAGCGCGACCTCGTCAGCCCGGTGCCGCCCCACAGCCTCAAACCGTATCCGCCGCTGCGGGTGGTGAAGATCACCCCGGACAACGCCAGCGCCTTCGCCCGCTACTTCGGTGACCGCGTCGGCACCATGGCGGAGCTGGCCAACGAAGGTCACACCGGGCACATGCACCTTGACGATCACGGCGATGCGGTGGCCTTCATCTGGGGCAGCGCCCGGGACTATTTCGACCGTCACTATTACGGCTGCATGTTCCCGGTAAAACCCGGCGAGTTCTTCGAATTCGGTGGTGAGCTGACCCGTTCCTATTGGGGCACCGAACTGTCGGTGGACCTGCAACTGGAGCTGTGGAAAGCCATGGCCGCCCAGGGTTGCGACAAGGTCGTGGACGTCTGCGAATTCCACAACATCCCGGCACTCAAGCTGCACCTGCGCATGGGCTACACCGAACAGGGCCGGATCATGAACGTGTACACCCTGTTCGCCCGCTGGCGCTTCTACCGCGAAACCCGCTACAGCGGTTCGCGGCTGGATGCGTTGCGCAAACCTTCCCGTCCCTCCGTCACAGCAACGGCGACCTGAGCCTATGGCGCGATTCGAATGGCGCACCTCGCTGTGCGCCCCTGACTTCCCGGCAGCGGCTTATGAAGCGCTGCGCCTGCGGGTGACGGATCACACGCCGTTCAACAGCCTCGGCTGGTTGACTGCGGCAGAGCAGACACTCGACACGAACGAGCATCTGCACATTCTGCTGGGCTGGGAAGCGGACGAATTGCGCCTGTGCCTGCCGCTGGTGGCCGGCCGTGAACGCTTTGGCGGGATACCGTTTGCCGTGGTGCATCACCTCGGTTATCCGCTGGCGGATCGTCTGGCATTGCTGTCTGTGCTGGCGGCCGAGGACATGCGCCAGGCACTGCTGCTGATCCGCCAGCGCATCCCCCACGCCTTGCTGCAACTCAACGAACTGTCGGAGCCGGCGGGCGAGGAAAGTGTCCTCACACAATGGATGGCCCGCAGCTCCAACGCCGAACGACGCCTGAGCTGTCGGGTGCCGGTGCACCTGATCAGCGAGGCCGATCATCAGGAAGTCTCCGGCGATCCACGCTACAAGCTGCGCCGTGCGCGCAAACGAATTGCCGCCTGTGGCGCGGTGGTGCGGCGAATCACGCCCGATACCCTGACCATGGGCCCGCTGTTGCAAGCCATCCGCGAAGTCGAAGCGGTGAGCTGGAAAGGCGACGAAGGCGTCGGCATCTTCGCCACCGAGCGCAGCCGTCGTTGTATCGAAAACGCTTTCACCGCCCTCGCCGCCCAAGGGCTGGTGCGCGTCGTCACGCTGGAGCTGGACGGCCGCTGCATCAGCTACCGGCTCGGCCTGCTCGAACAGGGCCGGCTCTACGATTACAACCTCGCCTTCCTGCCGCAGTACGCGGATCTGGGCAGCGGCCGGGTGTTGCTGGAGGAATGGATTCGCTGGGGGCTGGATGACCATTGGCGCTGGATCGATGCCTCGCGGGTCAGCCTGGAGAACTCCAGCCACCAACTGCACGAACGCATGACCGGACAACTGGAGCACTGGCGCTGGAGCTTCTACTCCTGGCGGCCGAGCGGTGTTTTGCTGGGGCTGGGATTACGCCTCTGGCAGCGGCTAAAACCGAAACTGCAGCAGTGGCGCGCACGGCAGGCAACGACAAAACCGGCGTCCGTCGTAAAACCGGCAACCCACCCCACCACGGAGGGCGAACATGCCTCGCCAAGTCATAGTCAACGCTGACGATTTCGGCCTGAGCCCGAACGAAAACGCGGTGATCTTCAGTGCGTTCCAGGCCGGGGTCATCAGTTCCGCGACGGCCATGGCCAACATGCCGGCCTTCGAAGCGGCCTGCGCGATGGCCCGCCATCACATGCTGGAAGGTCGGGTCGGCCTGCACTTCAACCTGACGTACGGCCGGCCATTGAGCCAGGGGATTCTCGCCCGCCCCACTTTCTGCGACAGCCACGGGGTATTCGATCTCAGCCTTGCCCGGCACAGCCTGTGGCTGGTCCGTGAAGATCGTGAAGCGGTGCAGGAAGAATTGCAGGCGCAGTGGCAACGTTGTGTCGATCACGGCGTGCGCCCGAGCCATATCGATTCACATCAGCACGTGCACAACATCTGGCCGATCGGCGAGATCGTCGCGCGTTTCGCCGCTCACCAGGGCGTACCGGTGCGACTGGCGCGCAACCTGGGACAGAACCTCAGCCTGCCGAAGCGCCTGTTCAAGGGTTTGCTCAACCGTCGTCTGCAAGGGCTGGCCGGTGCAACCGCGGACTACGTCTGCACCCCGGTGGACCTGCGCAACGAGCCTGCGCCGACCGACGGTGTGCTGGAAATCGTCGCCCATCCGAATCAGCTCGGGGCCGATTTCGGTGATGCCTATCTACAACCCGGAGAGTCCCTGAGTCGCGTGCTAGAGCGGCGGCTGCCGGGGGTTCCACGGGTTTCCTACGCCGACTTGAACAAGGATTTTCTACGCGGTGCCGCGGCACTCGACTGAGTTACACAACTGGCAACACTTTCGAAGATGGCACTTTGAAATGTACTTGCCAGCTTGATCTATACCCACAAAAGCCAACTACAAAAACACCCGGGCTTCGGCCACGGAGGGCATCATGAGCGTCATCGAAAAGCTGCGCGAACGCATCAAGCAAAAAGGCCTTGGCCGCACGTTTTCCACCTTGTGGAAACGCTACGTGTTCTTCCACTGGGAACTGCTGTGGATGGAGCGCGACCTGATCAGCCCGGTGCCGCCGCACAAGCTGCGCCCTTACGAAGGCCTGCGCAAAGTCGACATCACGCCACAGAATGCCGGCGCGTTCGGCAAGCATTTCGGTGACCGTGTGCAGACCATGGCCGAACTCGCCAGCGAAGGCCACACCGGGCACATGTACCTGGACGCCGACGGCCACGCCGTGGCCTTCATCTGGGGCAGCACCCGGGATTATCACGACCGTCACTACTACGGCTGCAACTTCCCGGTCCAGCCTGGCGAGTTCTTCGAATTCGGCGGCGAAATGACCCGCGCCTATTTTGGCAGCAGCCTGTCGGTGGACGTACAAGTCACCCTCTGGCAAGCCATGGCCGCCCAGGGTTGCCACAAGGTGGTGGACGTCTGCGAAACCCACAACATCCCGGCGCTGAAACTGCACATTCGTATGGGTTATCACGAACAGGGCCGCGTCACCCACGTCTATGGGTTGTTTGGAAAGTGGCGGTTCTTCCGCGAGACGCGCTATGGAGGCTCGAGACTGGAACCTCTGCGTAAACCGGGACGGCCGGTGGTGACGGCGGCTGCGCAGGCTTGACAGCTTTTTCCTGCGATCTGTAGGAGCTACGCCAGCGTAAGCTCCTACAAAACCAGTTCCTGCTTGCCTACAGACTCTGACGATACATCCAAGTCTGATAAACGAACTGACTGACTGCTCGATCGTATCCAAGTGGATACAGTCGAGCTATGAACTACTTCATACAACAAACAGCAGTTTTCATGGCATGGCACACCTCGATTCGTGATGTGCGAGCCAAGGTTGCTATTGCCCGTCGCATTGATCGTGCGTCAGCAGGTAATCTAGGCGACATCAAACCGGTAGGTGACGGTGTATCGGAAATGCGCGTTGATGTCGGTGCCGGGTATCGGGTCTACTTTACGATGCGTAGTGGTGTTGTCATTGTCCTGCTGGCCGGTGGGGACAAATCATCACAAAGTGCGGACATCAGACGTGCAAAAAAAATGGCAAAGGAGGTTTAACCATGAGCCAGACTTTGACAACTTTTGATATGGCAGCATTGCTGGACAGCGATGAAGCCATCAGCGAATACCTTTCCCAAGTGCTGGCCGACGGTGACAACGAGGAGTTTCTTCGTGCAATCGGCTATGTAGTCAAGGCACGCGGCATGACTCAAATAGCCAAGGACTCGGGAATGGGTCGCGAAAGCTTGTACAAAGCTTTCGCGCCGGGAGCCAAGCCCCGCTTTGACACTGTGCTCAGAGTTATTCATGCACTTGGCATCGATCTCTGTGCGCAACCAGGGCATGTGCTGAATCATTCAACTACCTGAGAGTTGCGCTACTCGCCCTTCACCCCCACCCACGTAAAACACATCGGCATCTGCGCCTCGCGGTTCAGGTACTGGTCATACGCTTCTTCCCGGTTTGAATGCGGGTATTCCTTGAAGTGCGCGATGTTCAGCCCGGCGTCGAGGGCGGCGGTGAAGATGGCGCCGAGGTTGTGCACGAACCAGTACGACGGCGCCACCTGTTGCTCGACCTTGCCGACGTAGACGATCGGTTCCTGCTGCACGAACGGCTCGCGGCGAAAGTACGAGGTTGCGAGGCGAAACGGATCTTCGGCGTCGGGATCGACCATTTCCAGGAACGGGTGGGTCTCGTAGATCACCAGTTTCCCGCCCGGTTTCAGGGTCGAGGCGACATGGCGGAAGAATTCGCCGATGTCAGGCATCCAGTTGAGGACGCCGATGGTGATCAGCGCCACGTCGAAGCGATTGCGCAGTGATTCGGGCAAGTGATGAATATCGGCTTCGATGAATTCGGCCGTGTGCGGCGAACGGCCGTTCAGTTCCCGGGCCTGTTCAAGAAATGCCACCGATTGATCGACCCCGACGACACTTCGCGCACCCAGCGCGAACAGCGAGAGGCTCTCGCGGCCGTTATTGCAGCACAGCTGCACGACGTCTTTTCCATCGACGCCGACCTGTTCCAGCAACCCGCTCAGGGTTTCGTCGAGGCAGGAAAAACCGGTCTGGGTGACCTCTCTCAGCAAGGCCTTCCACTCGGCCGATTCCTGATGGTGACGGGCCGAATCGTTCCACGCCTGACGATTGCTTTCGATGGCGTTCTTGTTGTTTGGCACTTCCATGGCGCACTCCGCACGATGCTCTTGATTGAGCGGCCCGAGTCTAGTTGAGCGCGATGATCCAGGTTGTTGCGAACTTGTAAGCCAACGGGCGGCTATAGTTAATAGCCTTGGGGAAAACCGATTCCACAGGTGCCGCCATGCAAACGCTCAACCGGCTGCTGTTATCCGCCTGTCTGCTCGCCGCCACCCAGGCGCAAGCCCTCGACAGCAACTTCAACTACTACGGGGCCGACCAGCCCTTCGCCCACCCTGCTCCGCCGTCGCTGAATGCACAACCACCGCGAGCGTTCGATGACACGCCGCCTCAGGATTTCATCGTCATCCCGGATCGCCACGTGTTCCATGACTCACAGCTGCCGACCGTGGCCGATGCGACGGTGCGGGTGTTTATCCGCACCTACGATGCCGAGCGCGGCATCTACGTCAATGACGAAGTGCTGGACCCGACATGCCTGCTGGAGTGCCTGAGCCCGCCGAACCCACGAACCAACGCGGTTTACCACTGACGCTTGTCCGGGCGCGCCAGACCGAGCTTCTCGATGCGATAGCGCAGCATGTCGCGGCTCAGGCCCAGCAAGCGGGCGGACTTGGTGACATTCCAGTCGGTCTTGTCGAGCATCTTGCGCACCATGTCGCGCTCGACTTCCGGCAGGTTCATCGACTCGGTGTTGCTCGCCGGGCGCGGTTCGAAGTGCGGCACCTCGTGATGTTGATGCAGCGACGGTTCGTCCACCAGGCTCATGCACACGTTCAACTGGTGCGCGGCGATGGTGTCGCTCGGCGCCAGCAGCACGGTCTGTTCGAGCATGTTGCGCAGTTCGCGCACGTTGCCCGGCCAGGTGTAATTGAGCAGCAATTCTTCGGCCTGCTGGCTGAAATGCAGGTTCGGCTTGCCGTAGCGCTTGCCGTGGCTGGCGAGAAAATGCCGGGCCAGCAGCAGCGCGTCGTCGCCCCGGGCATACAGGCGCGGCACCTTGATCGAGATGATCCGCAGGCGAAAGAACAGGTCACGGCGAAACTTGCCCTGCTGGACCATTTGTTCGAGGTTACAGTTGGTGGCGCTGATCACCCGCAGATTGACCTTGCGCTCCTTCACCGAGCCGACCCGGCGAATGGTGCGGTCCTCCAGCAGCTTGAGCAGTTTGGCCTGCAGCACCAGGTCCATCTCGCCGATTTCATCGAGGAACAGCGTGCCGCCGTCAGCCGCCTCCACCAGCCCGACGCGGCGGTCCTTGGCATCGGTGAACGCACCTTTCTCATGGCCGAACAGCTCCGATTCCACCAGGTTGGCGGGGATCGACGCGCAGTTGAATTCAATGAACGGGCCTTTGCTGCGTACGCCATCGAAATGCAGCGCACGGGCCACCAGCTCCTTGCCGGTGCCTGTCTCACCTTCCACCAGCACCGGCGGCAGGTCGCCACCGGTCATGCGCCGCTCGGCTTCGAGCAACTGGCCGATGGTGTTCTTCAGATGCAGCATCGGCTCTGATTCGCCGATCAGCGCCTGCACCCCGGATTTCTGCGCCTCGCGCTCCTGATAAAACGACAGCGTGCGCTCCATCCGCTCAGTGGCCAGGGCCTTGTCCAGCAGCAACTTGAGCTCCGGCAATGCGACCGGTTTGGTGACGTAATGAAAGGCGCCCTCCTTCATCGCGACCACCGCGTCTTCGACATTGCCGTAACCGGTCATCATGATCACTTTCAGATCCGGCGCGCTGATGCGCAGCTTCTGGATCAGATCGTGACCGCTCATGCCCGGCAGCGAGTTGTCGGTCAGCACGATGTCCGGCATGAAGCTTTCCAGTTGCCCCAGCGCGTCTTCAGCCGAGTGGCAAACCGTCACCTCGAAGTCTTTGCGCTCCAGGTAGGTCTGAATATTGTCGGCCAACAGTTCGTCATCCTCGACCAGCAGAATGCTGTGTTCCATATTCCCCTCCCGATGCCACTTTAAAGTTGAGACTGACGCGGGTTCCTTCCTGCTCGCGGCTGGTCAGCACGACCGAGCCCTGAAAACGCTCCATGATTCTTTTGACCAGTGCCAGGCCAACCCCGAGGCCGCCCTGTTTGGTGGTGAAAAAGGGTTTGAACACCAATTGTTGTTGCTGCGCGTTCATGCCTTTGCCGGTGTCACCCACCGTCATGCAGACCTGGCCGGCGTGGGGTGCATCAATCTCGACACTCAGCACGCCGCCCTTGGGCATGGCTTCCAGGGCGTTGGCGAACAGGCTATTGAGAATCTGCGTCAGCAGCACCTTGTGGCTGACCACCGGCGGGCAGTCCTGCAGGTTGAATCGCACCTCGACACCGTTGCGCCGGATCAGCGCCTCGAACGCACCGAGGGAATCTTCCACGGCGGCGCGCAGCTCCAGCGCCTCGCCGTCGTCACTCATCGGCCGCAGCGAAACCAGCAACTCCCGGACCCAGCGCGACATGCGGTCCACCTGACTGATGATGTCGCCGATGTTGCGCTGGGCGCTCTGGCTGGCCACTTCCTGAGCCAGTTCGGCACTGGAGCGAATGGTTGCCAGCGGATTGCGCAGGCTGTGGGCCACCGCCGAGGACATCTCGCCCAGGGCGACAAAGGTTTCGTTGCTGATCAGTTGCTGTTGCTGGCTGTGCAGCAGGGTCGAGGCTCGCCGCACGATCCAGAACAGGCCCAGGTAAATCGCCGCCCCGCCGAGAATCGTCGCCGCCCAGATCGAGGCAAACCCGCGGTCGATACGATCTACCAGATCCGCCGGCTCCTTGTAGATCTCGACCATGGCGATGACTTTGCTTTTATCGGCGTTGAACATCGGGATGTAGTTCTCGATGAACAGGTATTTGGGTTCACGGGAGAGTTTCTGCTCGGGTTTCTCGTCGTCGATCTTGTGATAGCTGGAAGACACCGGCACTTTCATTTCGAACGATTCGTCCAGTTCGTCATCGTCCTCGAACTTGACGCCAATGAGTTCCGGGTTGGTCGACCAGATCACCGAGCGATCCAGGGCATAGACCGTCGCCAGCAGCACATCCGGCAGGTGTTCGACGTGATCGAGAAACTCGGCCCGGGCCGCGCCGTGGGCCAGCGGATCGACATCGGGAAAGTTTTCGTCCTGACGCGGGTCGAGCATTTCACCCATGGTGCGCAGCGGCGTGATGCCGGCATGGCGCATTTCCGCATCGCCGATGGCCTGGACGAATTGCGCAGTGAGCAGCGCATCGCGCTCGACGCTTTCAGTGACCACGAAGCGCGTGGAGATATAACCCAGCCCCAGCGCCACGGCGGCAATGATGAAAAAACTGGCCAGCGAGAACCAGCGCAGCAGATTGAACTGCGCGCCCCAACCCTTGATGGCGGCCGCCGCGACGTTTGGCGCCGGTGTTTGTTGTTCTTCCAGTCGTTGCATGGGGGTGCCCTGGCGTTTTTTTTGTATCGAACCGGTTACAGCCACCTCACGAGTGAGTGTAGGTGGCTATCACCGCAATACAGGACTCAAAGTCGCTATTTGGTCGCTAGCGCATACGGCTCACCGTTTCGCTGCTCGCGGCCGCACGGGTTGGCGTCAACACCCCGTCAGCCAAGGGCTGCGCGGTCGGGTGCTGGCGCTCGGTTTCATCGCGCAGAAAGTCGATGATCGACTGCGCCGACTGTTCGTCGAGGCGCAGGTTGGGCATCGGGATCCGCTCGTATCGTTCGAACAGTTGCAGCGCAATCGGGTCTTTTTCTGCCAGTACCCGATCCGGCTCACGGATCCAGCGGTTGAGCCAGGCCGGGTCACGCTGGCGGGTCACGCCGATCAGGTCCGGGCCGATGTTGCGCATGCCGATGCCTTCACCGTCCTGCGGGCCGAGGCTGTGGCAGGAGGCGCAACGGGTGCGGAACAGTTCTTCACCGTTGCTCGGCGGGCGAATTTCCGGCGCATTGGCGTAGCTTTCTTCGATACTCGGCTGCTTCCAGTTCTGCAGGGTGTTGGCCAGTTGATCGGCGAGGATCCACGGGTTCTCGAACGGCGAGGCCTTCATCCAGCGCCCGGTGCTCTGGTTACCGACGATCAGGCTCAGGTTGTGATCCTTGGTGCGGCCGTTGTCGACGCCCTCGATGAACAGCCCGAGTTTCTTGCGCAGGTCGGTGACGTCTTCGAATTCGCCGGTGAGGAATTTCCAGCCGGGGCCGACCTTGAAGCGTTGTGAATAGGCCTTGAGGACCTCGGGTGTGTCGCTCAGCGGATCGATGCTGATCGAGTAGAAAAAGATGTCCTGGCCGACCCGGTCCCCCAGCAGTTTCTGCACCTGGCGCAGGCGTGCGGTTTCCAGTGGGCAGGAGTCGCTGCAGGAGGTGAAGATGAAGTTGATCACCACCACCTTGTCCTTGATCAGGTCATCGAAAAAGCGCACCTGCTTGCCGTCCTGATCGGTCAGCAGGGTGTTGGGGAAATAGTCGCCACCCCACGGGGTGGCGGATTCGCTGGCGCCTTCGGGCAGCGCTTGATGGGCGATGAGCACCTGACTGCCGAGCAGGCAGGTGACCAGCACCAGGATCAAGTGCATGCCCAGGGCGCGGGAGCGCGGCGTCGGTCGGGTCATGTCGGCTCCCTCCCTGCTCATTTCTTCACGGTCACTTGCGGGCCGAAGCCATCGCCAGTGCGGAAGGTCGGCAGCGCGGCGGAGTTGACGTAGCGCACGCCATCCCAGCTCGGCAGCGGTGTCGGCATCAACTGCAGTTGCCCGGGTTTCTCGAGGTCCCAACGCAGCAGCATCGAGTTGTCCTCATGCTGGGTGTTGTGACAGTGCTCCATGTAGGTCCCGGCAAACTCGCGGAAGTTGATCGCCATTTCCACGCTGTCCAGCCCGTCGGCTTCGGAGCCGATGCGATAGACGTCCTTGCGCGCCCATTTTTCCCACTCAGGCGGAGCCTTGCCGCCACGGCTGAGGATGATCCCCTCCTCGAAGTGCACGTGCACCGGATGGCTCCAGCCCTTGCCGCCGAGCTTGATGTTCCACACCTCCAGGGTGCCGAACCCGGCGGTGCCGGCATCGGTCGGGCCGCTGGCCAGTTTCGTTGACGCGTTCAACCGGCGTGGGTCCATATGGAAACCAAAGCCGCCATCGGTCTTGACCGTCCACGGTGCTTCATCGGTGCCGTCGCTGCGGCCGAAGGTGAAAGTCCGGTGACGGGCGTTGGCCAGCAGCGCCTTGTCGGCGGCGTTGTCGCGGTGGATCTTCAGCGGGATCATCACCATGCCTTCAGCCTTGCCCGGTTTGGCCGGTTCGTAGGCTGCCGGGTCCATGGCCAGGTCCTGGCCGGTGAAAGGCTTGACGTTGAGCTGCAAGACCTTGCCCACCGCCGGATCACCCTTGTCCCATTGCGGGCCTTTGCTGGTCTGTTTGATCACCGCCAGGTACTTCTCGGAGAGCACGTCGGACAGCGAGATCGTCTCTTTCGGGCCTTTGCCGTCGTCCTGGGCCTGGAGGTTGACGAAGAACAGCTTGTCGCCGGGTTTGATGCCGTTTTTCGAGAAGTTGACGATGATGTCGAACCGCTCGGCGATGCCCTGGGTCGGCAGGATCGCGTTGTGGTTCTGTTTGTCACCGTCGGCATCCAGATCCATCGAGCCATCGAATGGCACGCTGTGCTCCATGATGTTGCCGTCGTTGGCGATCATGTGGAACGGCACGCGGCTGTAGGAAACGCCGGAGTTCTTCGGCCCCTGGAATTCACCGCCGGTGCCTTTGATTTCCCGCACCAGAGCGAGCTTGAAGTAGCGCGACACCGAACCGTTGAGGATGCGGAACCGATAACTGCGGGCGCGCACGTCGAGGGTCGGTTTCCACTGCCAGTTGACCAGCACCTGATCGCCGATGAAGCCATCGGTGTTGAACGGGTTGAACCACAACTGGCCTTCCTGATCCCAGGCCTTGTCGGCGAACACCAGATTGACGTCGTAGTCACGGTTGCCCCACGGCAAGGCGCTGCCGCTGGGGAAACGCAGGTTGACCCCGTCGTTCACCGATTCGTTGCCGCGATCCAGGGCGCTGTAGTAGTTCATCATCGCCGCGTTGCCCTTGTAGACGTTCTGCGCGGTGAAATCGAGCATGTGGTCGTGGAACCAGTGGGTGCTCATGGTTTCGCGCCAGTCGCCACGGATCTTGATGGTGCCGTGGTCGCAGGTCTTCTTCGCAGGCTGCAGGTCGTTGACCCACAGGGTTTCCCCCGGCGCGCACGGGAACGCTGCGCGCGGATCTTCAGCCTTGGTGTTGATGCTGTCGTAACCGGCGAGCTGGATCGGCCAGCGATAGTCGTAGTACTGGCCGGGGAAGAAAAACGCGTTGGCATAGCCGTCGCTTTCCGCCGGTGCGTGGCCGTTGTGTTCGTGGGTGGTGATGGTGTGCAGACCGAAACCACGGTTGGCCGACGGATCGATCGGCAGGCCGTTGTAGTGACGCATCATCACCGGTTGGCCGTAGCGCACCATCAGCAGTTTCGGCGGCAGCGTGCCGTCGAAGGTCCACACCGAGTTGTGGTTCTGCACCGGCATCGCCGGGTGGAAACGTGCATCGACACCCTTGGCGGTGCCATCCGTCGCCGGCACGCCGGCGACGTTGTGGTACAGACCGCCGGGGCCGAATTCGCCGACGGCATAACCGTGCATCTGCCGGCTGTCACGCAGGCCGCCGTTCAGACGCGCACCGGTCTGCACGGTCTTGTAGGCGACTTGCGGGTAGAACTCGTTCCAGCGCTGGTGCGCCCAGCCTTTTCCCGGCGGCCGGCCTTCGGCGGACGAACCGATGTGGCGGTTGAGGAACAGCTCGATCTGCGACTGCCACGGGTTGCGGTCGACGACGTTGGAGAACTGACTCGGGAACGGTGTCAGGCCCGGTTGGCGCAGGAACGCATCCAGCGCGGTGCCGGGTGGTGCGCTGCGGGCGACACTGCTCGGGTCCTGGGCCGGAGCCGGACCGATGGCCGCAGGCGGAAAACCCAGCGGCGCAGCCGGAGTGGTCGGGTCGAGTTTTTCCGGGCCGAACTCTTCGAACAGGACGATTTGCTGGGTGAACGGCTGAGCGCCAAACAGCGGGCTCGGCTTGCCGTTGGTGGGGTAGTTGAAACTGGTCTGCACGGTGGGTGGCAGGATGTTTTCCGAACGCGTGGTGTTGCGCGTGCCTTTCACCCCGTCGGGCAGATCGAAGGAATCTTCGTTGGCCTCGGGCATGGTCAGGATGGCGTTGAGGGCCGCCGGTTCATCCGCCGGCTCGTCGTAATATGCGGACGGGTCGGAGGCTTCCGGCTGGTTTTCGTCGTCGATCGGGCTCGCTCGGACCCCGGCCATATTGCCCAGAGCCAACATCAGAAAGACGCTCAACGGCGTCAGCAGAAACAGCTTTTTGGGGTCACGCGTTGTTCTGTCCATCACCAGCCGCCTCATCTAAGGAAGGGGTGATGGTGTTTTGCAATTAGCTCGCCAAAGTATTAATCCCCGTTGAAACAAGCTGTTACAGGCGCTGTTGGATTCCCCACTCCCCGGTGACCGGGGCCTGACACCCGCTCCTGGGGGAAAGTTCACCCCATTTACTGGATGAGCTGAAACGCCAGACGAACGGTGGTGCCCTCGCCTTCGCGGCTGTCCAGGGTCACCCCGCCGCCGAAACGCTCCATGATTCGTTTGACCAGCACCAGCCCTACGCCGAGCCCGCCCTGCTTGGTGGTGAAGAACGGCCGGAACGCCATGCTGCGCTGTTCTTCGTTCATGCCTTTGCCGGTGTCACTGAGCATGACGCTGACGCCGCCGTTGTTTGTGGGTTCGAGCGTAATGGTCAACGTGCCGCCCTTGTCCATGGCCTCCAGTGCGTTGGCCAGGAGGCTGTTGAGGATTTGCGTCAGTTGCACCGGTTGGCTCAGCACCATCGGCGTTTGTTGCGGATGAAGCACCACGTGCACCGCGTTTTTGGCGATCTGCTGTTCGAACGCCACCAGACTTTCGTGCAACGCCGCCACCAGGTTCACTGGCTCCGGTTCGTCGTTGAGCGGTCGCAGCGACTGCAGCAGTTCGCGCACCCACTTCGACATGCGATCGACCTGACCGATGATGTCCTTGATGTTCTTCTGCGCCGGCCCCGCGTCGAACTCCAGGGCCAATTCGGCGCTGGAGCGGATGGTCGCCAGCGGGTTGCGCAAACTGTGCGCCACTGCCGAGGACATCTCGCCCAGTGCGACAAAGGTTTCATTGGCAATCAGTTGTTTCTGTTGCACCGCCAGCAGGATCGCCGCCCGTCGCACGATCCAGTAAAGCCCCAGATAAATCAGCCCGCCGCCCAGCGCGGTGGCCAGCCAGATCAGCGCCAGACCGCGCTCCATGCGAGCGATCAGGTCCTTGGGCTCCTTGTAGATCTCGACCATCGCGGTGACGTTCTTGCCGTCGGCGTCGAACAGCGGAATGTAGTTCTCGATGAAGATGTAATCCGGCGGCACCACGAACTTCTGTTCTTCACGGCCCTTGTCGACGTTGTGATAACTGGCCGACACCGGAATCTTCTCGTTGAACGCGCGATCGAGGTCTTCGTCGGCATGGATGCGGGTGTTGACCAGTGCGGGGTTGGTCGACCAGATCACCAGGCGATCCGGCGCGTAAACGTTGGCGAGGATCACGTCCGGCAGATGCTCGATGTGATCGAGGAATTCGCCCCGGGCGCTGGCCCGGGCCGCCGGGTCGACGTCGGGAAAGTCCCGGTCCTGGCGCGGGTCCAGCAAGTCGCCCATGGTGCGGATATTGGGAATCGAAACGTGGCGAACCTCAGCCGAAGCGATGGCCTGAATGAACTGCGCCGTCAGCAAGGCATCACGCTGCACACTTTCTTCGATCACGAAACGCGTCGACACCGTGCCAAGCGCCACGGCTACCGTACCGATCACCGCCATGCTGATCAACGAAAACCAGCGCAGCAGATTGAACGGCTGCTTGCGCGAGCCCAGCCGCAGGCTGCTCTCCTCGACCGGTAGCGATTTTGACTGCATGTTCATGGCGGCGACTTCCCGATACGTCCCTATAGGGTTATAGCCCACGGTTGGGTGATTGCCCGGATGCGGGGGGTGAACGGCCCCACGATCACAAATCCGCAAATCCGCAAATCCGCTTTGCCGATGGATCCCCACAATCCCCAATGCTGGGGACTGTCGCCCGATGGCAGCGCTGCAAAAAATCCCCACCTTCTCTCGCCAACCTTTGCACCACGGGCCTTTGCGGCCCGTTGCCCGGCCGTTGGTATGGAAGTTGTAAAGCCCCTCTGCAACTGACCCACCCCCAAGGGGCAGGCACTTCGATAGAGGGATTAACTCATGCACCCTTTACTGTCCAAAACCGCGACCGTCCTGGTCGTGAGCGCCCTGGCCCAGGGCATGGCCCAGGCCGCTCTGTTCGCCGTCGATCCCGGACCCTATGCCCCGGCGACCGGCGGATTTGCCAGCTGGTATCAGGACACCCACGGACGCACCCTGGACCTGTGCCTGTCCAAAGCGCTCAGTTCGCGGGTGCCGAGCACGCCCGGCGCGCCTTCGTACATGTGCTCGCTGATCCCTGCGCCCGGCGTGTTCGACGACACCCAGCCGATTGTCTTCCCGGGCAATTTTCCCGACGAAGCGTTCTGGTTCACCGCCGACGGCACCGTGGTCGATGCAGCCCGGGGCATCAATCTGTCCTACGGCTCGGCCGTGGAAGCGGCGTTCAGTGGTGGCGATCCGGTGGAAGGCGACCAGATCAGCTTCGCCCGCATCCGCATCCGGGTCGATGTGCCCACCGCCGGTACTTATGTGATCACTCACCCATATGGCGTCGAAGTATTCAACGTCGACACCCCCGGTCGTCGCGCGATCAACATGACCCGCGACATCGGCATCGGCAGCCCGAAAACCTACGACGGCGCGCTCAAGGGGGACGTCGGGCCGTTCCTGCGCAGCGTCAACGGGCCCTACACCGAAACCAATCCGGTGAGCGGCGGCGCCGAACAGTTCGTCGGCGACCCGAACCTTGAAGAAGCGGTGACCGGCAGCCCGTTCAACACCAACTACCTGCGCATCGAAGGCCCCGGCGGGATCGACCTGCGTACCACGGTGTTTGCGGTTTCCGGCAAGTTGTCGACGGTGGTTCGACCCACGCCGTTGATCACCGAGCGCAGTACCTATTCGCGCAAACCCGGCGACAGCGCCCCGGTCGCCCAGCAGGACGTGTTCGTCAAAGCCCCGCCTGCTCCGGCCACCGTCGCCGTCACCAGTAGCACGCCGGTGCTCAACCTCAAAGAGGCCGATAGCACTGGCAGTTGGTACGCGCAGTCGCAGGTCAATCCAACCCTGCCGGCCACCTTGCAAGTGACCGCCGACAACCACCTGGCCATCGCCACCAGCTCGCCGACCACCCTGCCCATGAGTCTGACCGACCTGGTAGTGATCCAGCGCGCCGAGTACAGCCTGAGTTCCGGGCAACTGACCGTGGTGGCTTCGACCAGTGACGAAACCTCGCCACCGGTGCTCACCGCCACCTCCGGCACTGGCGCCGCCATCGGTGCGCTGGGCGGTGACGGCGCAGTGAAAACCCTGGCCACCGGGATCTCGCCGATTCCACCGGCCAGGGTCCGGGTGACGTCGTCCAACGGCGGCAGCGATACCGAAGAAGTGGTCATCGTGCAATGAACGCTCACATGCCCAGATCCGCATCAGGAGGCATCATGAACAAGTGGCCACGCTTCGCGCTCAACGCGCTCGGGCTGACAATCTCGCTGACCGGCAGTGCGTTCGCGCAACTGGCCGCCGTCGATCCCGGCCCCTACACCTTTGCCACCGGGAAATTCCCGATGTGGTACCAGGACAACAACCTGCTGTCGATGGAGCTCTGCCAGTCCCGCGCCGCCAGTTCGCGAGTGCCGGCTGCCACCCCGCCGGCGTACATGTGCACCCTGCTGCCGGAACCGGGGATTTTCGACGATACGCTGCCGATGGTCTTCCCCGACAACTGGCCGCCGGAAGCCTTCTGGTTCCTGGCGGAAACCAACATCCCCAACAATGGCGCCGGTTTTGGTATGGACGCCTATGTCGCCGGGATCGAAGCAGCGTTCGCCTCGGGAAACCCTGTGGACGGTGATCAGCAAAGCTTCGCGCGAATCCGCATCCGGGTGAACGTGCCTGTTGCCGGCACCTACACCATCACCCACCCGTACGGTGTGGAAACGGTCACCGTCACCACACCAGGCCGGCGGGCGATCAACATCACCAAGGACGTAGGCATCGGCGCCCCGGGCAACTTCAGCGGTGCGCTCAACGGCGCCATCGGGCCGTTCCTGCGCAGCATCAACGGGCCGTACACCGAAGTGAACCCGGACACCGGCAACGTCGAAACCTTCGTCGGCGACCCGAACCTCACCGAGGCGGTGACCGGCAGCCCGTTCAATACCAACTTCGTGCGGATCGACGGTCCCTCAGGCGCAGGCTCGATTCAGACCACCCTGTTCACCGTCGCCGGCAAGGTCCTCGACAACCGTCAGCAAACACAGGTCGCCCTTGATCGCGCCACCTATCGCCGGACGTCGGCCGGCGTGCGTACCGAAGTGTTCGCCAAGGCTGACAGCAGCTCGACCCTGTGCTTCCGCGAAACGTTGGCGCTGCTGCCCGGCCCACCGAAGACGCCGTGCCAGACCAGCCTGTTGGGTGACAACAACGGCCTGTTCTTCGGCCAGCGTCTGGGTAACGGCACGCTGCCGTCGGTGGTGGTCGTGACCGCGACCAACCCGGCCGGGACGACGCGCCCGACCTCGGTCTCTGCCAAGCTCACCGACGTTGTGAAAATCCAGACCGCGCGCTACAGCTGGGCCAATCACAGCCTGCTGATCGAAGCCACGTCGACCGATGAAGTCGCCGTGCCGGACATGGTCGCCCAAGGCTACGGTCGCCTGTCGAAGACCGGCACCCTGCAAAAAATCACTGTCGCCGACCTGACCCAGCCACCGGCTACCGTCACGGTCAAATCCGCCGCCGGCGGCAGCGACACCGAGCCGGTGGTAGTTGTCGGCAACGCGCCGGACACCGGTGAAAACCAGGCGCCGCTGTCCGTCGCCGACACCGGCAGCACCAGCTTCGGCGTGCCGATCACCCTCAACGTGCTGGCCAACGACAACGACCCGGACGGCAACGTACCGCTGACCATCACCGCGCTGACTCAACCGCCAGCCGGCCAGGGCACCGTGGCCCTGAACGGCACCACGTCGGTGGTCTACACCCCTCCAGCCGTGGTCAACGCACCGCTGACCACGACCTTCACCTACAAGGCTCAGGACAGCAAAGGCCTGGCCTCGGTGAACCCAGCCACGGTGACCATCAGCGTTGCACCGAACCGGCCACCGACCGCCGTTGCCGACAGCGTCGCAACGCTGGGCGTGGCGATCCCGATCAACGTCCTGGCCAACGACACCGATCCGGAAGGCAACGTGCCGCTGGGCGTCGCCAGCCTGACCCAGCCGCCGGCAGGACGTGGCACGGTCAGCACCGACGGCACGGTGATCACCTACACCCCACCGGCCACCGTGACCACCGCGTTCACCACGACCTTCACCTACATCGCCCGGGACAGCTTCGGCGCCCTGTCGACGCCGGCCACGGTCACTGTGCAAGTGTCGCCACGACCAGCAGCGGAAACCTTCACGATCACCACCTCGACCGTGCAGGCCCGTTCCGGCAACCGCTTCAACTGGGACTTCGCCGGCACCTCGTCGGTGACCACCGGCAACACCATCACCGTGCAGGTCACCACCCCGACCGGGCTGGTCACCCTCGGCACGACGACGGTACCGGTCACCGGACGCTGGCGGCTGACGCTGAACAACACGACGGTGGTGCCATCGGCCAACCCGACCGCCACGATTCGCTCGTCCCAGGGCACCGTTCGCACCATCTCGGTGACCACGCTGTAAGGCTGCGCCCCGCCTGCTTTCGGGTTGGCGGGGCAACGCTCGACGCTTAACGCCACACAGGACAACGCCATGAACACGCCGACCGCCGCCCTGCTTTGCCTGCTCGCCCTGTGCGGCAGTGCGGGCGTGCGCGCCGACGACCTGATGGACAACGACGACCTGGCGCCCTCCGCCGACCTTGGTGAACTGCCGCCCCCAGTGGGCCAGCAAGCCCTGATCGACCAGAACGGCCAGGCCAACCTCGCCCTGCTCTCGCAGAACGGTCAGTCGCTGCTTGGAAAGATCGTGCAATCGGGCAGCAATCAGGAAGCGTACATCCTGCAACAAGGCAGCGACCTGATGGCCTTGATCACGCAAAACGGTTCCGGCAACGCCGCATCGATCACCCAGAACGGCAGCCACAACCGCGCGCAGATTTCGCAAAACGGCAACAACAACGACGCCAGCATCGAGCAGGCCGGCACGGGGCTGCAAAGCGCCGTGACCCAGTCGGGCAACGGCATGAGCGTTTCGGTCAAGCAATATCGCTAAGCACTGCAATCATCGGAGAGTTCATCATGTTCAAACTGACGCCCCTCACCGCCGCCATCCTGGTCATGATCAGTGCCCAGGCCATGGCCGACGACAGCCTGTCCACCCAGAGCCAGGTCGGCACTGCCAACATCGCCGATGTAAAGCAGACCCAGGCCCCGTTCAGCAGCGCCACCCAGACCCAACTGGGCCAGGGCAACGACGCCGCCGCCGTGCAAGACCATGCCAGCAGCGTCATCACCCAGGACGCGGTCGGCGACTACAACGCCGCCTATGCCGAACAACTTTACGAAGACAACGGCACCATCACCCAGCAACAGACCGGCGCCTTCAACACCACCCACGCCAGCCAGTCGCTGGGCTTCGGCTCACCCAACACCGCCCTGCAACAGCAGCAAGGCACCGGCAACTTCTCGTTCGTCTACCAGGACTCGCAAAACGGCAGCGAAGGCAAGACCTTCCAGTTCGGCGACAGCAACGAAGCCAACATCGAGCAACTGTACGAAGGCAGCGGCAACAGCTCGGTGATCACCCAATACGGCACCGCCAACTACGGCACCGCCGAACAGGTCACCCACAACGGCGGGCAGATCGGCATCAACCAGGCCGGCGAAAATAACTACGCCTACGGCGACCAGCGCAACGGCACCGGCGGCAACATCACCATCAACCAGTTCGGCAACCTCAACGGCACCGAGATCTGGCAGGACTCGCAACTGGCCAGCCAGGCCACCGTCAACCAGTACGGCGACAGCAACGAAACCGTGGTCGACCAGAGCTACGGCGAAAACAACACCGCCGCCGTCACCCAGGTCGGCAACACCAACGCCATCTACGCCGACCAGTTCGAGTCGGTCAACTCGACCCTGGCGCTGTATCAAGTCGGCAACGGCAACGTGCACTACACCTACCAGAGCGGCGACGGTCACACGCTCAACGCCACCTCCGTAGGCAACGACAACAAGGTCTACGCCAGCAACTGGAAAGGCCCGCAACACGGTGGCCAGTTCGGCAGCAACCAGCGTGCCACAGTCAATCAGGCCGGTAACGGCAACATCGCCAGCTTCACCCAGGACGGCGTCGGCCACGTCATGACCACCCACCAGACCGGGACCGGCAACAAGACCACGGTCAGTCAGGCTGATTCCTACAACGAGCTGTACTTCGACCAGAACGGCAGCGACAACATCCTGATCTCCGACCAACGCGGCACCACCAACCTGGCCCAAGGCACCTCGAACGGCTCGGGCAACAGCACCGAATTCGACCAGTCCGGCACCGGTAACCAGGCCTACACCGCGCAGCTGTATGGCAGCGACAACATGATCACGGTCAAACAAGCTGACACCATGAACGTGGCGTATGTGACCCAGGGTGGGACGGGGAACATTGCCAATGTGGATCAGAGCGGGATGACTCAGACGGCGAATATTCAGCAGTTCGGGTCGGCTAACCAGGCGACGGTTTTGCAGCAGTAAGGGTTGGGTGTTGGAAAACCGCGACCTGTTGAGGGTCGCGTTTTTTTTGCGCTGACGCTTGAGTGGCGTCCTACGGAAAACGGAACGTTTTCAGAAAATCGGGGAGTTTTCTGACGAATTCTGGCGGTTGGCCGTCGGAAGTGCAGGCTCTAGGATTTGCCGGGACACATTGATCCCCACGGAGCTTGGCCAACATGCAATTCATCCAGACAGCGACGACAGCGATACCATTACCGAATAGACTTCCTGGCACCAAACCCGGAGGTTCCATGATCGACCCGTCTTTGATCGACCCACTGTGCCCGGTTGTTTCGGATCTTGATCCTGAGGAGCAGGCTGCGAGTTATGACCGTTGGTTTCGGGCCGAAGTACAGGCCTCTCTCGATGATCCGCGTCCGAATATTTCGCATGACCAGGTGATGGCTGAGATACATGCCTTGCTCAAGGCAAAAGACAATGGTTTCGAGGTCGATTGAGTGGAGGCCCGAAGCACGGGCCAAGCTGATGCTAATTATCGACTTCATAACAGAAAGACACCCCAGAGCAGCCAGAGAACTCGTCAGGGCGATTGGAAAAGCTGCATCCAACCTTCTGGAACATCCTCGCCTCTACCGAGCCGGTCGGATCCCCGGCACTCGAGAAGCTGTTGTACATTCGAGTTATCTGATCATCTATCGAGTAACCGATCGAATAGAAATCGTGAACGTACTGCACACGCGTCAGGAGTATCCGCGAACTCGTTTTTTCTAATCCGTTGTTAACTCCGCCCCAAACAAAAACCGCGCTCCTGTCAGGGATCGCGGTTTTTTCGTATTGCCGCTGCGAGAGCCTCACCCCGCCTCATGCTTTCTTCGTTTTTCCTCCATCAGGGCCGACATTTCAGCCATCACCTGCTCATTCGGAATGCTGGGTCGTGGGTCATCGATTGAAGCCTGTACTTTGGCACGCAACCAGCGGTCATAGCTGGCGGCCTGCTCTTCACTTTCGAAGTCTGAAACGATTGGGGAAATCAGGGGATCCATGGTGACTCCAATTTGAAAATGAAAAACGCGGCACTTTTCTTGGGTCGCGTTTTTTATTGGGGATGGATCAGCCCTTCAGCTCGACGTGATCCAAGGCCTGATTCACGGCCAGCTCACTCAACATGAGGATCTGCGCGATACCCAAAGCGGTCTTGCGGTGGGCGGGGTCGAGGGCGGCGGCGAAGTTGTTGAGCATTTCGCTGGCGGAGCCCAGGGATTCGCAGGCGTTGGCGAGCAGGGATTCGGTGTTGTAGGCCGGATTGGTGAGGTACATCGGGGCGGGTTCGTTGACGCTGCCCATGATGTGGGCGCCGGGGCAGAGGTAATGATCGAGCGCGCGTTCGGCGGCTTCGTGGAGTTTTTTCGAGTTGATTGAGGTGTATGGGGAGGTTGGGTCGGTTTCGAGACTGGCTTGGTTTTCGGGTGGGTTGGGTGTTGGTTTTTTCATGGTTATTTCGTCCTCATTGATGGTTGCAGCCGGCCCAATCGACTTCCAGGAAGAATGGGTGGCAGCTGTACGCGGGCTGGAAATCCGGGG
Organism: Pseudomonas sp. MWU12-2029; assembly: GCF_023242425.1. Lineage (NCBI taxonomy): Bacteria > Pseudomonadati > Pseudomonadota > Gammaproteobacteria > Pseudomonadales > Pseudomonadaceae > Pseudomonas > Pseudomonas sp. MWU12-2029. The sequence continues at coordinate 195,377 of NZ_JALJDY010000003.1, read as the reverse complement.
AGAACGCGACCCGGCAGACATAAATGTCTCCCGCGCACAGCCGCCATAACAGCGTGCACACAATGAAGGTGCGCAAGCATACGTTATGAAAAGCGATTTCGCTTTCTCGCACATCCGGGTTTCCAGACCCGATCGCTGAATTGGCAGCGACCAAAACAGGCTAGAGCCCGCGCTTCCGACGGACAACCTGAAAACCTTGTGGGAAGGATCGTTAAAACAGACACAACTTTTAAACATTCAAGAATGGAACGCGGAGCGTCCCGGGCTGCATTCCCACGCGGAGCGTGGGAACGATCAAAGCAAAAGCAATCCGCTTTCCGCTTCTCACCACTCAACACAATGAGCGTTAGCTCGAGTACCGCTCTTGACGTGCTGGCCCCATCGGAAGGCTGAGTGGAGGGATTTATCCGGGGGTGGGAGCGCAGCGACCGTTCGACGAAGTCGAACACATCGAGAGGAGGTGCAGCGAAGCAAACCGGAGGCGATGCCCCCCGGATGAATCCCGGAGCGAAGGAACCCCGAGCCCCAGCGAGGGGCCGAACGCCGGGGCCCAGACCTTTGGTTACTTTGGGGCGTTTGCCAAAGTGACCCGCTGTAAGAGCGGAACCGCCAGTCGCAACACCCAAAAAAACGGATATACACACAACCCCAAAAGAACCTGGTCGGCCCAAAGGCCGCCAAGTTCACTCCGCCTCAGGATCCACCTTGTTCTGAGTCAAATACCGATTCAAGGTCTCATCCGCAGCAGGCGAAGAATTATCCCCGGCCACCTGCCACAACCGCCGCTCAATCCCCTGCGCCAGCAAATGCCCCACCGCCGCCTCGATCGCCGAAAGCACACACAACTGAGCCGGCTCGTTAGTCGTGTACCCAGCCTCCGCCTCGAGCAACTTCTTGAACTCGATAAACTTGAACACCCCGGCACTGCGCGCCACCGAATAAATCGTCTTGCTGGTCATCACATTCGCCAGCACCTGCCCGCTACGAACATCCACCGCGCGCAAGTTCACCGTCACCTGATCCACGCGATATTCCCGGGACAGATCAATCCCCAGATACCGCGCCCCTTCCCCACCGCTGCGCACATTGGTGTCATAAGCGATGATCCCGCCCTCGAGCATCATGTTCGCCGCCTGCAACGGCGGCAGCTCGGCCTGGATGTTCACCGGCGTATTCGGCTTCTTCTGCGACGCTCGAATAATCTTGCGTTCGGTCAGCAGGTTCTGCAGCCCTTCCCGCTCCAGCACCACAAACCAGCCGCTGGCCTGCAAGGCATCCATCAACATCGACGCCGCGCCCTGGGTGACGCTGGTCGAAAACGAACTCGCCGGCGTCGGTTTGTACTGCCCGGTCTGGTCACGGAAGCCGTACACCACCGCCATCAAGCGGCCCTTGGGCCGAGGCATTTTCAGCAAGTCGTAGTAGGTCGAGGCCCTGGGGGTCAGGGTCGGAGTGTCGGTGTCCTGCTCGGCCGACATCGGCTCGCGCAGACCACACCCTTGCAATGCTGCCAACATCAGCCCTAGCGCTATTATTTTTTTCATGTCCTGCACTCCCCGGAACCGTCATCCCGTCATGGGTTGAGGCCGTTCACCTTGATTTCAGAAACCTCGCCGCTCGCTCGGTCGGTCACTTCAATCGAGAGTGCCCCCGAGTCGTCGACGACGTTGACGATAAAAGCGTCGGTGGACAGGCTCCCCGTGTTGCCGGTGGAGATGTTGTCCAGCAGTTGCCCTAGCAACCGCGACTGCAATTGACTGGTGAAACGTTCGAGCGCCGAAGTGCCGGCCACCGTCGTGCGTTTCTTGAGGTCTGGATCGTCGAAATCGTTTTGCGCCTGGGCGTTGTTAAGCAACCAGGTGCCGTTGAGCGGGTTGCCGCCGAACGACGGGTTGACCGGCGTGTAGACCAGTTCAGTGGCCTGGACGGCGGCAGCGCCGGCGAGCCCGATCAACAACCCTGGGATCCACAATCCGCGGCGCCGTGAGAACGTTGTCGTGTTCATAGTTCGTCCTTCTCAAGGTCGGTGGTGTCCTGCAACAAGGCTTCCAGCTTGCGCCGGACGACCTCCAGTCGAACCGAGTCGGCGGCCTCGTAGGCCTCGTCCTTCAGTTCCACGGTGTTCGGCGGCAGGAAGCGCCGATACACCAGGCGTTGCTGATATTCCACGGTCACAAGGCTCCCCCAGCGCGCGTCGGGGCGCTCGCGCACCACCAGGTTGAAATCCATCGGGCTGGTGTCACGCAGGCGTTCGCTGAACGAGTAATAAAAGTCGTGGCCGATGTGCGAGATCGTGTCGTCGACGATGAAGCCCATCATTTCGTCTTCCTCGGCGGCGCACGCGCAGCACGCCACAACAGTGAGGAGCAACGCGCACCACCACTGGCGGCTCATGGCTGCAACGCCTGCGGCAGGGCCGACTGGCCTTTGACCGGGGTTCCATTGCCAGGACCGGTGCCATCGAGAAAGGCTTTCTCGGCCACGAACTGCCAGTCCGAATAACGCTGCATGCCCTCGAAATCCGACCATTGCGACGGGAAGTCCGCCTGCTTCAACGGCACCTCGGTGGACGGACTGTTGATCCCGGTGATGCGTCCGTCGAAACCCCGTTGCAGCGCCCATTCACCGCCGCCAATCGGGTCCGGGTAGAGCTGGCGCAGGTGATGCCGTGGCTCAGGAAAACGTTCGTCCTGCAGCAGGTCGGCCAGCTCTTTCGGGTACTGCGCCAGCCCCGGCGAACTGCGGTAGTAGCTGCGCAGCGCCTGGGCGTATTGAGTGCCGACCCACAGCAGTTGCTTCTCGCGATCACGGCGCGACACGGTCGACCACAACTCGCCGGCACTGGCCAGGCCCATACCCATGATCACGATCAGGAACAGCACGCCCAGGTAGGTGAACCCGCCCTGCTCCGCGTGCTTACCACTCGGAATACTGGCTGCCATCACGCGCCCTCCCGGTAGCTCCGCTCTTGATATCGGCCACGCCACCCGCCACGCCGTCCGGCGGCGCGATCAGCACCCACTGGTCTTTGCGCTCGGTGATCGGGTCCAGCGGCGCGTTGCGCAGGTAGCGCAGCTCCACCAGTTGTTCGAGAGAATCGGGATAGCGCCCGGTGTCGCCGTAGTAGTGATCCAGTGCCTCGCGCATGGCCGACAGGCTCTGGCGCAGGGTGGTTTCCTTCGACGCTTCCAGGCTGTTGAAGTAGCGCGGCAGTGCGATGGTCATCAGGGTCGCGATGATCGCCATCACCACCATCAGTTCGAGCAAGGTAAAACCCTTTTGCCGGCCCATGAGAGTCACCACTCGCGGTAAGCGATGCCGTTGAGGCCACGGCCCCTGGCGTGGGAGTAGACGTCGAACACGTCCTCGCCATCGCGCGGGTTCTGGGCCGAACTGTCGTAGGCCCGCAGGCCCCAACCGCCGTTGTCGTCACGCTTGGCCGGCACCAGCGGGTCGTGGGGTATCCGGCGCAGAAAGTAGAACTTGGCACCCTTGGCACTGCGCACATCGCGCACGCCTTCGACCAGCACCTTGAGGTTCGGCGGATAACCACTGCTGTTCAGCGACTTCTCGATGTAGCCGGCATCGAAGGCCCGCTTGTAGGCATCGATGCCATCGCGGATCTGATACAGCGCGGTGCGCAGCTCCTGCTCTTTGCCACGCCGCACCAGGGTCTCGGTCAGCGGCGCGGCCATGCCGGCCAGCAGGCCGATCAGGGCCAGCGTCACCACGACTTCGATCAAGGTAAAACCGCGCTGGGAGGCGTTCATGATCAAGGTTTCTCGACGGTGACACGGGTGGTTGCCACGGCGGCATCACCGATGGCCCGAGGCTGCGCGGCAGGTGCCGGCATCACAAAGTTCTGCGAGCGATCCGGTGCCTGGATGTGCATGCTGGTTTCGGTGCCGGTCGGGAATTCCATGTCCGACGGGCTCTGGTACGGCAGGTTGCGCACGATCCGTGGGGTGATCGACAGCACCAGTTCCGATTTGCCGATGGTGTCCTTGTTGCTGCCGAACAGCCGGCCCAGACCCGGAATGTCGCCGAGGCCCGGAATCTTGTTGCCGGTGGCGCCATGGTCGTTGCGTACCAGACCGGCAAGGATCTGGGTTTCGCCGTCGTGCAGACGCAGCGAGGTCTGGGCGTTGCGGGTATCGACCTGCACCGGGATCGTGCCCTGACGGGTCGGTTCCAGCGGCGTGGCGTTACTCACTTCCAGGGCGATCTTGATCGCCACTTCGTTGTTCAAGTGCACGGTCGGGGTCACTTCAAGCTTCAGACCGACATCCAGATACGTGACGCTTTCGGTGATCACCGGCCCTTGGGTGGACGGTACCGACGTGGCGCTGATGATCGGCACGCGCTGACCGATGTGAATACGCGCCTGCTCGCGGTTGCTGACGCGGATCACCGGGCTGGCGAGGGTGTTGATGTCGTTGTCCTGTGCGTTGATCTTGGCCTGCGGCGATGGCCCGATCGAGATGCGGTCGGAGTTGATGCCCTTGAGCTGGCCCAGCAGCGTGACGGGCGAACCGTCACTGTTGAGCACGCCGAAGGTGCTCGGCCATTGCAGGCCCAGATCGAGAATGCGCTGGGTGGCGACTTCCATCACTTCCACTTCCAGCACCACCTCGGGGTTGGACTGGTCTTGCGATTGCAGGAGTTTCTCGGCCATGCGAATCGCGTCTTCGGTGTCGCGCATGGTCAGGGTGTTCAGGCGTTCGTCGACGAACACGTCGCGGGTCTTGAGCATGGTCTTGATCATGTTCAACGCGGTGTTGGCGTCGATGCTGGTCAGGTAGAACGTGCGCATCACCAGCTCTTGATAGTCCTTGAGCTTCTGCGGCGAGTCCGGGTAGATCAGCAAGGTGTTTTCGTTCACCACTTTCTGGTGCAACTGGTTCTGTTGCAGCAGCAAGGCCACTGCGTCTTCGATACGCACGTCACGCACGAAGATCGTGGCTTTCATGTCCGGGCGCAGGTCTTTGTCGAAGATGAAATTCAACCCGGCGACCTGGGACAGCACTTCGAAAATAGTCTTGAGGTTGGCGTCGCGAAACTCCAGGGTCACCGGGCGATCGAGCCGGGTGCGGAGTTGCGGGTACTGGATCACGTTGCGGCTCTGCACCAGACGGATGTTGCCTTGCAGCTCCAGCGCACCGTCGTTTTTCGGGTCGAGTTCGAGGATCTGTTTGACTTGCCGGTCGGCGCCGTAGATGTCGCCCCGGCGCAGGTCGCCACGGGCCAGTTCAAGTTTCTCGTCCATGCTGCGCAGGTAGTCGAGCTGGCGCAGGGCATCCTGGGCGCGGCGGTTGTTCGGTTCGATGGTCAGCACCCGGCTGTAGGCCAGGCGTGCGTTGGCGAAGTCGCGGCGAGCGCGATCGGTGTCACCCGAAGTCAGCAGCGCCGTGATCGCCTTGGCCCGGCCGCTGTTGAGCAGCAGGTGCAGCTCGGTATCCCGTGGGTTTTCCCGCAAACCTTCCTGGATCCGGGCCAGGCCTGCCTCGTACTGCCCCTGATCGATCAGGTCGGCGGCTTCCTTGTTGGCGACCTGCGCGGTGCTGCACGCGGTCAGCCCGGCGCACAGGCCGAGGCTCATCAGCAAACGGGAACGATTCATTGCGTACTCCCCACAGACAAGGTCTGCGACAAATGCAGAGGCAGGTAGACCAGGCTCAATTCCAGATCGGAAATGCCGGTAATCTTCCAGGTGTCGTCGATCACATCCCCGTTGCGCACGACGTAGATTTTTTCGCCGTCCTGCAAAAACACCTGCAGGTCGCTGCGGTCATGCAGGCGGCCGACGAACTGGAACGGCACCGGTGGCAGGCTCGGGGCTTGCACCGCCGGGGTCAGGTTGACGGGTTGCTCGGTGACCGTGGCCAGAGTTGGCGCAGCCTTCCAGGACTTGGCGGCAAACAGGTCGCCTGCCGGGCTCAGGTCCTTGATCGGCGCTGCGCCAGCCTTGGCGCTGCTGGCCGGCAAAGCGCCACGGGCGGTGGTTCTGGCCGGGGTCGAGACGGCGACGTCAGTGGCGTCCGCGTCGTCGCTCTGCGAAAAATACTCGGGCAACCAGGCCAGCGCCGCCGCCACGCCGAAGAACGCCACCCACCCTGTTACGCGCTTGGTGTTCATCACGACCTCGACAGGTAAAGGGTCATACGGATCCGGCCGTTGAGGTCGGTGTCGGCGATCTTCTTGCGTTGAAACTCGACGTCTTCCACTACTACCGCCGGCAACTGGCCGAGCAACGCATGCAGGAAGCGGCGCAGTTGCGGGTAGCTGCCGCGCACCGGCAGCAGGATCTGGTAGCGCGCCAGATGAGTCTTGGGATCGACGCCGAGGGCGTATTCGCCGCGCGCCAGGGTGATGTGTTCCTGCGCCGCCAACGCGTAGATGCGGTCGATGGCGACGGTGGCTTGCGGCTGGGCCGGCAGCTTGTTGCGAAAATCATCGAGCTGACGTTGCGGCACCACCGGCGGCGCAATGCTGCCGTCCTCGACCTTGGCCAGGTACTCGGTGGCCTCCTGGGTCTGCTGGCTGAGCTGTTGCAGCGACTGCCAGCCCGGCAGCAAACCGCCGAGCGCCCAGGCGACGCTGATCAGCAGCAGCGCCGACCCGGCCAGGCCTGGAACGCCGAGGCCCTGCAGGTATTCGTGGACGATCAGTCTAGGGATTCGCATCGCCCATCTCCCAGGTTGCCGACAGGTTGAATTGCACCGGTTGCTCCGGCGATTTGACGACGATTTCGTGGCTCAGCAGCGACACGTCGGACAGCTCGTCACTGGCCTCCAGCCGTTTGTGGAAATCCAGCATCGCTTGCAGATCCCGCGCCTCGGCGCTGATCCGCACCTGCCCTTTGCGCGCATCCGGGGTCAGGGTCAGCAAGGCGATGTCATCACGGGGCATGGCTTCGAGCATGGCGAACAGGCGTTCCCAGGGGCGGCGCAGTTGCTGCGAGACCTTGCGCATTTCAGCGAGGTTCTGCGCCTGCTCGCGGGTTTCCGCCGGGCTCAACGTTGTTTTGGCGCCGCTGTCGCCGGTGAGCTGGCGCTGGGTGTGCTGCAAGTGACCTTGCTGCTGTTCGGCCTGATCGCCCAGGTGCTGCTGGACGCCGAAGCACACCAGCGCAAGGAACACACCGCCGCCGAGCAGGCTCCAGCCCAACGGGCCGGAACGCGGACGGGGCTGGAAATCGAGGTTCAAGGCGCGCATCTCAGGCCACCGCCCGGGACATGACGTACAAGGCGTCACGCACGGTCATCGAGTCGTCTTCGAGGGTGCGCAGGTGCACCCCCGCCACATCCGGTTGTGCATCGAGGCGCGCCGGGGCATGCAGATAAACGTTGAACGCGCGTTCGCTGGTGGAGGCTTGCAGTTGCCGTTCGCGACCGATCAGCGCCGTCAGCGCCGCGTCACTATCGCTGCCGCCCACCGAGCGCACCGACGCCCAGCGTCCTTCCCTGGCCAGCAGCAACACGCTGCGTTGCGGCTCGGCGACCACGAACAGGAAGTCGCCGGCGTCGAGGCTTTTGTCGAAGCGGTTGAAGGCGCTCATCAGGTACGGCTGCACCGAGCGCAGACGCAGGTTGCGACCAGTGACCTGCGTGCGCAGACGTTCCAGCAAATCCTGCGGCAAGGCGCTGGCGATCCGGTCGTGGCCGGCCGGCTCGGCGGACAACACCAGGCTCCAGGGTTGGGTCGGTGCGCCGAACAGGTCTTCGAAGCACAGCTGGGCGAAGCCGCGCAGTTCTTCAGGGCTGCTGATCTGCTCGCTCCACGGCACCAGGCAGAAACGGCTGAAATGCCCGGAGATCAACACGCTCAACTCCGAACCTGCGCGAGCGTGTTCGCCGAGCAGGCGGTCGAGGGTGTCCAGCGCCACCGCGTAACTGTGGAAGCCTTCGTCGATGTAGCCGACGCTGCCCAGCCACAGGATTTCGCTGCCCCTGCGCTGGCCGAGGCCGACACCGCTGGCGCCGAGCACGGCGACAAATTGATCACGCGATAAAAGTGACACGATTGATCTCCTCCAGCGTGGTCCGACCGTGCTCCACCAGCTCCAGCGCCGATTCGCGCAACAGGCGCAAACCACGGGAACAGGCCAGGGCTTTGATCCGGGTGATGGGCTGACGCTCGACGATCATCTGCCGCAGTTCGTCGTCCAGATGCAGCAGTTCGGCAATCGCCGTGCGCCCGCGATAACCGCTGCCCCGGCAGTGGCCGCAGCCCTTGCCGTGGACGAAGTGGTAGTGGCCGACCTTGTGTGGGTCGAGGCCGGAAGTGCGCAGTTCTTCATCGCTCGGGGTGGCCGGTGCGCTGCAGTGGCTGCATACCAGACGGATCAGGCGCTGGGCGAGAATCGCGTTGAGCGCCGAGACCAGGCTGTAGGGGTCGATTTCCATTTGAGTGAAACGGCCGATCACGTCGAACACGTTGTTGGCGTGGATGGTGGTGAAGACGAGGTGCCCGGTGAGCGCCGATTGCACGGCGATCTGCGCGGTGTCCGGGTCGCGGATCTCGCCGACCATGATCTTGTCCGGGTCGTGGCGCAGGATCGAGCGCAGGCCACGGGCAAAGGTCAGGCCCTTTTTCTCGTTGACCGGAATTTGCAGCACGCCCGGCAACTGATATTCCACCGGATCTTCGATGGTGATGATCTTGTCCACGCCGTGGTTGATCTCGGTGATCATCGCGTACAGCGTGGTGGTCTTGCCGCTGCCGGTGGGGCCGGTCACCAGCACCATGCCGTAGGGTTCGGCGGCCAGACGCCGCAGCTGGCGCAGGGTTTCGTCTTCAAAACCCAGCGCCTGCAACTGCACGCCGCAGACCTTGTCGGCCAGATCCTGTTTGTCCAGTACCCGCAACACCGCGTCTTCGCCGAAGATGCTCGGCATGATCGACACCCGGAAGTCGATCTGCCGGCCGCTGATACCGATTTTGAAGCGACCGTCCTGGGGCACGCGTTTTTCCCCGATGTCCAGTTCGGCCATGACTTTGACCCGGGAAATTACCTGCTCGGCGAACTCGCTGCCCTGGATCTTGCTGATGTTGTTGAGCACACCATCGATCCGGTACTTGATCACCAGACCGTTGCCGGTGGTGCCGAGGTGGATGTCGCTGGCGTGCATCTTCAGCGCGTCGTAGAGGGTCGAGTTGACCAGTTTCACCACCACGCTCGAGTCTTCGCTGATGCTGGTCAGCGACAGGCTTTGCAGGGTGTCGACCTCGCTGCCGGCGTCGGCCTGGGCGTTGAGCGATTCGACGGCGTGGAAGCTTTCTTCGTGGCGGGCCAGATAGGCCTTGAGGTCGTCGGCGTGCACCAGATACAGCGGCGCGCCGTGCAGGCATTCGTCGATCCAGGCCAGGCGCGAGGTGTCGAAGGGGTCGGCGAACACGCCAATGACTTCGTCGTGGTGCCGCAGCAGGATGAATTCACGTTTGAGGCATTGCGCGAGGGTGACCCGGTCGAATACCGGGGTCGCTTGAAACAGCGTGTCGGTGTCGAGCACCGGGTAATGAAGGGTGGCGCCGAGGCTGGCAATGAACGGCATCGGCGCCAGTTCGCAAAGGACATTGAGTGCATCGAGCACCCGCTCCCCGCAAGTGCCGGCCCGCGCCCGGGCCTGGGCCAGTTGTTCACTGGAGAAGCGTGTCGGGGCACACGCAGGCTGCAACGCATCGACGACAACGGACAGACGTTCCATGGCTTGCTCTCCAACACCCGGGGCTTGAGGCCCTGACGGCGCGGGAGGCGGGTTCGGCGAGTGCCGGAACGTCTATCGCGCCATTACTCCCCGGTGAGCATTTGATCGTCGTCCGGTGCCATGACCTCCGACCGGTTTCGTCGGCGGTCCGCCAGCACCCAACTGCCATCGTACAACTGCAACGGGAAGCTCTCGGTCCTGCTCTGGCGTCGTTCGACGAAGCCTTCGGATTGGCTCGCACCGGGTTTCGCTTCGCGCTGGATCCCCAGAAGGTCGCAGACAGCTCGGGCCAGTTCCGCCAAGGGAAACGGTTTGAACAGGATGTGACTGACCCCCAGTTGCCGCGCCCGCTCACAGACTTCAGCGGTCGGGTGACCCGTTATCAGCACGAAATGACACGTCCTGTTCTGGCGGACCGCGTCGAGCACCTCGAACCCTTCCATATCGGGCAAGCGGTAATCGAACACCAGCACGTCGGGAGCGAAGGTCTCGGCCTGGCCGATTCCGTCTGCGCCGTCATGTGCAATCCGGACGTCCAGCCCTTGCGCCGACAGGTAATCCTGAAGGTTCTGTGCAAGCAGCAGTTCGTCTTCGACAACCAGTACTTTGTTAACCAAGGTGAACTCCTTGCAGCTACAAATCCGGCCTCTTCACATCAACTGCCCGAACCTGCTGGAGTGCGCCTCACAAGAGGTAACGCACACTTCGTGCCAGGCCGAGTGCCGGTAAATTTTGGTCTTCATGTCCTTGAATTTGATGACAATGCCCGCTCGTCCCGGTACCCCGTTCCCCAGAAACGGGGAAGCACCTGAATGGGCATCGAAGCCATTCCCCACTATTGGGGGGGAACCTTCAATCGTCGTCAATTCGTTCGATCCTGTTCTGCGCCCGCAATTGCGCGAGCACCTGGCGACGAGCCAGGGCCTGTTGCTGTCGGGCACGCTGTACCCGGACTGTTGCAAGCCCCTGCACCTCTGGGACATCGGCTGCCTCCAAGTGGTTCGGCAAATAAATCAAATGCCAGCCGAATGGCGAGCGAACGGCATCGCTGGCGAACGTTGCGCCCTCGACCACGGAGGCGCGCATCTGCATCAAGCGTAGACGCGCCGCTGCGTCTGTGGCGGCATCTGCACCCGGCGCCACCCGAACCAACAGATGCCGAGCCTGCAAGGTGTTTGCGCGGATCAACGTGGCGAACATCTGCTGCGCCGCCAGTTCGCGACGGGTGTACTCGGTGAACGAGGCCTCGTCGAACCCCGCATCCTGCAAGCGCCGCATAAACTTGTCGCTACCACCGATGGCGACGCGGATCTGCGAAACCTGTTGCTGCACCGCTTGATCATCGACCTTCAGGCCACGTTTTTGCGCCTCCTGCCACAGCAGTTCCTTGTCGATCAGCGTGTCCAGTGCGGCCTGACGCAGTTGTTTATAGGCCTTGGGACTGCGAATGCTCGCAACGGCGCGACCCCGGTCTTCCAGGTACTCAGCGAAAAACCGCTCCAGGCGAAACTCGGAAATCACCTCGCCGTTGATCCGCGCCGCCACCGGTTCCGGATTGGCGAACGCCATCGGCAACCAGCACGCCAGCAGCCACAACACGCTTCTGAGCTTCATGATCAAGGCCTCCGTTCAGGGGCTCGCGAGAATCGGTTTGTAGGGTGCGACCAGATAGAAACGCTGATCGGGCAAATCCACGGTGACCACATGCGCCCCGCTCAGGCCCGAACGTCGTCCGGGGCCGAAGCTGAGACGCGGGGTCAGGCCGGTGTCGAAGTCGTGCAGGCCTTCGAGGGCTGTCACCATTTTTTCGCGGCTGGCGTCGCGCCCGGCCTGCTTCATGGCTTCACTGAACAGCAGCATCGAGGCGTAGGCACCGACTTGCAGCACCGCATGCTGCGCACCAAGGCCCTGATGTTCGCGCAGCAGGGTCAGGGCCATGCGCCCGACCTGGGTCCAGTCGCTGGGCACAAAGGGATAGGCCAGGAAGACGCGCCGGGAAAAGCCCTCGGGCACTTGCATCAAATCACCCGCCACCTGCCCCGACGTCGCGAACAGATACGGCACTTGCCCGGCATGCTGCAGCCCCGCCGCCAACCGACTGAAACCGCTGCCGCTGCCCAGGTAAAACACTGAGCGTGAGCCCAGCGGCAAGGTATCCGCCGCCGGGTCGTAGGCCTGCATTCGGACATTTTTCCAGCCGTGACCCTGCAAGTATTGCCCCAGCGCCTGCGCGGCCTGCACCTGAGACGGGTCGTCGGGATAGGCGATCAGCGTCGGCCCTTGCAGCACTTTCAGGCTGGCGGCGGCGTAGTCGGCCAGGGCGATCAACTGCTCACGCAATCCCGGCAGCGGTTCAAAGATCTGCGCACTGGCCTGCACCGAACCCATCAGGGACAACGGCCCGATCAGCGGCAGACCGGCCTGTTCCAGACGCGGCGCCAGTTCGTTATCCAGCGCCGGAGCCAGCGGAGCAATCAGCGCAAAGACCTTTTCCTCGTCGATCAGCCGTTGCAGGGCCTGTTCGGCGCTGGCGCGATCCGGCCCTGGATCGACTACGGTCAGGCGCAAGTGCCGGCCATGAATGCCACCGGCCTGATTGATCCGCGCCACGCTGCCGTTGAGCACCGCCGCCACGGTAGCGCCCTCCTCGGCCAGCGGTCCCTGGCTCGGCAGCAAAGTGCCCAGGTGCAAGGTCTGGTCATCGAGCCCCGGATCGCGATCATCGGCCAGGCGTTTGAGATAAGCGGTGAGGTTGCGCTGATCCTTCATCGACAGCAGAAAGCGCGGCATGCTCGGGTCGAGCCGATTGTTGCCGGGGTCACGTCCCTCCTGAATCACCCGCGCCAGGCTGCTGTCGGTGTAGGCCGGGTAGCTGCGACCATTAACCTGTTGCTGACCGTGGAGGCTGGTCAGTCGTGACCAATTCAGCTCCGGTGGACGCACGCCGCCTTCGGGCCGACCGAGGCCGTCGGTGCCGTGGCAGTTGGCGCACGGCAGACTCGTGGCCGGCAGCAACACGTCCGCCGCACCGACCCGCGCCATGATCGCCTCGCCGCTGGCCGACTGGCCTTCACGGTAAAGGCGCTTGCCGGCGCTTTCTTCATCGGTCAGCGGCAACGCAGCCGCGCCGAGGCTGGCGCCAGCGAGCAGGATCAGGGCGAGGACGCGGCGTTGGTTCATGGCGCGGACTCAGCGGCCGGCCACGGGCATTGTCAGCAGCTGCAAGCGCTGGGCAATGGCGGCGGCCGGGGCGTCGGGACGGATCTTGCTCCAGCGTTTGTTGGCGACATCGCCGACGATCAACTGGGTCGAATGCTGCTCCGGCGTCGGCACGATCTGGCCGATGCGACCGAGCACCAGATCCATCTGCGCCTTGTCGCCGGTAAGGAAAAGCCAGTGAGGGTCATCGGCGCCCTGCTTCAAGGTGTAAGCCTTGAGCACCGCCGGCGTGTCGCGCAGCGGATCACTGGTAAGGGAAATGAAGGTGACGCCTTCGGCCTTGTCGCCCAGCAGCTCGCGGACTTCCTTGAGCTTGCGGGTGATCAGCGGGCAGGCATCGTTGCAGCTGGTGAAGATCACGTTGAGCAGCACCACGCGATTCTGCAGCGCGTCACTGTAGAAACGCTGAGTGTTGCCATGCTGATCCAGCAACGGCGTGTCGGTGAACCAGGTCTTTGCGTCGTGGGTGCCTTTGGCCGGCGCGGCGGTAACCGGTGCCGGAGCATCGGGTACATGGCCTTCGTGGGCGAACGCCACGTTGCCGAGAATCAGGAAACAGATTGTCAGGGAGATCCAGTGGAGCATTCTCATGGCTGTTGCTCCATGGCAATCGCGGTGTGTCTGGCGTGGGTGCGCAGACCGCTGAGTTTTTCCACTTCCTTGGCCAGCAGCGCCGGGTCGGTGAAGCCGTAGTAGCGCATCCAGTGACGGCTGTTGCCGTCACCGACGAGGATCAGCGGCTGATGATTCTTGAAGTCACCGCTGAAACTGCCCAGCCCCTTGAGGGTGGCGTTGATCGACTGCGGTGAACCGGTCAGCCAGCTCCAGCCCGGCCCGCGCTGGAAAGAGCGGGCGTAATCCTGCAGGCGTTTCGGGTCGTCGCGCTGCGGGTCGATGCTGATCGACACCAATTGCACTTCGCCGCCGACCCGCGAGCCCAGCTGTTTCTGCACCTTGCCCATGATCGACGAGACCACCGGGCAAACCGTGGTGCAGCTGGTGTAGATGAAGCTCATGACGACGATTTTGTTGTGCACCAGATCCTGTTCCAGGTGCACGGTCTTGCCGTTCTGGTCGAGCAGCGGCACGTCGATGAATTTGACCTGGGTGTGTTCCTGAGTGCTGGCGGCCGGTGCCTTGTGCCCCGCGTGTTCGTCCGCCGAATGGGCCCGGGCCTGATGAATGCCGGCGGCCAACAGACACAGGGTCAGCAGGCCGGATGATGCGAATCGGTTCATGGCGTTGTCCTCGTCACTGAGTCTGGCCGGGCAACACCCGGACACTGGCAAATGTCTTGTCATCGAAACCTGCGCCCAGCGAAGCCGCGCGCACATGCAGGTACCAGGCGCCGCTGCGGTCGAGGGTCAGCGGGGCTTCGTACACACCGTCGGCGACTTCCAGCGCCGCCACGTCACGGGGCCGCGACGTCGGCGCGAGGAAGTAGCGCAACTGCACGTCTTTCACGCCCGTGCGCTGCACCTTCTGTTTGCCTTCGACGATGCGGAACCGCACCACGTACGGGTCATTGAGCGCCACGGCAGCCTTGCCCGGCAGGAACTCGACTGTCGGCGGCCCGACGTGTTTTTCAGCCGCGCCGTCGGACTCCACCTGCGCGCTGAAGCAATGAATGATGTTCGGCTGGTTGAGCAGGAACGCCACGTCGAAACGCCCCGCCGCCGGCAGTTTCACCCGGGCGCTGTACAGCCCCGGCGACACCTCGCGCAGGCTGCGGTCGACCACCATGGCCGCACGCGCGACCTGCCCGCGATTGGGGTAGCCGGACATCGGCGCGTTCATGCCTTCGGCGTAGAAATAGGTAGTGTTGTCCACCGGGTTGACCACGAACACCGCGTTGTCATCGCGGGATACAGCCAGACTCGACGCCAGCGGTAAATCCCCGGCCAGCCGTGGCGGTTGTGGCCCGGCCTCGAAGCCTTGAGTAATCGGCTGCCGCCCTTCGCCAAGCGAAGAAAGGTTGATCATGGTGACTTTCGGCGACGCCAGCCCGCGCACGTAGGCGTAGGCCTTAGTGAAAACAACCTGATAGGGCTCGGCGGATACATCCAGATCATGGATCGCCGCGTCGTTGGCGGCGTCGATCACCGTGGCGCGGTTTTCCAGGGTATTGAGCACCACGCCGAAGCGGCCATCGGCGCTGAAACCCATCGGGCCAAGGCCCTGTTGCAGCTTGATCACCCGCCGCACGGCGCGGCTGTTGCTGTCGATCACCGTGACGGTGCCGTCCTTGCCGTCGGCCACATACACCGCGCCGGACAGCGGCGAGTACGCCACCGACAACGGGCTGGAACCGGTTTTGATCTGTTGCAGCAGGCTCAGGGTGGCAATGTCGATGACGCTCAACGTACCGTCGTCGCGGTTGCTGATGAAGGCGAAGCGGCTGTCCTTGCTGAAAGTGATTTCGTGGTGGCCACGACCGGTCGCCAAGTGTTTGAGCGGTTTCAGGCTTTGGGCGTCGATCACGGTGACCCCGGACTCTTCGGCCTTCGCCGCGTTGTTGCCGACCCACAACAGGCGCTCATCCGGTTGCAGCACGACCCGCACCGGTTGGCTGCCGGCGGCCACCGAGTCGAGGACTTTGAATTGTTCACTGTCGATCACTGCTACTTCCCCTGCCGTCGGCATCGACACGAATACCCGTTTGTTGTCCCTGGGCGTGACCCAGTCCATCGGCGGTTGCTTGAGTTCGATCCGCGCCAACGTGCTGGTGATGCCGCCGACCGAGACCGATGGATCGATCACCGAAACGCTGGCATCGCGGTTCATCACCAGCAGAAAGTAGCTGTTGAGATCGAGTAGCGGCCGCGCGCCGATGTTGGATTTGAGGAACGTCCCGACCCGGGATTTGCAGCTCTTGTCGCGGCCCTGGGCCTGGTCGGCGGCAACGGTTTGCGGATCGATCCAGGCCCCCGGCGCCACCCCGGACAGCGGCTGGCCGGAGGCGCCATCGGTGACGCGGAACTGTACGTCGGCGAACTCGCCTTCACGCAGTTTGCCGTCGCGGGCCAGCGGTTGCAGGTTGAACGCGATGGACACGCCATCACGGGTCAGCGTCTGCGCCAGGGCAAGCTCGCCAAGGGTGAGCAGCGCACCTGCGATGGTCAGCAGACACACGCCGATGATGTTGATGATCCTGTTCATGTCGCTCTCCCCTGCAAATCCATTCCAGTCCGGCTACTGAACGGGCGGTGCCGGCTCCGGCTCATTGGTCACCCGCAACAATCCCCACAACCCCGCCGTGTTGCCGAACGAGGCGTTGTCGCGGAACAGGTAATCCCCCGCTATCGCGTTGGCACCGCCGGCGCTCGGCAACATGAAGCTGAAGTGCGCCGCCGGCAGCACGCTTTCGCGGGCGCCGATGTACATCGACATCGGGTTGTAGCCGAACTTCACCGAGCCCACGCCGGGGGTGTTCATCGGGTAGCCGCCGACATCGCTCTTCTCCGACTGGAACGGGTTGACCGACCACAGATGCCCGTCGAGCTGGAAGGTCGAGCCACGGCTGCCACCGGTCGGCATCAACACATGGGTGCGGAACGGCTGACCCGGTCTGGCGTAGAACACCGGGGTCTGCGGATCGCCGCCGACCAGCGCATTGCTGTAGGCCATGTGCGCGTTCGGCACGTCGCCGTAGCCGTGGCCGTCGGCGCGGCCGAACGGTGCGTCCGGCGCCAGGCCGAAGCGGTACCACATCGGTTCGGCCTTGTAGTTGATGGCCATGCCGGCGTTGTCCTTCGGATCGTTCGGCACGCCCATGCCTTCGGAGGCGATGCCTTCCACCGGTCGGCCATTGGCCCAGCGCAGGTTCAACGCGCGCTGCCAGACCATCGCAAAGTCGCGATAGACCGTCTGCCCCGCCGCCGTCACCGTGGCGCTGACCTTGCGTGCATCGTCGACCCAGGTGGCGCCGACCGGCAGGATACTCATCGCCCCGCCGAGGCCTTTTTGCGGTTGCTTGATCACGTCCGCCGGAGTGAAGTTGAGGCCGCCGAACTCCACCGCCGTGGCATTGATGTTGTCGACGCTGCGCCCCAGTTGGGTGATCGGTTTGCCTTCGCGCTCCAGGTGCCCGGCGTAGTACTGATAGGTACGGGTCGGGTAGGCACCGGTGCTGCCGACACGCGGCGGCACGGTCTGGATCGGGTTGGCGCCGACGTTCACCCCATCGGATTTGGTGATGTCGTAGGCCAGCAATTGCGCGTGCAGTCCGACGTGGCTGGACGGCCGCAGCAGGTTGTTGTTGAAGGTGGTCGAGCCGTCGCCACCGTTGCGGTCACGTTTGACCAGCCCCTGCAGGATTGCGGTCTGCGCCAGGTCCGGCATCACGCTCGGCAAGCGGTTTTCCAGGGTGATGTTGATGCAGTCGCCGGCAGCGGCACGCAGCACCAGCGGCTCGACGGGAATGCCGGGTTTGAGCTTGCCCGTGGCCGGATCGAGATCCGACTTGCGCACATACAGGATCGCCGTCGGGTCATGGATCGGCCCGCTCTGGCCGCCGATGGTGAGGGTTTCGCCATCCTCGGGATCGGTCACCGTCACCTGCGGAATGCTCACTGGCCGTGAGTTGAATACCAGCGTGCCGCCCGCTGGATTCAGCGGTCCGCCAACATGCTGGCCGAGCCCGGCCGAATCACCGATGGTCAGCCCCAGCGGGTTGCGCAGGATGTCGTTGGCCAGCACCGCGACGATTTCATAATTGCGCTGCACGGTGGGCCGGGTGCCGATGCCGTTGGGGTTGGCGCTGATCCGTGGGCAACTGCCTTCGAACGCCACGGTGTTGCGCATGCCGGTAGGTTTCGGGTTGTTCGGCAGCGCGAACAGGTCGTTGCGTTGCGCGGTGTAGTTGCGCATCACGCCCCAGATGCCGTTCCAGTAGCCTTCGATCGAGGCGTCCATCGAGTACAGATAATCCCCGGTGGTCGCAGCCGAACTCGACAGCATCGACACCGGCGCAATGAAGCCCATCTGCTCGGAGATCCCGACCATCTGCGAAGCGCGCCAGCCGGAGTTGGAGCTGTTGCCGAACCCGGACCCGCTCTGCAGCCACTTCACGCCGTGCAGGGTGACGTTGTGCTCTTCTTCGTGGCCGCCGGCATGCACCCGCAGCCGCACGTTGTCGCCGGTGTAGGTGCGCAGCATCGGCGTGAACGGATCGCCAGGTTCGGCGCCGCCCTTGTTGATGTGCGGCGGAAACTGCGTGGTGCCGCCGGTAGGCCCGGTGGCCGAACTGATCTGGTTCGGTGCCAGGTTCAGCGCCGGGATGGCACGGTCGGTGCGGCTCTGCATGGCGTACGCCAGGTCACCGCCGAGGCCGTCGGCCTGCATGCCGCGCTTGCCGTCCGGGCCGACTTTGTTCGGGTCGAACACCCGCAGGCCCAGCGGTTCGTTGCGATAGTTGACGACGAACATGCCGGGGTCATCCACGGAAATCGCCTGCGGGCACGGCCGGCTCGGGCAGCCCGGTATGATCCCGCCGCGCGCCTCGACCACCGCTTCGAGCAGGTTGCCGGCGTTGTTGCGCACCGGCGGGTTGATCGCGAATCGGAAGCTGTCGGCCGTGGCCGGGAACGCTTGGGCATTGGGGATGCCGTTCGGGCCGGCGCCCACGTACACCCCGGCTTCATAGGCGTGCTGGAAGTCGCTGTACTCCAGGAAGAACTCGCGGAAGCTGTCGTTCAAACCGTCGCCGTCGAGGTCGCCGGTGTTGATCACCGCTTGCCACGACGTCGGGCCGCCGTCCTGCCGGGCGCCGCTGTACAGAGGCTCACCGGTTTCGGCGTGGAACCAGGTGGAACCGGCCGGTTCCGCCAGCACCGTGGCGTAGAGGCCGATCTGTTGGTGGGTCGATGGGCCGAGGTGGTCGTGGGTGAAGATCGTGCCCAGGCCGCGATCCACGCCTTTGCTGTTGATCACCGGATCGACGAACCAGCGCTGCATCGCCGTGCGCGCACCCATCCAGTCGCTGCGACCGTACTGGCCGAAGAACGGATGCGCCTTGGCTTTCGGGCAGGCCGGAGTGCCGTCTCGCGGGTCGGTGCCGGCGCACTGGTTGAACTCGCGAATCGCGTGCACACGTTCCTGCACGGCGCCGGGGGAAAGCACGCCGTCCTCGTAGTTCCAGCCGTTGGAGGAACCGTCCGCCGCCGTCAGGTCCCACTTCGGCAGGTGAATGTGCTGTCCGATCACGTCGGTCGGGGTGCGCACCTGATAGTCGTCCATCTCGTAGACGGCCGGCACCAGGTTGGTTTGCTGGTATTGCACGCAGTCGAAGGTGTTCATGCGCATCACCAGCGGCTCGGGCGGACGCTGCTTGGTGATCACCGGCCAGGCGTCTTCCCACAGCGCGAGGATGCGGGCTTGCGGGAAGTGATAACCGACCTTGTTGTACACCGCGTCGAACTGGATGTTGGCGGCTTTGTAGACTCGTGGCCGGTCGGCGGTGAACGTCGAGGCCCCGACAAACGACATGCCGTCGAGCCGCTCACCGCTGTTGAATTCGCCTGTACCGGCGCTGCTGGTCAGACGTTTTTGCCGATCGTCCATGCACGGTTCGTAATACGGCGCGCCGGCAATCGGCAGAGCACCGTTGGTGCGGAAAGCCTTGGCCACAATCTGATTGCCGGGCAGCAAGGCAAAACTTGGGTGATCCTTTTTCGCGTGGAACGCCATCGCTGCCTGTTCGACTTCGGTGCCTTCTTCCGGCAGGTAAATCGGCTTGGCGCGGGTGACTGCCTTGGAAAAGTCCAGTGACGTGGTCACGGTGAGCGCTTCGCCGCCAGCAGACTTTCCGTCCAGTGCATGACGCGGCAAACCACCGTCCCAGCCGCCGGATTGAGTCGGATCAAGGTTGGCCCACAACGCCTTGCCGCTGGCTTTGAGCGATTGCGCGGTGGCGGCGTCGAGCATGTCCAGCGGTGGGGTCGGCGGACGTTGCCCGACCGAACTCTCCATGCCGCCGATCCAGAACGGATAGCCGGGATTTTTCAGGCTGCCGTCAGCGTTGCGGTTGGCTTCGCTGCGATCCACCAGGGCCAGTGAACCAACAGCCTGGTTGCCAGCGTTGCCGCCGTGGTGATCGTCGTCGCCCTCTTCTTCGTCATCGTCGTCATCGTTGCCGGCGACCATCGTTTCGCCGATTTTCGGCACCACGACGACTTTGCCCGGCATCGGCGCCATGGCTTTGCCCGGCAGCGGCACCACCGCCGGAATGGGCGTACCGGCGATGATTTCGCCATCCGGCAAGGCGCGGGCGCCCGCAGCAGGTTTGCCGCTGCGCAGGGCATAAGGCTCGCTGTGGAAACCGTCGGCACCTTGCTCGGAAACCTCAAGTTTGGTGCCCTCTTCAAACACATCGTGCACCCGCCACATGGCCCACATGCCCTGAGCGAAGTGCGGATAAAAGTGGCAGTGGTAGATCGCATCGCCCGCCACCCGGTTGCGGTTGCCCGAGCCGCCATTGGCGATTTCATAGGTGTAACCGGCGCCCGGGCCGATGCCTTGGGCGTCGACGTAATCGGAGTTGTCGTCGTTGGGGTTGAACAGCCACTGGTGGCCGTGCAAGTGGAAGATGTGGTGTTCGTACCCGTTGTGGGTGTTGCGGAATTTGACGAAGTCACCGATGTAGCTGTGAGCGACGTTCGATGGCTCTGACGGATACAGGGCCATGGTGGCTTTCACGCCGACCTGATCGGCACGTGGCGTCTGGCCCGGGGCGATGTTCTCAAGCCCGGTGTTGGCCGGCACATCCACCAGCATCGCCACGTCGCCGACGGTGTGCGAGCTGAGGAAGAATTCTTCGTAGGCGCAGGACAGGCAATCGTGCATCGGCCCCACGCCCAGACGGTTGGCAATCACTTCGGCGCCCATGCCGCCGGCACCGTAGTTGATCATGAACGAGTCGCGGGTCGGCTCCAGCACGTGGCCCATGACCGGGTCGGCAAAGTACGCCGGGAACGCCTGGGTGACGGCGGTTTCATCCTGGAACTGCGCGGCGAAATCACGAAACGGCTCCAGCCGGTTGGGCAGCGCCGGGTTGCGTTTGCCCACCGATTCCAGTGGATAGGTGATCGGCGGAAAGCTGCCGTCGGGGTTGCTGCCCATGACGATGGCATCGCTTTCGCTGGAGATGATTTCACTGCCGTCGACCATGCTGATGATCGGCGAACCGGCCTTGCCTTCGCGCAGCCACGGCTCGCGTTGCGGGTAGCGGGCCTGATAATCGACGATGGGGTGTCCGGCGGGGGTGCGGCCCGTGCTGGCCAGGCGCATTTCTTCTTCGGTGAGGGTGTTGCGGTAAGTGCGGCCGCCCTTGGGCACGACCACCACTTGGGCAAACAGACCATTGGCATTGTTGCCGGCCGCGCCCTCCCCGCCGAATGTCGCGCCACGGCTGCTGACATCGAACGCCCCTTCCCGCTCGGCGTACAACAGGTAGGAACGGCTGGCACCGGGGGCGACCAGACTGTTGGCGTTGCGCCCGGTGAACGAGGCGATGTCGTCGATGCTGTTCACCGCTTGCAGGCCGTTGACCTGGAAACCGACATGCCGGTCGGCGACTTGTTCGTCGGCCTTGAAGGCTTCGCCGACGTTGGCGTTTTCCGCTTCGCCCTCGGGCTCGGCGTGATGATTGGGATTGGCCTGATACGCCAGCAGGTTTTGCAGGTTGATGGTCAGGCAATCCCCCGCTGCCACGCGCAGCACCAGTGGCCGTGGACGCTTGTCCGGGCGCAGCGACACTTTGCCCGGCACCGCCGAACCGCCCTGGGCCAGTGACCGGTCATGGTCATCGACCACGTCGCGACGCAAGGCGAACATCATGCCGTTGACGTTCTGCGCACCGAGGCGGTTGAACATCAGCGGCTGATCGAAGGCCACGACGTTGGCCACCAGATTGCGTTCGCAGCGCACGGCGGCGCTGGCCAGTTCGACGCTGAGCATCGAAGCCAGCAACAGTAGCCAGCTCAACAGGGACGGTGCGTGGTGAATGCCAACCATGATCGGAAACCTCGTAGTGGGTGCTCACAGGGAATGATTCTCGACAAACCCGCTGGAGCAATCTGCATGCCACAAAAAATTGCATTACCGCTCAGTCAGTTACACAAGCCACTTGAGAATCCGGGGAAAATTCCCCACCCGATTCCCCGTTTTTCCGACCCGGCGGATTTGCCCCGAAAGTGGGGAAAACCGGGTTGAAGGTTTACAACGGCGCGTCCGCCGCCAGCCCCTGCAAACGCCGGTACTGGCGCAGGACGCTGGGCACATAACGCTGGGTTTCGGCAAACGGCGGGATCACCCGGCCACGGCTGAGCACCGCGTCGGGGCCGGCGTTGTAGGCCGCCACGGCCAGGGCGATGTCGTTGTCGAACAGGGTCATCAGACGCTTGAGATACCGGGCCCCGCCCTGGATGTTGGCGCGGGGGTCGTAGACGTCGGTCACGCCCAGTTCCCGGGCGGTTTCAGGCATCAGTTGCATCAGCCCGCCGGCGCCTTTGGGCGATGTCGCGCCGGGGTTGTAGTTCGACTCGGCGTTGATCACCGCGTGCAACAGCGCTTCGGGCAAGTGATTGGCTGCAGCGGCGGCCGACACCAGCTCGGCGTAAGGCTGATTGGCGATCAACTGCGGTTGTTGATCGAGGCTGACCACGGGCATTTGCGCCTCGTGAATCACCCGTTCGTAGGTGCGTCCGGGGCGGTGAACGTTGGACAGTACGTAGCTGCCCTTGGCGTCCACGGAGACAAACACATCGGCCTCGGCGATGCCGGTCAACAGCATGCAGCCAAGCAGTCCTGCGCAGATTGGATTGAGCATTGGGCCTCCCCTGACTGGCCCGAAAAATTGGGGAAAATGCCCCACTGACCTGTCGTGATTCAGCCGTACGCAAGCACTGTGCCGACTCTTGAAATGCCCGTATTACAAGGGCTTCAGCCCACACGCAGGATTTATCGGGGGCTGAGCATGGCAATTGCATAGGCCCTGGGGCGACTCGGCTGCCACTCACCGGAGGTCATCATGAAGCTGCATGTTCGTCCGCGCGCCCAACGGGGTTTCACCCTGCTCGAATTGCTCGTGGTGCTGGTGGTGCTCGGCCTGCTGGCCGGGATCGTCGCGCCCAAATATTTCGCCCAGCTGGGGCGCTCCGAAGTGAAAGTCGCCAAGGCGCAGATCGAAGGCCTGAGCAAGGCGCTGGACTTGTATCGGCTGGAAGTCGGCCACTACCCGTCCACCGAACAAGGCCTGCAGGCGCTGGTGACCGCGCCGAGCGACGAGGCGAAATGGACCGGCCCGTACTTGCAGAAAAAACTCCCGCAGGACCCGTGGGGCCGTAACTACACCTACCGCTACCCCGGCGAAAACGCCGAGTACGACTTGTTGTCGATGGGTAAGGACGGCCAGCCCGGCGGCGAAGGCGAAAACGCCGAAGTCACCAACTGGCAATGAGCGGAGCACAGGGCATGCGTTTTCATCTGAAGGCAGTGGGCAAGGCCGGCGTGGTGACGCTGAACATCGAGGCGCCCGGTCACAGTGAAGCACGGCGTATCGCCGAGGATCAGGGCTTGCGCGTGGTCAGCCTGCACGCCGAGCGTCACTGGCGTTCGTTGCGCCTGAGCCAGCGTGAGACCTTCAACCTGGTGCTGTTCAGCCAGGAACTGACCACGCTGCTCAACGCCGGCCTGCCGTTGATCGATGCACTGGAAAGTCTGGCGGAAAAAGAAACCGCCCCCGCTGCCCGCAAAACCCTGAGCGAGCTGGTGCGGCTGCTGTATGAGGGCAAGTCGTTCTCCCAGGCACTGGCCCAGTTGTCGGCGGTCTTCCCGCCGCTGTACGTGGCGCTGGTACAGTCCAGCGAGAAAACCGGCGCGGTCGGCGATGCGCTGGGTCGATATGTCAGCTATCGCCAGCGCATGGACGAGGTGCGGCAGAAGATCGTCAGCGCCTCGATCTACCCGCTGCTGTTGCTGGTGGTCGGCGGTGGCGTGGTGCTGTTTCTGATGGGCTACGTGGTGCCGCGCTTCAGTCTGGTGTTCGAAGGGCTGGGCTCGAACCTGCCGTGGCTGTCGCAGATGCTGATGAGCAGCGGCATGTTCCTGCACGCGCATCAGGGTGAATTTTTCGGGATTCTGGCGGCGATCATCACCGCCCTCGCCGTGTTGCAGAAACAACCGGCGTTTCGTCGAGGGCTGGATCGGCTGGTGGAAAAACTGCCCGCCGTGCACCAACGGATCTTCATGTATGAGCTGGCGCGGTTTTATCGCTCGCTGGGCATTCTGCTGCAAGGCGGGATTCCGCTGGTGACGGCCATGGGCATGGTTCGCGGCCTGCTCACCGTGGCCTCGCGGGCGCGGCTCGACCAAGCCTGCGAGCGAGTGCGCGAGGGGCAGTCGTTGTCCACTGCGCTGGAACTCAATCGGCTGGTGACGCCCGTATCCCTGCGCCTGCTGCGCGCCGGCGAGCAGTCCGGCAACCTCGGGCAAATGATGGAACGCAGCGCCGACTTCTACGACGAGGAAATCAGCCGCTGGATCGAGTGGTTCGTGCGGCTGTTCGAACCGCTGCTCATGACCTTCATCGGTCTGTTGATCGGGGTCATCGTGATCCTGATGTACATCCCGATCTTCGAACTCGCTTCGAGTATCCACTGACCCCGGGAACGGGTCGGATCACACGCAAACAAGGCGCACCCACGTTCCCAACCAAGACAACAAAGACGGAGAACGATATGCACATTCAAAAGCTCATGCTCGCAATGGCCATCGGCGCAGTCCTGTCGGCGTCCACCGTATTGATCCCGGACAACCTGTCCGGGGTGTCCAGCGTTCAGGCCAAGGAAGGTGGAAGTGGGGGTGGAGGAAGCGGTGGTGGGGGCGGCGGAGGCAGTGGCGGCGGTGGAGGCGGAAATGGGGGTGGCGGGGGTGGCAACGGAGGTGGCAACGGAGGGGGCGGTAGCCACGGTGGCAGCGGCAGTGGCGGCAACAGTGGTAGCGGCGGAGGTGGAAGCAGTGGCCATAGCGGCAGCGACCATGGGTCGGGCCATTCCGGCGACAGCGCCTCATCAGGACGCAACGGCGCCCACGCCGAAGCGGGCGACGATCATGGCGTCCATCGGGCCGGAGAAATCGGCGATGACCATGGAGTCCATCGTGCCGGCGAGGTCGGCGATGACCACGGCGTGCACCGCGCAGGTGAAGTCGGTGACGACCATGGCGTACATCGCGCTGGCGAGATCGGTGATAACCGTGGCGTACACGTTGGCGGCGAGCCGGGTGATGACAAGCGCGCCAACTGATTCAACCTGAAATACTTTCCCCTGTGGGAGCTAGCAGGCTAGCTCCCACACTGTTTTTCAGCGGCTACAAAACCACATGTGTCTGATCCAGCCGCTCACGCAAAAACTCGATCAACGCCTGCACCGGCCGCGATGCCTGGCGGTGCTGCGGGTACACCGCCGACAGAATCAACGGCTCCGGACGCAAATCGTCCAGCACCGGCACCAGCCGTCCGTCCTTCAATGCCGCGCCAACAATGAACGTCGGCAGGTAGGTAATCCCCATCCCCGCCACCGCTGCATCCCGCAGCAACTCGCCGTTGTTGACCCGCATCCGCCCGGTGACATTCACCAACTGCGGCTTGCCCTGCCCCGCGTTGAACCGCCACTGCACCGAACGCCCGTGGCCGTAGGGCAGGCAGTCATGGCTGAGCAGGTCCTCTGGCTTGACCGGTGTGCCGCGCTCGGCCAGATATGCAGGGCTGGCGCAGTACACCCGCTCGATGGCGGCAATGCGTCGGGCAATCAGGGTCGAGTCTTCCAGCACGCCGATGCGCAACGCCAGGTCGTAACCCTCGCCGAGCAAATCCACCGGGCGGTCACTCAGATCGACCTCCACCGTCACCTCGCGATAACGCTGCAGGAACAACGGCAGCAGACATCCCAGGTGCGCCACCGCGAACGACAGCGGCGCGCTCACACGAATCGTTCCGCGCGGTTCGGCGGTCTGCCCGGCGATGCCCTGCTCCACCTGTTCGACTTCGCTTAACAGCCGCAGCGCCGATTCGTAATAGCTCTGGCCCAGCGGGGTCACGTCCAGGCGCCGGGTCGAACGGTTGAGCAATCGCACGCCGAGGCGCTCCTCCAGTTGCATCAACCGACGGCTGACGAACTGCTTGGACAGGCCCAACTGATCGGCCGCCGCGGTGAAGCTGCCGGAGTCCATCACCTGGCAAAAAATACGCATGTCTTCGAACGGGTTCATTGTCACTCTCTGGTTGACAGTTAAACGCTTTATAGCCGCTTTTTCACTTTCCGGCACCTCATTAATCTGCGCTCACGGTGTTGCTGAGGCCTGAAGCCCAGCGCCACAGCAGCCCGATCCCAAGGCATACAAAAACTCAAACGACTTAAAAGGAATTGCACATGAACATCAAGAAAACCCTCGCCGCTTCCCTCCTCGCCCTGTCCATCGGCAACGCATTCGCCGCCGAAGGCACTGGCGTCGAACACAACACCCAGGCCTTCCTCGATGCCCTCGCCGCCGGCGGTGGCAAACCGCTGGAGCAACTGAGCCCGAAAGACGCCCGTGCGGTGCTGACCGGCGCCCAGGCTTCGGTGAAGGTTGATCTGTCCGGTGTTGAAGTCAGCGACAAGGCGATCAAGGTCGATGGCCAGACGATCAACCTGAAAGTGGTGCGCCCGGCCAAGGTCAAGGGCGAGTTGCCGGTGTTCATGTTCTTCCACGGTGGCGGCTGGGTGCTGGGCGACTTCCCGACGCACCAACGCCTGATTCGTGATCTGGTGGTGGGTTCTGGCGCGGTCGCGGTGTACGTCGATTACACGCCATCGCCGGAAGCGCAGTACCCGACCGCGATCAATCAGGCTTACGCCGCGACGAAGTGGGTGGCGGAGCACGGCAAGGACATCGGCGTGGACGGCAAGCGCCTGGCGGTGGCCGGCAACAGCGTCGGCGGCAACATGGCGGCGGTCGTGGCACTGATGGCCAAGGAACAGAAAACCCCGGCCCTGCGCTTCCAGTTGCTGATGTGGCCGGTGACCAATGCCGGGTTTGATAACGGCTCGTACCAGCAATTCGCCGAGGGCCATTTCCTGACCAAGGGCATGATGCAGTGGTTCTGGGACAACTACACCACCAACCCGGCCGAGCGTGCGCAGATCCATGCCTCGCCGCTCAACGCCAGTGCCGAACAGCTCAAGGGCCTGCCCGCCGCGCTGGTGCAGACTGCCGAGTTCGACGTGCTGCGTGACGAAGGCGAAGGCTACGCCCGCCACCTCGACGCCGCCGGTGTACCGGTGACCTCGGTGCGCTACAACGGGATGATTCACGACTTCGGCCTGCTCAACCCGCTCAACGCGATTCCAGAAGTGAAAGCCGCCGTGCGCCAGGCTGCGGCGGAACTGAAGACCCATCTGAACTGAGTGCAACCCCTCGCCACACCTTCGGGTGTGGCGTTTTCTTTTGTGCCCGCCGGAGTTCATCCCATGAGCCTTTTTTCTGCCCACCTGCTGTCCTGGAGTGCCCTGCTGCTGGTGCTCGACGCCCTGCTCTGGCATCTCGTGCCGTTCAAGCATCGCGCGCAACGGGTCGGTGTGCGGCTGGTGCTGTTCCTGGCCTTCAGTGCGCTGATCATCAATGCCGGCGTCAGCCCGTTGCAGGCGCCAGTCTTTGCCGATGATCAGGTGGCGCAACTGGGGGCGACGGCGCTGGGGATTTTCTGGTGGCTGTACGCCGCGCGGGCGCTGACCGAAGTGATCGGTCTGATTCTGATGCGTCGCATCGGCCACAGCGGCCGGTTGTTGCAGGACGTGATCGGGGCGCTGGTGTTTCTGGCGGCCATTGTCGCGGCGGCCGGTTACGTGCTGGAGCTGCCGGTGAAAGGCCTGCTCGCCACCTCCGGGGTATTCGCCATCGTGGTCGGTCTGGCGCTGCAAAGCACCTTGGCCGACGTGTTCTCGGGCATCGTGCTCAACACCACCAAGCCGTATCAGGTGGACGATTTCGTGGTGATCGACGGCGTCGAAGGCAAGGTGCTCGACATCGACTGGCGCGCCACTCACCTGCTGACCAGCGCCGGCACCCTGGCCGTGGTGCCGAACTCGGTGGCGGCCAAGGCCAAGATCGTCAACCTCAGCCGCCCGAACAACCTGCACGGCGTGTCGATCAGCATCAAGGTGCCGAACCACATCCGCCCGCGCCGGGTACTCGACGCCCTCGACCGCACCTTGCAAGGCAGCAGCAGTCTGTTGCTGTCGCCTGCGCCGAAAGCGCTGTTGAAAGAGGCCGGCGAAGACATGTCGGAATACGTGGCCAGTGGATTCATCGCTGAACTGGGCAAGAAAGGCGAAGTGCGCAATCAACTGTTCGACCTCGCCCACCGCCATCTCGAAGCGGCCGGTATTTCGCGCCATCCGGACGGCGTGATCGAACCGTCGACCCGCGCCCGTGCCTTGCTCGATGAAGTGAAAATCTTCCGCTCGCTCAGCCATGAAGAACGCGATCGCCTCGCCGAATCGATGGTCGTGCAGCAGTACAGCGCCGGGCAGGTGGTGCTCGGTCTGGAGGAAGTCCCCGACAGCCTGTTCGTGATCGCCACCGGTGTGGTCAGCGCCAGCGTGCCGGACGGCAATGGTTTCACCGAGGCCGGGCGCATGGGACCGAGTGAAGTCATGGGTGAACAGAGCATTCTTGCGGATACACCTTCGCAGGCGACGTTCACGGCGCTGACGTCGTCGATCATTTATCGGCTCGACAAGAATCTGACCCGCCAGTGCATGGAACAGCGCAGCGAAGTCGGCCAGGCGTTGAACAAATTGCAGGCGGTACGGCAGCAGAACAGTCGGCTGGCGTTGATGGCCAAGCCTGTGCCGGTTCGCAAGGGTGGTTTTTTGGGGTGGTTGCAAAAGCGTTGAGCCCTTTTCGGCAGACAAAAAAATGCCCGCTCTTCAGCGGGCATTTTTCTTCTACCAATTACTTGGCAGTGAACTTGGTGTAGCTGTTGATCAGGTTGCGATAGTTCGGCAGGCGTTCCGACAGCAGATTCGCCAGGCCTTCCATGTCATTGCGCCAGTCGCCCTGCAGCTCGCACGCCACCGAGAACCAGTTCAGCAGGTGTGCACCGGCGGCCGACATACGCGCCCAGGCAGCTTGTTGCACGGTGGTGTTGAAAGTGCCGGAAGCGTCGGTCACCACGAACACTTCAAAACCTTCAGCGATAGCCGACAGGGTCGGGAACGCCACGCACACGTCAGTCACCACACCGGCGATGATCAGTTGCTTGCGGCCGGTGGCCTTGATCGCCTTGACGAAGTCTTCGTTGTCCCAGGCATTGATCTGGCCAGGGCGGGCAATGAACGGCGCGTCCGGGAATTGTGCTTTCAGCTCAGGCACGATCGGGCCATTCGGGCCGCTGTCGAAGCTGGTGGTGAGGATGGTTGGCAGCTTGAAGAACTTGGCGATGTCGCCCAGGGCCAGCACGTTGTTCTTGAACTCGTTCGGCGAGAAATCCTGCACCAGCGAGATCAGACCGGTCTGGTGGTCGACCAGCAGCACCACGGCGTCGTCTTTGTTCAGGCGTTTGTAAGGAACGTTGCTCATGTGAAACTCCTCGGGGATGGGTGATGCGGCAAGCGCCGGCCACGAAGACCGGCGCCGTTTACGGGATCAGAAAGCGAAGCAGGAACAACCGAATGCGCCCCAGAAACCGGCGAAGTCGCTGACCGGCGCATTCGACATCCGGGCTTTTTCATGGCTGTGGGTATGCACCGCGCACGGGCCGCTGCACTGGTGCACCTGGGCCTGCAATGGCGAATTCGGGCGCCAGTGGCCAGGGACCTTGACCACCGGCGACCAGTCCGGCAGTACCGGCAAGGCGCGCGGGCCGAGGTCTTCGAAGTCGCCGGCGGAGTAAACGATCTTGCCGCCGACCACGGTCAGTACCGACTCGATCCACTTGATCGCTTCTTCTTCGACGTGGAAGAAGTCCGCGCTCAGTGCCGCCAGATCCGCCAGTTGCCCGACCTTGATCTGGCCCTTCTTGCCCTGCTCGGACGAGAACCAGGCGCTGCCGTGGGTGAACAGTTCCAGCGCAGTGGTGCGTGGCAAGCCCTCTTCGTACAGCGCCAGCCCCCCGACGGTGCGACCGCTGACCATCCAGTACAGCGAAGTCCACGGGTTGTAGCTCGATACCCGCGTGGCATCGGTACCCGCGCCGACCGGCACGCCTTCGGCGAGCATGCGTTTGATCGGTGGCGTGGCTTCGGCAGCCTGTTTGCCATAGCGATCGACGAAGTATTCGCCCTGAAACGCCATGCGGTCCTGAATCGCGATGCCGCCGCCCAGCGCTTTCACTCGCTCGATGTTCTGCGGGGTGATGGTTTCGGCGTGGTCGAAGAACCACGGCAAGCCGTTGAACGGGATGTCGCGGTTGACCTTCTCGAACACATCCAGCATGCGGCTGATCGATTCGTTATAGGTGGCGTGCAGACGGAACGGCCAGCGCTGCTCGACCAGGTGGCGCACCACCGGCTCCAGTTCCTGTTCCATGGTTTGCGGCAGGTCCGGGCGCGGTTCGAGGAAGTCTTCGAAATCCGCCGCCGAGAACACCAGCATTTCCCCGGCGCCGTTGTGGCGCAGGAAGTCATCGCCCTGATGCAACTTGACGCTGCCGGTCCAGTTCTGGAAATCGGTCAGCTCTTCTTTCGGCTTCTGGGTGAACAGGTTGTAGGCGATACGCACGGTCAACTGGTCGTCTTTGGCCAGTTGTTCGATCACCTGATAATCGTCCGGGTAGTTCTGGAAACCACCGCCGGCATCGATGGCGCTGGTCA
Organism: Pseudomonas sp. MWU12-2029; assembly: GCF_023242425.1. Classification (NCBI taxonomy): domain Bacteria; kingdom Pseudomonadati; phylum Pseudomonadota; class Gammaproteobacteria; order Pseudomonadales; family Pseudomonadaceae; genus Pseudomonas; species Pseudomonas sp. MWU12-2029. The sequence continues at coordinate 164,599 of NZ_JALJDY010000003.1, read as the reverse complement.
GGCCGAGGCGATTGAGTTCGCGCATGAACTGACGGGTCGAGTTGACCTGATATTCCAGCGGCAGCTTCGGCCCCTTGGCCAGCGTCGAGTACAGAATCATTGCGTTCGGCCGCGCCACCAGCATGCCGGTCGGATTGCCGTTGGCATCCCGCACGATCTCGCCACCCGGCGGGTTCGGCGTGTCGCGGGTGTAGCCGGCGACGCGCAATGCGGCGCGGTTGAGCAAGGCGCGGTCATACAGGTGCAGGATGAACACCGGAGTGTCCGGCGCGGCCTGGTTGATTTCTTCGAGGGTCGGCATGCGTTTTTCGGCGAACTGGAATTCGTTCCAGCCACCCACCACGCGCACCCATTGCGGCGTTGGCGTGCGGTCAGCCTGATCCTTGAGCATGCGCAGCGCGTCGGCCAGGGACGGCACGCCTTCCCAACGCAGTTCGAGGTTGTAGTTCAAGCCGCCACGAATCAGGTGCAGGTGCGAGTCGTTGAGGCCGGGGATCACGCAGCGGCCCTTGAGATCGACCACCTGGGTGCCGGCGCCGCGCAAGGCCATGGCCTGCGTATCGTTGCCGACGACGACAAAGCGTCCGTCCTTGATCGCCACGGCGCTGGCGAGGGGTTTTTCGCGGTCTACCGTATGAAATTGGCCATTGAACAGAATCAGATCGGCGTTCATCGCAGTTCCTTCGAGATAAGTGAAACGAAGCCAGTACCCGCCACTTCAGCGCGGCGGATTGGCGTTGGATTCCAGGTGTTCATGGGACTGACCGGCCGCCAGCCATGGCGCGAACAAGCGGGTGGCGGCCGGCATGCAGACGTAGACCACCGACACCACGATGGTCAGGGTGATCAGGAACGTGGCGACCACATAGTTGGAGAGAAACCCGTTGAGCTTGAGCAGCGGTCCCCAGATCAACGGCACCAGCAAGGTGTGTGGCAGGATCACGAAAAGTGAGACCACTGCCTGCTTCCAGCGTGGTGGTGGCGTGGCAGCGTCGACCAGTGGCGTGAACCAGAACTCGTTGGCCGCATTGACCTCGGTCTGGTCGCCGTCGGCAAGCATCGGTACAGCTTCATCGATCAGCGCCTGACGCTGCGGAGAATCCAGCCAGCGTTGCATCGCTTCGGTCGAGCAATAACGCAGCACGCAGGTGAACAGTGCGAGGCCACCCTGTTTGCTGCGCATCACGTCCACGCCCAGGTGCCCTTCTTCGCGCCCCGCCACACTGACGATATTGCGCAGCCAGGCTTCGTAAGGCTGCTCGAAACCGGCCTTGACCCGGTGCTTGACGATCAGTGTCACGGTTTCTTCGGTTCCCGGTTTTCTCAGGGACTGGGTATCAGGCATAACGAAGCACTCCGGGCAAACGGGCATTGAGCGCCAGCCGTCCGGGCCCGGCGATCAGAACAGTGGTGAAGAGGATCAACAGCAACCAGCCGAACTGCCCTTCGGCCACACTCCATTGCGGATGCACGACGAGCAGCGCCACCAGCAGCACAAACAGAATAGGCAAGCACGCCAATCTCACCAGTAACCCGGCGACGATCAGCAGCGGACAGAGGACTTCGGCGAAGATCGCCAGAATCAGCGTGAGGTGGGCACCGAGGTGGAACGGGTCTTCGATCAGTTGCAGCTGTGCAGTGAAATCCAGCAGCTTGGGCAAGCCGTGGACAAACAGCAGAAACAACCCGCCGGTGACCCGCAGGAACAGCAGGCCGAGGTTTTGCGCCTGGTCATCGCGTTGTGCAGCGTTCATGGGCCCATCCTTGATCAATCATTGCAGGCGATGGTGCAACGATTGATCGGGGGGAAATTGGATGGGTGTGCTCTCTTGGTCCAAAAACGCTTTCGGTGATCGTTCCCACACCGAAGACCTCATTCCCTCCTCCGGTCAACGCGTGTCTACGATGGTGTACCGACGCGGCTCGAAAACCGTGACTGCCGTCGAGTTCGCCACTTGGTCTGTTCTCACTGAGAACATGATGCTCAACAATGTCCCGACCCCGAGCGACAGCAGATAGTCGGCCGGGAGTCTGAAGGTGTAGCCCAGATTCGTGACCCAGGCCTGATGAACCGAATTGCGATCAGGTGTCCAGATACTTCGATTGTTCACGGCACCATTGGCCGTGAAGCCCATCAGGGTGAGTTCCAGCCGTTGACCTCTCGCCATGTGTATCCAGCCGCCGAAAGTCAGATTCGCTCCGGACACGAGGTCCTTCTTGTCCAGTTCGAGAGTGCCTTTGGCCTCGTCGATCACGGGGGATATGAGCAAGTTCTTAGGGATCGGCAGCACGGATAGCGCCAAGGGTTGCAATTGCACCGCCGGTGCACCGCCGCGTACGTAGGAGGCGGTGGCTTCAACGGTTTTACCGATGCTGAAGGCTACCAGAGAGACAGGCGCCGATAGTTCTCTGGGCGTGGCCCCCACGGCAACCGGCAGCGAAGTATACGACCCCGCCGCTGGCGTACCCGGCGCCGCGGTCCAGCTTACGCTGACCTGATCGGCAGGCTGGCTCGGATAATCGAGGACAAATGTCAGCACCGCAGTCGCTGCAGGCGGATTCAATTGGATGTTGCCGGTTGATTCCTTGATCCGTACTTCGCGGTTTTCCAGAACGTTGATCGTCCAGGGTCTGGAGACCCCTCCAGCGGCGTACCGACCTGTGAAGACGTGAAGACCCGTGGTCAATCCTCCGACCGAGCGTTCCCACGCCCCTGCAATCACCGGAGCCGTTCCAAGCCGAGTTTCCCCATCAAAAACAATCACTGGCTCTGTAGCTGCGCCGGACAAGGTGATGCGGGTGGATAGCGTTTCACCTTGATCGTCGACGTCCCGACCGTCCGGATCAACGCTCCGCTCGATCCTTGGCGCGCTCGTGGGGTCCGTCAGGACGATGTAGTTTCGGTGGGCAAAGGGTTGGGCAAGCGCGGGATCCTGACTGCCTTGCAACCCGACCATCAATATCAGGCTCAATACGCTGCCGTGCTTGAGACTCCGCAGGTCCGTGGCGGGATGAACCGTCTCGTAGTAGCCGAAACGATTGAACTCATCCGCAATCACATTTCCCGGTGGGCTCCAGTATGGCCGGTCAAAAACGCTGTTGTCGGCATTGACGCCAAGTAGACGCGACCAGAGAAATTGCCCCCTGGTACCTAGCGTCCACGCGTTGATCCGCAGTGTGAAGCTGCCCAAACCATCAAGATTCAGAAACCGACCCTCGCCAAACTGATCGGCCTCGGTGATCAAAGCCCTGGGCAGATCTCGTTGCGCCAGCGTCAAGACATACAGCACCAGTGGATCGGAGGTCACCGGAGTAGTGCTGCCTTTGGTGATCGTGTAGGTCACGGTCACCGTCCTGCCCAGATTGAAGGTTGTCAGCGTGAACGGCAGTCGAATCAGCAATGGCCGAACGGTGCCGACGCTGATTGCAGGGGTGGTATGCGAGCCATTACTCCCTGTGGCCGGGTCGCCGCTAAACGTCACACTCACACTGTCGCCGGATTGCAGCGACGGGTCCGTCACCTCGACCGTCAGTGTGTTACGCACATTCTGCGGGTCGAGCAGGAATGTGCTCGGGTTTTCCTGAATGGTCGGAGGCGGTGGAGCGGCGGCATTTGCGTTAGGGCTGTTGGCGGTCATCGTTCTGTCCCGGTGCGCGTGTGACATGGCCCTCGAAAGGCATTGGATCAATCACACACCCACACACGGGCCAGCGCTACTGTCAGAACTTACAGGTGGCGCGATATTCCGGACAAACGGCGCACTTACACCGCCGGAATATCCAGCGACACCGACATGAACTGACTGATCCGCGACCGCAGCCACTTCTCCGCCGGATCGTTGTCATGCACCCCGCTCCACGCCATCGACAGTTGCGCCGCATCGATCGGAAACGGCGGATCTTCGGCCCGCAACGCACAGCCTTCAACCAACGCACACGCCGCGTAATCCGGCACGGTGGCGATCATCTCGGTGCCCGCGAGCAAGGCGCGCAAACCGCTGAACTGCGGCACCCCGAGCACCACCCGGCGGCTGCGGCCGACCTTGGCCAGGTCCACATCGATGTTGCCGCTCAGGTCACCTGAAAACGACACCATCGCGTGGGGGCGCTCGCAATATTCGTCAAGGGTCAGCGGACCCGGGCGGTCATCGCCGCGCAGAACCTTGCAGGGAATATCGCGCAGCTTCTTGCGTTTGGCGTTGGCCGGCAGATCGGTGGTGTAGCTCACACCGACGGAGATTTCCCCGGATGCCAGCAATGTCGGCATCAACAGATAGTTGGCGCGGCGCACCACGACCACGATCCCCGGTGCCTCTTCCTGCAACTGGCGCAACAGCGGTGGAAACAGTCCGAACTCGGCGTCATCCGACAGGCCGATGCGGAACACGTCGCAACTGGTGGCCGGGTCGAATTCCTTGGCCCGGCTGACCGCACCGGAAATCACGTCCATCGCCGGTTGCAGCTCCTGAAGAATCGCCAGCGCCCGCGCCGTCGGCTCCATGCCGCGACCGTTGCGCAGCAGCAATGGATCGTCGAACAGATCGCGCAAACGGCCCAGTGCGGCGCTCACCGCCGGTTGGCCCATGAACAGTTTTTCGGCGACGCGGGTCAGATTCTTTTCGAACATCAGCGCTTCGAAAATCACCAGCAGGTTCATGTCGACGCGGCGCAGATCGTTTCGGTTCATGGGCGTGTTTTCCTTTTGGGCCAGGCGCAAGTGCTACGCACTTTACTTGATCGGCGGCCATTCGAAATCAGCTTTGGCGGCGGAATTAACAACGTTTAACTCGTCAGCCTTCGCCCCTCGCCAAACAATGAATCCCTCTGCGCAGCGTTGTTTTATTGACCTGAGGGAAAGCGCTGACCGTGCCTTCCCCCCTCGACACGGACATTGGCCATGGCTCACTCACAGCAAACCGTCGCCCTCGCCCCTGCCAGCGAACCCCGCAAAACCAGCACCGGCGGCCTCAGCCCGCAGCGCGAGCGGCTGGTGAAACAACTCATCCTCGAACGCCTCGGCGACAGCCTTGAAGTGACCGAACTGGCGAGCGCCTGCTCACTCTCTCGCAGTCACTTTTCCCGGGCGTTCAAGTGCAGCACCGGGCTCTCGCCACAAGACTGGATCCGCACCCAGCGGATCGCACGGGCCAAGCTGTTGATCCAGCACACCAACCACAGCCTGACGCAGATCAGCCTGGAATGCGGCTTCTGCGATCAGGCGCACTTCTGCCACATCTTCACCCGCAGCGAAGGGATCAATCCGTTTGCGTGGCGGTGTCAGGTCATGAAAAACCGCTGAGGCGGTTTCATTCCCGCGCCATCCGCTGAGCCAGTCGTGCCACCCGCTCCCCCAGGTGCGCGGCGGTCAACTGGTCTTCCAGCGGAGGTGCCTGTTCGGGCGGTTGCTCGACCGAGGATTGGGACATGGCGCCAAGGGAGCTGCCGAGGCGATTCAACTGACCGTCAAAAACACCTTCGCGTGCACGCGCCGGCAACAGATCGAGCCCGACCCAGATCATCGAATGCTGGGCGGCGAACACCGCCATTTGCAGCAAGGTATTGAGCTTGTCGCCGCACAGGCTGCCGGAATTGGTGAAGCCCGCCGCGAGTTTGTCGCGCCACGGTCGGGCGAGGTAGAACGAGGCCGTGGATTCCATGAACTGCTTGAACGCCGCCGAAGCGCTGCCCATGTAGGTTGGCGCACCGAAGATGATGGCGTCGGCGCGGTGCAGGTCATCCCAGTGGGTTTCCACGTCTTCCACGGCCAGCAACAGGCAGGTGCTGCCCACGTGGCGTTCCACACCCTGGGCCACAGCCTGGGCCATGACGCGGGTGTGCCCGTAGCCACTGTGATAGACCACCACCACCTTGCTCATCGCAGCGTCCTCCGGACGTATGCATTCCATTGCCTTGGAGTTTTGGCTCTGGAACGGGCGCGGACGAGTTAATCGTTGTTAATTTTTCCCGGCTGTCGGGCGAGCGGACACAGGTTTCGGCCTTTGAATACAGTGGTTATTGCAGCAGGCGACGCCCCGTGTGCAAGCGATTGCCCTTTGTACACGTTGCGTCGACGACCGATCATGAGGAATATGCCCGGATACTGCGGATCAGACGGCTTGCGTGCCCCTCAAGTTGTTGACCGCCCTGCCCGTCACGGATTCTTCACCCCGACGGACCAGGATCATAAAAAAGATCCAAGGAGTGAGCGGTTGAGTCTTTCCCCGAATCAGGCCATCGGTTTCGGCCCCTATCGGATCCACCCCGGCCAGCGGCTGGTGCTTGAAGGCGACCAGCCTTTGCGCCTGGGCCGGCGCGCCATGGACATTCTGCTGATCCTGCTGGCCAACGCCGGCGAGGTCGTGAGCAAGCAGCAATTGATCGCCGGAGTCTGGCCGGACAGCGTGGTGGAAGACATCAATCTGCGGGTGCACATGGCGGCACTGCGCAAGGCTCTCGGCGACGGTCAGGCCGGGCAGCGCTACATCATCACCGTGGCGCAACGCGGATACAGTTTCGTCGCGCCGGTCCTGCTGCAATCCATCGAACAACGCCCCGCTGCCGATAACTTCGGCCGGCATAACCTGCCGCTGCGCCGCACGCGGATGATCGGGCGCCAGTCGGTGGTCAACAGCCTGATGACGCAACTGCCGCGCCAGCGCTGCATCACCTTGGTCGGCCCCGGCGGCATCGGCAAGACCACCGTGGCCCTGCGTGTCGCCGAACAGTTGATCGGCCGCTATCGCGACGGCATCCGTCTGCTGGATCTGGCGCCGCTCAACGATCCGGGCTCGATCTGCTCGCACCTCGCCGCCCTGCTGGACCTTTCGCTGCATGACAATGAACCAATGGCCTGTCTGATCAACAGCCTGCGCGAGCGGCAATTGCTGTTGGTGATCGATAACTGCGAGCACTTGATCGACGCCGTGGCGCTGCTCGGCGAAAGCATTCTGCGCGGCGCACCGCAGGTGCACATCCTGGCCACCAGCCGCGAAAGCCTGCGTGCCGAGGGCGAGTACGTACAACGTCTGGAATCCCTCGACTGCCCGCCGCCGATTGCGGTGCTCGACCGTGATCAGGCGATGGGGTTTTCCGCGCTGCAACTGTTCGTCGAACGAGCGATGGCCGCCCACGAACACTTCGAGCCGGACAATGCCGACCTGCCCTTGATCATCGAAATCTGTCGGCGGCTGGATGGCATCCCGCTGGCGCTGGAACTGGCGGCCGCGCAGGTGGCGAGCCTTGGGCTGGACGGTTTGCTGAGTCAGCTTCAGGGGCGCTTGCCGACCGGCAATCAGACTCATCTCGGTCGGCATGAAACCCTGCGGGCTACGCTGGACTGGAGCTTCAACCTGCTCAACGGCTGCGAACAGACCGGCCTGCGCCGACTGGGTGTGTTTCGTGGTGCTTTCACGCTGGAGTCTGCGGCGGCGGTCATCGTGGGTCAGCATATCGAGCCGGGCGAAGTGTTCGCCTCGATCACGCAACTGGTCGCCAAGTCGCTGCTTAACGTCGAGGTCGGCGATGAGGAGGTGTTCTATCGCCTGCTCGATACCACTCGCCGCTATGCCCTGGAAAAACTCGAACAGGCCACCGAGCTCGGCGAAACCCGCGAACGTCATGCCGAACGCTGCCTGGCGCTGATGCATCAGGCCCAGGCCGATTGGGAGAACACGCCGACCGCCGTCTGGATCGAGCGCTATGCCCGAGGTCTCGAAGACCTCCGAGCGGCGCTGGAGTGGACACTGAACGATGAAGGTTCGCGTCATCTTGGCGTGCGGCTGACGGCGACGTCGGCGCCGTTGTGGCAGGAGTTATCCCTGCTCAAGGAGTACGGCGTTCATGTGCGCCGGGCACTCGCGTTGCTGGAGTCCTCCGTAGAATCTTGCCCGCGGCTGGAAATCGCCTTGAAACTGGCCCTCGGCAGCGCCTGCTATCACACCTGGGGCGGCACGCCGGAAACCATCGAAGCCTTCGTAAGCGCCCGACGGCTGGCGCAACAGTACGACGATATGGCCGGGCAATTGCGCGCCGTGTCGGGACACATGGCGGTCAACCTCAGTTGCGGCCATTACCGGATGGCGCTGGAGCAAAGCGAACAATTCGAAAGCCTTGGCCTGCATGGCGATGCGCAGTTGTCCTTGAGTACCCATCGTTTGCGGGTGCTGGCGTTGCATTACGCCGGCGATCAGCATCAGGCGCGGATCCACGCCGAACAGGTGATCCAGCGCATGGCCCACAGCGGCCACCTCAACCGCTTCACCCACGGCTTCGGCGTGCAATACGATCAGAGCGTCGCCTCGTTGACCGTCCTCGCCCGGGTGTTATGGCTGCAAGGTTTTCCCGAGCAGGCCTGGCGTACGGCTCGGCAGGCACTGGATATCGCGGTGCAGATCAACCATGGCACCTCGATCTGCTACACCCTGGCCCTTGCCTCGTGCCTGATCGCCCATTACAACGGCGACGTGCAGAACGCCCGCGCACTGCTGCAACTGTTGCTGGAACAGGCACAGAAGCATTCGGTGCTGTTGTTCTACACGTGGGCGCGGCACTATGCGCAGGTGATCGACGCCGAAAAGGCCCCTGCAATTCCGCCTGCCGATAGCGGTCTGGTCAGGGAAATCATGGTCACGCTGGATCCGGGTTTCATTGATGATGCCTTGCTGGAACGGGCACAGAGCGGCGCGGCCGGCTGGAGCACAGCGGAGATTTTGCGGGCCCGGGCCGAGCGATTGCTGGCCGCTGAATCGCCCTGTCATCATTCGGCCGAAAGCGCCTTGCAGCAGTCCCTTGCGATTGCGCGGACGCAAGGCGCCCTGGCCTGGGAACTGCGCAGTGCGACGTCGCTGGCCCGGTTGTGGCAACGCCAGTCGCGCTATCGTGAAGCGCTTGAATTGCTCACTCCGATCTACCAGCGCTTCACCGAAGGCTACGCCACCCCGGACTTGCGCAAGGTGCGTTTACTGCTCGACGAATTGCGCGGTCAGTCTGCCGCTTGAGGCTGGCCGGGTGCGGCCCAGGTAGCGCGCGTGCCGACGCTCGACATCATTCAGTTCGCCGCCCTGTTCCAGCCGTTCGCGGGCATAGCGGCGCGTGGTGTTGAGCATTCGATAGCGCAGTGTTCCGCTGGATCGATCCGTTGTCAGCAACGATTTGGCCGCCAACTGTTCAACCGCTGCCACCAGCATCGAAGGTGGCAGTTGCGCGCAACTGATCACGCCGATGGCGGCATCCAGGGTGAACGCCATTTTGAATACCGACAAGCGTTGCAGCACACGCTGTTCGTGCTCGCTCAAGCGCTGATAGCTCCAGTCCAGCGCGGCACACATCGACTGATGGCGTGGCACGGCGGTCCGGCGGCCGTGACTCAAGACTTGCAGACCGTGGTCCAGTTGCGCCTGCATGCCGACCAATGCCAGTGCGTCGATCTGCGCCGCTGCCAGTTCGATCGCCAGCGGCAGGCCGTCGAGCCGTCGACAGATATCGCGCACGTTTTCCAGATCCTGCTCACGCAAATGGAAACCGTGCTGACGCGCACGGGCACGACTGACAAACAGCTGCACCGCCGAGTAACCCATGACCTCGTCGACGCTGTTGAGCGCCGAGGTTTTAGGAGTGGTGAGGGGCGGCAGTGGCTGCAGGACTTCCAGACCGAGACGCAACGGCTCGCGGCTGGTGGCCAGGATCGAAAGTCGGGGCGCAGCGTCGAGCAGAGTTTGCAGCAGGCTCCGGCAGGCTTCGTGCAGGTGCTCGCAGTTGTCCAGCACCAGCAAGGCGTGGCGCGCTGCCAGTGTGGCGAAATCGATGTCGAGGGTTTTCAGCAGGTGATCGAGAAGCGGGACGTCTTCGTCGATCAGCGACAGATCCACCTGCCACACGCCATCACGAAAATGTTGCAACAGCAGTTCCGCTGCGCGCAGTGCCACGGTGCTTTTGCCGACGCCGGCAGGCCCCGTCACCGTTATCAGTCGGGACAGCGGCAGTTGCCGCACCAGACCGCCGACCAGCGAATCACGACCCGTAACAGGGGTCAGCCGTGCGGGCAGATTATGCTGTGGCACTTGCAGGCTTTCGAACACCACTTGCGCGACGCTGTCACCCTGCACCGGCGCAATGAAGCTATACCCGCATTGCGGCACGTTGACGATGTAGCGCTGCCCGCTCTCGCCATCGCCGAGGGCCCGGCGCAACGCCGCGATGTGCACCCGCAGATTGATCTCTTCGACCACCGAGTTCGGCCACACCAGCGCGATCAATTGCTCTTTGCTGACCACCCGCCCGGCCCGCTCGACCAGCACTTGCAGAATGTCCAGCGCACGACCACCCATGCGCAGTTGCCGATCCCCTTCGAGGATCAGCCGTTGGCGCAAGTGGAACGCGTACGGCCCGAAACGCAGGACCGACGCCGAACTCAATTCGTCGAGGCTGTTCATGTCCGTTATCTTGGCAGGCCGCGATGACGGTACAACCACCACACGGGGCCCGGCACGGACATCCGGATGCCCGTAACGGACAAAACCGCTCTAGCTGAACTGTTCGCGGTACTGGGCCGGGGTCAGCCCGAGCTTTTCGCCGAACAGAAAACGCATATGCCGCACGCTGCCGAAACCGCTTTTGTAGGCGACGGTCTTCAACGGCAGATCGCTGGTTTCCAGCAGATTGCGCGCGCAATCGATGCGTGCACTCTGCAGGAATTCCATGGGCGTCATGTTGACCTCGCGGGCGAACACCCGGGCGAAATGGCGAGCGCTCATGTTCGCAAGGCTTGCCATGCGTTCGATGGTGAAGCTTTCTTCAAGGTGTTCCAGAACGTGATTCTGTACCCGGGTAATGGGCGTTTCCTGGGGCGAAACCGCCGCCATCAACGGACTGAATTGCGCCTGCCCGCCCTGACGCTTCATCACCACCAGCAGCACTTTGGCCACGTCCTGAGCGAGCTTCTTGCCATGATCGCGGGCTACAACCGCCAACGCCAGATCGATACCGGCGGTGACGCCACCAGAGGTGATCAGGTTGCGATCCTCGACAAAAATCTGGTCGGTGGCGACATCCGCCTTCGGAAAACCCTTGATCAAGCGTTCGGTGTAATTCCAGTGGGTGGTCACGCGATAACCGTCGAGCAATCCAGCGTAACCCAGTACAAAAGCCCCCGTGCAAATCGAGCCGTAGCGCTCGGCACGCTCCACCGCGCCTTGCAGCCAGGCCAGCAGCGGCGGACATTTTTCGTTGTAGGCCCCGGGGCCGCCCGGCACCAGCAGCAGGTCATAGCGATCGCCGGCTTCGTCGATATGCCGGTCGGTATGCACCAGCACGCCGTTGGAAGCACGCAGCGGCCCGCGTTCAGTCCCCAGGAGCGTCAGTTGATAGTGGTCGTCCGGCTTCAGATACCGGTTGGCAACCGAAAACACTTCCAGCGGTCCGGCCATATCGAGCAGTAGAAACTCGGGAAACAACACCATTGCCACGGTTTTCATGAGCAGACATCACTGGAATCAATGAAAGGTTATAAGTTGCCGCATTATGGCCAAGTACAACGCAAACGTAGAAAAAGAATGCGTGAACTGACGCACATTACTGTCAACTCTGAGGGGACAGTATTTCAATTTTCACCTACTTATTGCACATCAGAGTAACCAGTAACCTTCTCCTCACTCGGACGAATCAACGTCCTGAAAGGAGATTTCATCATGCTGACCCTTCGCAAAGCTTCCGACCGTGGTCTGGCCAATCATGGCTGGTTGAAGTCGTTCCACACCTTTTCTTTCGCCAGTTATCGCGACCCGCGTGAGCAGGGTTTCTCCGACCTGCTGGTGATCAACGATGACCGTGTCGCAGCCGGCAAAGGCTTCGGCCAGCACCCGCACCGCGACATGGAGATTTTCTCCTATGTGCTCGAAGGCGCGCTGGAACACAAGGACACCCTTGGCACCGGTTCGGTCATCCGCCCCGGAGACGTCCAACTGATGAGCGCCGGCAGTGGCGTGGCCCACAGCGAGTTCAACCACTCGGCAACCAAGCCTGTGCACTTCCTGCAGATCTGGATCGTACCGGACGTGAGCGGCGCAAAACCGCGTTATCAACAGGAGCACTTCAGCGAACAGAAAAAACGCGGTCGCCTGCAATTGATCATCTCGCCCGAAGGCAGCCACGGCTCGCTCAAGGTACGCCAGGATGCACGCGTATATGCCGGACTGTTCGATGGCCAGGAAAGCGCCACGCTCGAGCTTCCGGCAAACCGCTACGCCTATGTGCATGTTGCTCGCGGCAGCGTCGAACTGAACGGCGTGCAGTTGAAGGAAGGCGACGGTGTCCGGGTTCGCGAAGAACAGGCGCTGACCCTGAGCAACGGCCAGGATGCCGAAGTGCTGGTGTTTGATCTGCGGCCACAGGAGTTGCCGGAAATGCCGTGAGGCAGTCCGGGTTTCATCGAGCAAAAAAAACGGCCTTCGTTGAAGGCCGTTTTTCATTCTGCGGACAAGTTCGTCGAAACTGCCGGTACGGGATTTCCAGCCTCCTTCACCGACTGGACCATTGCCAGGGTGGTCTGCATCGTCACAAGCACATTTGACTGATTCGCGTAGTAGGAGCCTACAAGGATGGCAACCATCCCCAGAAAATGAACGGTAGTCGCCGCCCAGTAGTTCGCCTTGATTGTCGAGACCATTCTCATTGACTCGTCTAACCGCTCCATAGCCCGATCCGAGCGAGCCGCCATGGACGCATAACGCGCATCACGCTCAAGGTGAGCCTTTTCCTGCTCCAGACGGAGTTTCTCCTGTGACTTCTCGCGCTCCTGCCAGGCCTTTCTGGATTCTTCTTCTCTTTCCAGTCGAGCTTTTTCCCTCTCCTGCCGAATCTCCTCCAGATGCCGCTCCCTGGCCAGACGCACTTTTTCCTGAGCCTTGTCTCGCTTCAGCCAATCGTCTTGCCGAACCTTCTCTTCCTTCCGCCAATCCTCTTGCCGAGCCTTTTCTCGCTCCAGCCGCACATTTTCCTGGATGCACTCCTGCTCAAGCCGTGCCCTGTCTCGCTCGGCCTGCTCGATGAGAAACCCATCGATTTTCGCGGACATCGATTCGATCCGTGCATCGATTCTGGTCTCGATGATCTCGATTCTGGCGCTGAATTCGTCTCGCGTTATGTAGTTCATAGACTCCGCACTGTCCGTATGGCCGGCCGTGTCACCTGTTTGAAATTGGCTGAATTCCCTTGCAATCAACTCCGCACCTCTGACGTTTATCAATACTTCCCTGATTGATGACCTTGGAGTGCTTTGCCTGCTCGCCCAAGGCTTGAGAAACGATAGAACTCGGGCAAAAAACTGACAAGACAGCGGATTCTGGCGCGGATGTAGGCAATGTCGCCGGGTTACGTAGCCGTCCTACACGGCCCGAATGAGCTATTCATTTTCCAGCGCAAACGCCTCGACAATCTGCTCGATCACCGCCCTCACCCGCGCCGTATGGCGCAAATCCGCATGGGTCACCAGCCACACCTCATAGGGAAGCAGTCGCGTGCGGTCCGGCCAGAGCCTGACCAGGCCATCGCGTTCTCCCATGTATATCGGGATTTCTCCTACACCCAGACCGGCCGCAATCGAGCGTCGTATCAACAGGCTGGAATTCAGGCTTGCGACAATACGCCCGCAACTCACAGGCTCGCCTGCCAGGGTGATCTCCTTGTTGCCTTGCAGGTACGGTTGGTAGACCACCAGATCGTGGCCCTCGAACGCGGTGCCTGGCGTTGGCACGCCATGAACATCCACATAGGCCTGCGAGGCGAACAACCCCACAGGCCAGCGCGCCAGGCGCCGGGCGATCAGGTCAGGGTTTTCCGGTCGGGCGTTGCGTACGGCAATGTCAGCTTCGCGCTTGGCCAGGTTAAGCATCTGCGTGGAGGCGCCCAATTGCACACGCACGTCAGGGTGTTGCCCATGCAAGCGCGCGATGGCCGGGATCAGGAAGTCGATGGCCAGCGAATCTGTGGTGCTGACCCGCACGTTTCCGGTAAGGCGATCGTCCAGCCCCTGGATCTGTCGCTCCAGCTCCAGCGCTGAATGCTCCATTTTCTCGACCGCCTTGAGGGCGGCTTCGCCCATTGCAGTCAGTGCATATCCCTCGGAAGTCCGCAGGAACAACGTGGCATTCAGCGACTTTTCCAGCGCCGCAATACGCCGCCCGACCGTGGCCTGGTCTACCCTCAATACTCGCGCAGCACCGCGCAACGTCGACTCGCGGCAGACCGCCAGAAACACCCGTGCATCATCCCAGTTCATGCTGTCCTCTCACGATGCAGAATCGCATCACCAGCAAGCAAAATCGCTGCATTTATGCAGCCACGATAGCCGATATGCTGGACGTCATGAACCTTTCACGGGGCCAAACGCCCCAAAGCACGACAGGAACCGACATGACTTTGCCCACCGAAATGACCCGAATCGAAATAACCGAACCTGGTGCTCCCGACGTTCTGCAACCACGTCGTGTGCCGCTGCCAGTCGTCGCGCAGGGCGAGCTGCTGATTCGCGTGCACGCTGCCGGCATCAATCGGCCGGACGCTTTGCAACGCGCGGGCAAGTACCCGATGAGACCCGGCATGAACCCGATTCCCGGCCTGGAAGTGGCTGGAGAAGTCGTGGCGCTGGGTGCTGGTGTCAGCACTTTTGCCGTGGGCGACAGGGTTTGCGCGCTGACCAATGGTGGAGGTTATGCCGAATACTGCACCGTTCCGGCGGGCCAGACTCTGCCGATCCCCGACGGAATGGATTGGGTCAAGGCTGCGGCGATTCCCGAAACCTTTTTCACCGTATGGGCCAACCTGTTCGGCCTCGGTGGCGCAAGCCGTGGGCAGCGGGTGTTGATTCACGGCGGCACCAGCGGCATCGGTACTACCGCATTGATGTTGTGCCGTGAATTCGGTATCGAGACCTTCGCCACCGCCGGGAGCACCGATAAATGCGCGACGATCCGCGATCTCGGCGGCGAACCGATCAATTATCGCGAGCAGGATTTCGCTGCCGTGATTGCCGAAAAAACCAACGGCCAGGGCGTCAACGTGATCCTCGACATCATGGGTGGTTCGTATCTGAATGCCAACCTCAGCGCCCTGGCCATGGACGGGCGTGTGGTGATGTTGGGTTTCCTTGGCGGCGCCCGTGCCAACGATGTTGATCTACTGACCATTCTCGGCAAGCGTGCGGTGGTCACCGGCTCGCTGTTGCGCGCACGCACACGTGACGAAAAAGCCGCCATTGCCACGCAGTTGCGCGAACATGTCTGGCCCGTGTTGGCCGACGGTCGCTGTCTGCCGATCATCGACAAGGTCTATGCACTCGCAGACGCGGCCAAGGCCCATGCGCAGATGGAGGCAGGTGATCACATCGGCAAAATCGTGCTGAAAGTGGATTGATCTGGCGAATTGTTTTGTCATCAATGCGAGCCTGCGATGATCGAAAATGTCACTCGCGGGCCAACGCATCTGGTAAAAAGCCTCCTTTGTCCGTGCTGTGGTGTAACCCTCCATGTTCCTCGCCTTCATGACCCGAATTCGACGCCGCCGTCTGGCGTTTGCCTGTATGGCCGCCCTGATCATCGGCCTGCCGGCGAGTTGTGCCGTACTGGAGCACACCGAACGCAAGCTGCTGTTTCGCATCGAACCGGGCACCGCAGGGTGGTATCACGGCTTGCCCGGCAGTGTTCAGGAGCTTGATCTGCAACCGAAGCGCTTCAAGGCCGGGCAGAATATTCACGCCTGGTGGTGGCCGGCGGAGCGGGCCAATGCTCCGGCCATTCTCTATCTGCATGGCGTGCGCTGGAACCTGACCGGGCAGCTGTTTCGCATAGAGCAGCTGCGCGCGGCGGGCTATTCGGTCCTGGCCATCGACTATCGTGGCTTTGGCCAGAGTCATGGCGATCTGCCGTCGGAAAGCACGGTCTATGAGGACGCTCGGGTAGCATGGGAACGTTTCCAGCAATTGCAGCCCGACCCGAACAAACGCCTTATTTACGGACACTCCCTGGGGGGTGCAGTTGCCATTGACCTGGCCGCCGAACTGGGCCGGGACGCAAACCGAAACCACACGCCACTGCCGGTTCGTGGCCTGGTCATCGAATCGACCTTTACGTCACTGGCGGATGTGGCTGCTGCCGTGGCCAATACTTCCCTACCCGTTCGCTGGCTGCTGTCGCAGAAGTTCGACTCCATAGACAAAATCGCCGACATCCATATGCCGTTGCTGGTGGTGCACGGTCTGGCGGATACATTTGTGCCGTCGCGATTCAGCGAGCAGCTGTTCGCAGCCGCCAACCAACCGAAACGTCTGTTGCTGATTCCCGGCGCAACCCACAACAACAGCATGGCACTGGGTGGGCAGAATTATCGCAAGGCCATAGACGCCTTGATGCAGACACGACCTGCCGCACGCGTGGCGGGCGCGACGCTCAATCACGGTCCAGGCGATTCCTGAGAACGGAGGCCGTCGGTCATTTCGAGGAAAATAATTGCAGCAATCGCTGGCAATTCCTTGATCTGACGCTTTGCTGGATGGGGTCAAACCCTCGTGGCTACGACACACCCGGTCGCGCCACGCTTCACTGCCTGTTCGGGAGCACTTTCATGAAAATCAATCCGTACCTTATTTTCAACGGCGATTGTCGCGCGGCCTTCACGTTCTACGAGCAAGCCTTGCAAGGCAAGCTCGAAGCGATGATGACCTTTGGCGAAACACCGGCCGCAGAACATGTACCGAAAGAGCATCACAACCTGATCATCCATACCTGCCTGAAAGTCGGCGATCAGATGTTGATGGCCTCGGACACCACACCTGACCGTCCGACCCAGGGCATGAGCGGTTGCTCGATCTCCTTGAATGTCGACAACATCGCCGAAGCTGAAAGAGTGTTCAACGCTCTGGCCAAAGACGGGCGAGTCGATATGCCGCTGGAAGCCACATTCTGGGCCGCTCGCTTTGGCATGCTGGTGGATCGGTTCGGGGTGTCATGGATGGTCAACTGCGAAAGCGACAAGTAATGCGTGGAATGTCCAGTACATGAAAAAGCCCGACCTCTTGAGGTCGGGCTTTTTGTTTATCGCTGCGCCAGTTCATGCCTCACGCACTGCTCGTAATAGGTTTGCTTGACGGCTGCAGGCTTGAGCCGTGAGGTGCTGTTGTAGGTTTGCTCGGTGATGCCCATCGCAGTCATGCGCATCCACGGTTGTTGAAACCTGCGTACCTGCAGGCGCTTGCGGGCGCCATACAGGGAAATCCCCGACAGCTTCGATTGCTGCGCACCGGCCGCGATGTCCGACCCCCAGGTACAAGCAAAACGATGACTCTTGCTTAACTCCCTTGCTTCGGCTCCAAGGGTGAACAGAGCCAGGGAAAGCGTCGCAACGGTGATGACAGTCGTCCGCATATAGCCAGCCTAACCTTTTGAAAAAAAGCGAGTTTGCCGTCACTGAAAACATTCGGGGGCCAGCAATTTGCCGCCTGATGGTTCATTTCGAGCCCATCGCCGGCCTCACTGTCGTCGAGCTCAGCCCGTCCACTCGATGGCGGGCAATCATTCAATGCAGCCGAAACAACCAAAACGAATGGTGTAGAATCTTTCGGAAAATAAATGAGATGGCTCTGAAAACTCATGGAAAGGACTGAACTGCTCAGCGCAGGTCATTTGATTGACGTGATTACTCTCTTTATCCACACATCGAAAATCAGTAGAAAACGGCAAGAATTTCCATTAACGCTGAATAAAAACACTTACAAACAATAGCCCAAACCGCCTTCCATCAAATCTTACAAGCACACGGTATTATATGACCCAAATGGAATACAGCCTGGCCACAAAGGAAAGCGGTATCGCCAACCTACTCCATCGGCATCAAAAACTGGCAGCTTTCATTGTAACTACACTGTTCTTCATAGCCTTGCACAAGGTAAAGGGTGTTTCAGTATTTCCTTGGGATGCGGGCACCTATTGGAAGCTTAGTGCCGCCGACTTTCTTTTCGACTTCCCAAAGGATATAAGAGGTTATTTCTACCCCGCCCTATTGACGCCGGCCAGATTCCTCTCCGACACATTCAACGTCTTGGGCTATTTCCCCTATAGAATTATGTCTTCGGTGATATACGCCTATTTTTTCACCGTATTGCTTCCGGAATTCTATTTGCAACTATTCGGGGGGAAGGCTACCTTCCAGCGCCGTCTGATTACACCGATTCTGGTGTCGCTATTGTTCCCCGGGATCATCATTTACACACTGAGCGACCTGCCTGCCCTGGCCTTGATGGTTAGCGCGTCGGTTTGCGTTATTTCATCCGCCAACAAGGCGACGGGTTTTAAACAGTGCGCATTACTTGCATTCGCCGGCCTGATGGCTTACGGCGCCTATAACACCAGAACCATTTATCTTTTTCCGGCGATTCTGCTAACGCTCGCCATATCGCTGGTTGTTTATAACAAGCACTCGAAGCGTATCAGACTACTCGCAACCGTTATCTTTCTCTGCGGAGCCTCCATCGCAAGCATACCGCAAGTGATTGCCAATCATAAAAACCATGATTCATTCTCTCCATTAGTCATCACTAAATCCCCCTACAACCGATCGTTATTCGCCAGTCAGCTCCTCTGGGGAATAACAATGCAGCGCTATGAAACGTCCATCGACGAGACATCACCCGGACCTGCTGTGTTTTACATGGACAAAGCCGGAGAGCAGCTTTTCATCGATAACAAAATCGGTTCCGGACCTTTTGAAGTCAGTACGTACTTCAAGTTGCTTTTGCAAAACCCAGTGGATTTTGCAGGGATTTATGGCAGGCATATCGTAAGCGGTCTGGATCTGCGTGATGGCGAAGTTTATACCGTAGGGCATCCGGGAAAACGAACATCGCTGGCACTGTTCAACTATTTGGTTCTGTTCTCAGGCTTACTCGTAATGACACTGGCCATTGCCACTCAGCGGGTAAAAGCCGAGCAGAAATTCAAGAGCGCTTTTTGGGCCTTACTGATTTTGCTGCCGGTCCTTGCCATTATTCCTGGTGCTATCGAAACTCGCTTCTTCCTTGCTCTGCATCTTGCAATCTATTGCTGCCTGGCCTTTACCACCGAACCTGAATCAATAAAAGCCCTGCTCCGCCGGCACTGGCTGTTGATTATTATGGCGCTGGTAGTGTCTGCAACTCTGTTCTTTTCCATATCGACGACCACGATGGCAAGCCCGCAATACACCTACTCCAGCCTCTACCTGGGGCAGTGGTAGTCATCAACCAGGATAAACAACAATGCGTGAAAACTACCTCCGTTGAGGAGGTAGTTCCACCAGCAGCGGGAGCTTTTTAGGGCGATCACTGTAGGCATGGCAAATGCCCTTGGTAAACACTGATGGGCAAAGGAACACAAGTCACCCGTCCCTTCCAGGGTTCAGCCCTGAAGAGTTCACCCTCTCAAGCCCCTATGGCAGCAGGCATCGTGCAGCGAACAAAGCACTGCCTTGCGGCATACGAGCCACTGTACTCTCTAGAAACTTCGTTTAAGGCGGCGAACAACGTGCCGGCAACTGAGGAGAGGATCTGCTCTGACCATCGTGAGGAGAACACAGGGAGTTTCCCTCCGCAAAAATCACACGCATGAAAAAGCCCAACTCGCTAAAGTTGGGCTAAGTCATTGAAAAATATGGTCGGGACGGAGTGATTCGAACACTCGACCCCTAGCACCCCATGCTAGTGCGCTACCGGACTGCGCTACGCCCCGACTAGGCGTGAAACTCGCTCCTCATCTCGAGGAGCGCTCAAGAATATATCGCAAGCTTTTGAAAACTGGAAGTATTTAAAAGCAGGAAATTATTTCTTGAGGACCACCAGAACATCTTCGAGCTCGGCGATCATCTGGCGGATCATTTGCTTGTATTGGGTTGTATCGTCTTTGGCTTCATCACCGGACAGGCGCAGACGCGCACCGCCGATGGTGAACCCTTGATCGTAAAGGAGCGCGCGGATCTGCCGGATCATCAGCACGTCCTGGCGCTGATAGTACCGGCGGTTTCCGCGGCGTTTGACGGGGTTGAGCTGAGGAAACTCCTGCTCCCAGTAGCGCAGCACGTGCGGCTTTACCGCACACAGCTCGCTGACTTCACCAATGGTGAAGTAGCGTTTGCCCGGGATGACGGGTAGTTCGTCGTTATGACTTGGTTCCAGCATAAGCCTCAACTCGGGCCTTCAACTTCTGCCCTGGACGAAAGGTGACCACACGGCGAGCCGTGATCGGGATTTCTTCCCCCGTTTTCGGGTTGCGGCCAGGCCGCTGGCGTTTGTCCCGAAGGTCGAAATTGCCGAAACCCGACAATTTGACCTGCTCGTTGTCTTCAAGAGCGTGCCTGATTTCCTCGAAAAACAGTTCGACCAATTCCTTGGCTTCCCGCTTGTTCAGGCCCAGCTCTTCATACAGACGTTCCGCCATCTCAGCTTTCGTCAAAGCCCCCATACGTCACTTCCTTAACGTGGCGTTCAACCTTTGTTCGAGCGAGGTGAGGATATTTTGCGTCGTCGAATTCACCTCATCGTCATTAAGAGTGCGCGATGGATGCTGCCAGGTCAAGCCGACTGCAAGGCTTTTTCTATCAGGATCAATACCTTTACCTTGATACACGTCAAATAGCCTGAGGTCTGTCAGCCATTCGCCTGCATTTTCACGGATTACGTCCAGTACAGCCGAGGCCGCTACGTCTTTGTGCGCAATCAGTGCAAGGTCACGACGCACTTCAGGAAAGCGCGACAACTCGTGGAATTTAGGCATTTTGCCCAGAGCGACTTCAGCCAGAACCAGCTCGAAGACGAAGACCGGACGGTCGAGCCCTAAGGATTTCGACAGTTCAGGGTGAATCGCACCGATAAAGCCGACTTCACGCCCTTCACGCTCGATGCGCGCGGTTTGACCCGGGTGCAGCGCCGGGTGTTTGCCCGGGGTGAAAGTGAACGAATCCAGCGCACCGGCAAAACCCAGCACAGCCTCAACGTCAGCCTTGACGTCGAAGAAGTCGACGGTATCACGACCTTGTGCCCAGCCTTCCGGCAGACGGCTACCGCAGACGACACCGGCCAGCATCGGCTCTTGCTTCAGACCTTCCAGTTGGCCGACGAAACGCAGGCCACTCTCGAACAGACGGACACGATCCTGCTGACGGTTGAGGTTGTGCTGCAGCGCCTTGACCAGACCCGGCCACAGCGACGAACGCATGGCGGCCATGTCATTGGAGATCGGGTTCGCCAACAGCAGTGGCTCAACCCCCGGGTTGAACAGCTCGAACTGTTTTGGATCGATGAAGCTGTAAGTGATCGCTTCCTGATAACCACGAGCGACCAGCAGACGACGCAGTTCCGGCAGATCGCTGCGCGCTTCAGCCTTGGCTTGCGGCGCCAGACGAGCTTGCGGGTAACGAACCGGCAGACGGTTGTAACCGTACAGACGCGCCAGCTCTTCGATCAGATCGACTTCCAGACTGATATCGAAGCGATGGCTTGGCACTTCTACGCGCCACTGCCCTGCTCCGTCGGCGGAAACCTTCAGGCCCAAAGCGTTGAGCAGACGCTCGACTTCGGCCGAATCCATTTCCATTCCCAGCATCTGGGTGATGCGCTGAGCGCGCAGAGTGATCGGCGCGATCGACGGCAAGTGCTGCTCGCTGACGGTCTCGATGATCGGCCCGGCTTCGCCACCGGTGATTTCCAGCAGCAGGCCAGTGGCGCGCTCCATGGCTTCACGGGCCAGTTGCCAGTCCACACCACGCTCGTAGCGGTGCGAAGCATCAGTGTGCAGACCGTAGGAGCGAGCCTTGCCCGCCACAGCGATCTGGTCGAAGAACGCACTTTCAAGGAATACGTCGCGAGTAGTCGCGGATACACCGCTGTGCTCGCCACCCATCACACCGGCAATGGCCAGAGCGCGAGTGTGGTCGGCGATCACCAGCGTATCGCTACGCAGGCTGACTTCCTGACCGTCGAGCAGAACGAGCTTCTCGCCCTCTTCCGCCATGCGTACACGAATGCCGCCATTGATTTCCGCGAGGTCGAAAGCGTGCAGCGGCTGACCCAGTTCGAGCATCACGTAGTTGGTGATGTCGACGGCGGCGTCGATGCTGCGCACTTCGGCACGACGCAGACGCTCTACCATCCACAGAGGCGTAGGCTTGGACAAGTCAACGTTGCGGATCACACGACCCAGGTAGCGCGGGCAGGCGGCAGGCGCCAGGACTTCCACCGAGCGCACTTCGTCGTGTACAGCCGGAACAGTCATTACCACCGGACGAGTGACTGGAGTGTCGTACAACGCACCCACTTCACGCGCCAGACCGGCCAGGGACAGGCAGTCGCCGCGGTTCGGGGTCAGGTCGACCTCGATGCTGGCGTCTTCCAGATCCAGATAAACGCGGAAATCTTCGCCCACCGGCGCATCGGCCGGCAGTTCCATCAGACCGTCATTGCCTTCACCGACCTGCAGCTCGGATTGCGAGCACAGCATGCCGTTGGACTCGACGCCACGCAGCTTGGCTTTCTTGATCTTGAAGTCGCCCGGCAGCTCGGCTCCGATCATGGCGAACGGAATTTTCAGGCCCGGACGCACGTTTGGCGCACCGCACACGACCTGGAAGGTTTCCGTGCCATTGCTGACTTGGCAAACACGCAACTTGTCGGCGTCAGGGTGTTGCTCGGTACTCAGAACCTCGCCAACCACTACGCCACTGAATGCACCGGCGGCCGGCGTAACGCTATCGACCTCAAGACCGGCCATCGACAGACGGGCAACCAGCTCGTCGCGATTTACCTGCGGGCTGACCCAGCCACGCAGCCATTGTTCACTGAATTTCATCCTGCTCTCCTAAGAATTCGTTACGACTAGCGAAATTGCGCGAGGAACCGCAAGTCGTTGTCGAAGAACAGACGCAAGTCGTTCACGCCGTAACGCAGCATGGCCAGACGCTCGACGCCCATGCCGAAGGCGAAGCCCGAGAACTCCTCCGGATCGATGCCGGACATGCGCAGCACATTCGGGTGAACCATGCCGCAGCCCATCACTTCCAGCCAGCCGGTCTGCTTGCAGACACGGCAGCCTTTACCGCTGCACATCACGCATTCCATGTCGACTTCAGCGGATGGCTCGGTGAACGGGAAGTAGGAAGGACGGAAACGTACCGCCAGTTCTTTTTCGAAGAACACCCGCAGGAACTCTTCGATAGTGCCTTTCAGGTCGGCGAAATTGATGTCGCGATCGACCAGCAGGCCTTCGACCTGGTGGAACATCGGCGAGTGAGTGATATCGGAGTCGCTGCGGTACACACGGCCTGGGCAGACGATGCGGATCGGCGGCTGCTGCGATTCCATGGTGCGGACCTGTACCGGCGAGGTATGGGTGCGCAACAGCATGTTCGCGTTGAAATAGAAGGTGTCGTGCATCGACCGGGCCGGGTGATGGCCTGGGATGTTGAGCGCCTCGAAGTTGTGATAATCGTCTTCGACCTCAGGGCCTTCGGCAATGCCGTAGCCGATGTGGGTGAAGAACTGTTCGATGCGTTCCAGAGTCCGGGTTACCGGATGCAGACCACCGGAGGTCTGGCCACGGCCCGGCAGGGTTACGTCAATGGATTCGGCGGACAGTTTGGCAGCCAGTTCGGCCTCTTCAAACAGCGCCATGCGCGCATTGAGAACGCCTGTGACACGTTCCTTGGCAACGTTGATCAGGGCGCCGACCTGCGGACGCTCCTCTGCCGGCAAATTCCCCAGGGTCTTCATCACCTGAGTCAATTCACCCTTTTTGCCAAGGTATTGAACCCGGATTTGCTCCAGGGCATTGATATCTTCAGCGCTTTGCACAGCCTCTAGTGCTTGAGAGACCAGCGCATCCAGGTTTTCCATGTACAGACTCCAGATACAAAATAGGGGAAGAGCTTGAAGGCTCTTCCCCTATTTATGACGTTTACCACCTGACCCCACAGAGGTGAGGCCGGGTGACTGTCGGGGGTACTTAAGCCAAGGTGGCTTTAGCTTTCTCGACAATCGCGGCAAACACCGCTTTTTCGTTCACTGCCAGATCAGCCAGAACCTTACGGTCGATCTCGATGGACGCTTTTTTCAGGCCAGCGATGAAACGGCTGTAGGACAGACCGTTAACACGAGCACCAGCGTTGATACGAGCGATCCACAGAGCGCGGAACTGACGTTTTTTCTGACGACGGTCACGGTAGGCGTATTGGCCTGCCTTGATTACCGCTTGCTTGGCAACACGGAATACGCGCGAGCGAGCGCCGTAGTAGCCTTTAGCAAGTTTCAGAATTTTTTTGTGACGTTTACGGGCAATGACGCCACGCTTTACACGAGCCATGAGTTACTTCCTCTATTCTTGATCCAAAAATTAACGAAGGCGCAGCATGCGCTCGACTTTTGCCACGTCAGACGGATGCAGCAAGCTGCTACCGCGCAGTTGACGCTTACGCTTGGTCGACATTTTGGTCAGGATGTGGCTCTTGAAAGCGTGCTTGTGCTTGATACCGTTAGCAGTTTTCAGAAACCGCTTAGCAGCACCACTTTTGGTTTTCATCTTTGGCATGTTCGGATACTCCGCATTCAGTTGATAAACATAATCAGAAGGCCTGCCGTGCCCTGTTGATTACTTCTTCTTTTTCGGGGCGATGACCATGATCAGCTGGCGTCCTTCCATCTTAGGATGCTGTTCGACCGAACCGTACTCGAGCAGGTCTTGTTCAACCCGCTTGAGGAGTTCCATCCCCAGCTCCTGGTGGGCCATCTCACGGCCGCGGAATCGCAAGGATACCTTGGCCCTGTCCCCGTCACTCAGGAAACGTACCAGGTTGCGCAGTTTTACCTGGTAATCCCCTTCCTCCGTCCCTGGACGAAACTTGATTTCTTTTACCTGAATCTGCTTCTGGTTCTTCTTCGCCGCAGCAATCTGCTTCTTCTTTTCGAAGATCGACTTGCCGTAGTCCATCACACGGCAAACCGGTGGGACTGCGTCTGCAGAGATTTCTACCAGATCAAGCTTTGCTTCTTCAGCGATACGAAGCGCTTCATCAATCGAGACGATGCCAATCTGCTCGCCGTCAGCGCCAATTAACCGAACCTCGCGTGCCGAGATATTCTCGTTGATCGGGGCTTTCGGTGCAGTTCGTTTATCTTGTCTCATTTCACGCTTAATAATAATTACTCCGAATCTGGGCGACCACGCCGGGAAACCGCTTGCGCGAGAAACTCAGCGAACTGGGCGACGGGCATCGAGCCCAGGTCAGCACCTTCACGAGTACGCACAGCGACAGTCTGCATCTCGACTTCCTTATCCCCAATAACCAAGAGATATGGAACCTTGAGCAAAGTATGCTCGCGGATTTTAAAGCCGATCTTTTCATTTCTCAAGTCAGACTTGGCACGAAACCCGCTTTCGTTGAGAGTTTTTTCGACCTGAGCAACAAAATCTGCCTGTTTATCAGTGATATTCATGATCACTGCCTGGGTCGGCGCCAGCCACGCAGGGAATGCACCTTCGTAGTGCTCGATCAGAATCCCGACGAAACGCTCGAACGAACCGAGGATCGCGCGGTGCAACATGACCGGATGCTTGCGGCTGTTGTCTTCGGAGACGTATTCGGCACCGAGACGCACTGGCAGGTTGAAATCGAGCTGCAAAGTACCACATTGCCACACGCGACCGAGGCAATCTTTCAGCGAGAATTCAATCTTCGGACCATAGAACGCACCCTCACCCGGCTGCAGATCGTACGGAAGGCCCGCGCTATCAAGGGCCGCGGCCAAGGCCGCTTCGGCGCGATCCCACAGTTCGTCGGAACCAACGCGTTTTTCCGGACGAGTGGACAGTTTCATCTCGACATCGGTGAAACCGAAGTCGCGATAAACATCCATGGTCAGCTTGATGAACGCAGCGGATTCGGCCTGCATCTGCTCTTCGGTGCAGAAAATGTGGGCGTCGTCCTGAGTGAATGCACGCACGCGCATGATGCCGTGCAGCGCACCCGACGGCTCGTTACGGTGGCAGGCACCGAACTCGGCCAGACGCATCGGCAGCTCGCGGTAGCTCTTCAGACCCTGGTTGAACACCTGCACGTGGCAAGGGCAGTTCATCGGCTTGATCGCGTAGTCGCGGCTTTCCGACTCGGTTGTGAACATGTTGTCGGCGTAGTTGGCCCAGTGCCCGGACTTTTCCCACAGGCTACGGTCAACGACCTGCGGCGTCTTGATCTCGAGATAGCCGTTGTCACGCTGCACCTTGCGCATGTACTGCTCGAGTACCTGGTACAGAGTCCAGCCATTCGGGTGCCAGAACACCATGCCCGGCGCTTCTTCCTGGGTGTGGAACAGGCCCAGGCGCTTGCCGATCTTGCGGTGATCGCGCTTTTCAGCTTCTTCGATTCTCTGGATGTACGCTGCCAGCTGCTTCTTGTCAGCCCATGCGGTGCCGTAAACGCGCTGCAATTGCTCGTTCTTGGCATCACCGCGCCAGTAGGCGCCGGACAGCTTGGTCAACTTGAAGGATTTCAGGAAGCGAGTGTTCGGCACGTGCGGACCGCGGCACATGTCGACGTATTCTTCGTGATAGTACAGGCCCATGGCCTGCTCGTTCGGCATGTCCTCGACCAGGCGCAGCTTGTAATCTTCGCCACGGGCCTTGAACACTTCGATCACTTCGGCGCGCGGAGTGACTTTCTTGATGACGTCGTATTCGGTATCGATCAGCTGTTGCATGCGCTGCTCGATGGCAGTCATGTCGTCCGGAGTGAAAGGACGCTCGAAGGCGATGTCGTAATAGAAGCCTTCGTCAATGACCGGACCGATGACCATTTTGGCTGTCGGGTACAACTGCTTGACCGCGTGGCCAACCAGGTGGGCGCAAGAGTGGCGAATGATCTCCAGCCCCTCTTCATCCTTTGGCGTGATGATTTGCAGCGTTGCGTCGCTGTCGATGATGTCGCTGGCGTCGACCAGCTTGCCGTTCACCTTGCCGGCCAGGGTGGCCTTGGCCAGGCCTGCACCGATGGATGCGGCGACCTCGGCTACGGAAACCGGGTGATCGAATGAGCGTTGACTGCCGTCGGGAAGAGTAATAGTTGGCATGGCGCCTCCTCTCCTAGTGGTGACCCCTACCAAAGGTCACGTGGGTTGGGATGAGCCAGTACAAGATCCGATCCAGGCCATTCAATGACGAACGCCTGCCTTACAGCGGCAGGAGCCTTGCGGCCAACCGGAAAACCGAACCAGAGTGACTGGGATTCAAATCAGAGTATTCGTACGTCGCCACTGCCGGGACTGAGGGTCATCCGGAGCCTGCGAACGCCCGAGTCGGCCATGCTAGCACAGATGAACGGTCACACACGCACTCTGGTTTTACCGGCAGGCAAATCGTCTGTTTTGTGCCAGAGTGATGAACTTGATCGGCCACTCAGCCATCAGATAACAAGACATCGACCCACAAGGAGCATCCTCGCATGCGTCTGAACACCCTATTCGCCGCAGTCGTCCCTTTAGTTCTGCTGTTGCCGCTGAGCGCGCAGGCTGCCTGGCCGAAAGGCGTCAAAGAGCAATACATGAACGACTGCACAAAAGCGGCCAGCCAAAGCGTCAACCCGACGGTAGCCAAACAACACTGCACCTGTGGCGCTGATGTCCTGGAGAAGAAATTCACCACACAGGAAATCTCTCAGCTGATGGACAAGAACACCCCGCCGAGCGGTGAGCTGGGTCAGCGCGCGCTGAAGGAAATCTCGGTTTGCCGAGTGCAGAAATAGACCCTGGCGAGCGGATTTACGGGCATTCAGCGAGCGAAAAACGGCCAGAATGCCCCTGAATCCGATATTTTATGCAGGTTTTATAGCTTTTTTTACACCCCGCCGAATTGGCTGAAAGCCTCTGAAACCGGGGGTTACAGACATTCAAACTGTCGAAGCGTCTGCAATATGAAAGCAAACAGCACGTCCGGGGGGCTACCAAAGCGAACATTTCGACTATGATACCCCGGTGTGCCCAGTTGGCCTGAGCAGCACAGTACTACTGAAAATATATGTTTCTTGGAGATACACCATGTCTAATCGCCAAACCGGCACCGTTAAATGGTTCAACGATGAAAAAGGCTTCGGCTTCATCACTCCTCAAGGTGGCGGTGACGACCTGTTCGTACACTTCAAAGCTATCGAATCCGACGGTTTCAAAAGCCTGAAAGAAGGCCAGACCGTTTCCTTCGTGGCTGAGAAAGGCCAAAAGGGTATGCAAGCTGCACAAGTTCGCCCAGAGTAATTTCCCGGCGCACTAAAAAAACCCCGTCCATGTGACGGGGTTTTTTATGCGCGTGACAAAAGTCTGTACAACTCAGCCACAGCTGGCCCGGGTGACCACCAGATTATTGTCGGTATTGAGATTCAGCCGATCAGACCGGTACTCAAGGGTGATCATGTCGTCAGGCTTGAGGAATCGGGCATTCTGCGCGCCGGCCTTTTTGCGCGCCTGCTCCAGCAATTCCGGCGAAGCCTTTTTGCCGACGGCGAACTCCGCAGCGGTTGCCTCGCAACGACTGTGACCGGTTTCGGTCGCCACAGGATCCTTCTGCGACTCGCTGGACGTGGTAGTGCAGCCAGCCAGCATGGCAACTGCCATCAGAGTACCCAGTGACGCGAGCTTCCAAGGCATGAAGCCTCCTTTTTTCAATAGTTGAGCGAACATTGTGCGACCGCCAATACAGCGTTTGGTTTCATGACCTGCGCCACTCCCCTGCCCCACGATCAGAAAAACGGCGAGTTTGCCTCAGCAACGCCTGATACTTCTTCACACAATCGTCACTGAATATGACCAGTGCTCAGTAGACATCGATATAGTCAAAGGGCGGATTCGGCCAGTTGTCCTTGAGCGCATTGAAGATCTGCATTACCCAGACCTCGTCGCTGGCCGCAACGTTGCCCACATAACCCGAGCCCTTGGCCCAGGTCTCCAGGCGAAACGACAAGCCATCGATAGCCTGGCCACCCGTGACCCCCGAAGAGATATACGCAATGCCGTCCTTGGTCACGCGTAACTGGGTGTGCTCATCGTCACTGGCCGATGCCAGCATCAGACGCACGGCGTCCAGCGTCAGGCCGCCGGGGGAATTCAAATCGATTTGCACAACTCAGGCCCTTGGTTAATTCGAAGACGACCAAGTGTCGCATAGCCCTGCGCTCATGCCTAAGTCGCAGTGCCAAACACCGGCCAAAGTGGTTAACTCAAGATTCCAGTCCCGTAACCTTCCGAGCCCATCATGACGACCGTAAGCATCTCAGCCGACATCAAGGCCCACTGGCCACAAGGCCATAGCTCTTACAGTCCGGGCAGCCCGGAGGAATTGGCATTGATCAGCATCGACCTGCTGGTCAAGACACTGGGAACACAAGCCGCGCAATCATTTATTGCCCAGCTGTTCGAGAAGTATCCGGATGACTTCAAGGGCACATCGGACATCGAGAAAGAATAATTAAGGCCCGCAGGCTGGCACCTGCGGGCCTGTTGCTTACTTCAGACGCTTCAGGCGTTCGGTCAACAGATCGAAGAAGCCCTGAGCATCACCGTTTTCCACCCAGAAGGCATTTTTCGGGGCTTTCAGGCCGTCATACCAGTCGACGATGGTCTGCCCGAAGGTCGGACCTTCACGGCTATCAACCACCACGTTCACCGAACGACCGGTGAACAGTTCTGGTTTGAGCAGGTAAGCCACGACCGTGGCGTCATGCACCGGACCACCCGGAATGCCGTAGTGTTCCATATCGCCCTTGATGTACTCGTTGAGGATATCGCCGACAATCTTGCTCGCGTTGTTGTTCAGCGCCGCGATCTGTTTCAGGCGTGCATCACTGGTGAGAATCTTGTGGGTTACATCCAGCGGCAGGTAAGTCAGCTTCACGCCGCTTTTGAGCACGACTTCAGCCGCTTGCGGATCCGCGTACAGGTTGAATTCGGCCACTGGCGTGATATTGCCACCGTTGAAGTGCGCGCCCCCCATGACGACCACTTCCTTGATGCCCTGAACGATCTCCGGCTCCTGAATCAGTGCCAGCGCCAGGTTGGTTTGCGGCCCCAGCATGGCAATGGTGATGCTGTGTGGCTTGGCTTTTTTCAGGGTGTCGATCAGGTAGTTGACCGCATTGCCTTCAGCCAGGCCTTTTTTCGGCTCATGCACGGTGACACCCGACAGGCCTTCCTTGCCATGGATGTTCTCGGCGTAGATCGGTGTGCGCATCAACGGCTTCGGTGCGCCGGCATAAACCGGCACTTCTTCACGACCGGCCCACTCGCGGGCCAGTCGCGCATTGCGTGATGTCTTGTCGAGACGCACGTTGCCAGCCACGGTGGTCAGCGCGCGAATGTTCAGCTCCTCCGGCGATGCCAGAGCAAACAACAGGGCCACCACATCATCGGCACCCGGATCGGTATCGATGATCAGATCAATCTTTTCCGCCGCCTGGGCGCCGGTCGCGGTTATCACGGACAAAAGCAGCAGGCTCCGGATCAGTTGGTGAATTTTTTGAGCATAGCGGTGCATGGCGCATTCCTTGTGCATTTGAAATCAGAAAAGGGACTGAGCCCCGTTAAAACGTTACCCCGGCCACCAGCACGATGTTGCAGTACGGCTGACATTCGCCTGTACGGACAATCGCTCGTGCTTGTCGGCTGAGAGCCTTGAATTGTTCATGACTGAGCAGATCGCGCCGCCCCAGTGCACCTTCTTCATTCAATGCATCCAGCGAAGCCAGCGCAGTGGGTTGCTTGTCGAAGATTTCCTGGGCGAGCACATGGCTTTCCACCTGCATTTCGCTGAGCACGATCTTCAGGGTGCTGACGAAATCCGGAACACCTTGGGTCAGCGCGAGATCGATCAACTCGACACCCGGTGGTACGGGCAAGCCGGCATCACCGATCACGACGATGTCGCCATGACCGAGGGAGGCAATCAGCCGAGACAGGGCGATATTGAGCAATGGAGTCTTTTTCATGCGGGTTTGAACGCCTGTACGTCGGAAGATGTGGGAATGGACGGCTGGGCACCCGCACGAGTAACAGACAGCGCCGCGGCTATCTGACCAAAACGAATGGCCTCGACCTCGGTTTTGCCAACGGCCAGCGCCGCTGCGAAACCGCCAACGAAGGTGTCCCCGGCAGCCGTGGTATCAACTGCTTTCACTTTGGGCGCAGGGAAATGCTGGTAACCCGAGCCGTTGGCGAACAACGCACCCTGAGCACCCAGCGTGACGATCACGTTGCCGGCGCCCATGGAAATGAGTCGTGCAGCTGCTTTTTCAGCGCTTTCCAGCGAGTCCACCGGCAAACCGCTGAGGGCTGCGGCTTCGCTTTCATTGGGAATCAGGTAGTCGATGGAAGCAAACCAGTCCACCGGCAATGGACGGCTGGCCGGGGCCGGATTCAGGATGACCGTCTTGCCCAGTTCACGACCGCGCCTGAGCGCATGACCGACGGTGGCATCGGGAATTTCCAGCTGACAAATGATCACATCCGCTGCCTGCAAGACCGCGTCGAACTGGTCGATCACCGCAGGCGTCATCGAACCGTTGGCTCCGGCAACGATGACGATAGCGTTCTGACTGTTGTCATCGACCACAATCAGCGCTACGCCACTGGAGTCCTCGACCACGCTGACCGCCTGGCAATCGATGTGCTCGACCAGCAATGCCTCGCGCAATTGCACGCCGTAGTCGTCATTGCCGACACAGCCGACCATCGACACCTGAGCGCCCAGCCGGGCGGCGGCCACCGCCTGGTTGGCACCCTTGCCACCTGACACAGTCGCGAACGAATGACCGATCAGTGTCTCGCCACCCCGGGGCAAACGAGGTGCCCGCGTGACCAGGTCCATGTTCAGACTGCCTATTACCACTACATTTGCAGGCATACATCACTACTCATCAATTCGGTTTCAGCGATATTCGGTAAACACGCCAGCCAGCGGCGCAGTCGACTCTCGCAAGACAATACTCGGGGTCACGATCCGCTGATCCGTAGCCAGATCCGGGGTAGCAATTCTTCGCAGCAACACTTCCGCCGCCATCTCGCCCAACTGCAGGATCGATTGCCCCACAGTGGTCAGCGCCGGGTACACGTAACGGCTCATCTGGATATCGTCGAAGCCGATCACCGACAACTGCGCAGGTACGCGCACATTGCGCTCGGCGGCGGCGCGCAGCACACCGATGCCGATCATGTCGTTGCCGGCAAAGATTGCACTGGGGGGATTGCCCTCAAGCAAAACCGCCGCTGCGTTGTAACCGCCAGTGCTGGTGAAATCGCTTTCCAGCATCCGCGATGGCGGTACTTCAATACCCGCCTCTTTCAAGGCGCGGCAAAATCCCGCCTGACGCATTTGCGCAACACTGGTGCTCGCCGGACCACCAATCGTGGCGATATCGCGATGGCCGAGTTCGATCAGGTGCCTCGTTGCCAGATAGGCGCCATATTCATGGTCGATGCGCACGAGATCGGCGTCCACACCCTCCAGCCCCCGGTCAACGATGACCATCGGTGTCTTGACTCCGGCCAGACCTTGTACCAGGCCACTGTCACCGCCAGCGGAGGCGACAATCAAGCCATCGATACGTTTCTCCAGCAGCACCCGAAGGTAGCTGCGCTGCTTTTCCGGATTGTCGTCGGAGTTGCAGAGAATTACGCAGTAGCCATTACGCTCACAATAATCCTCGATCCCCCGGGCCAGCTCGGCGAAGTACGGGTTAAGACTGTTGGGCACCAGCAAGCCAATGGTGGCAGTGGTCTTGGCCTTCAGCGATCGGGCAACAGCACTCGGCACGTAGTCGAGGCTCTTGATCGCCGCCTCGACTTTCAGCCGCACTTCCTGGCTCACCGGCCGGGTGTTGTTCACAACATGGGAAACGGTCGTGTAGGAAATTCCCGCAAGCGCCGCCACATCCTTGATTGTCGCCATGTCTCAGCCCCGCCGGCTTGCGCGTTGACTGCGATACGTATCGAGCACTACCGCGATGACGATCACTGCACCCGTGATGATGCGCTTGGTCGGCTCGGTTGCGCCGATCTGCGCCAGACCGGCCGCCAGTACAGAGATGATCAATACCCCGAAGAACGTACTGATGACCGAACCACGGCCGCCCATCAGGCTGGTGCCGCCGATCACAACAGCAGCAATCACTTGCAGCTCAAGGCCTGAACCGGCATTCGGGTCGGCCGCTTCCAGGCGGGAAATCTGGAACAGCGCCGCGATACCAGCCAGCAGTCCCATCAGACTGAACACCAGAATCTTGTAGGGCTTGGGATTGATGCCCGCCAGCCGTACAGCTTCCTCGTTGGTGCCGATGCCGATCAGGTAGCGACCAAACACGGTCCGGGTCAACACCGCTTGAGCAATGAAGATCACCAACAGGGCAATAATGAACGACGGCGAAATACCAAAGGCAATCGGGTTCGACAGCCACGCAAATGAATCACCGATGTAAGCGGTACGCGAGCCGGTCATCTGATAGGCCAGGCCCCTGGCCATTTCCAGCACACCAAGCGAAACGATGAACGACGGAATTCGCCAGGCAACCGTGATCGAGCCGGTCACCGTACCGGCCAGTGCCGCCACTGCCATGCCAAGCAGCGCAGCCGGCAGGACACTCCAGCCCCAGCCCAGGATCGCCACGCTGACGGTCGATGCAGCAAGCGCCAGCACCGAACCCACCGACAGGTCGATCCCGCCGATGATCAGCACGAAGGTCATGCCTACCGCCAACACCATCAGGTCGGGGATCTGGTTGGCCAGGGTGCTGAAAGTGTTGTACGACAGGAAGTGGCTGCTCATGACCGAGAACAGCGCAACCATCGCCAGCAAGGCACCGGCCAGGCCCAGATAGGTGCCCAGACCGTAGAAGTTGCCACTACGTTTACCGGCAGAAGATGCAGTTTTCATGGGAGATCCCTAGGCGCTGCTTCGTTGAGCAACGCATCACGTTTTTGGTAGCCGGCGAACGCGGCGGCAAGCAAGTCATCCTGGGTCCAGCTGTCACGCTCGAACGTGTCGATCAGACGCCCCGCCGACAGCACCCCGATGCGGTCGCAGATCAGCATCAACTCGCGCAGGTCGCTGGAGACCACCACCAGCGCCTTGCCCTGCCGGGTCAGCTCACCGAGCAGGTTATAAATGTCGAACTTGGCACCGACGTCGATACCACGAGTGGGCTCATCGAACAGCAACACCGAACAGTCGCGCTCCAGCCAGCGGCCGATCACCACCTTCTGCTGGTTGCCGCCGGACAATTCGGATACGAGTTGAGTCGGGCTCGAACTGCGGATGCGCATGGCATCGATCTGCCGTTTGGCCAGAGAGATTTCGTCACCATTGTTGACGAAACCACCGCTGGAAATTTCCGGCATATTGCCCAGGGCAATGTTGGCGCTGATCGACTGGCTCAGCAGCAGTCCCTCACCCTTTCGGTCTTCAGTGATCAGGGCGATGCCGTTACGCACAGCGTCGACCGGCGAGCGGATACTCACCACTTGCGCCGGTGAACCGAGGGCAACGCTGCCGCTGTCGGCGAGATCGGCGCCGAAGATCAGGCGCAGCAGTTCCGTGCGCCCTGCCCCGATCAATCCGGAAATGCCAAAAATCTCACCGGCACGCACTTCGAAGGACACGTCGCGAACCTTGTCGGAACGAGTGAGGCCTTTCACCGTCAACGCAGGAGCACCAATATTGCGCGGGCCCATGTCCATGTGTTCACCCAGCTCGCGGCCGACCATCAAGGTGACCAGTTGCTCGCTGTTGTAGTTGGCCATCGGCTCGACGCAAACAAGATTGCCGTCACGCAGCACGGCAATGCGCTGTGCGACTCGGGCCAGCTCTTCGAGGCGGTGGGAGATGTAAATGATCGCAACGCCGCGCGCCTGCAGCCGGGTGATCTGCTCGAAGAGCATTTCGACTTCGCGAGCGGTGAGCATCGCGGTCGGCTCGTCGAGAATCAGCACATGGCAATCGCCGATCAGGTTGCGCGCGATTTCAACCATTTGCTGGTGACCGATGCCCAGCTCGCCGACCAGCGTGTCGGGGTCGATGGCATCCAGGCCGACCTGGGCCATCGCTTCGATGGCAGCCTTGCGCAGCTGTTTGCGACTGATCCAGCCACCGTTGCTTGGCAGGTTGTCGAGAAACAGGTTTTCCGCCACCGAAAGGGTCGGCAACAGATTGAGTTCTTGCATGACCATACGCACGCCAAGCTCTTCGGCCTGGGTACGGCTGCCAGGGCGATATTCCTTGCCCTGGAACTGCATCTGCCCGGTGGTCGGGGTCACCAGTCCACCGATGATTTTCGACAGGGTACTTTTACCGGCACCGTTCTCGCCGGTCAGTGCCAGCACTTCACCGCGCATCAGCGTCAAGTCGATGCCGGTGAGCACCGGCTGCGCATAGGTCTTACCGATACCGCTGACCGAGAGGACAGCGTTCGGGGCGGAAACTGACATAAAAAACTCTCCATGCGCTCGCCCGGACGGACGAGCGCCGTTGTGTCGCCGAAGGACTACTTTTTGGTGACCAGCTCGACCGGGGTTTCGATGACGCCGTTGGCGCCACTGTCGACTTTCTCGCCCTTGATGATTTTCAGCGCGGTCTCGATACCGAATACCGCCTGTTTGGCAGCGAACTGGTCAGCCGTAGCGAGTACGCGACCATCCTGCAGCATCGGCTTGATGGCGTTGATGTTGTCGTAACCGACCACTTGCACCTGCCCGGCCTTGCCGGCCGCACGCACAGCGGAAACAGCGCCGACCGCCATGCTGTCGTTACCGGCCAGCAACGCCTTGACGTCCGGGTACTCGCTGAGAATCGACGCGGCAACCTTGTTGCCCTTGTCGATTTCCCAGTCGCCGGACTGCAGGGAAACGACCTTGATCTGCGCGGCTTCCATCGCATCCTTGAAGCCAGCGGTACGCTGCTGGGCGTTGGTCGTTGTGGAAAC
Organism: Pseudomonas sp. MWU12-2029; assembly: GCF_023242425.1. NCBI lineage: Bacteria > Pseudomonadati > Pseudomonadota > Gammaproteobacteria > Pseudomonadales > Pseudomonadaceae > Pseudomonas > Pseudomonas sp. MWU12-2029. Next base: position 128,590 of record NZ_JALJDY010000003.1, on the reverse strand, counting down.
GCCCTCGATGATGCCGACTTCGTCACCGGCCTTCAGTTGCTTGGCCAGGTACTCGCCCACCAGACGTGCGCCCTTGCGGTTATCCGGGCCTACGAATGGTACGGAGATGTTCTTGCTTTTGATGACGGCGGGATCGAGCTGGTTGTCGATGTTGATCACGGTGATGCCGGCGTCGACGGCTTTCTTGATCACCGGCACCATGGCCTTGGAGTCAGAAGGCGCGATGACCAGTGCGTTGACCTTCGCCAGAATCATCTGCTCGACGATGCGGGTCTGGCCTGCCGTGTCGGTTTCGTCCTTGATCCCGTTGGAGATCAGGTCGAAATCGGCGGAGTGTTCTTTCTGGTACGCCTTGGCGCCATCTTCCATGGTGAGGAAGAATTCGTTGGCCAAAGACTTCATGACCAGTGCGACCTTGGGTTTTTCGGGGGACTCGGCGAAAGCCGAAGAGACAGGCAGTGCGGCGGACGCGGCAGCCAGCATGGCGACAGCGAGAAGACGTCCAGCGAATGGCAGCTTCATGGGTTCACTCCGATCTTATGATTATTGTGAGCAACGCTTGCGCTGGCGTAAGCTTCATCGGCATCTTCCTGACAACAGGGTCTCGGAAATGCCGCGCAAACGTTTGCGTAGACCGAACTATGCGAATCCTGCCCACGTTTGTCAACAATCAGAAATCGGTATTGATTGTAGGGCGAATCCGCAGATTCGCCCCTTGAGTGCTCAAGCCGTAGTGTTGACCACGTTACCGGCGGAAGAACCTTTCGACATTTCCTTGACCAGCGCAGCAGACACTTCCAGCAGCGCACCGCTGGTTTCGGCGATCTCGCCCTGAACGGCCATGACCGCCTGCGACTTCGCTTCCGGAGTCGGATAACTCGCAGCTTGTGCCGCAGCCAGTCGTTGCTGCTGCTCCTGCAATTGCTTCTGTAATTCCTGCATCCGCTTCAACAACATCTTGACGGTGACACTCAGGTTATCGCCACCCCCTTCAGTCTTGCTGTCTTCTTGCGCGGGACCGCCGGTCCTGACCTGATTGCTCTCTGGTTTTTCTACGCCCAGCGCTTCGGTAGAAGCGTCCGCTTGCGCATCACTCATCGCATTGATCGTAGCTGCGGTTTTGCCGCCGATGGTGACAGCACCGGGATTGGAAAAACCGATCGTCAGTGACATGTGAACTCCCTCAATTCCAGTTTCCTTCATCACCCATCGGCCTGCGGGAAGCTTTCTTTAGCAGAGAATGCAAATCCGGCAACCTCACTTGTCCTGCAAAAGATGTAGTCCTTTTCGGAGAGCCGAACACGAAAGCCTCCAATGTTCGGAATACCGGATAAACGATTCAGCCCAGGACTCGCCAATCAATAAAATATTGATATAAATCATCAGGTTAAACATTTCTCTAACGCAAAGTACGGCTGGTACAGATCCTGCTCCCTCCCTGCACCCCTGGCATTCAGATCGGCCCGGGGCGCATCTAGATGAACCTGCATCAGCACCGTCTCACTACTAGAGAGAAAAATAATGAAATCTGCTTTCAAGACATTGGTTCCGGGCGCTTTGGCCCTAATGCTGCTCCTGCCCTCCGCCCTTCAGGCAAAAGAAGTCGAAACCCAGACCAAACTGGCCAACGTGGTGGTGCTCGCTACAGGCGGCACCATTGCCGGCGCCGGCGCCAGTGCGGCCAACAGCGCTACCTATCAGGCCGCCAAGGTCGGAATCGAGCAATTGATCGCCGGCATTCCCGAGCTGAGCAAACTGGCGAACGTGCGTGGCGAGCAAGTCATGCAGATCGCGTCGGAAAGCATCACCAATGAAAACCTGCTGCAACTGGGTCGCCGCGTATCCGAGCTGGCCGACAGCAAAGACGTCGATGGCATCGTCATCACCCACGGCACCGACACCCTGGAAGAAACCGCCTACTTCCTGAACCTGGTGGAGAAAACCGACAAGCCGATCATCGTTGTCGGCTCGATGCGCCCAGGCACCGCCATGTCGGCGGACGGCATGCTCAACCTGTACAACGCCGTCGCCGTCGCCAGCAGCAAAGAGGCCCACGGTAAAGGCGTGCTGGTGACCATGAATGATGAAATCCAGTCCGGCCGCGATGTCAGCAAAATGATCAACATCAAGACCGAAGCATTCAAGAGCCCATGGGGCCCGCTGGGTATGGTGGTCGAAGGCAAGTCCTACTGGTTCCGTTTGCCAGCCAAGCGCCACACCATGGATTCGGAATTTGATATCAAGAACATCAAGAGCCTTCCTGACGTAGAAATCGCCTATTCCTACGGTAATGTCGGCGACACCGCCTACAAAGCCCTGGCCCAGTCCGGCGCCAAAGCCATCATTCACGCCGGCACCGGCAATGGCTCGGTGTCTTCCAGTGTCGTCCCGGCCCTTCAGGCCCTGCGCAAGGATGGCGTTCAGATCATTCGCTCTTCCCACGTCAATGCCGGCGGCTTCGTTCTGCGTAACGCCGAACAGCCTGACGACAAGTACGACTGGGTCGTGGCTCACGACCTGAACCCACAAAAGGCCCGCATCCTGGCGATGGTCGCCCTGACCAAAACCAACGACAGCAAAGAGCTGCAACGGATGTTCTGGGAGTACTGATTCACCCTCGCCCGGCCGGATCTCGGCCGGGCACCCGCCTCACCACTCGCCGCCCTGGCGGGTGGTGCAATTACCTACACCGTCCCTACTTCTTTCCTGCACAAAAAATTCGGATGAGCCACATCAAAACCGGAAAACCGCTGTCAGAGGATTTTCTTGATTTTTAAGCAGTTGCGAAAATGCCTACAGTTAAATACTGTATGCACGTACAGCTTAATAAGGATAACCTCGTGGCCACTTCCTCTGATGCTCCCGATGCCTACGAACGCATGGGCATGCGCGTTCAAAAGATCATCAACTCCCCCACCGCACAAAAAGCCAAAGCCGCTCTGATCTTCCGTCTTCCGGATGAACCGATCGATGAGTGGGAGCGCCTGCTGGAAGAGATCGACGAGAACGACAACGTCACCCTCGCCTACCGAGACGATGGTGGCGTGCAGATTTTCTGGGTTGTACCGAAGGAAGATTGACTCAATGATTGTCCGTTTTTTTGCTTTGTTTTTACTGTTCATTTCCCTGGGTGCCCAGGCTGGCGCACCCCGCACATTCACCGAGGCCAAGAAGGTCGCCTGGAAGCTGTACGCACCACAATCCACCGAGTTTTATTGCGGGTGCAAATACACGGGAAACAAGGTCGACCTGGCTGCTTGCGGTTATGTACCGCGTAAAAATGCCAAGCGCGCCGCCCGCATTGAATGGGAGCACATTGTCCCGGCCTGGGAGTTCGGCCATCAGCGCCAGTGCTGGCAGGAAGGCGGACGCAAGAATTGCACGCGCTATGACCCGAGCTACCAGAAAGCCGAAGCCGACCTGCACAACCTGGTACCGAGCATCGGCGAGGTCAACGGTGATCGCAGCAACTTCAGCTATGGCTGGCTACCGGTCGAAAAGGGTCAATATGGCTCCTGCCTGACCCAGGTCGACTTCAAGGCGAAGAAGGTCATGCCCCGCCCTTCGATTCGCGGCATGATCGCCCGCACCTATTTCTACATGAGCAAACAATACGGCCTGCGCCTGTCGAAGCAGGATCGCCAACTGTATGAAGCGTGGGACAAGACTTACCCGGTGCAAGACTGGGAGCGCCAGCGCAATCAAAGCGTGGCGTGCGTGATGGGGCGCGGCAATGAGTTCGTCGGGCCGGTGAACATGAAAGCCTGCGGCTGATCGACCGCGCAAAAGAAAAGGCCTCGCGCCTCAAGCTCGAGGCCTTTTTTGTGGTCAGCCGCCGGGCTTGTTGTATCGCCAGTAGCCCATCAGATTGAGCGCATCTCGCGGGATACCGCGCTCCTTGATCAGGTATCGGCGCAAATTCATGACCGCCGCAGACTCACCGGCAATCCAGCCATAGAAACCGTCAGTGGCGGTTTCGGCGATTTCCCAGAGGATCTCCTGATCGATATCGACGTCGGCCAGTTCTACTGCTTGATTGATCGTCGATGCGTCGACAGGTAGCGCAGCCTTTCGCACCGCCGCTACCATCAGCGTCCCGGCAACCGCCGCTCCCTCCTGCTCTCGAATCAACCACTGTACCGATAGACCGGGCCAGTCCGGAATCTCGAGCACGTCCTGTGCACTGTCGACCTCAAAGAACGCCTGGGTCCGGGGCGGCTCTACCAGTGCGGCCAGCTCCTCGATAATCCCCATCGCAGCGGGCAATGCCGTTGAGTCGGCGACCAACAAGAGTTGTTGAAGGGTTTGCGGCGGCTTCCATTCAAAACCACCCGCCTCCTCGGCCGAAAACCGGCTATCGGGTGCCAGAATCTGCATCGACTCGCCCGGCTGCGCTCGAAGAGCCCAGCGAGAAGCCGGCCCGGTTTCGCCATGCAGTACAAAGTCGATGTCGACTTCGCCCCGATCGGCACGCAAGTGGCGAATGGTGTAGGTGCGCATCGCCGGGCGTCGATTCGCCAGCATCGAGCGAAAACGGGCGTACCAACCCTCACCCTGAGAGAGCCGGGCTGGCGAACCGTCCGCGGCCGGGAAAAACAGTTTGACGCGCTGATCAGGCGCCCAGGTTGCCATCTCGGCAACAGCCTCGCTGGCGAGGGTAATCCGCATGAGGTGCGGACTCAGCTGATGCTTGTGACGTAAAACAACGTCGAACAACTTGTAGGGACTGGCGGAGGCCATGCGGAGCTCCTTCTGAGAATCTTCGGTGACTCCTGTAAAAACGAATCACACCGGACACCCTTTAGTCAGCTCCGCCGAAAGGAATCTTTACTGTGCTGCGGTACGCTCGATCACCAGCGTCTCGATGTTCTGCTTTTTCGCCTTGATCAGCGCCGCATTCACATCAGCCTGTTTCACTTCGGCTTCAGCTTTGGAATTGAATGGCCCCAGCAGGATCCGGGTCTTTCCATTGGCATCCTTGATGACATTGGCAATAAACGCATGCTCGATCAACCAGCCGCTCAGATCACTGACGGCTTGAGGTGTTTCGCCGCGCACCTCCAGATCCCACTGCGGCCCGGACACGACTGCCGGCGCTGCCACCGCTACCGATTTTGGCTTTTGAGCATCCACACTCTTGCCTTCACCACATCCCGCCAATGCCAGTGCTGCGACCAACCAGACCAATTTGCGCACAACGCTTCCCTCTGAATTCTCGAAAGGGGGATCTTAACATTCGCGAATACTTTCAGAGCCCAGCAAAATGGGCACAAAACTACGAGATTGATGATTGCCGCACCTGTATAGTTACGCGCTGGGAATTAATGCCACATCTGCGCGTCAGAAAGAGGCACCCAAACCGTGAGACTTCGCACTAATCTATACGTACCACCGACCTCTGCACTGTCTGAATCAGGTGCCCTACAAAGCAATCAAGGAGAAGACCATGCTGATACTCACCCGCAAAGTCGGTGAAAGCATAAACATTGGTGATGACATTACGATCACCATCCTCGGCGTAAGCGGCCAACAGGTTCGCATCGGCATCAACGCTCCAAAGAACGTTGCCGTACACCGCGAAGAGATTTACCAGCGCATTCAGGCTGGCCTGACCGCACCGGACAAGCCACAAACCCCCTGAGCCCTTTCGCAGTCAGTAGCCAGTCTGTTCACCTTCGCGTAATGACTGGCTAAAGATCCGAGCGCCGTATTGCCATCCCCCCACCTCATTGGTGACGGCGCAGGCTATTTCTCCTCCTGCTGCAATTCCCTCCCCCTTTCTCGCCACCGATACTAACCATCATTTCAATGGCTGGCTGTCGGACGTTTCCGAATCAAAGCCGGGAATTGCGCCTGCCTAGCCGAACGCCACCCCACGCGCCATCCCGGTGGCCGCTATCACCATCAGCACCAGCAACAACGCCTCAGCATGACTGATTCGTGCAAACACCTTTGCTCGCCCTGTCTCGAGAGGATTTCCCCGCGCCAGACCTATACGCCACTTGATCAATGTAATCATCGGCGCAAGCTCCAGAAGCAGAATCAGCACAAACAGCGTCATCTTCAAATGGAACAGCGGCTGATGCAGATAGTAATCGGTGCCCTTTTCGTAACCGCCAAAAGCTCGCATACCGCCCGTCACCAGCAGCACCAGCGCAGATATCCCCCATAGATTGTCAGCGAGCAAAACCCGCCTTACCTCACCCGCCCCGGCAGCCAGGCGGCTGAACGCCGTTCCGCGCGTCAGCACGGCCCAGAAACCCAGGGCAAATGCCAGCAAGTGAACCGCAGCCAGAAACCAATGAACCAGCATTGATGAACTCCCGTCAGACTGAGATGAAAATCGGCCAGACAGTAGTAGTCGAAAAAATATGGACTTGCCCGATGCCCACCTGAAAGGCAGCGCTGACTGAGAAAGTCGACGGGACGAATGCGTGAGGAGAGGTAAATCGCAGGCAAAAAAAATCCCAAGCAGCTGATGGAAGCTTGGGATTTAAAAATGCATAAACCGTGGTGGTGAACGCGGGGCGGATATTACTGATTTTCTCAGTGTGTAACAACGTATTTTTGATAACCGGTTGGTTCAATAAAATCGTAAGCCATTAAATATCCACATTATTTTTAAGGTCGACGACAGCAGAACCGTAAAGAACCCACTCCTGCCCGCCAACCAATCGCACCACCTGTCACTCAAGTCGCACGCCCACCCTGATTTCCCTCTCGAAGAATTAGATACCTGAGACGGAGGATTTTTCGATGAACAGAAAAGTCGCAGCACTGACCCTTGCTGGCCTTTTATCTACAAGCTTCGCCTTCGCCAGCTCCGCCGTCCCGCCCACAGCCATTCCTGGAGTGAACCAGGGCGGAACCGAATCCAGGGAAGACAAGGCCGACAAAAAAGGAGAAGAGGCATCCGGTTCGAACTCCGGAGCAGAGTCGCATGAAACCGACAAGGATTCGGCCGGCTCAAGCGGCCCGAAACAAACCGTCAAAGAGCCAAAGCAATAGCGAGTCGAGGTGGACGCTGAACTGACGTCCTGAAGTGAGGTTTTGCAAAAGTTTTGCAAATCGCAGAACGCAAAAAGGGGTTACCGTTTCCGGTAACCCCTCTAGACCGCCCAGCAGAGCGGATTTTGTTTGGTAGGCGCGATTGGACTCGAACCAACGACCCCCACCATGTCAAGGTGGTGCTCTAACCAACTGAGCTACGTGCCTGCTGTGAGGCGGCATTCTACGGAATTCCGGAGGGGTGTCAACACCTTTTTTTCACCTAACCCTATGAATATGCAAAATATTTAATTTCAGCCCTCCGCAAGAAGATTTCCCGGTGGCTGGCGGAGGTTTTTCAACTCGGGTAGGATCGTCGCACTCGTAAAATATATTAAACAGAGGCTGCAGGATGGCGAACACCCCTTACCCAGAGTCTTATTACGCTGCGTCGGCCAACGCCGTACCACCACGCCCTGCCCTGCAGGATGACGTGGAGACGGATGTCTGTGTGATCGGCGCTGGTTATACGGGTCTTTCCTCGGCCCTGTTCCTGCTGGAAAATGGCTTTCGCGTGACCGTGCTGGAAGCCGCCAAAGTCGGCTTCGGCGCTTCGGGACGCAATGGCGGGCAAATCGTCAACAGCTACAGCCGTGACATCGACGTGATCGAACGCAGCGTCGGCCCGAAGCAGGCTCAGTTGCTCGGGCAGATGGCGTTCGAGGGCGGCCGGATCATTCGTGAGCGAGTTGCCAAATATGATATCCAGTGCGATTTGAAGGACGGCGGCGTATTCGCGGCCCTGTCGGCCAAGCAGATGGGCCACCTGGAATCACAGAAGCGCCTCTGGGAACGCTTCGGCCACACTCAACTTGAACTGCTCGATCAGCGCCGCATCCGCGAAGTGGTCGCCTGCGATCAATATGTCGGCGGCATGCTCGACATGAGCGGCGGTCACATCCACCCGCTGAATCTGGCACTTGGCGAAGCCGCTGCCGTGGAATCTCTGGGCGGCACCATCTATGAACAGTCGCCGGCCGTGCGCATCGAGCGCGGCGCCAACCCGGTCGTGCATACACCAAAGGGCAAAGTCAGGGCCAAATTCATTATCGTTGCCGGCAACGCCTATCTCGGCAATCTGGTACCGGAACTGGCAGCCAAGTCGATGCCGTGCGGCACTCAGGTCATCACCACCGAACCTCTTGGTGATGAACTGGCAAAATCCCTGCTGCCACAGGACTACTGCGTCGAGGACTGTAACTACTTGCTCGACTACTACCGCCTCACTGGCGACAAACGCCTGATCTTCGGCGGCGGCGTGGTGTATGGCGCACGGGATCCGGCAAACATCGAAGCGATCATCCGCCCGAAAATGCTCAAGGCTTTCCCGCAACTCAAGGACGTGAAAATCGACTACGCCTGGACCGGCAATTTCCTGCTGACCCTGTCGCGCCTGCCTCAGGTCGGGCGTCTGGGCGACAACATCTATTATTCCCAGGGCTGCAGCGGCCACGGCGTGACCTACACACATCTGGCCGGCAAGGTCTTGGCTGAAGCGCTGCGAGGCCAGGCCGAGCGCTTCGATGCGTTTGCCGACCTGCCGCACTACCCGTTCCCCGGCGGGCAACTGCTGCGCACACCGTTTGCCGCACTGGGCGCGTGGTATTACGGACTGCGCGACAAGCTCGGTTTCTGATACGCAAAAAAAAGGGCCGCTGAAAAGCGGCCCTTTTTACATTCAGCAAGGATCAAAGTTGATCCCGCGTAATCCCGCTACGAATCCGCAGGATATCCGCAAGCACTGCCAAAGCGATTTCCGACGGTGTCTTGCTGCCAAGGTTAAGACCGATCGGCGCATGAATCCGCGCCAGTTCGCCCTCACCCAAGCCACCAATCCGCCGCAACCGCTCGAAGCGCTTCTGTGACGTCTGCAGCGAACCCATCACGCCGATGTAGAACGCCTCAGTGCGAACAGCCTCCATCATCGCCAGATCGTCGATACGCGGATCGTGGGTCAACGCCACCACCGCCGTATCACGGTGACAGCCGCCATCAGCAATGAACACCGACGGCAGTTGCCGGCGAATCTCGACGCCATTGAGCACCACGCCCTCCAGCACTTCATCACGCGGGTCGCAGAGAATCACTTCAAAGCCGAGACCGACCGCGAACTCCGCACAGGCCTGCGCCACACTGGAATACCCGGCCAGCAGCAAACGCTGGGCGGCACCAATGCGGATCCGCACGCGATCGATTTCACGCTCGATCCGTGCACCCTGTTCACGATCCGCAAACAGGCTGCGCGCACCCGTGGTCAGATCGACCTCGCGAATCAACCGGCGCTGTCCCAGCAACGCCGATTCGAGTTCACGCAGGTGCGCCTGCACATCGCAGTCGGCGTCAAATTTCTCTACCAGCACATCGAGAATGCCGCCACAGGGCAGGCTGACCCGCGAACGCGGATCGTCACCTTCGCCATAACGCACGACGTTGATTGCATCGAGAAACGCACCCTCAGCGACGCGTTCGAGAAAATCCTCCTCGACGCAACCACCGGACAGCGACCCGATCCACTGCCCCTCATCGTTCACCGCCAACAGCGAACCCGGCGCACGAGGCGCCGAGCCGTAGGTCGTCAGCACGGTGCAAAGCCAGATGCACTGCCCCGCCGTCGACCATTCCAGCGCCCGACGCACAACCTGCAGATCGAGATGCTGCATGATCAGTGCGCCTTGTGCTCGATGGACGGGACGTCAGCCTGCAGCTTCTGCACATCGCCCACCGCCAGTTCAGCAGATTGACCGCCCCAACCCTGACGCAGGTAGTTCAGCAGATCGGTCAGTTGTTCGGCACTGAGCTTGTCGGCAAAACCCGGCATCGGCTGCATGTGTTCGAATCCGGCGAATTTCTGTTCGCCGATACCGTCCTCGATCACTCGAACCAGATTGCGCGGATCTTCCAGGCGCAGCGTGGTATTGCCGCGCATGGCCACCGCAATGTGCGGTTTGCCTTCGCCACCGGCCGCGTGACAGCCGGCGCAGACGTTCAAGTATTCCTGACGGCCGCGCTGGGCACTGGCACTGAGTTTCTCCACTGGCACGTCGGTCAGTTCTTTCGCCGCCGGCGGCTTGTCGCCCAGCAGGAAAGTCGCCATCGCTGCCAGATCCGGATCATTCAGGCCCTGAGTGCTGTTGTGGAACACCGGAAACATCTCGTTGAACATCGTGCCTTGGGCGCTCATGCCGTGCTTGAGGAACGTGCTCAGGTCCTGATGATTCCAGCCGCGGGCCGCCAGATCAGTGGCCAGCAGGCTCGGCGCCAGATAGCCGTTGAGGATGCCGCCGGTCAGGCGCTTGTCCAGTTGCATCGCGCCCGGCAAGCCGCGTGGCGTATGGCATTCTCCGCAGTGACCCAGCACTTCGACCATGTACTGGCCGCGCTTCCAGGCGTCGCTTTTGCCTTCGGCCGGCTCCAGCTTCAAGGCTTTGCCGTACATCATGTTCCAGCCGATCAGACCCGGACGCACGTTGAACGGAAAGCTCAGGCTCGTCACCGGCGCGGCGCGCTCGATCGGCTCGATGGTTTTCAGATACGCATGAATCGCATCCGAATCCGCACGCGGCATCAAGTGATACGAGGTGTATGGCATCGCCGGGTACAGGTTGGCGCCATCACGACGCTTGCCTTCGGTGAGCGCAGCGAAGAAGTCGTCATCGCTGTAAAGGCCGATGCCGTGCTCTTTGCTCGGGGTGATGTTGGTGCCGTAGATCGTGCCGAACGGCGACACGATCGGCAGGCCACCGGCAAACGGTGCGCCGCCCGGTGCCGTGTGGCAAGCCATGCAGTCGGCGGCGCGGGCGAGGTATTCGCCGCGCTTGACCTGATCATCCGCGTGAGCCGCCAGAACAGGCACGGCAAACCCGACCGCCAGGGTCAGGCGGGTCAATAAACGCTTCATGCTTAACCCTCCTTGACCAGGCCGAGATCGGTCAGCACGTTGCGGGTGGCGTTGTAGTAACGCACGTACCCGGTGCAACGGCAGATGTGATGGCCGAGGCTGTCCTCGATGACTTGTTCCAGTTTGCTTTTGACGATCGGCTGGCGTTGCAGCTTTTCCACCAGCACGGTCGCGGCATTGACGAAGCCCGGTGCGCAGTAGCTGCACTGGAAGGCGAACTCGTCGACGAAACGCTGCTGGATCGGGTTCAGCTCGGTGACCTGGCCTTGCTCGTCGCGTTTGGCGTGGCCTTCGATGGTGCGGACTTTCTTGCCCTCGAAGTAATGCGCGCCGGTGATGCAGGTGCGCACTTCTTCGCTGGTGCCGTCAGGGTTGTCGACGATCACCACGCAGGCGTGGCAGATACCCTGGCCGCAGCCCAGACGCGAGCCGGTGAGGTTCTTGTATTCGTGCAGGTAATCAATCATCGGCAGGTCATCAGGGATGTCCACCGGGCCGACGGATTGACCGTTGAGGGTCAGTTGAAGCGGACGGTTAGCCATTGAGGGCCTCCTTGATGCGCGCAGCAGTGATTGGAAGATCGCGGACACGTTTGCCGATAGCGTGGGCCACGGCGTTGCCGATGGCGCCAACCACCGGGATCATCACCACTTCGGCGATGCCTTTGGACGGATCGCTAGGCGACAGCGGTGGCAGGATTTCCGACGTCTGCTTCCACACCGCCACATGGCGCGCCATCGGCAGGCGATAACGGTTGAAGTTCCAGTCACCCTCCCCCGGCCCGCCTTCGTACAGCGGCATCTCTTCCATCAAGGCGTGACCGATACCCATGGCGATCCCGCCTTCGAGCTGGCCACGAACCAGTTCTTCGACCAGCACCCGACCGCATTCCAACCACGAGTGATGGTTGAGCACTTCGACTTCTGCCGAACCTTTGTTGACCTTCAACTCGACCAGCGTCGCCACCGGGCTGTAGTAGGTCACGGCGGCGTTGTTCAGCTGAACCACCGGATAGGCGATATTTTGCCGATCCAGCAAGTGGAAACCGTCGCTGGTCATCTGCGCTTTCTTGGCTTTCGGAGCGCCGTCACCGTATTTCACGGCCAGACCGTCCAGCGGCAGACGCTCGCGCACGCCGTCGATGCTGTATTCGGCTTCTGCCCAGCTCCAGCGGTTGAAGCCGTGAACCGTGGCCGCCGTGACCAGACCACGCTCGTGAGCACGCTTGGCCAGTTCTTCGAAACTCAGCGGCTGCATGCCGTTGGCAGTCAGTTTGCCGTCGACCCAATGCGCATCTTCGCGACGCACGACGTAAGGGTTGGCCTGGCCACCGTATGGGCCCTGACGCCAGATCTCCAGCGCTGCCGGCCACAGACCGTGATTGAACAGCACGCGCGCCGCTTCACGGGTGGCGTGGCTGAAGTAGTAGGCGGAGTTGGTTGCCGACGAGGCCGACGCCAGCTTGCCGACCCAGCGCGGGTTGCGCAGGAAGTTGTCCTGCTCGGCCTGGCTCATGATGTAAGGATTGCCGGCGGTCACCAGCTGCATTTCCTTCCATTCGGTTTCACCGGTCTTCACGTCGTGCGCCGGGCTGCCGAGGAAGTCAGCGACTACCAGGGCTTGCGAAGTGGACATGCCGGTGCCGATCTCGATGCCGATGTGACGCAGAGAAATGCGCCCTTCAGCGGTGAATTCGATGCTGGCCATCGGCGCTTCGGAGCCGGTGCCGAAGTCTTTCTGGCAAATGGCAAAGCCCACGCCGTACCAGTTGTCCGGATCCGCCGCTTCACGCTGTTTCTTGATCGCGTCGCGGTTCTTCCAGACTTCGTGCAGCGAAGCCTTGTCGAGAATCTCGTGCAGGCGCAGTGCACCGGCCGGGATCGCGCCCTGAGTGTTTTTCATCCCCGAACGCAGCGCGTTTTTGCGGCGCAGATCGATGGCATCGACACCGAGGCGGTCGGCGATTTCATCGACCATCATTTCGGTGGAAGCCATGCTCTGCAGCGTGCCGTAGCCACGCATCGAACCGGCTTCAACGCCACGGGAGTGGTAAGCGGTAACTTGCAAGTCGTTCTGCGGCATGTAGTAGATCGACTGAGCTGCCGTTGCACCAACCGCAGCCACCGACGGGCTGTAGTTGATCCGACCGCCGCCATCGACGCTCATTTCGGCTCGGAAAATCTTGAAGCTGTGATCGGTCTTGTCCACTGCCAATTGGTAGCGGATGTCGAACGGGTGACGCTTGATGCCGCTCTGGAACTGCTCGTAGCGGTCGTTGGCCAGGCGAATCGGCACACCTGCGCCGTACAACGCCGCCAGGGCTGCGTAGTAGACGAAAATGTTGTGGTCCTTGGAACCGTAACCGACGGTGTAGCCCGGGTGCATGTTCAGGTTGGCCAGACCGAAGCGCGACGGCGAGATCATCTTCGCGGTCTCGGTGGCGGCTTCCAGCGGACACTGGGTGGCGACGACGAAATGCAGGGTCTTGGTGGCCGGGTCGTACCAGCCGTTGCCGTTGTCCGGCTCCATCGCGGCAGGTTCGATCGACGGGGTCTTGTAGCGCTCGTCGAACACCAGCCAGTTGTCCGGCGGAGTGTCGATCTCTTTCTTCATGCGGTCGGCGTAGAACAGGCCACGCTCGGTCAGGTTGCCGTGCAGGTTCGGCTGGGAATTCCACACCGGGCGACGGTTTTTCAGCATCGGGAACAGGATCGAGTCCTTGAGGCTGGCGAACTCGTCTTCATCCGCCGATGTCGGGCCACCGACGCGCACGTAGCGGAAACTGCCATAGGGATCGCCTTCGTAGAACGGCACTTTTGCACCGTAACGAATCGCTTTGTCATTGAATTTGAGTTTGTTCTTGGCCTGGCGGAAACGCTCGAAATCGTTCCAGATCAGGATCGCCACCGGGTGACCGATGAACATCGGCACCTTGCCTTCCGGCAGCAATGGATCCGGCGCGTGCTCTTCCGGGAATACGATGCCGTCCTTGTCCAGGTCGGCCGCAGTGACAATGCGGTCAGGCTGCAGATCGGCGCCGAGCCACGACAGGTCATAGCCGTCGTAGATGCGGTCGGCCTTGATGGTTTTCAGCAACATGGCATGGCCTTGCTGCTGGGGCCAGCCCGGCATGTCCTTGGAACGGATGTCGCGGGCAAACACTTTGCTGCCGCAGACCTTGGACAAGGCATCGTTACGCTGGCGCGCCTTGCCGTTATTGCCGAGCCACTGCTCGGACGGCACGGTCACGCTGTTTTCCATCAAGGCAGCCAGCGCCTGACTGCTGAGCGGCGTGAGCGTAACGCTCACACCCGCCACCAGCCCGCCCTGAAGGAACGAGCGCCGGGATATTTCACGGTTGGACATGGATCATCCTCTGGGCGGTTATGGATCCGCCCTTCTGGTTATCTACTGGGAATCTCGAGTCTTGCAGAAGCCCTTTTTGGCTAAACAAAGGGCGTGATGACAGTGCAAAGCTGACCGAAAGGTTAACTTTAAAGGTTTCTGCGCTCGCAGCAAACAACCAGTTACAAAAATCTGACTAAAGAATCAAAAATCAATGTGGCATTGCATCGCAGCGACCCGATGACGCAGAGGATATTGCCGCGCGGACTACTCGCATTCGTCGCGAGACAAGAGAGGAGGAATTTGGGAAAGGTCAAATTTCAGACACAAAAAACCCCGGCCTTTCGACCAGGGTCTTTGCTATCGACTCCGAATCAACCAACGGTTGCTTTCGGTGTTTCAAGGCGTTCAGTGGTCCTTGAAACAGATATGGCGCAGCGGACGGGACTCGAACCCGCGACCCCCGGCGTGACAGGCCGGTATTCTAACCGACTGAACTACCGCTGCGTATCGCTTTGAGCTGATGCTCAAGTAACTCGTTTGACTGAAAGCTTCGGTGCTTTTCAATCGCGAACCAGACAGTGTCTGACTCGTTGAATATGGCGCAGCGGACGGGACTCGAACCCGCGACCCCCGGCGTGACAGGCCGGTATTCTAACCGACTGAACTACCGCTGCGCGTCGGTGGAGGCACTTTCAGCCTACCTCTTGCTTTCGCAAGTCTCTCGGGGAGTGGTGGGTGATGACGGGATCGAACCGCCGACATTCTGCTTGTAAGGCAGACGCTCTCCCAGCTGAGCTAATCACCCGTTTGCATCTCCGAGGCCGCGAAATTTACGCAGGTAGCGAACCTAAGTCAATAGCAGGATTGAAGTTTTTCTCAAAAAGACAAAAACATGTCATTCCGAGTAGATCATCTTCTTGGTCATACCGCCGTCGACCACGAATTCCTGCCCCGTCACAAACCCGGCATTCTTCGACAGCAGCCACGCCACCATCGCTGCCACATCCTCGACCGTCCCTACCCTGCCCGCCGGATGCTGGGCATGATCGGTATCGGTCAGCGGTTCGGCGCGCCGTGTAGAAGGATCCCGCGCGTCGATCCAGCCTGGACTGACCGCATTGACACGAATCTCCGGCCCGAGGCTGATTGCCAACGCATGAGTCAACGCCAGCAAACCGCCCTTGCTCGCTGCATAGGCTTCGGTATCGGGTTCTGACTGCGCCGCACGGGTCGAGGCCAGATTGACGATCGCCCCGTTGTGCGCCCGCAGATACGGCGCACAGTGCTTGGCCAGCAACATCGGCCCGCTGAGATTCACCGCCAGCACCCGGTTCCAGTAGGCCAGATCCAGGCTTTCCAGAGTGATGTTGTGCGGATCGGCCACCGCCGCGTTACACACCAACGCATCCAGACGACCGAACTGCCCCAGCACTTCCGCGACGCCGAGCGCCACCTGGCTTTCATCCGCCACGTCCATGGCGATGAACCAGGCATTTTCACCCAGCACTTTCGCCACTTTGGAACCACGCGCCCGATCCAGATCAGTCAGCACCACCTGCCAGCCTTCGCTGATCAGCCACGCTGCGATCCCCAGACCAATGCCGCGAGCGGCACCCGTGACCAGCGCAACGCGGCCATGGGTGCCCGTATTTGGCGTGGACAACTCGATCACAACGCCGCCAGACCGCGCGCCAGGTCGGCTTGCAGGTCAGCGACGTCTTCCAGACCGACCGCGATGCGGATCAGGCTGTCACGAATCCCCGCCGCTTCACGCTCCTGCGGCGCCAGACGGCCGTGGGACGTGGTGCTCGGGTGAGTGATGGTGGTTTTGCTGTCACCCAGGTTGGCAGTGATCGAAATCAAACGGGTCGCGTCGATAAAGCGCCAGGCGCCCTCTTTGCCACCCTTGACCTCGAAGCTGACGACCGCGCCAAAGCCCTTCTGCTGACGCTGGGCCAACTCATGCTGCGGATGGCTCTTGAGACCGGCGTAATGCACTTTCTCGATGCCATCCTGCTGCTCCAGCCACTCAGCCAACTGCTGGGCGTTGGCACAGTGCGCCTTCATCCGCAGATTCAGGGTTTCCAGACCCTTCAGGAAGATCCAGGCGTTGAACGGGCTCAGGGTCGGCCCGGCAGTCCGCAGGAAGCCGACGATTTCTTTCATCTGCTCGCCACGACCGGCCACCACGCCACCCATGCAACGGCCCTGGCCATCGATGAACTTGGTGGCCGAGTGCACAACGATGTCTGCACCGAGCTTCAGCGGCTGCTGCAACGCAGGCGTGCAGAAGCAGTTGTCGACCACCAGCATCGCACCCTTGGCGTGTGCGATTTCCGACAGCGCGGTGATGTCCACCAGTTCAGCCAGCGGATTGGACGGCGACTCGACGAACAGCAACTTGGTGTTGGACTTGATCGCCGCATCCCAGGCCGACAGATCCGCCAGCGGCACGTAGTCGACCTCCACGCCGAAGCGCTTGAAGTACTTCTCGAACAGACTGATGGTCGAACCGAACACGCTGCGCGACACCAGCACATGATCGCCGGCGCTGCACAGACTCATCACCACCGCCATGATCGCGGCCATGCCGGTCGCAGTGGCTACGGCTTGCTCGGCGCCTTCCAGCGCAGCAATGCGCTCTTCGAACGAGCGAACGGTCGGGTTGGTGTAACGCGAGTAAACGTTGCCCGGCACTTCCCCGGCAAACCGTGCAGCGGCGTCGGCGGCTGTACGGAACACGTAGCTGGAAGTGAAGAACATCGGATCACCGTGCTCGCCTTCCGGCGTACGGTGCTGACCGGCACGTACGGCCAGGGTATCGAACGCTACGCCTTCGAGGTCGCTGTCCAGCCGACCGGCATCCCATTCCTGACTCATGCTGTCACTCCTTGCCCTGTTCTCGATAAATAAAAGTCTTTTGCCAGATACAAAACCGGCCCCTAAGGGCCGGTTGAAACTCAGTTGTTGTACAGATCGATGATCGCACTGACCGCCTGGGTCTTGACCTTCGAGGCATCGTTGCGTGCCTGTTCGATCTTGTTCAGGTAAGCCTCGTCGACGTCGCCGGTGACGTACTTGCCGTCGAACACTGCGCAGTCGAAGTTTTCGATCTTGATCTTGCCGCCGCCGACCGCTTCGATCAAGTCAGGCAGGTCCTGATAGATCAGCCAGTCAGCGCCGATCAGGTCAGCGACATCCTGAGTCGAACGATTGTGTGCGATCAGCTCGTGAGCGCTCGGCATGTCGATGCCATACACGTTCGGGAAGCGTACAGCTGGAGCGGCCGAGCAGAAGTAGACGTTTTTCGCGCCGGCTTCGCGAGCCATCTGGATGATCTGCTTGCAGGTGGTGCCGCGAACGATCGAGTCGTCCACCAGCATCACGTTCTTGCCGCGGAACTCCAGCTCGATGGCGTTGAGCTTCTGGCGTACCGACTTCTTGCGCGCGGCCTGGCCGGGCATGATGAAGGTACGGCCGATGTAACGATTCTTGACGAAGCCTTCGCGGAATTTCACACCCAGGTGGTTCGCCAGTTCCAGTGCCGCAGTGCGGCTGGTGTCCGGAATCGGGATGACCACGTCGATGTCGTGCTCTGGACGCTCGCGCAGGATCTTTTCGGCCAGCTTCTCACCCATGCGCAGACGAGCCTTGTAGACCGAAACGCCGTCGATGATCGAATCCGGACGCGCCAGGTAGACGTGTTCGAAGATGCACGGAGTCAGGGACGGGTTGGTCGCGCACTGACGGGTGTGCAGCTTGCCGTCTTCAGTGATGTAGACCGCTTCGCCCGGCGCCAGGTCGCGAATCAGGGTGAAGCCGAGCACGTCCAGCGAAACGCTTTCGGACGCGATCATGTACTCGACGCCTTCGTCGGTGTGACGCTGGCCGAACACGATCGGGCGGATGCCGTGCGGATCACGGAAGCCGACGATGCCGTAACCGGTCACCATCGCCACGACTGCGTAGCCACCGACGCAACGGTTGTGCACGTCAGTCACGGCAGCAAACACGTCTTCCTCGGTCGGCTGCAGCTTGCCGCGCTGGGCCAGCTCATGGGCGAACACGTTGAGCAGCACTTCCGAGTCGGAACTGGTGTTGACGTGACGAAGATCGGATTCGTAGATCTCTTTGGCCAACTGTTCAACGTTGGTCAGGTTGCCGTTGTGCGCCAGGGTGATGCCGTACGGCGAGTTGACGTAGAACGGCTGGGCCTCGGCCGAGGTCGAGCTGCCGGCAGTCGGGTAACGGACGTGGCCGATACCCATGTGGCCGACCAGGCGCTGCATGTGACGCTGCTGGAACACGTCACGCACCAGGCCATTGTCCTTGCGCAAGAACAACCGGCCATCATGGCTGGTCACGATACCGGCAGCGTCCTGGCCGCGGTGCTGGAGCACGGTTAGCGCGTCATACAGCGCCTGATTGACGTTCGACTTACCGACGATACCGACGATGCCACACATGCGACGCAACCCCTACTTAATGGATCTGAACTGAACAACACTCACTGAGGCGTTTTGGCCGACGGCAAGAGTTGCTCCTTGAACGGAATATCAGCGGGTACGCTGATTCCGCTGGCAAGCCACTGACTGCTCCACCCGAGAATCAGGTTCTTGGACCAGTCGGCGACCAATAGAAACTTTGGCACGAGCTGTGATTCTTTCCACCACCCGTCCTGCTGTACCGGCCCGAGGCTCAACAGCCCGACCGCCACGACCACCAGCAACACGCCACGCGCAGCGCCGAAGGCCATGCCGAGGAATCGATCGGTCCCGGACAACCCGGTGACGCGAACCAACTCGCCGATAAGATAATTGATCATTGCGCCCACGATCAGTGTGGCGACAAACATGATGGCACAGCCCGTGATCACACGAGCCGACGGTGTTTGAATGTATCCGGCGAGGTACTCGGACAGTGAGCCACCGAACATCCAGGCAACCGCTCCTGCGATGATCCAGGTCACCAGCGATAGTGCTTCCTTGACGAAGCCGCGGCTCAAACTGATCAAAGCGGAGATGGCGATGATTGCAACGATCGCCCAGTCAACCCAGGTAAATGGCACAGTGCAGCCTACAGACGGATAAGGCGGCGCATTTTAGCAGAGCGCATGGCTGTCGGTAAGCTGCGATTGTCAGTGCATTTCAATCGAGGTGATAGTTTTCAGCCACGCTCGGGCTGGAAGCGCACCACAAACCCCTTGAGGTTCTGCTGGCGGCTCAGCAGATCGCGCAAACGATCGGCTTCGGCGCGCTCGATCAGCGGACCGACAAACACCCGATTCTTGCCATCGGCGGAGCGGATGTAAGCGTTATAACCCTGACTGCGCAGGGTTTTCTGCAGGCTTTCGGCGCTGGCGCGGCTCGACAGACTGGCCAGTTGCACCGACCAGCTTACCGATAGGCCGTTGGCATCGACGCGGCTCTGGGTGGTGTCCGGCTTGGCAGACAGTGCGGCGATCGGCTGAGCCGGGGCAGCAGCCGGCTTGGTCACGGGAGCAGGTGCCGGAGCAACCGCGACTGGCTTGGCTACCGGCGCTGGAGCCGGTGTCGGCGCAGCAGGCGCAACCGGTGCCGCTGGCGCCGTTTGCTCGGCAACTTCGTAATCGCTAGGCACCGGCTCCTGAGGCAGAACCTGTGGCTCAGGCACCGCTACCGTCTCCATCTGAATCTGCGCCACGGCAGGGGCCTTCGGAGCAGCCGGCGCATCGACGGTCACCTGACGCTGTTCGTCCTGACGGGAAAACAGCATCGGCAGGAAAATCACCGCCAGCGCCACCAGCACCAGGGCACCGACCATGCGCTGCTTGTACGCTTTATCCAGCAAAGCCATTTGCCGCTTCCTCCGTGGAGCGCCGGGCCAGCCATTCAAGGGCCTCGGCGACACAATAAAATGATCCGAACAGCAAGATCTCGTCGTCGCTGGTGGCCACTGCGCACTGCCCTTCCAGGGCGGCCGCCACGCTGTCATAAGACGTGACCGACGCACCAAGGTTCTGCAATGCAACATTCAATTCAGCCACCGGACGCGCTCGCGGTGAATCCAGTGGTGCCACCGCCCAATGCTGGACGCTGGCATTCAACTCACCGACCACCCCATCCAGATCCTTGTCCGCCAACAGGCCGAACACCGCCAGGCGCTTGCCGACCGGCGGGCGAGCCGCCAGACGCCGGGCCAGATACTCCGCCGCGTGCGGGTTATGACCGACATCCAGCAACAGGTTCAGGCGCTTTCCATTCCATTCGAACGAGCGACGATCCAGACGACCGACCACGCGAGTTGCCTGCAAGGCCGCAACAATCTGTTGAGCATCCCAAGGCAGACCGAGCAACAGATAAGCCTGCAACGCCAACGCAGCGTTTTCCATCGGTAGATCGAGCAGCGGCAAATCCCGCAGCTCGACAACCTGACCGTCAGCACCGGTGCCGCGCCACTGCCAGAATTGATCAGTGATGCCGAGATCGAAATCACGCCCTCGCAGGAAGAACGGGCAAGCAAGCTCGCGCGCCTTGTCCAGCAAAGGTTGTGGAGGATTCAGATCGCCGCACAGCGCTGGTTTGCCCTGACGGAAAATCCCGGCCTTCTCGAAGGCCACGGATTCGCGAGTGTTGCCCAGATAATCGGCATGATCGACACCAATGCTGGTGACCAGCGCGATGTCGGCATCGACCACGTTGACCGTGTCCAGACGCCCGCCCAGACCGACTTCAAGCACCACTGCATCGAGCCCGGCCTGTTGAAACAGCCAGAACGCCGCCAGGGTGCCCATTTCGAAGTAAGTCAGGGAAGTCTCACCACGCCCGGCCTCGACGGCCGCGAAGGCTTCGCACAGCTGTGCATCAGTGGCTTCGACGCCATTGAGCTGCACCCGCTCGTTGTAACGCAGCAGGTGCGGGGAATTGTAGACACCAACGCTCAGGCCCTGCGCCCGCAGCAGCGAAGCCACGAAAGCGCAGGTCGAACCCTTGCCGTTGGTGCCGGTGACCGTAATCACCCGAGGCGCCGGCTGGCCCAGCCCCATGCGGGACGCTACCTGTTGCGAACGCTCCAGCCCCATGTCGATGGCCGAGGGATGCAACTGCTCGAGGTAGGCGAGCCACTCGCCAAGGGTGCGCTCGGTCATACGTTGGCAGGCACCGGCGGAACGACGATCGGCTCGATCGGCGCGGCAACGAAGGTCGGCGTCGGCTGGCCGGTCAGTTGCGCCAGCAGGTTGCCCAGACGTGGACGCAGCTCGCGGCGGTCGATGATCAGGTCGATTGCGCCGTGTTCCAGCAGGAACTCGCTGCGCTGGAAGCCTTCCGGCAGTTTTTCACGAACGGTCTGCTCGATCACGCGCGGACCGGCGAAGCCGATCAGGGCTTTCGGCTCGCCGACGATCACGTCGCCCAGCATCGCCAGACTGGCGGAAACGCCGCCGTAGACCGGGTCGGTCAGTACGGAGATGAACGGAATGCCTTCTTCACGCAGACGTGCCAGCACAGCCGAGGTTTTGGCCATCTGCATCAGCGAGATCAGGGCTTCCTGCATCCGCGCGCCACCGGAGGCGGAGAAGCAGACCATCGGGCAACGGTTTTCCAGGGCGTAGTTGGCGGCGCGCACGAAGCGCTCACCGACGATGGCGCCCATGGAGCCGCCCATGAAGCTGAATTCGAACGCCGAAACCACGACAGGCATGCCCAGCAGGGTGCCGCTCATGGAAACCAGTGCGTCTTTCTCGCCGGTCTGCTTCTGGGCAGCCACCAGACGATCCTTGTACTTCTTGCCGTCGCGGAATTTCAGACGGTCAACCGGCTCCAGGTCGGCGCCCAGTTCAACACGACCTTCGGCATCCAGGAAGATGTCGATGCGTGCACGTGCGCCAATACGCATGTGGTGGTTGCATTTAGGGCAAACGTCCAGGGTCTTTTCCAGCTCCGGACGATACAGCACGGCCTCGCAGGACGGGCATTTGTGCCACAGACCTTCAGGCACCGAGCTCTTCTTGACCTCCGAACGCATGATCGAAGGGATCAGCTTGTCTACCAACCAGTTGCTCATGCTTTCTTTCTCCAGTACCGGCGGCCCGAACGCTCTGGTTCGCGGCCCCGCGTATGCCCTTCAGCTAAATTCATGTGTGGCGATGATCGATGGACTGCCGGGTCAGCGGAACTGACCTGCGTACAACCCGAAAAGACCCTCAGCCTCTTTTCTACAGAGCTGTGGACGGCGGCAGTCTGCCAGCCGTCACATCAACGTACGGCGTTGATGAACGCCCGAATCTTTGCGTGATCCTTGATGCCCTTGCTCGCCTCTACCCCGCCACTGACGTCCACGGCGTACGGCCGCACCCTTGCAACAGCATCGGCGACGTTCTCCGGTGTCAGGCCACCAGCCAGAATCAGCGGCTTGCTCAAGCCTTGCGGAATCAATGACCAGTCGAACGCCTCGCCGGTTCCGCCAGGCACGCCTTCGACGTAGGTATCGAGCAGTACGCCGCTGGCGCTCGGGTAGGCATCGCAGGCGGCGGCGATGTCATCGCCCGCCTTGACCCGCAGGGCCTTGATATATGGCCGGTGCCAGCCTTCGCACTCGGCAGCGGTTTCATCGCCGTGAAATTGCAGCAGATCCAGCGGCACGGCATCGAGGATTTCCCCGAGCTCGCAACGGCTGGCATTGACGAACAGTCCCACCGTGGTCACGAACGGCGGCAACGCGGCGATGATCGCCCGCGCCTGCTGCACCGTAACCGCACGTGGACTTTTAGCGTAGAACACGAACCCGATGGCATCGGCCCCGGCCTCGACGGCTGCCAACGCATCTTCTATGCGGGTAATCCCGCAAATCTTGCTGCGAACGGCCGACATGTCGATAAAAACCTCAAGGCAAATCCGGGAAAGTCCCGGATGGTAACAAATGCATTCGAGGGCGTCAGCCGTCAAGTTCCGAGAAACCCGTAAGGAAATGTGGCCCGATGAAACGCTCGGGCAACGGGAACTCGTCGTGGTACTCGACCTGCACCAGATACAGCCCGAACGGATGCGCCGTGACCCCGCCGGAGCGCCGCTCGCGGCTTTCCAGCACTTCTTTCATCCACTCCGGCGGCCGCTCGCCGGCACCGATCGTCATCAGCACCCCGGCGATATTGCGCACCATGTGATGCAGGAAGGCATTGGCGCGGATGTCCAGCACGATCATTTTGCCGTGACGGGTCACACGCAGATGATGCATCTGTTTGATCGGAGACTTGGCCTGACACTGACCGGCACGGAACGCACTGAAATCATGGGTACCTATGAGGTACTGCGCGGCTTCAGCCATGCGCTCCACGTCCAGCGGACGATGATTCCAGGTGATTTCTTCATTGAGATGCGCCGGACGGATCTGATCGTTGTAGATCACGTAGCGATAGCGCCGGGCAATGGCCTTGAACCGCGCATGAAAGTGCGCAGGCATGACCTTCGCCCAACTGACACTGATGTCGTGGGGCAGATTGATGTTGGCGCCCATGACCCAGGCTTTCAGTGAGCGGTCGACCTGGGTGTCGAAATGCACGACCTGCCCACAGGCATGCACACCGGCGTCGGTGCGCCCGGCGCATTGCAGCGAGATCGGCGAATTGGCGACCTTCGACAAGGCTTTTTCCAGGGTTTCCTGCACGGTGAGCACACCCGTGGACTGGCGCTGCCAGCCGCTGTAGCGCGAACCCTTGTACTCAACGCCCAGGGCGACGCGAAAAAAGCCTTCGGGGGCCATTTCGGCGGCCGGGTTATCTATGTTTGCCAAGTCGGTACAGCCTGCTGATCTACAAAGGCGGGCATTATAAGGCGGCGCACCGGGGATACCAGACCCAAACAAAAACGGCAGCCTCGATGGGCTGCCGTTTTGTTTACTGCCGAACGCTGACTCAGGCCAGGTGCGAAAGCATTTCCTTCGCTTCGCTCTTCTGCTTGTCATCACCCTCGCTGAGCACTTCGTTGAGGATGTCGCGCGCACCGTCGTTGTCGCCCATGTCGATGTAGGCCTGGGCCAGATCGAGTTTGGTGGCGGCTTCGTCGGTACCGGCGAGGAAGTCGAAGTCCTCGTCATTCAGATCACCACCCAACGCTGCGTCGGCTTCGGTGAAGCTCGGCTCGTTGATGCTGCCCGACAGGCGATCCAGCTCGGCATTGACGTCGTCCAGCTCGGCGGCGAAGGCATCCGGTTCAGCCGGGGTCGCATCCATTTCGTCGGCCAGGGACAGGTCGAAATCGGCCGGCAGCTCCAGATCATCCAGCGGCGCTTCAGCCACCACTGGCGGCTCGACCGGCGGCAGGTCCTTCACGCTCTCGTCGAGATCCAGCAGGAAATCGTCGTCAGCCAGTTCAACCGGTACAGGCGCAGGATCAGCCCCGAGATCCAGGTCCAGATCGAAGTCAGACAGGTCGTCGAGGTTTTCCTTGATTTCGGTCTGTTGCTGCAGCACCGACTCGAAGCTCAGGTCGTCATCGGCCGGGAATTCGTCCAGCTCGACCGGCGCTTCAGGTTCGACAGCAGCCACAGGAGCGACAGGCTCCACCGGTTTGATGTTGTCGAGATCATCCAGGCTCAGGTCAAAAGCGCTGTCCAGATCGTCGTCCACCTTGGCGGCTGGCGCTTCTGGCTCATCAAGCAGCAAGTCCTTGACGTAATCCTCGTCCAGCTCGGCCGCAATGGCCGCTGCCGCCAGACCGGCAGCCGCAACGACCGCCATGGCCGGAAAGCGGCTTTTCAGCTCTTCGACCTTGGCGAAGTTGTCGCCATTGGCAACCAGTTGGCGCTCCTGGCCGACGAAAGCATCACGATCACCCTGGCGACCGTAGACTTCCATCAGTTTCAGACGCAGGTCACTGCGCTGCGGCTCCAGGCTGACGCCCTCCTCCAGCAACGCTGCTGCCTGATTCAGGCGGCCGCCATCGATGTGCGACTGCGCCTTGTCCAGCACGTCGTCGGAACGCTCGGCAGCCGGGGCTACCAGCGGCGCGGCGATCGGTTCCGCCATCACCACCGGAGCCACCACAGGGGCAGGTGTCGGGGCTGGAGCCGGTGCAGGCGCAGGCGTGAGCTTGACGCTTGCCGCCGGCACTTCCAGGCCTTCGAAGCTGTCTTCCGGCAGATCGAGCTCTGGCGAGAACGACTGCTCTTCCAGGGCGCGAGCCATGCGCAGGTGTTTCTCGGCTTCCTGTTGCGCCTTGCGACGACGGGCCAGCAGCAACAGCAGAAGCAGGAACACCACCGCACCACCACCGACCAGACCCAGCAGGATCGGGTTGGTCAGCAGTTCGTTGAAGGTCTTGTCTTCGTCGGCAGCAGGCTTCGGCTCGACCACTGGCTCAACCGGTGCCGGTGCGGCGGCTTCAGGCGCAGGTGCAGCAGGTGCCGCTTCGGCCGGAGTCGCCGGTGGAGTCGCTGCCAGTTCCGCAGTAATGGCCGGAACCGGCGCAACGGCTGGCGCAGCCGCGTCAGCTGCCGGCGCCGGGGCAGTGCCCGGGCCTTCAGCCTGCATTTTCGCCAGTTGATTGTTCTTCAGTTCAATCAGACGTTGCAGTTTGTCCAGCTGGCTTTGCAGATCAGCCATGCGGCTTTTCAGTTCTGCATTGTCACGACGGGTGGTGTCGAGGCTTTCCTGGGTCACCGCCAGTTTGTTGCTCAGGGCCTTGGCATCGCCAGCCGGGCCTTTGCCGCGCCCCTTGGCACCTTCAGCGGAGACCAGGCTCAGATTGTCCTTGGCATTCTTCGCAGGACCGGTGTTGGCGCGACCGCGATTGGTGGCATCCAGTTGCTGCTGACCGGTGCCTGGCTTGGCCACGTAACGACGCCCCTGACGCCAGGCCTCGTTTTGTGCGGCCACTTCGGCAATCGCTTTCGACTGCGGCAGCGCAGTGCTTTGCACCTGATCCGGCAGACGCAACACCTGACCGGTTTTCAGGCGGTTGATGTTGCCGTCGATGAATGCGTCAGGGTTCAGAGCCTGAATCGCCAGCATGGTCTGCTGGATCGAACCGCCAGTGCGCGCCTTGGCTGCGATTTCCCACAGAGTGTCGCGCGGCGTGGTGGTGTGGCTCGGATGCGTTGCACCCGTGGTCGGCGCGGTGATGGTTTGTGCCGGCGCAGGCTGAGCGGCGGCATCAGCGGTCTGCGGCGAGAACTTCGACGGATCCAGTAGCACGCTGTAATCGCGCAGCAGTCGGCCGTTCGGCCACATCACCTGCACGAGGAATTTCACCATCGGTTCCGACAGCGGCTTGCTCGAGGTTACGCGCAGCACGCTTTTGCCGCTGGCGTTGAGCACCGGAGTGAAGGTCAGATCATTGAGGAAGGCCTGGCGATCAACGCCGGCCTTGGCGAAATCTTCCGGCGAGGCCAGGCTCGGCACCACTTCGGCAGCGGTGAGATCCTTGACATCGAGCAGCTCGATTTCCGCCACCAGCGGCTGGTTCAGGGTCGACTTCAGGGTCAGCTCCCCGAGCCCGAGGGCATGCGCCATACCGGAGGACAGCGCCGAGGCGGCCGCTATTGCTAACACCAGTTTGCGAACTTGAACCATAGCCTCTTCCTTTGTTTGAACGTTCCTCGGCGAGCGAGAAGATGTTGATTGTCGCTGCCGTAAGGCATTGCGCGCGACGACGACAGCATGCCGCGCGCGATCATTTCTTTGATGCCCCGGAAAGTCCCGGAGGGTATTACGTCATCAAGCGGTCTGGCCAAGCATAGCGCCCGGCTAGAATCAGTCGACAAATTGTTGCCAAGTATCTTTTACAGCAGGTCTTTTATCAACAACTCGGCCACTTGCACCGCGTTGAGCGCCGCGCCTTTGCGTACGTTATCTGACGTCAGCCACAGATTAAGTTCCGACGGCTCGTCGACACCGGCGCGCACCCGCCCGACATAGACCACGTCCTGCCCCACCGCGTCACCGACCGCGGTCGGGTAATCGCCGGCCTCGACCAGCTCGATCCCCTCGGCGTCTTCAAGCGCGGCATTGACCTTTTCCAGGTCGACCGCGCTCGCTGACTGCAAGGTCACGCTAAAGCTATCGCCAAAAAACACCGGGGCTTGAACGCAAGTTGCGGAAATCTTTAATGAAGGTTTGGCCAGCACCTGACGCAGCTCGCGCACCAGACGCTTTTCCAGCAGCGTGTGGCCGTGCGCGTCCGGCGTGCCGACCTGAGCCAACAGGTTGAACGCCATCTGCCGATCGAAGAATGTCGGCTCCAGCGGACGCATGTTCAGCAGCTCCGTCGTCTGGCGAGCCAGCTCGGCAACCGCTTCGCGGCCCTGGGCGGAAACGGCCAGATTGGCGGTGACATGCACATATTGCAGATCGACCAGATCGAGCAACGGCGCCAGCACCACGGCCAGCGTAGTGGCCGACGGGCTCGGGCTGCTGACCTGGAACGGCACTTTCAAACCGGCCAGCAAATCGGCATTGGCCTCAGGCACCACTTGCGGTGCCTGATCCGCCGGCAAGGCGCCGGACAGATCCACCAGCGAGCAACCCGCCGCATGGGCGCGAGCCGCGTAGCTCAGGGTGATGGCCGGGCCGGCGGCAAAGAACGCCAGTTTGACCTTGCTGAAGTCGAACTCGTCGACTTCGCGCACGCGCACGTTCTTGTTGCGAAACAGCACCGAGCTGCCGGCGGATTCGCTGCTGGCCAGCAGGTGCAGGTTGCCGACCGGAAAGTCGCGCTCCTCGAGAATCTGCACAAGGGTTTCGCCGACAATACCGGTGGCGCCGATCACGGCAATATCAATGGGCTGGCTCATGGTGCGACCTCTGGTGGAACGGGGGGAGCGGCACTTTACCGGGTGGCTGCCAGACAGGCAAAAAAAACCCGCGCCTCTTGCAAGGCGCGGGTTCGTTCATTGCTTCAAGCGATCAACGCTCCAGCAGGATCCGCAGCATGCGACGCAGCGGCTCGGCCGCGCCCCACAACAGCTGGTCGCCGACGGTGAACGCGCCAACGAACTGCGAACCCATGTTCAGCTTGCGCAGACGACCGACCGGTACGTTCAGGGTGCCGGTGACTTTCGTCGGGCTCAGCTCCTGCATGCTGATTTCACGATTGTTTGGCACCAGCTTGACCCAAGGGTTGTGCTGGCTGATCAGCCCTTCGATGTCGGCGATCGGCACGTCTTTGTTCAGCTTGATGGTCAGCGCCTGGCTGTGGCAACGCATGGCACCGATGCGCACGCAGATGCCGTCGACCGGGATCGGGCTCTTGAAGCGGCCGAGGATCTTGTTGGTCTCGGCCTGGGCCTTCCACTCTTCGCGGCTCTGGCCGTTCGGCAGTTCCTTGTCGATCCACGGGATCAGGCTGCCGGCCAGCGGTACGCCGAAGTTTTCGGTCGGGTACGCGTCGCTGCGCATGGCTTCGGCCACACGGCGGTCGATGTCGAGGATCGCGCTGGCCGGGTCGGCCAGTTGATCGGCAACAGCGGCGTGGGTCGCGCCCATCTGCTTGATCAGTTCACGCATGTTCTGCGCGCCGGCACCGGAGGCCGCCTGATAGGTCATGGCGCTCATCCACTCGACCAGACCGGCCTCGAACAGACCGCCCAGGCCCATCAGCATCAGGCTGACGGTGCAGTTGCCGCCGATGTAGTTCTTGGTACCCGCATCGAGCTGCTGGTCGATGACCTTGCGGTTGACCGGATCGAGGATGATGACGGCGTCGTCGTTCATCCGCAGGCTGGAAGCCGCGTCGATCCAGTAACCCTGCCAGCCGGCTTCGCGCAGCTTCGGGAACACTTCGCTGGTGTAGTCGCCGCCCTGGCAGGTCAGGATCACGTCGAGGGTCTTCAGCTCTTCAATGCTGTAAGCGTCCTTGAGCGGAGCAATGTCCTTGCCCACGGACGGGCCTTGGCCACCGACATTGGAAGTGGTGAAAAACACCGGCTCGATAAGATCGAAATCCTGCTCTTCCAGCATCCGCTGCATGAGCACGGAACCGACCATACCGCGCCAACCGATCAGACCTACACGTTTCATCGCAACTACACCTTCTTGAAAAGTGGGCCGCTGCTTTGTATTGAATTTCGCAGCGGGCCCGAGAGATTACAGATTCCGCAGCGCGGCGACTACTGCGTCACCCATTTCCTGCGTACCGACTTTAGTGCAACCGGTCGAAAAGATGTCGCCGGTGCGCAGGCCTTGATCCAGCACCACGCTGACCGCTTTCTCGATGGCATCCGCGGCTTCGTGCAGATTGAAGCTGTAACGCAGCATCATCGACACCGACAGAATGGTCGCCAGCGGGTTGGCAATGCCTTTGCCGGCGATGTCCGGCGCCGAACCGTGGCAAGGCTCGTACATGCCCTTGTTGTTGGCGTCCAGCGAGGCCGACGGCAGCATGCCGATGGAGCCGGTGAGCATCGACGCTTCGTCGGACAGGATGTCGCCGAACATGTTGTCGGTGACGATCACGTCGAACTGCTTCGGTGCGCGCACCAGTTGCATGGCGGCGTTGTCGACGTACATGTGGCTCAGTTCGACCTCAGGGTAATCCTTGGCCACCTGCTCGACCACTTCACGCCACAACTGACTGGACGCCAGCACGTTGGCCTTGTCCACCGAGCACAGTTTCTTGCCACGGACCATGGCCATGTCGAAACCGACACGGGCGATGCGGCGGATTTCGCTTTCGCTGTACGGCAGCGTGTCATAGGACTGGCGCTCGCCGTTTTCCAGGGTACGGGTGCCGCGCGGCGCGCCGAAATAGATGCCACCGGTCAGCTCACGGACGATCAGGATGTCCAGGCCGGAAACGATTTCCGGCTTCAGGCTCGAGGCATCGGCCAGTTGCGGATACAGGATCGCCGGACGCAGGTTGCCGAACAGGCCCAGTTGCGCACGGATTTTCAGCAGACCGCGCTCAGGGCGGATGTCACGCTCGATGGTGTCCCATTTCGGGCCGCCCACGGCGCCCAGCAGCACGGCGTCAGCGGCGCGGGCACGGTCCAGGGTTTCATCGGCCAGCGGCACGCCGTGCTTGTCGATGGCGGCGCCACCGATCACGTCATGGCTCAGCTCGAAGCCCAGGCTGTACTTGTCGTTGGCCAGCTCCAGCACCTTGACCGCTTCGGCCATGATTTCCGGACCAATACCGTCGCCTGGGAGAATCAGAATCTGCTTGCTCATGCTTTCCTCGTGTCTTCAGTCGGTGCGCCAGCGACTGGCGCGCCCGGAAAAATACTTATTGTTCCAAGATTACTTTTCAGCCCAGAGCACCAGTACATCTGTACTGAACGAACCATCGGCCTCAATCTCAAAATATTCGCGCACTTCATTGCCCATCGATTGCTGCAACTGGCGGATCGCGGCGCGCATCACCTCGGGCGTGCGCATGCGCTCGACCCAGCTGTTGTACTCCAGACGCAGGCGCTGACGCGTGGTGCTGCGGGTGTGCAGACCGGCCTCGCTGACCTGACGCAGCCACTCACCGGCAGAATAATCGCGCACATGACTGGTGTCGCGCAGCACTTCGACGCTCTGCAGATAGGTGTCGAACAACGGACTGCCCGGCGACAACACATCAATGAACGCCGCCACGCCACCCGGTTTCAGCACCCGACGCACTTCGCGCAGGGCCACGCCGAGGTCGCTCCAATGGTGCGCCGAGTAACGGCTGAACACGAAGTCGAACTCGCCATCGGCGAACGGCAGGCGCTCGGCCGCACCGTTGACCGTGGAAACGTTGCTCAAACCACGATCAACCGCAGCGGCGGCCACCACGTCGAGCATTTGCTGCGACAGGTCGTAGGCCACCACTTCCTTCACCAGCGGGGCGACGTGAAAACTCACGTGCCCGGCGCCGCACCCCAGGTCCAGCACCCGAGCCTCGCCCTGCCCCGCCAGCTCAGCCTGCAGCAGCGCAAATTCAGTGCCTTGAGCGTGAACGGCGCTGCTCAGGTAGGCGGCGGCCTGTTCACCGAATTGCTTCTGTACAACCTGACTGTGCTGGGCGGTGCTGGTCATGGGGACTTCCTTTTTTGGGGTTTCAACCTTTCAAATTCACGCGTCGCGGAACAACCACGGCTGGCTCGCACGATGCTTGGCTTCGAACGCCGCAATCGCATCGCCGTCCTGCAAGGTCAGGCCGATGTCGTCCAGGCCGTTGAGCAGGCAGTGTTTGCGGAACGCGTCGATCTCGAAGCGGTACACCTTGCCGCTCGGGCTGGTCACGGTCTGCTCGTGCAGATCAATCTGCAACTGATAGCCCGGCGCGGCCTCGACCTGCTTGAACAGTTCGTCGACTTCCGCGTCGCTCAAGATGATCGGCAGCAAGCCGTTCTTGAAGCTGTTGTTGAAGAAGATGTCTGCGTAGCTCGGCGCGATGATGCTGCGGAAACCGTATTCTTCCAACGCCCACGGCGCGTGTTCACGGCTGGAACCGCAACCGAAGTTTTCGCGGGCCAGCAACACGCTGGCGCCTTGATAACGCTCGGCGTTGAGCACGAATTCCTTGTTCAGCGGACGCTTGGAGTTGTCCTGATACGGCTGGCCGACATCCAGGTAACGCCACTCATCGAACAGGTTCGGGCCGAAACCGGTGCGCTTGATCGACTTCAGAAACTGCTTCGGGATGATCTGGTCGGTGTCGACGTTGGCACGATCCAGAGGCGCGACAAGACCAGTGTGCTGGGTAAAAGCTTTCATGCTGCGCTCCTTTAGATCAATTCACGAACGTCGATGAAACGACCATTCACCGCCGCCGCAGCGGCCATGGCCGGGCTGACGAGGTGGGTACGGCCACCGGCGCCCTGACGGCCTTCGAAGTTACGATTGGACGTCGAGGCGCAATGCTCGCCGGACTCCAAACGGTCCGGGTTCATCGCCAGACACATCGAGCAACCCGGCTCGCGCCATTCGAAACCGGCTTCGAGGAAGATCTTGTCCAGACCTTCGGCCTCGGCCTGCGCCTTCACCAGACCCGAGCCCGGCACCACGATGGCCTGCTTGATGGTCGACGCGACCTTGCGGCCCTTGGCGATCACCGCAGCAGCGCGCAAGTCTTCGATGCGCGAGTTGGTGCAGGAACCGATGAAAACGCGGTCGAGCTGAATGTCGGTGATCGCCTGATTGGCGGTCAGACCCATGTATTTCAAGGCGCGGACGATCGAGTCGCGCTTGACCAGATCCATCTCCTTGGCCGGGTCCGGCACGTTCTGATCAACAGCCAACACCATTTCCGGGGAAGTGCCCCAGCTGACTTGTGGCTTGATCTGCGCAGCGTCGAGTTCAACCACAGTGTCGAAATGCGCGTCGGCGTCGGACACCAGGTTTTTCCAGGATTCGACCGCCAGATCCCACTCGGCGCCTTTCGGTGCGAACGGACGACCCTTGACGTAATCCACAGTCTTCTGGTCCGCCGCCACCAGGCCCACACGGGCGCCGGCTTCGATGGACATGTTGCAGATGGTCATGCGGCCTTCGATGGACAGATCGCGAATCGCGCTGCCGGCGAACTCGATGGCATGGCCGTTACCGCCGGCGGTGCCGATCTTGCCGATCACGGCGAGAACGATGTCCTTGGCGGTCACGCCGAACGGCAACTGGCCTTCGACGCGCACCAGCATGTTCTTCATTTTCTTGGCGACCAGGCACTGGGTGGCGAGCACGTGCTCGACCTCGGAAGTACCGATACCGTGGGCCAAGGCGCCGAATGCGCCGTGGGTCGAGGTGTGCGAGTCGCCACAGACCACGGTCATGCCTGGCAAGGTCGCGCCCTGCTCCGGGCTGATCACGTGGACGATGCCCTGACGCACGTCGTTCATCTTGAATTCGACGATGCCGTATTCGTCGCAGTTGTCGTCGAGGGTCTGAACCTGCAAACGCGAGACCTGGTCGGCAATGGCGCTGATGCCGCCCTTGCGCTCCGGGGTGGTCGGTACGTTGTGGTCCGGGGTCGCGATGTTGGCATCGATGCGCCATGGCTTGCGCCCGGCCAGACGCAGGCCTTCGAAGGCTTGCGGCGAGGTCACTTCGTGGATGATGTGACGATCGATATAGATCAGCGCCGAACCATCGTCGCGCTGCTTGACCAAATGCGAATCCCAGAGCTTGTCGTAGAGCGTTTTGCCGGCCATCAGACGTTTCCTCATCAGCTTGTTTCTATGCCCTGGGCTTATCAATAACCCTTTGGCTTGTGAGGCCGATCCTATGGGGTTAGATTGAATAACTCAAATTCATATTTTTTATGCTTTGGATAACCAACTGGAATACGAACATGGATCTGGCCAACCTCAATGCTTTTATCGCCATCGCCGAGTCCGGGAGCTTCTCCGGCGCGGGTGAACGCCTGCACCTGACGCAACCGGCGATCAGCAAACGCATCGCCGGGCTGGAGCAACAATTGAATGTACGGCTGTTCGACCGGCTGGGCCGTGAAGTGGGCCTGACCGAGGCCGGCCGGGCTTTGCTGCCACGGGCCTATCAGATTCTCAACGTGCTGGATGACACCCGCCGCGCCCTGACCAACCTCACCGGCGAAGTCACCGGCCGCCTGACTCTGGCCACCAGTCACCACATCGGCCTGCACCGTTTGCCGCCCCTGTTGAGGGAATACACCCGCCGTTACCCACAGGTGGCGCTGGATATTCAGTTCCTCGATTCGGAAGTGGCCTACGAAGAAATTCTCCATGGTCGCGCAGAACTGGCGGTCATCACCCTGGCGCCAGAGCCGCACACACTGGTCAAAGCGACGCCGGTCTGGGATGACCCGCTGGATTTCGTGGTCGCCCCGGAACACACATTGATCAGCAACGGCGCTGTCACATTGGCCGATATTGCCGGTCATCCGGCAGTTTTCCCCGGCGGCAACACCTTTACCCACCATATTGTCCAACGCCTGTTCGAGGCTCAGGGCCTGACGCCGAACATCGCCATGAGCACTAACTATCTGGAAACCATCAAGATGATGGTGTCGATCGGCCTGGCCTGGAGCGTTTTGCCGCGCACCATGCTCGATGAACAGGTGACGCGCATACCTTTGCCGGGCATACAGCTCAGTCGCCAGCTAGGCTATATCCTGCACACCGAACGGACGCTGTCGAATGCTGCACGGGCGTTTATGGCCCTGCTGGACGCGCAAATCGATCTGCCAGGGACTCTCGGCTGACTTGTGCTACTCCTATAGAGCTGCCGTCCCCTGTGCCTAACGCCCAAATCAGCTCAAGGCCCCTTAACAATGCCGAAATCTGTTGACCGTATTCCGCCGATGCCGCGTATTCAGGCCATTGATCCACGGCGTTCCGAACAGAGCTGGGAGAGCGCGCCGCAATTGCTCGCGGCGCTCAACGGCGCCCGCCTCGGCGCCTGGTATTGGGACATCGAGCGCGGGCAGATCAGTTGGTCGCGGGGCACCCAGGCCCTGTTCGGCTTCGATCCACGGCAGCCGTTGCCGGAAGACCTGGAATACCTCGACCTGCTGCCACCGGAGGACCGGGCGAAAACCATTCGCGCGTTCCACGCGGTGATTGCCGGCGCGCCGCTGGAACAGGCGATGCACCACCGCATTCGCTGGCCCGACGGCAGCCTGCACTGGCTGGAGATCAATGGCAGCCTGCTGCCGGACAAACATGGTCGCCCCCGAATGATCGGGGTGATCCGTGAAATCACCCACCAGCGGCAACGGGAACAAGCCCTCAGCAGCTCGGAGAAACGTTTCGCCACACTGTTTCACCTGTGCCCGAACATGGTGCTGCTGACCCGCCAGGAAGACGGCCTGATCAGCGAGGCCAACCAGTATTTCGAGAGTCTATTCGGCTGGCCGGTGCAGAGCGCCATCGGGCGCACCACCCTGGAACTGGGCCTGTGGGTGCATCCCGAGCAGCGAGCGGAGCTGGTCAAGAAAACCAAGGCCAAGGGCGAGCTGATCAGCATGGAGGTGCAGTTCCGCGCCAGTAACGGTCAGGTTCACGACGGCATTCTCAGTGCGCAAAAGGTCGAACTCGAAGGCCAGCCATACCTGCTGAGCACCTTTCTCGATACCACCGAACGCAAAGCCGCCGAACACGCCCTCAAGGATAGCCAGGAACGCCTCGATCTGGCACTTGACTCGGCGCAGCTCGGCACCTGGGACTGGCACATACCCAGCGGCATGCTTTACGGCTCGGCCCGGGCCGCGCAATTGCACGGGCTTGAGCCGATTCCGTTTCACGAATCGTTCGACGAATTCTTCGAAGGCGTACCCGGCGAGGAACGCGACAGCATGCGCGACGCCTATCGCAGCCTGCGCGAGGGCCCGGCGGGCAACTATCAGCTGACGTACCGCGTGCAACTGCCGGACGGCAGCTCGCGTTATCTGGAAAGCCGCGCCCGCCTCTATCGCGACGAAAACGGCGCGCCGCTGCGCATGGCGGGCACCTTGCTCGATATCACCGATCAGGTCGAGCGCGAACAACGGCTGGTGGCCTCGGAAGAAAAATTCGCCACCCTGTTCCAGGTCAGCCCCGATCCGATCTGCGTGACCCGCCAGGAAACCGGGGAGTTCATCGAAATCAACTCCAGCTTCACCCAGACTTTCGGCTGGAGCGCCACCGATGTCATCGGCCATACCGCCGAAGAAATCGGCCTGTGGGACGCCTCGGCGAAAAGCCTGCAACGCATCGAACGGGTGATCCGCGAACAGGGCCTTAGCAACGTCGCGATCATCGTCCAGCACAAGGACGGCCAATCGCTGACCTGTGTGATTTCCAGCCGCCAGATCAGCGTCGGCAATCAGCCGTGCATCGTCACCACGCTGCGTGACATCACTCAGCAACAGCGCTCGGAAGCGGCGCTCAAGGCCAGTGAAGAGAAGTTCGCCAAGGCATTTCACTCCAGCCCCGACGCGATCACTATCACCGAACGCGACACCGGGCGTTATCTGGAGGTCAACGACGGTTTCTGTCGCCTGACCGGCTACCGCGCCGACGAAGTGGTGGGCAAGACCGTGTATCAGGTCGGCATCTGGGCCGAGGAAAAACAGCGCTCGGGATTGCTCGCCGAGCTACAGATCAAGGGCCGCGTGCATCATCAGGAAATGCTCGGGCGCAACAAACGCGGTGAATTGCTGACGGTGGAAGTTTCGGTCGAGCCGATCACCCTCAACGAAATCGCCTGCCTGCTGATGACCGCCCGGGACGTCAGCCTGCTGAAGAACGCCGAAGCGCAGATCCGCCATCTGGCCTATCACGACCCGCTGACCAACCTGCCCAACCGCGCATTGCTGATGGATCGCCTGAGCCAGCAGATCGCCCTGCTCAAGCGCCACAATTTGCGCGGCGCGCTGCTTTTTCTCGATCTGGATCACTTCAAGCACATCAACGATTCGCTCGGCCATCCGGTCGGTGACACGGTGCTGAAAATCATCACCGCGCGCCTCGAAGCCAGTGTGCGCATGGAAGACACCGTGGCGCGGCTCGGCGGCGATGAATTCGTGGTGTTGCTCAGCGGGCTGGAAGGTACGCGCAACGAGGTCAGCGTTCAGGTGCGGGAGCTGGCGGACACCATCCGCGAATTGCTGTCGGAACCGATGTTCCTCGACGGCCAGCGCCTGCAAGTGACGCCGAGCATCGGCGTGGCACTGATTCCCGATCATGGCTCGACCCCGACCGACCTGCTCAAACGTGCAGACATCGCGCTGTACCGGGCCAAGGACTCCGGGCGCAACACCACGCAGATGTACCACAACACCATGCAGAAAGCGGCCAGCGAACGGCTGCGCATGGAGACCGATTTGCGCCTGGCGCTGTCCCGCGGCGAATTCAACGTACATTTCCAGCCACAAGTGGACGCCCGGGACAACCGCATCATCGGCGCCGAAGCGCTGGTGCGCTGGAATCACCCGGAACTCGGCGCACAATCGCCGACCGAATTCATCAAGGTCCTGGAAGACAGCGGGCTGATCCTTGAGGTCGGCACCTGGATTCTCGATGAGGCCTGCGATGCCTTCAAGCAATTGATCGCCGACGGCCTGATCGATCCGCTGGCGTTCAGCCTGTGCGTGAACATCAGTCCCCGGCAATTCCGCCAGAACGACTTCGTCGAACGTATCGAACACAGCATGACCAGCCATGGGCTGCCCTGCTCGCTGCTGAAACTGGAAATAACCGAAGGCATCGTGATCCAGAACCTGGAAGACACCATCAGCAAGATGCGCCGCCTGAAAAAGCTCGGCGTGAGCTTCGCCATGGACGATTTCGGCACCGGTTATTCATCGCTGACCTACCTCAAGCGCCTGCCGGTGGACACCCTGAAGATCGATCAGTCCTTCATCCGCGACGCCACCAGCGACCCCAACGACGCCGAGATCATCCGCGCCATCGTCGCAATGGCCCGCAGCCTGGAACTGGAGGTGATCGCAGAAGGCGTGGAAACCCCCGAACAACTGGCGTTCCTGCAAGGGCTGGGCTGCCATTTGTATCAGGGGTATCTGCACAGTCGGCCGGTGGCGCTGGAGGTGTTGAAAGGCTTGCTGGTTTGACAGGCACAAAAAAGGGCGCCTTTCGGCGCCCTTCTTGTCGGTCGGCTTATTGCAGAGCCGGCTTCTGCGCCCCGTTGATCGGGATGCGTTTGGCTTTCGCTTCTTCCGGGATCACGCGCAACAGATCGATGCTCAGCAGGCCGTTGCTCAGGCCGGCAGCCTTGATCTCGATGTGATCGGCCAGGCGGAAGGACAGCTTGAATGCACGCTGGGCGATGCCCTGGTGCAGGAAAGTGACGCCTTCGTTCGCGTCACGCTTGCCGCCACTGATGGTCAGCACGCCCTTCTCGACTTGCAGCTCCAGGTCTTCTTCCTGGAAACCGGCCGCCGCCACGACGATGCGGTATTGATCGTCACCGTGCTTTTCGACGTTGTAAGGCGGATAGCTGCTGCCTGGCTCG
The DNA here is from genome assembly GCF_023242425.1 of Pseudomonas sp. MWU12-2029. Lineage (NCBI taxonomy): Bacteria > Pseudomonadati > Pseudomonadota > Gammaproteobacteria > Pseudomonadales > Pseudomonadaceae > Pseudomonas > Pseudomonas sp. MWU12-2029. The sequence continues at coordinate 90,428 of NZ_JALJDY010000003.1, read as the reverse complement.
TTGCGCAGGGCTGTTTCGAACAGGTCGTTGAAACGGTCGAAACCTACCGAGGAACGGAACAGTGGAGCAAGGGAAAATGCAGTACTCATGGTTCAAATCTCCTGAAAACAATCAGCAAGGTTTTTTGTCTCCGCGACCCGAATTCGGCATCGCGTACCCCTTAGATAGGGACCTGCGTTTTGTTTTCAAGAGATTATTCGAAGATTTTTTCAAGCCGCTTCGGCGACCGGCAAGCCCAGCAAGCGCGAGACCTGATCCGGCTCGGTCTCACGCCGAAGCACGGTAAACAGCTCGGTGGCCTCGGGATAATTTCGGGTCAGCATCGCCAGCCATTGCTTCAGGCGGCCCGGCGATTGGCGCGCAGTCATCTGCGCTTTGGCTTGCAGCCAGAAGTCCTGGATCAGCGGCATCAGCTCGGCCCAGGTCATCTCGACGACTTCCTCGCCGGCACGGGCGGCAGCGATCTGTTTGGCCAGATCGGGACGCGAAACCAGGCCGCGACCGAGCATGATGTCCTCGACACCGCTGATTTCCCGGCAACGGCGCCAGTCTTCGACGCTCCAGATGTCTCCGTTGGCGAACACCGGCACTTTGACCACGTCCTGAACGCGCGGGATCCATTCCCAGTGGGCCGGCGGCTTGTAGCCGTCCATCTTGGTCCGGGCATGAACCACGATATGCTCGGCGCCGCCTTCGGCCAGCGCCGTGGCGCAGACCAGCGAGCCGTCCGGGCTGTCGAAACCCAGGCGCATCTTGGCGGTGACCGGGATGTGCGCCGGTACCGCACGTCGCACGTGTTCGACGATCTGGTTGAGCAGTTCCGGCTCCTTGAGCAGCACCGCACCGCCACGGGATTTGTTGACGGTTTTCGCCGGGCAGCCGAAGTTCAGATCGATCACTTCGGAACCCAATTCGCAGGCCAGCGCAGCGTTTTCCGCCAGGCACACCGGGTCGGAACCCAGCAACTGCACGCGCAGCGGCACGCCGGAAGCGGTGCGGGCACCGTTGAGCAGTTCAGGGCCGAACTTGTGGAAATAGGCCGGAGTCAGCAACTGGTCGTTGACGCGGATGAACTCGGTCACGCACCAGTCAATACCGCCGACACGGGTCAGGACATCGCGCAGGATGTCGTCGACCAACCCTTCCATCGGCGCCAGAGCAATTTGCATGGGAAACACACACTCAAGGAAAAACGTGCGGCAGTTTACTGGGTTTCGCGGGTTAAACCCATGTCCGCTGTCTGGATGGCCGGACCGTAACCTTCAATGAACTCGGCGGGCATGCGCTTGGGCTTGCCGGTGGACAGTTCGATGCAGACGAAGGTGGTCTGGGCGCGCAGCAGCGTGGTGTTGTCGCTGGGGCGGATCAACTGGAAGTGACGGGTCATTTTCAGGCGCTGATCCCAATCGACGATCCAGGTCGCCAGTTGCAGTTCGTCACCTTCGTAGGCGGCCGCCAGATAATCGATTTCGTGCCGCACCACCGCCATCGCCCGATCCAGACGCCGGTACTCGACCAGATCCAGACCCAGCCGCTGCGAGTGGCGCCAGGCGCAGCGTTCGAGCCAGGACACATAAACCGCGTTGTTCGCGTGCCCCAGCCCGTCGATGTCCTCGGCGCCCACTTGCAGATCAATGGTAAACGGCGTTGCCCGATCCCAGCCCATGCCCTACTCCCGGTCAAATGATTCAACCGGGGCAGTGTAACGGATGACTAGGCCGATTGCCGCGCCTGAAGGCTGCGCCCGGCCAGCAGTGATAACACGCCATCAATCACCCGAGGGTCGGCCAATACCCGCTGATGGCCGCCGGCTTCCAGGCGCAGCAGTCGGCTGTCGAACCAGGATTCGTGGATCAGTTGGGACTCCTTGACCGAGACGAAGGTGTCGTCTTCGGCATGCACGATCAGGCCTGGCATATCCAGTTGATAGTGAGCGACATCGAGGGTTGCGGCGCGCATGCCGACGTCCTGTTCAACCTGGCGGATGAAGGCAGAACGAGCTCTGGGCGGCATGCCGACGTAGCGGGCGAATCCACGCAATACACCCAGAATTCGGGCCGGTGCGGCAATGCTGACCAGGGTTTCGGTGCGCAGACCCAGTTGCACCGCGAGCATGGCGCTGGCGCCGCCCATGGAGTGGCCGATGACGGCTTGCAGCGGAGGCAATTCAGCGGCGGCTTCGAGCATGGCCCGCGCGAACAGCACGACGTTGGCTTCGCGTCCCGGTGATCGCCCGTGGGCCGGGCCGTCGAGAGCGACGACGGTGTAACCTGATTCGACCAACGCGGTAATCAACGCGGCAAACTGGGTCGGCCGCCCTTCCCAACCGTGCATCAGCAGAACCGTCGGGCCTTGCCCCCAGCGCAATGCAGAGAGGCCGAAACGCAAAGTGATCCGCTCGGATTTAGCCAGCAGCGGCAGTTCCCAATCCCGCGGTGAATTTGCGCGGGGCGTCATGAATGCCAACCGCATTTTGCTTGCCACCAGTTTCGGTGCAAACCAGCCCAAGGTGCCATTAACGCCGCGAACCCACTTCAACGTGCTCATCGCTCTCTCCTCAGGCTTGCTGCCTTCAGGTCAACGCACCGCCGATTTGGCAGCGCGCAGCAATCGATCGGACAAATCACCAGGCCCCAACGCCCTTGAGAGCGCCAGACCACCTACCATCAAGGCCACGTCGGCCAACGCTTTATCGATGTCTTCAGGGCTTGAAGCCAACTGCGCAATCATCAGTTCCAGGTGCTCGTTCAGCGCTATGCGGAATTCTTCCGGCAGCCGTCCCAGCTCGCCGATTGAAGCCGGAATCGGGCAGGCCGAGTCACTGGAATCACGGTGCTTGCGCGACAGGTAGAACGCGGCCACCAGGGCGCGGCGCTCTTCGCCGGTCAACTCAGAGTCCATGTCGGCAATCAGGTCCCGGCGGCGACCCAGCAACTGCTTGAACGCCTCAAGCATCATCGCGTCCTTGCTTTCGAAGTGCGCATAGAAGCCACCGACAGTCAGGCCGGCGGCGCCCATCACTTCACCCACGCTCGGCTCAGCCGGGCCACGCTGGATCAGAGCGGCGCTGGCAGCCTTGAGGATGCGTTCGCGGGTTTGAGCTTTTTTGTCGTTCATCGTTGCCTCCGAATATTACGATTAGAATATTATTCTCATAATAATATTCTGCAAGTCGAAAATATGACCGCTGGTCTGAAGCACAGTTTAAGGAAAAAGGAGATTTGGCCAAACGCCAGACAAACAAAAGGGCCATTCAATAATTGAATGACCCTTATAAATCCCGCAAGGCGGGTAATCGTGGCGTCCCCTAGGGGACTCGAACCCCTGTTACCGCCGTGAAAGGGCGGTGTCCTAGGCCACTAGACGAAGGGGACACAAACCTTCTATACAACTGATCAGTGCTGAGATCTGATCGATTCAAGGCCGGTGTGGCCAGACCTTGAACTGTAAATTGGTGGAGCTAAGCGGGATCGAACCGCTGACCTCCTGCATGCCATGCAGGCGCTCTCCCAGCTGAGCTATAGCCCCGGATTTTTCGCCTCGCGGCGGAGCGACTACTTGTAACATCGCTTCTGTAAAACTGGCGTCCCCTAGGGGACTCGAACCCCTGTTACCGCCGTGAAAGGGCGGTGTCCTAGGCCACTAGACGAAGGGGACGCAAACCCTTCTATACAACTGATCAACGCTGAGTGTTGATCGCTTCGAAGCCGGTGTGGCCAGGCTTCGAAGTGTAAATTGGTGGAGCTAGACGGGATCGAACCGTCGACCTCTTGCATGCCATGCAAGCGCTCTCCCAGCTGAGCTATAGCCCCTCATCGTTGATGTCATCGCTGAGGACGGGGCGAATCTTAAGGGCGTATCGAAAGCCTGTCAAACTTATTTTTGAAAAATTTCAAAATTTTTTGTCGGCATAACAATCACTTACCGCCCTCCCCCCGTAAATTCGGGGGAAAACGCCGAAGGACGGGATCAAAAGATCCTGGCCTGCGGCGCGTCCTGCAGAGTCAAACGCAATCAGGCGATAGCGCCCAACAGCTTTTCCCACTCTTTGTTTTCTTTCTTCGACACGCCGCCCAGCAAGTCAATCGCCTGGCGCAGACGGAAACGGGTCAGATCCGGCCCGAGGATTTCCATCGCATCGAGCACCGACACCGAGCTCGCCTGACCGGTGATCGCCGCAAACATCAACGGCATCGCATCACGCAGCTTCAGCTCGAGAGATTCGACCACCGCCTGAATCGTCGCGGTGATGCTGTCCTTCTCCCACTGACGCAGGCTTTCCAGTTTCCACAGGATCAACTGCATCAGTTGACGAACCTGATCACCCGAGAGCTTTTTCGACTCGAACAGCTTGGCATCAGGATTAACCCCGCCAGCGAAGAAGAACCCGGCCAGCGGTGCGACCTGGCTGAAGGTTTCGACGCGGCCCTGAACGTGTGGCGCGATCTTCATCATGTATTCGGAGTTGAACGCCCACTTCTGTACGCGAGCGGCGAACTCTTCCACCGGCAGGTCACGCAACCACTGGCCGTTGAGCCACGAGAGTTTCTCGATGTCGAAAATCGGCCCGCCCAGCGACACGCGCTTGAGGTCGAAGTTGTCGACCATCTCCTGCAGCGAGAACTTCTCGCGCTCATCCGGCATCGACCAGCCCATACGGCCCAGGTAGTTGAGCATCGCTTCCGGCATGAAGCCCATGCGCTCGTAGAACGTCACCGAGGTCGGGTTCTTGCGCTTGGACAGCTTGCTCTTGTCCGGGTTACGCAGCAGCGGCATGTAGCACAGCTCCGGTTGTTCCCAACCGAAGTATTCGTAGAGCAGGATCAGCTTCGGCGCCGATGGCAGCCATTCTTCACCGCGCAGCACGTGGGTGATGCCCATCAGATGGTCGTCGACCACGTTGGCCAGGAAGTACGTCGGCAGACCGTCGGTCTTCATCAGTACTTGCATGTCCATGCGATCCCACGGGATCTCGACATCGCCACGCAGCATGTCCGGCACCACGCAGACGCCTTCGGTCGGCACTTTCATGCGGATCACATGGGGTTCGCCGGCAGCCAGGCGGCGCGCGACTTCTTCCTTGGACAGCAGCAATGCACGGCCGTCGTAGCGCGGGGTTTCGCCGCGTGCCATTTGCTCGGCGCGCATCTGGTCCAGCTCTTCGGCGGTGCAGAAGCACGGGAAAGCGTGACCCATGTCGACCAGTTGCTGGCAATACTTCTGATAGATGTCGCCGCGTTCGCTCTGGCGATACGGACCGTGCGGGCCGCCTACGTCCGGGCCTTCGCTCCAGTCGATGCCGAGCCAGCGCAGAGCGTCGAAAATCTGCTGTTCGGACTCGCGGGTCGAACGCAGTTGATCGGTGTCTTCAATGCGCAGGATGAACTCACCGCCGTGCTGCTTGGCAAAGCAGTAGTTGAACAATGCGATGTAAGCGGTACCTACGTGGGGATCCCCGGTAGGCGATGGCGCGATGCGAGTGCGGACGGTGGTCATGGCATGTCTCGAAAAGAATGAAAAGCAAAGAACAATCAAGCGGCGAATGGTAACAGGCGACACCCGCCCCGCTCCAGCGGGCAGGGCATTTAAGCCAATTTTGCGTCTGTAACGCCCGTAGGCCGTGGTGAATGGCTGAATATCAGCAGACGGCATTTACCGTTCATCGGCTGTATGCCAGATTCGCCTGCTGATAACTTTCCTTACAATTCCTCGACTACAGTTTGCCCATGCCTGCCCAACTCAAGCGTCGCCTGTTCATTTTCCTGCTGCTCGTCCTGCTGATTGCCGGGGGCTTTTTCGCTCATTGGTTTTTCAAGGGGCGCTTTTATGAAAGCACCGACAACGCCTATGTCCAGGGTGAAATCACCCGCGTGTCGAGCCAGTTGAGCGCGCGCATCGACGAAGTCCTGGTGCAGGACAACCAGCACGTGGAAAAAGGCCAGTTGCTGGTGCGTCTCGAAGGCGACGACTTCCGCCTCGCCGTCGATCGCGCCATTGCCGCCCTCGCCACCCGTGAAGCCGAGCGCCTGCAGGCCCAGAGCAAACTGACTCAACAATCCAGCCTGATCGCCGCCAGCGAAGCGCAAGTGGCAACCACGCAAGCGACACTGGGCCGTTCGCAAATCGATCTGTCCCGCGCAGAAGCCCTGCGCAAACCCGGCTTCGTTTCCGAGGAACGGGTCACCACCCTCTCCGCCGACAACCACATCGCCCGCTCGCAAGTGGCCAAGGCCCAGGCCGATGCGCAGAGCCAGCGCCAGCAGGTCAGCGCACTGAATGCCGAGATCAAGCGCCTCGACGCACAGATCGCCAACGCCCGCGCCGACCTCGCCCAGGCCGAACTGAACCTGACCCGCAGCGAAATCCACGCACCGATCAGTGGTCTGGTCGGCCAGCGTGCTGCACGCAATGGGCAGATTGTTCAGGCCGGCGCGTACCTGCTGTCGATCGTTCCGGACGAAGACATCTGGGTGCAGGCCAACTTCAAGGAAACCCAGATCGGTCACATGCAGCCGGGCCAGAAGGCCGAGCTGGTCTTCGATGCTTACGGCGATACGCCGATCGAAGCCCGGGTCGACAGCCTGTTCGCGGCTTCCGGCGCGCAATTCAGCCTGTTGCCGCCGGACAACGCCACCGGCAACTTCACCAAAGTCGTGCAGCGGATTCCGGTCAAGCTGACCTTCAAGGCCGACAACCCGCTGCACGGCAAAATCCGTCCGGGCATGTCGGTCACCGCCACCGTGAATATCAAAGACGCCCCAGACAATGGCCGGTGATCAACTGATCCGTCCGGTCGGCGAACCGACCCGGCGGGACTGGATCGCAGTGATGAGTGTCATGCTCGGCGCCTTCATGGCGGTGCTCGATATCCAGATCACCAACTCGTCACTCAAGGACATTCAGGGCGCCCTGTCGGCGACCCTGGAAGAAGGCTCGTGGATTTCCACCTCGTACCTGGTGGCGGAAATCATCATGATCCCGCTGACCGCGTGGCTGGTGCAGTTGCTTTCAGCGCGAAGACTGGCGGTGTGGGTCTCGCTGGGGTTTCTGATTTCGTCGTTGCTGTGTTCGATGGCCTGGAGCCTCGACAGCATGATCGTGTTTCGCGCCATGCAGGGCTTCACTGGCGGTGCGCTGATTCCGCTGGCATTCACCCTGACCCTGATCAAACTCCCCGAACACCACCGCGCCAAAGGCATGGCGATGTTCGCCATGACTGCCACCTTCGCGCCGTCCATCGGCCCCACCCTCGGTGGCTGGCTCACGGAAAACTGGGGCTGGGAGTACATCTTCTATATCAACATCCCGCCGGGGCTGATCATGATCGCCGGGCTGATGTACGGACTCGAGAAGAAAGAAGCCCATTGGGAGCTGCTGAAAAGCACCGATTACACCGGCATACTCACCCTGGGCATCGGCCTTGGTTGCCTGCAGGTGTTTCTTGAAGAAGGCCATCGCAAGGACTGGCTGGAATCGAGCCTGATCGTGACGCTGGGCAGCATCGCCCTGCTAAGCCTGATCACCTTCGTGATCGTGCAGATCTCCAAGCCCAACCCGCTGATCAACCTCGGCATCCTGCGCAATCGCAACTTTGGGCTGTCGAGCATTTCCAGCCTGGGCATGGGCGTCGGGCTGTACGGCTCGATCTATCTGTTGCCGCTGTATCTGGCGCAGATCCAGAACTACAACGCCTTGCAGATCGGCGAAGTGATCATGTGGATGGGTGTGCCGCAGCTGTTCCTGATTCCGCTGGTGCCGAAGCTGATGAAATTCGTCTCGCCCAAATGGCTGTGCACTTTGGGATTCGGACTGTTCGGGCTGGCGAGTTTCTCATCCGGCGTGCTCAACCCGGACTTTGCCGGGCCGCAGTTCAACCAGATCCAGATCATCCGCGCCCTCGGCCAGCCGCTGATCATGGTGACCATTTCGCTGATCGCCACGGCTTATATCCTGCCGCAGGATGCGGGTTCGGCGTCGAGCCTGTTCAACATCCTGCGCAACCTCGGCGGCGCCATCGGCATCGCCCTGCTCGCGACGTTACTGGATGCACGCACCAAGACCTACTTCGATTACCTGCGTGAAGCAGTGGTGCCGACCAACCCGCAGGTGGCCGAACGACTGGCGTCGATGACCGATCGCTTTGGCAGTGACACGGCGGCGCTGGGGAAATTGAGTGACATCGTCCATCAGCAGGCGCTGATCATGGCCTACAACGATGCGTTTCATTTTGTCGGGATTGCGCTGGGGATCAGCATGTTGGCGATCTTGCTGACCAAGAAGCTGCCCGCCGGCCTGAAGGCCGGCGAGGCTCATTAACCTTGACTGATCGTTCCCATGCCCGCGTGGGAACGATCAGTCAGACTGCCAATAGCCGCTCGCGCATTTTCGCAATCTCGTCGCGCATCTGCGCCGCCGCTTCGAATTCCAGGTCGCGGGCCAGCTGGTACATCTTCTCTTCCAGTTGGCGAATGCGCTTGGTGATCTCGCTCGGCGAGCGCAATTCGGCTTCGTACTTGGCATTTTCTTCGGCGGCCTTGGCCATGCCTTTGCGCTTCTTGCTGCGCGAACCAGGCACGGTGGCGCCTTCCATGATGTCGGCGACGTCCTTGAACACGCCCTTCGGCGTAATGCCATTAGCCAGGTTGAAGGCGATCTGCTTGTCGCGACGGCGCTCGGTCTCGCCGATAGCACGCTCCATCGAACCGGTGATGCGATCCGCGTAGAGAATCGCCCGGCCATTGAGGTTACGTGCCGCACGGCCAATGGTCTGGATCAATGAGCGTTCGGAACGCAGAAAGCCTTCCTTGTCCGCATCGAGAATCGCCACCAGTGACACTTCCGGCATGTCCAGGCCTTCACGCAGCAGGTTGATCCCCACCAGTACATCGAACGTGCCCAAACGCAGGTCGCGGATGATTTCGACCCGCTCGACCGTGTCGATGTCCGAGTGCAGATAACGCACACGGACGCCGTGATCAGCCAGGTAATCGGTCAGGTCTTCGGCCATGCGCTTGGTCAGCGTGGTGACCAGTACTCGCTCCTCCACTGCCACACGCTTGGTGATTTCCGAAAGCAGATCGTCAACCTGGGTCAGCGCCGGGCGCACTTCCACTTGCGGGTCGACCAGACCGGTCGGGCGCACAACCTGTTCGATCACTCGTCCGGCATGTTCGGCTTCGTAGTTGCCGGGCGTGGCCGAGACGAAAATCGTCTGCGGGCTCACCCCTTCCCACTCGTCGAAGCGCATTGGCCGGTTGTCCAGCGCCGATGGCAGGCGGAAGCCGTACTCCACCAGCGTTTCTTTACGCGAACGGTCGCCCTTATACATCGCGCCGACCTGCGGCACGCTGACGTGGGATTCGTCGATTACCAGCAAGGCGTCGGCCGGCAGGTAGTCGTAGAGGGTTGGCGGAGCCGCACCGGCCGGACGCCCGGACAGGTAGCGCGAGTAGTTTTCGATGCCGTTGCAGTAGCCGAGCTCGAGGATCATCTCCAGGTCGAACCGGGTACGTTGCTCCAGACGCTGGGCTTCGACCAGTTTGTTGTTGTTACGCAGGTATTCCAGACGTTCCTGCAGCTCGACCTTGATCCCTTCGATGGCGTCGAGCAGGGTTTCCCGGGGCGTCACGTAGTGGCTTTTCGGGTAGAAGGTGAAGCGCGGCAGCTTGCGGATGACTTCGCCGGTCAGCGGGTCGAACGCGGAAATGCTCTCCACTTCGTCATCGAACAGCTCGATGCGGATCGCTTCGAGGTCGGATTCGGCCGGATAGATGTCGATTACGTCACCGCGTACCCGGAACGTCGCCCGGGCGAAATCCATGTCGTTGCGGGTGTATTGCAGGTCGGCCAGGCGCCGTACCAGCGCGCGCTGATCGAGCTTGTCGCCGCGATCGACGTGCAACACCATTTTCAAATAGGTTTCCGGGCTGCCCAGACCGTAGATGCACGACACCGTGGTAACGATGATCGCGTCCTTGCGCTCGAGCAATGCCTTGGTCGCAGACAGGCGCATCTGCTCGATGTGGTCGTTGATCGACGCATCCTTCTCGATGAAGGTGTCGGACGACGGCACATAGGCTTCCGGCTGGTAGTAGTCGTAGTAGGAAACGAAGTACTCGACGGCATTGTTCGGGAAGAACGACTTGAACTCGCCGTAAAGCTGCGCGGCCAGGGTCTTGTTCGGCGCCAGCACCAGGGTCGGACGCTGCACCTGAGCGATCACGTTGGCGATGCTGAAGGTCTTGCCCGAACCGGTCACACCGAGCAGGGTCTGGTGCGCCAGCCCGGCTTCAATGCCCTCGACCATCTGGCGAATGGCTTCAGGCTGATCGCCGGCAGGGTCGAATCGGGTGACGAGCTGGAATTCAGACATAAACACCTCTGGAATCGCGACACTGGCGGCAAACCGCAGCACCACGAGAAAGACCGCAAACGACCGATGTCGCGCAAGGAAAAACAAAGATTGTGCTGAATGTGGAGCCGATTGCCTCGCCTTTCAAGGCAAACGTCCTACATCCGGTAAAGTCTCCGACAAGTCCATTCGACTAACGGTCGAGAAATAATCGGAAAAACTTACCTGAAAATCCGATTCGCCTGTCGCCATTGATCGATGATGGCCTCTATACTAGCTCCCCGTTTGTGCACCGCTCTAGTGCATTCGGCTGGAGCGCCACACGTCCCTCCACTCTCCATTAGAGCTGCCGTAAAAATGAGCCTGTTCTCCGCTGTCGAAATGGCACCCCGCGATCCAATCCTGGGCCTCAACGAAGCATTCAACGCCGATACCCGGACCAACAAGGTCAACCTCGGGGTGGGTGTGTACTGCAACGAAGAGGGGCGAATTCCACTCCTGCGCGCCGTCATCGAAGCCGAAACCATTCGCGCTGCTCAGCACGCCTCCCGTGGCTACCTGCCGATCGACGGCATCGCTGCTTACGATCAGGCTGTGCAAAAGCTGCTGTTCGGCAATGATTCGCCACTGCTGGCCGCTGGCCGCGTGGTCACCACTCAGGCCGTCGGCGGGACCGGCGCACTGAAAATCGGTGCCGACTTCCTCAAGCAACTGCTGCCGAACGCCGTTGTGGCCATCAGCGACCCGAGCTGGGAAAACCACCGCGCGCTGTTCGAAACCGCCGGTTTCCCGGTGCAGAACTACCGCTACTACGACGCCGCCACCCACGACGTGAACCGTGCCGGCCTGCTCGAAGACCTCAACGCCCTGCCGAACGGCTCGATCATCGTGCTGCACGCTTGCTGCCACAACCCGACCGGCGTCGACCTGAGCCCGGCGGACTGGAACAACGTGCTGGAAGCGGTCAAGGCCAAAGGTCACGTGCCGTTCCTCGACATGGCTTACCAGGGTTTCGGTGACGGCATCGCCGAAGACGCCGCTGCCGTGCGTCTGTTCGCCGAGTCCGGCCTGACCTTCTTCGTGTCGAGCTCGTTCTCCAAGTCGTTCTCGCTGTACGGCGAGCGCGTCGGCGCGCTGTCGATCGTCAGCGAATCGAAAGAAGAAAGCGCCCGCGTTCTGTCGCAGGTCAAGCGCGTGATCCGCACCAACTACTCCAACCCGCCGACTCACGGCGCAAGCGTTGTCGCCGCTGTGCTGAACAGCCCGGAACTGCGCGCTCAGTGGGAAGCCGAACTGGCCGAAATGCGCCTGCGCATTCGCGGCATGCGCGAGCAGATGGTTGCTCTGCTGGCGAAGAAAGCTCCGCAGCGTGACTTCAGCTTCGTCGGTCGTCAGCGTGGCATGTTCTCCTACTCCGGCCTGACCACCGAGCAGGTTCACCGCCTGCGCAACGAGTTCGGCATCTACGCCCTGGACACCGGCCGCATCTGCGTCGCCGCGCTGAACCAGAGCAACATCGAAGCCGTGACGGACGCCATCGTTCAGGTCATCTGATCCGGCGCTGCACTGAAAACGGGAAGCTTTCGGGCTTCCCGTTTTTATTTGTCTGAAGAAAAGCCGCAACACCCACTAGACTGCAAACAGACGCTATCTCAGAGAACCGACATGAAAAACGATGACCTGCGCGCCGATCGCGATGAGCTGGACTACTATCCGCCCCGCACCTCGGGCAAACGCGAAAAGAGCCTGGTACTGCAAGTGGCGGCCGGCGTGTTTCTCGGCGGCCTGGCCCTTTGGCTGGTGCAACTGGCGGCCACAGCGTTGTACGCAAAACTGCTGATGGGGACCTTTACATTCGGTGGCTGAAAACCGTTCAGCAAAAAAATATCCGGCAAAGCTTGACTAGTCTTTTTAAATCAGTAACATACGCACCAATTCCGCAATAGCTCAGTTGGTAGAGCAAGTGACTGTTAATCACTGGGTCCCTGGTTCGAGTCCAGGTTGTGGAGCCAAATACAGAGCCCCTGAATCGAAAGATTCAGGGGCTTTTTTGTGGGCGCTGAGAAAGTCAGCACCATAAAAAGGGCCGATCAGTTTCACAACTGATCGGCCCTTTTCTGTTTCAGAAACAGCGGTCAGACGTGCTCGCTGCTCTTGGCATGCACTTTCGGTGCGCCATGACCGTGATCCGAATCCGGATCGATCACCGGCACTTCATTGCCATCGCAGTCATGCAGCTTGCCGTCGCTGAAGTAGTCCCCTTCACGCAGCGCCGCCAGATCCCGATAACGCAGGGTCCGCTCTTCTGCCGCCGCGAACACCGACTGCTGATCCGAGTTACCCGCCGTGAAGTGGTTGAACGCCAGGTTCAGCAGGATCGCCATGATCGCCGACGAACTGATGCCCGAATGGAAAATGGTCGCGAACCAGCTCGGGAAGTGATCGTAGAAGTTCGGCGCGGCAATCGGGATCATGCCGAAACCGATTGAGGTCGCAACGATGATCAGGTTGACGTTGTTGCGGTAATCGACCTTGGACAGCGTGCGGATGCCGCTCGCCGCCACGGTGCCGAACAGCACGATACCCGCGCCGCCCAGTACCGACGTAGGCACCGCCGCAATCACCCGGCCCATGAACGGCAGCAAGCCGAGGATCACCAGAAAGATACCGCCGGTGGCCACCACATAACGGCTCTTGATTCCGGTCACCGCCACCAGCCCGACGTTCTGGGCGAAGGCGCTCTGGGTGAACGAACCGAAGATCGGCGCAAACATGCTCGACAGCATGTCCGCCCGCAGGCCGTTACCCAGACGTTTGGAGTCGACCTTGGTGCCGATGATTTCACCGACCGCCAGGATGTCCGCCGAGGTTTCCACCAGCGTCACCATGACCACGATGCACATCGACAGGATCGCAGCGAAGTGGAAGGTCGGCATGCCGAAATGGAACGGTGTCGGGAAGCCGAACATCGGCCCTTGGGTAACGCTGGAGAAATCCGCCATGCCAAGGAACACCGCCAGTACCGTGCCGATCACCATCGCCAACAGGATCGACAGACGCGAGATGGTCGAGCTGCCGACCTTGCTCAGCAGCAGCACCAGCACCAGCGTGACCGCCGCCAGACCGATGTTCTGCATGCTGCCGAAGTCCGGAGCATGACTGTTGCCACCCATGGCCCAGCGTGCGGCCACCGGCATCAGCGTCAGGCCGATGGTGGTGATCACGATGCCGGTAACCAGCGGTGGAAAGAACTTGGTGATTCGCGAGAACACCGGCGTGATCAGCAAACCAATCAACGACGCGGCAATCACCGCCCCAAGCACCGACTGAAAGCCGCCCTCCCCGCCACTGCTGACAATCGCCACCATCGTGGCAACGCCGGAGAACGACACGCCCTGCACCAGCGGCAACTGACATCCGAAAAACGGTAAACCCAGGGTTTGCAGCAACGTGGCCAGCCCCCCCGCAAACAATGAAGCAGCAATCAACAGACCAATGTCCGCCGGCGACAACCCGGCAGCCTGACCGATGATCAGTGGCACCGCGACGATACCGCCATACATGGTCAGAACATGTTGCAGGCCGTAAGCCATATTCGCGCCGACCCCGAGGTTTTCGTCCTCGGGCCGTTGGTGTGAAACATGGGGCGTTTTCATGGTGGGGGGTTCCCTGGTTTTTGTTATGCGCACACTGTATTCAATACTCGTGACAAATGTCCATAGAGTTGTATACAACTTATCAGTCACATTATGGATAGGTAGCCACCCAACCTTCTATCCCGCCGCTTCCATCCCCCACAAATCCGGCAACACATCGTTAACTGGCCCCGCGTTTTATCCACCTAGGCTGAAGTGTTCATGGCGACCGACGGTGCGGTCGCACTCTTTTTTATACATATAAAGTATGCATAATGAAGTCATTCAAGATTCAGTTCGACAAAAGCAAGAATGCTGCCAACAAACTCAAGCACAGAGGGATCAGCCTCGCCGAGGCCGAACCGGTCTTTCACGACGAACGAGCGTTGACCATTGAAGACAACGACCATGACGAACAACGCTGGATCACACTCGGCACCGACGCCAAGGGACGTTTGCTGGTCATTGTTTACAGCTATCGGGAGCCGAATATTGTTCGAATCATTTCCGCGCGCAGCGCAACACCCAGCGAGCGACGCCAATACTTTCCGGAGACTTGATCAATGAAGGATGAATACGACTTCACCCAGGGAAAACGGGGCGCCGTCGCCTCCAACAAGGGCAAGACCCGCATCACCATCATGCTCGACGACGCGGTCATCGAGGCTGCACGCAAGGTCGCCGAAGACGAAGGATTTGGTTACCAAACGGTGATCAACAACACTCTGCGCCACGCACTGCTTAACAGCCGTGGCGATGCCGATGAACTCGAGCATTCCATCGGTCAATTCAAGAAAGGCATCACCGCCACCGACCTCAAAAGCCTTGAGAAAAAACTGTCGGCGGCCGTTAACGAAATCCGGCGGGTACTGGAGCCGGATGCCAAACCTTAGACTTCAGGCCGGCTGGATCAAGCGCGCCAGCGCCAGACGTGCACCGGGCTGGTGCGGCAAGCGCAGACCGAACTCCCGTTCCAGCAATTCAATCAGTTCGTCGACATCCGTCACTTCACGCCGCTCGCTCTCGGCGCCGATGCGGTGGATCGCGAAACTGCCATTGTTCAACGTGCGTCGCCAGCCGTCGCCCGTACGCGCGACCATCAGGCGCTGGGCGAACGGTGAGTCCGGATGGGTCGAGACGTACCAGTTGCCAAGGGTGTAATCGATGTCTTCCTGGCGTTGCAGGTCGAACAGGTACATCGGCCGCCATTCGCCGGCGACTCTGGCCCGCAGCATGTAGCCATCGGCTTGTACTTCGATGCGATACGGCTCGTGCGGCGTGGATTGCTCGGCTTCGGTATCGAGCACCAGCGGCGCGGTCGGCACCATGCCGCCGAAGCCGACATCGGTGATATAGCGCACGCCGTCGAGGGTCACCAGGCTCAAACGATGAGTGCGTGCCGTCCAGCTGCCTTCAGGCTGATTCATGACCACACGCCCGCTGATGCCTCGCGCATCGAAACCCAGCTCCAGCAACAAGGCCAGAAACAGATTATTGAGTTCGTAGCAGTAACCGCCACGGGCATCCTCCAGAACCTTGCGCTGGATCGACGGCAGATCGATCAGTACAGGTTCGCCGCTGAGCGTCGAAAGATTCTCGAAGGGAAAGGCACCGGTATGACGCAACTGCAACAGACGCAGGGTCTCAAGGGTCGGTGCCGGGGGCGTGTCGAACCCCAACCGTTGCAGATACTGTTTCAGATTCGTCAGGCGTGGCTCGCTCATTGCTCGGTCCTTAGGCATGGAGACGCGGATCGTTCCGCTGATGGTCGCCATGTATACGGGATCCGGGCATCGAATCGACAATTGATTTCACCAATCGGCCTTGGCGCCTGAACCGGCGGTTGCAACGACGCTGCCCGATGCGGCGTAATAAGACCTCGCCCGAACCACCGAGAGCCACGCCCCATGCACATCACACTGCAAGGCCAGGGCATCGTCCTGCGCCCCCTGCAATATTCCGATGCCGACGCCCTGCTCCACGCCGCCGCGGACGGCGAACTGTGGAATCTCACCGTCACCGTGGTGCCGTCGGCGAGCACTGTCGACAGCTATCTGAAAAAGGCCCTAGACGGGCGTGAGGCAGGCACAGTCATGCCGTTTGCGATCGTGTTGAAGGAAACCGGCGAGGTGATCGGCTCGACCCGTTTCTGGAAGATAGATCCGCTCAATCGCAAACTGGAGATCGGCAGCAGCTGGATCTCGGCGCGCTTCCAGAAAACCTTCGTCAACACCGAAGCCAAGTACCTGATGCTGCGCCACGCCTTCGAGGTGCTCGATTGCGTGCGCGTGCAATTCACCACCGACGAAAACAACCAGAAATCACGCCATGCGATCCTGCGTCTGGGCGCACAGCAGGAAGGCATCGTGCGACACGAGCGGATCATGCCCGACGGCCGCAAGCGCAACTCGGTGCGCTTCAGCATCATCGATGACGAATGGCCGCAGGTGCGCCAGAACCTCGAACAGAAACTCGCCGGATACGAACGCCGCTGATCCCGCTCAGGCGCGATGGCGCAGCCACTGCAGGAAACCTCTTTTCGGCACGGCTACCGGCACTTCCTGAGTCAGCGCCTGCGCCTTGAGCAGGCGGAAATCGAGCAGCGCCTTCATTGCATCGTTGATGTCATGGCGAGCATCCAGGCAAGGCTTGAGATAAGACTTCTCGATGCGATACAGGGCGCAGAATGTCTTGGCAGAAAAGTCGGCCGGCAACGAGGTGTCGGAAAGGATCCCGGCCTCGCCGATCACTTCCCCCGGCCCCATGCGCCCTGATTCGAACGGTACGCCGTGCCGGTTCAACGTCACCGAAACCACGCCGGACTCGATGATGAACAGGTGATCACTGACCTCGCCGCCCGCCAGAATGATCTCGCCGGCACGGAAGGTTTGCAGGGCCATGTTCTGGCTGAAGGTCTCTTTTTCTTCCTGACGCAGGGTGGAAAAGATCGGCGAGCTGTCGAGCAGCGCCCGTGGCCGTGAGAGGTGGGCCGGAGCGGCGGGTTCATCGCTCGACAGCAGATTGACCCCGGAGGCTTGCAGATGCCGGAAAGCCAGATCGAACAACTGATTGCGCACCGCACGCTTCTCGCTCATCGACGCCACGAAGCCGCTGATTTCGTACTCCGCGCCGGCACTGCTCGAACTCTTCAACGCGACGCTTGGCGCCGGGTTGTCCAGCAGGGGGCGACAGCCCTGCATCGCCCGCTCCAGGGCGTCGATCACTGAGTTCGGCCGCGCATGGGGGCTGACCTGTACGCTGACGGCAACACCGAACATGTTGCTCGGGCGACTGAAGTTGATGATCTTGGCCTTGGCCGCCAGCGAGTTGGGAATCACCGCCATGCTGCCCTGTGAGGTTTGCAGGCGCGTGGCGCGCCAGTCGATGTCGGTGACCCGCCCTTCCGTGCCGTCGATGGAAATCCAGTCATCGAGTTGATAGGGCTTGGTGGTGTTCAGGACGATCCCGGAAAACACGTCGCTCAGGGTGCTCTGCAACGCCAGACCGACGATGATCGCCAGTGCTCCGGACGTGGCCAGCACGCCCTTGACCGGCAGGTCCAGCACATAGGCCAGCGCCGCAATGATAGCAATCAGGAAAATCACCGCGCCGAGCAGGTCCTGCAACAGTCGCCCGGTGTGGCCGACCCGCTGCATCATCACCGCCCCAATCAACACCGTCAGCGTGCGCGCACCGAACAGCCACCATCCGATCTGCAACCCGGTCGCCGCCAGATGCAGCGGCACGTTGTCGGCCCATGGCGCCGGCTCCATCGGATTGAGGCCTTCGTTGAACAGCAGCACGCTGAACAGGCTGAAAATCAGCACCCGCACCAGCAGCTTCCATTCGCTGCCGTGGGAGCTGATCAGGCGCCACAGGCCCAGGTCGAGCAGGATCAGGATCAACGCGCAGAACAACGGATGTTCAGTCAGCAGTGACAGCATCAAACAACTCCGACAGAGGTCAATCGCGAGAAGATCGCACAGATTGGGCTTAGTGTAGGAGCAATTGATTTGGCGGGATAAGGGCGATTGAATGCCCCTCTAAAAAAAACTGTGGGAGCCAGCACGCTGACTCCCACAATGTCGATCTACGCGGGCATCCGTCCAAACCGGCCAGACTGGAAATCAACGAACGCCTGGTGAATTTCCTGCTCGGTATTCATCACGAACGGACCGTGACCGACGATCGGCTCATCGATCGGCTCACCACTGAGCAGCAACACCATCGCGTCCTCGCTGGCCTCAAGCGTCAGGCGGTCACCTTCACGCTCGAATAACGCCAGTTGCCCTACGCCTGCCGACTCCTCGCCGTTGATCCGGACCGAGCCACGCAGCACCACCAGCGCGGTGTTGCGGCCTTCGTGCAGCTCCAGCGTCAGCAACTTGCCGGCATTGAGGCGCAGATCCCAGACATCGATGGGCGTGAAGGTCCGGGAAGGCCCCTTGTGACCGTCGAACTCACCCGCAATAAGACGCAGGTTGCCGGCACCGTCCCGGAGGGCGACGTTCGGGATATCGCTGTCGAGAATGGTCTGGTAACCCGGTTCAGCCATTTTATCCTTGGCCGGCAGGTTGACCCACAGCTGCACCATTTCCAGGTTGCCACCCGTTCTGGCGAAATCTGCGGAGTGAAACTCCTCGTGCAGGATTCCGGAAGCAGCGGTCATCCATTGCACGTCACCCGGGCCGATCTTGCCGCCGCTGCCGGTGGAATCGCGATGCTCTACTGCGCCGTCATAAACGATGGTCACGGTTTCGAAACCACGATGCGGGTGCTGACCCACGCCACGCCGTTCAGTGGTCGGCGTGAATTGCGCGGGACCTGCATGGTCAAGCAGCAGGAACGGGCTGATGTGCTTGCCCAGGTTGTCGTAGGAAAACAGTGTACGAACCGGAAACCCATCGCCGACCCAGTGGCCGCGAGGGCTGGTGTAGATACCGATGAGGTTTTTCATGGCGGGCTCCGAATTGAGGTTGATCATGGACTGATCATAAATTCGCCACGTATTTAGTACTAGTCAGTCAAAACCGGCCTCATCGTTCCACTGATGGAACGATACTCCATCCAACGATTCGTGACTTTCAGTCAACAGTACTTTGCCCAGACAGCGGTTTTTCTCAAGGAAGCAGCAGCGGATACTTCCGTCCATTCTCACTGCAACCCTGGAGTTCTAGATGTCTGTTCCCGCTTTCGGTCTTGGTACGTTTCGCCTGCAAGGTCAGGTGGTCATCGATTCGGTGAGCACCGCCCTTGAGCTGGGCTACCGGGTCATCGACACCGCGCAAATCTACGAGAACGAAGCCGAGGTCGGCCAGGCCATCGCCGCCAGCGGCATCCCTCGCGACGAATTGTTCATCACCAGCAAGATCTGGATCGCCAATTTCGCCAAAGACCGTCTGATCGAGAGCCTCAAGAAAAGCCTGCAGAAACTGCAGACCGACTACCTCGACCTGACGCTGATCCACTGGCCGTCGCCGGAAGATCAGGTGCCAGTGAAAGAATTCATGGGTGCCCTGCTGGAAGCCAAACGCCTGGGCCTGACCCGGCAGATCGGTGTGTCCAACTTCACCATCGACTTGATGAAACAAGCCATCGCAGCGGTGGGTGCAGACAACATCGCCACCAACCAGATCGAGCTGCACCCGTACCTGCAAAACCGCAAGGTCGTGGAATTTGCCCAGAGCCAGGGCATCCAGATCACCTCGTACATGACCCTGGCCTATGGCGAAGTGCTGAAGGATCCATTGATTGTCGACATCGCCCAGCGCCTGCAAGCCACCCCGGCTCAGGTCACTCTGGCGTGGGCGATGCAATCGGGTTACGCGGTGATTCCATCGTCGACCAAGCGCGCCAACCTGCAAAGCAACCTCGGCGCCACCGCGCTGACGCTGAGCGACGCGGACATGGCGCTGATTGCGACTCTGGAGCGCGGCCATCGCCTGACCAGCCCCCAAGGCATCGCGCCGCAGTGGGACTGACCGCTCACGCCTGAAGTTGCTGCGCGAGGTCGTGCATGGCCACGCGCAGCAACTCGATAGCAACGTTCAATGCGGCCTCGGGCTCACCGTCCCCGCAGGCCTGTTCGAGTACCCGGCAAGCCGAAACCACGCGCTCGGCACCAATCACATGCGCCCCGCCTGTGATGTGATGTGCCAGATCCTTCAGACCTGCACGATCACCTTCCCGCCCTGATTCCTCCAGACGCTCCAGGTCGGTACGCAGACTGGTCAGCACCTCCTCGCGCAACTGCCCCATGAGCGGGTTATCCGCTCCCGCCAATTGCAACAGCGAACTCAGGTCGAAACCGGGCAATACCTGTTCCTCCGCTCCTGCTACCTGCATTTCGTCGGGCTCTGCGGTCATCAGCGCCAGGTTCAGTTCCCGCAGCAAAACCGGTTTGAACAGGCAATCATCCATTCCGGCTGCCAGGCATCGCTGTTTTTCCTCCAGCTGTGCATTGGCGGTATACCCCAGAATCAGACAAGGCGTCCTGCCTGCTGCCGTCTCTTCTTCGCGAATCGTTCGCGCCAGGTCATAACCGTTGAGCCCGGGCAGGTTGATGTCAGTGATCAGTGCATCGAAAGATTGACCGCGCCACAGATCCAGCGCCTGTTCACTACTCCCGATATCGACAAAGTGGTGCCCGAGCTCGCTCAACTGCCGACACAGCAGCAGACGATTCACCGGATGGTCGTCCACCACCAGTACATCCAGCGACCTCGCTGCCATCACCGTTGGAGTCGCAACGTTCTCATGGCCGGATGACTCCAGCACGGGCAGCTCCAGGCGCAGCATGACTTGTGTGCCTCGTCCGGGTTCGCTGGTCATCCATAAGTCGCCGCCCATCATCCGACACAGGCTGCGGCTGATCACCAGCCCCAGACCAGAACCGCTGCGGGCCGACATCGGCTGGCTGCCGACCTGCACAAAGGGGCTGAACAGGCGTTGCTGATCTTCGGCGCTGATGCCCCGTCCGCTGTCGTCGATGACAACACCGATTTCCAGCAGCCCGTCCGATACGGCGAACACTTGCAGTCGCAGGCTCACATCGCCTTCGTCGGTAAACTTGATCGCATTGCTCAGCAGATTCGACAACACCTGCTTGAAACGCAGGGCGTCGAGCATCACCTCGACATTGCTGCGTTCATCCAGCTCGACATGCCACGACAACTGCTTCTGGCGCGCCACTCCTTCGAAAATCCGACACACCGACAACACCGACTCACGTAGATGGGTGCGTTCGGGAGCCAGCGACAGATGACCGGATTCGATGCGTGCGATATCGAGAATATCGCCGATCAGTGCCAGCAGTTGCTGCCCCGCCGTGGATGCCACCTGAATGGCCGCGCGGTCGGTCACGCCTTCATCGGCATGCTTGAGCGCCAGTTCGAGCATGCCCAGCAAGGCATTCATGGGCGTACGGATTTCGTGACTCATGACTGCCAGAAAGGTGCTCTTGGCCCGGTTGGCGTCATCCGCCGCGTCCTTGGCTTCCTGCAGTTGAAGCAGCCATTGTTGGCGCTGGCGAATCTGCCAGCGCTGAAAGGCAATCCAGCCCAGCGCCAGCAGCAACAGCCCGGACGCAACGGTGAATCCAAGCAGGATCTCCCGTCGATGGCGCTGCCAGTAACTGTCATCGGCAACAGCGTCACGGCCCCAGCGCTCGACCAGATCGTCGAGTTCCTTCGGGGCAATGCTCAGCAGCGCCTTGTTCAGAATCGAATGCAAGACCACCGCATCCGGTGCAGTGGCCAACGCAATCCGGGCGGGCTGGTCCCCCACCGTACCGACTATCCGGGTACGCCCCCGGTACTGACGGGAAATCAGATAGCGCGCCACCATCAACGAACTCAGCGTGGCATCGGCCTGCCCGCTGACAATCGCTTCCATCCCGGCTGCCGGGCTTGGTACTTCGACCAATCTGAGCTGCGGTACTCGCTCCAGCAGGTAATCGCGCAACGGGTGACCGCGATAGATCGCCAACCGTTTGCCGGCCATGTCGTCCAGGGTTCTCACGCCCGACGCCGATACTCCGCTGACCAGCACGAACGGATTGTTCAGATAGGCCCGGGAGAAACGCATTTCGAGTTCACGCTCGCTGCTGGGTGTCACCACGGGCAGCAGATCAAGTTCCCCGGCCTTCAATTGTTCGATCTGTCGGTCCAGTGACTGCCCCCGTACGATCTCGAACTTCAGGCCGCTGCGCTGACTGATCAGGCTCAACAACTGCGCCGTGAGCCCCTGCACTTTTCCCTCGGCATCAAAGAACGTCAACGGGGCGAAATCCTCGATCGCACCGACACGTACGCTCGGATGCCGGTCGAGCCACGCCTGTTCACTGCTGCTGAGACTTACCCGCGCCTGTCCCGACATGTCCGCGCGCCCGGCACTCCAGCGCAGCTCCATGGCCAGGCGCTGCTCCATGGGAATGGCCAGCAAGGCCTTGTCGACCAGTCGTTTCAAGCGTGTGTTGCTGCGAGTCAGGGCAAAGGCGAACGGGTTGGCGTCGAGGCCCGAAGGGCCGGCCAGTTGCAGATCGTTGTGGAAGTTGATGTTGATCAGATAGCTGGCACTGATGAAATCGCCGAGGTACAGGTCATCCCGCCCGAATGCCACTGCGCCGAGGGCATCGAGAATCGAGCGATAACGCTGCAAAGTGGCTTGCGGGTAAGCCTTCTCGATGGTCGAGGCCGGCAGGTAGTCATCCACCATGGCGATGCGCTTGCCTGCCAGATCATCGGGCAACGGTTCGTCGAGCCGGGTCACCCACATCGGCTGATCTTCGGCATAGGCGCGAGACAGCATCAGCTCGGGATCGGCAATCTCATAGTTGTTCGAGGTGCCCAGCAAATCCAGTTCCCCGGCCTTGAGAGCGGCCATGGCGCTTTCGCGGTCGGGGTAGCACCAGACCTCGATCCGGACATTCAGCACCTGTGCGATCGCGTCGGCGTATTCGGCCGTGAGGCCTTCCAGTTCATGCCGGTTGCGGGTCAATTCAAAAGGAGGATAGTCCGGCCCGGAAGCGCCGATGCGCAATACCGGGTGTGCCCGGAGCCACTGGCGATCCTGCTCGTCGAGGCGTACCTGCACGCCCTCCAGCCGGGTGCGGGAGATGATTTCCAGTTTTTGCACAGCCCCGGATGCCTGCACAGCGTTTGCCAAAAGGAAGATCATCAGAAGAATGCATCGCAGCGGCCTCATCATCGGGCAGGCTCTCAAAGCAGATGGTTGCGTCTGGCGAACTCACGCAACACCACCTGTGAGCTGACCCCGAGCTTGAGCATCAGGCGAGTCTTGTAGGTACTGATGGTTTTGTGGCTCAGGTTCATCTCCCGAGCGATGTCCTTGTTGGGCTTGCCATGCGCCAATTGCACGAGAATGTGTAACTCGCGATTGGACAATCCTTCGATTTGCTGCCGCTCGTCACTGTGCACACCGGAGTGCCCTGCGTTGACCTCAGGCAATTCCTGAAAATAGCTGTAACCCGAACGGACTGCCTTGATCGCACTCTGCAACTGCTGCAACTCGGCAGACTTGGCCACAAAAGCCATTGCACCTGCACGTCGGCAACGCACCAGGTAGCTGTTCGGATCGGCCGATGAAAAAATCACGACTTTGCAGACCAGCCCGAGGGCGTTGATCCGGTCCAGCACTTCAAGACCGCCCATTCCCTTGAGCTTCAAATCGAGCACGATCAATGTCGGCGCGTGGGCACGGATCATCGGCACCACGTCGACGCCACTCGAAGCGACATGAATCGGTTTATAGCCCAACGACTCCAGAACTATTCTGACGGCCTCGGCTACCACCGGGTGATCATCGACGACCAATGCTGAATCCATGACCACTCCCGGGCGAATACATGTCGATGACGCCACCGATCCTGCATGAACGGGACTACTGGTAGCTGCGCTACGACTGTTACACGGGACGCAAGTCGAAACACCTGTCAGACCTGACAGTTGCGCCATCGGCCGATCTGTGATCTGGCGCTCCATCACGCGAGGGATTTTGCCGGGCACATACGCGATGAACGCTCACGGGAAGCCTCGGCCGACGCCATCAACTGTGTGATGGCGCTCATTGAGGGCAGCGCTTCGTTACAGGTGGTGATCTTCGGCCGAAAGTATCCGGGAACAGCCGATGAGTTCAGCGCTTCGCCATAGACCAGTGCATGCCGGACCTGCGCCAGATCGAACAGAAATCCGTGCAGATCCGGTATTCCACCTGCCAGTTGAGAGTCGGTCACCAGCACATCGAACGGCTCGCAGCCGTAATCGATCAGTGACAGCAGTTCGGTGAAGTTCTGCACCGGTGCGATGCGGTAGTAATCGAGGGCATTGAACATCCGCTCGATCTTCATTCGGTGAAAATGCCGGGTGTCGGCGATCAAAATGCGCAAGGTTTTGTCGGCCATCGTGGAAGTCCCACCAGTCGCTTCAAGTGGCGGCAAGACTACCCAAGCATCGAGGCATACTCTGTAGGACTATTCCGAAAATAACCGTCACTCATCCGGATTGACGGCCACCCATGCCAATGCCGGAAGATGGGCGTTCGCCTGGTTACTCCGTGGTACTCGGACTCCAGAACGCCTGTACCACCAGGTTCGACGTTGAAATCCGCTTCACCAGTGCGTCCAGTTCATCGCCGTCCACCGATGTCGTTGCGAGCGTGGCTTCGATCTCGATTTCGTCGGCACCGAAGGCGTGCACATCGACGTCACTGGCCGGGTAGTTGCTGCGTTCGAGCTCGGCTTCAAGCAAGGCGAACACGGCGGTCTGCTGCGAGCGCCGGGCAATCACATAGACGATGTTGGTGACTTCCGCCGAAACCACATCCAGCGGCTGGCGGTTGATGTTGTTGACGATCGGCCGCAGCAAGGTATTCGCGGCGAGAACGAACAAGGTGCCGAGCACGGCTTCGGCCAGCAGGTCGGCACCGGCACAGGCGCCGACCGCCGCCGAGGTCCAGAGTGTGGCGGCGGTGTTGAGACCGCGCACATTGCCCTCTTCGCGCATGATCACACCGGCGCCGAGAAAACCGATCCCGGACACCACGTAGGCGACCACCCGAACCGCGCCTTCCGCCCCGCCGAGCCGGTTGGCCATGTCGACGAAAATCGCCGCACCGACAGCTACCAGCACGTTGGTGCGCAGACCTGCAGTACGTTGCCGGTACTGGCGCTCGAAACCGATCAGGCCGCCGAGAATAAACGCCGCGCTGAGGCTGACCAGGGTGTCGAGCAGCGAATCGAGGTTGATGTTGTTGATGGCTTGCATGTTGAACTCCTTGAAACCGCCCCCCTTGCTCCCACAAGGGGGGGAATCATTCCTGTTACTGCCAGCCGAAGCGGCGGATGTAGAAGCCTTTCACGGCCTGGGTCAGTGCCATGTACGCCAGCAGGATCACCGGCAGGAACACGAAGTACATCGACGGCAGCGCCTGCAATTTGAAGTAGTGCGCCAGCGGCCCCATCGGCAGGAAGATGCCCACGGCCATGATGATTCCGGTCATCACCAGCAGCGGCATGGCCGCGCGGCTCTGCAGGAACGGAATCTTCGGCGTGCGGATCATGTGCACGATCAGCGTCTGGGTCAGCAGCCCCACCACGAACCAGCCGGACTGGAACAGGGTCTGGTGATCCGGGGTGTTGGCATCAAACACGTACCACATCAAGGCGAACGTTGTGATGTCGAAGATCGAACTGATCGGGCCGAAGAACAGCATGAAGCGCCCCACATCCCCTGGCTGCCAGCGTTGCGGCTGCTTCAGCATTTCGTCGTCGACGTTGTCGAACGGGATCGCAATCTGCGAAATGTCATACAGCAGGTTCTGCACCAGCAGGTGCATCGGCAGCATCGGCAGGAACGGAATGAACGCACTGGCCACCAGTACCGAGAACACGTTGCCGAAGTTCGAGCTGGCGGTCATCTTGATGTACTTGAGCATGTTGGCGAAGGTCCGGCGCCCTTCCAGCACGCCCTCTTCCAATACCATCAGGCTCTTTTCCAGCAGGATGATGTCGGCCGCTTCCTTGGCGATGTCCACCGCGCTGTCCACGGAAATACCGATATCTGCGGTGCGCAGCGCTGGCGCGTCATTGATGCCGTCGCCCATGAACCCGACCACGTGGCCGTTACCCTTGAGGATGCGCACGATGCGTTCCTTGTGGGTCGGCGTCAGCTTGGCGAACACGTTGGTGGTCTCCACCGCCACCGCCAGTTCCGCGTCGCTCATGCGTTCGATGTCGTTGCCCATCAGCAGGCCTTGCTGAGCCAGGCCCACTTCGCGGCAGATCTTGGCGGTCACCAACTCGTTATCGCCGGTCAGTACTTTTACCGCAACGCCATGCTCGGCCAGCGCCTTGAGTGCCGGTGCGGTGCTTTCCTTCGGTGGGTCGAGGAATGCCACATAACCGATCAGTGTCAGTTCCTGCTCGTCGCCCAGGCTGTAAGTGTCGCGACCTTCAGGCATCGACCGTGCCGCCACCGCTACCACGCGCAAGCCTTCAGCGTTGAATGCTGCTGTTACCTGACGAATTCTCGCCAGCAATTCATCGCTCAAGGCTTCGTCGACTTCACCGTGACGAACCCGGGTGCACACCGACAACACTTCTTCCACCGCGCCTTTGCAGATCAACTGATGCGGTTGGCCGTGTCCTTCGACCACCACCGACATGCGCCGGCGATTGAAATCGAACGGGATCTCGTCGACCTTGCGATACGCCGTGCCGACCTTCAGTTCACGGTGGACCTCCACGTGTTCCAGTACCGCCACGTCGAGCAGGTTTTTCAGGCCGGTCTGGTAGTAGCTGTTCAGATAGGCCATTTCCAGCACGTCATCAGAGTCCTCACCCCAGACGTCGACATTGCGCGCCAGGAAGATTTTGTCCTGGGTCAACGTGCCGGTCTTGTCGGTGCACAGCACGTCCATGGCGCCGAAGTTCTGGATCGCGTCCAGGCGTTTGACGATGACTTTCTTGCGCGACAGGAACACCGCGCCCTTGGCCAGAGTCGAGGTGACGATCATCGGCAGCATTTCCGGGGTCAGGCCCACGGCGATCGACAATGCGAACAGCAGCGCTTCGGTCCAGTCACCCTTGGTGAAACCGTTGATGAACAACACCAGCGGCGCCATGACGAACATGAAACGGATCAACAGCCAGCTGACTTTGTTCACCCCTTGCTGGAACGAAGTCACCGCCCGATCGGTTGCCCCGACCCGCAGCGCCAGCGCACCGAAATAGGTGCTGTTGCCGGTGGTGAGAATCACCGCCACCGCTGTCCCGGACACCACGTTGGTGCCCATGAACAGGATGTTTTCCAGCTCCAGCGGGTTGCGCGTATCGCGATCCGCCTGGCGGGGGAATTTCTCTACCGGCATCGATTCGCCGGTCATCGCCGCCTGGCTGACGAACAGATCCTTGGCGCTGAGCACCCGGCAATCGGCGGGAATCATGTCGCCGGCCGAGAGCACGATCAGATCGCCCGGCACCAGTTGCTTGATCGGCAGTTCAGTGCGCGGCGCATCCCGGCGCAGCACGGTCGCGGTGTTGCTGACCATCGCCTTGAGCGCGTCCGCCGCCTGGTTGGATTTGCTTTCCTGCCAGAAGCGCAGCAGGGTCGAGAGCACCACCATCGAGAAAATCACGGTGGCGGCTTTCAGGTCATCGGTCAGCCACGAGATCACCGCCAACAGGGTCAGCAGCAGGTTGAACGGGTTTTTGTAGCAGTGCCACAGGTGGGTCCACCACGGCAGCGGTTGCTCATGCTCGACTTCGTTGAGGCCATGCTGTGCACGCAGCACATCGACTTCGAAATCGGTGAGTCCGTCGGTGTGGGTGCCGAGGTTCGACAGCAGCACGCCGCTGTCGCAATGGGCGGCGTCCACCAACGTATTGGCCAGGGTGGGCGGCACTTCACGGCTGACCGTGGTGTCGCGAAGACTTTCCAGCACGGCCAGACGACGGAAGTGCCGGGCGATGTGACGGGTCCGCAGAAAGCCTGCGAAAAATTCCTTGAGCGTAAGTTTCATGGCTGTTGCCCCTATGGTCAGCCGGGAAACCGTCAAGCAGGTACGTCCAGCCCTCTTGCACCGAAAAATTCGGCACGGCAAGGGTTGGCGCGCCAGTCAAAAAAGACAGGCGTGTCGATAGGGCTGCGATTGCGACAATGAAGTCGAAACCACGCTCTTTTCAGCGTCGATGAGAAGGACGTCGAGACATGGTCTCAGCTGACCATGATCGGGATGCCGCTGCTCGCTGTTCGGCGAGACAACGGCACAAAGGAATGCGCGTTATCTTGCCGAGAATCTGCCGGTTACAAGGACCGGCCGACAACTGTCACTCGAACAAGTACCCACTGTGGGTCTCCGCTATTGATGAAAACGCGCGAAGCTTACGCCCCGATGCCTGGAGAGTAAACCCGTAAAAGGAATGAGATTGGGGGATGTGGAGGTCATTCAGGAAGGGTTCAGGATTGGCCTCGAAACGACTCCCGCGCTCGGCGCGGGAGTCATCAGGAAGTCATCAGCTGGCAGTCGCCAGCAACAAATCCATCACCGAACGGCTATGCCCACGGTTCTTGCCGTGCTCATACAGCGAGCCGGCAATTTCGTCCGCACGGATCGGCAGGATCGACAGCAGCGTATCGCTCAGACCGTGGCTGGCCTGGCAGAAGCCCTGCATGTACAGACCGGCCTTGCAGCGCTCGTCGGTGATCAATTTGTAGTTGCGATCGACCTCGAAGTCGCCCAGGTACTCTTCCAGCGGCGCCAGCAGCTTGCGGTGCATCTGACGTTCGTAACCGGTGGCCAGTACCACGGCGTCGTAGACACGCACGGTGACTTCGCCCGTGGCGTTGTTGCGCACCGCCAGTTCGATGCCGCGCTCGGTAGCGGTGGCTTTCTCGACAGTGGTCAGGGTGCGGAACGCATGGCGCGCAACGCCGGAGACTTTCTGGCGATAGAAGATGCCGTAGATGCGCTCGATCAGGTCGATGTCCACCACCGAGTAGTTGGTGTTGTGGTACTCGTTGACCAGACGCTCACGCTCGCTGCTCTGCTGCTGGAAGATCAGGTCGGTGAATTCCGGCGAGAACACCTCGTTGACGAACGGGCTGTCATCCGCCGGCTTCAGCGCCGAACCGCGCAGGATCATGTCGACCTGCACCGAGGGGAACGAATCGTTCAGGTCGATGAAGGCTTCCGCCGCGCTCTGACCGCCGCCGATGATCGCGATGCTCATTGGCTGGTTGTTGACGCACGGTTGTTTGGCCATCTCTGCCAGGTATTGCGAGTGATGGAATACCCGGGCATCGCCCTTGAGCGCCTTGAACGATTCGGGAATGCGCGGGGTGCCACCAGCGCTGACCACAACGGAACGTGCGGTGCGCACGAATTGCTGGCCGTCGGTGCCACGGGAAATCACTCGCAACGCTTCGACCTGATGGTTGTGCAGCACCGGCTCGATGGTCAGCACCTCTTCGCCATAACGACTCTGTTCGGTGAACTGCGCGGCGACCCAGCGCAGATAGTCGTTGTACTCCATGCGGCACGGGTAGAAGGTGCCGAGGTTGATGAAGTCCACCAGACGACCGTGGTGCTTGAGGTAATTGACGAACGAGTACGGGCTGGTCGGGTTGCGCAGGGTCACCAGATCCTTGAGGAAGGAAATCTGCAATTCGCTCTGGGTCGACAGCGTATTGCCGTGCCAGCTGTAGGTCGGTTGCTTGTCGAGAAACAGCACATCCAGCTCGCCGAGGGTCGGAGCACGCTCCTGCAGAGCGATGGCCAGCGCCAGGTTCGAAGGGCCGAAACCGACGCCGATCAGATCGTGAACGATGGGCGATGCAATTGCCTGTGTCATTTCCAGTGTCCTCTGGATGAACCCCCGAACAGCGCGGAGGAAGAGCTTGGGTGACCGGCCGGCCCGGGACAGGACAACAGGTCGTCTGTTGAGTAGGAACGAGGACAGTGAAATAAAATTTAACGCAGGGGCTTCAGTGAGCATCCCATTGCTTGATTCGCTGGCGGCAATGCTTCATGGCGTTGACGATGTGCTTTTCCACCAGGGCCTTGGAAATGCCAAGGCGTTCGGCGATCTCGGGATGGGACATGCCTTCGATCTTGCGCAGCAGAAAACTGTCGCGGCACAGCGGCGCAAGCTCGGCCAATGCGCGTTGCAACATGTCCAGGCGCTGACCATGGTCGAGGGTGCTGTGGGGGGACGGGGTGAAATAGCGCTCTTCGCTGTCGAGCACTTCCAGCGATTCGACCTGACGCAGGGCATTGCGCCGATGATCATCGATCACCAGATTCAACGCGGTGCGATAGAGGAAAGCCCGGGGTTGTTCGATCGGCGTATCGCTGGAACGCTCCAGTACCCGCACATAGGCGTCATGCACCACATCTTCGGCCACCTGTCGGTTGCCGAGCTTGGCGTTCAGGAAACACACCAGCTCGCGATAGTAGTTTTCCAACATGACTCCCGGCCGCTCGAGTGCGGGTCCTGTCCTTGAGCACACCGTTTTTTCGGGCCCCGCGAAGCGGTAGCACGATGGTGGCAACGTGAGGCGCGTAATTTATAGTAATTCTCATATAGATTTAAAGTGGTGATTCTCCTTCGCTGACAAATAGCCCGTTCCCGCAACCTGTAACTTCGTGTGTGAACACTTAAATTCCCTTGCACATGCATCGTTTACAGGACAGCTCCCCCGTGTCTGTCGTGCCTTGCGACAGCGTTCAGCGACCGACCGAACCTGTTCACCTGCTGAACGACGGGCCGAATTCCACTGGCCGGAACCCTGCATGAAACGTCCCCTCCCCGCCCGCCGTGCCCTGTTCGTTGCCCTTTGCCTGATCCCCGTCATCGCGGTTGCCGCGTGGCAGGTACTGCCGCCCGGTCGTGAAACGCTTGCCACCGTTCAAGTGACCCGTGGCGACATCGAAAACAGCGTGACCGCCCTGGGCACCCTGCAACCACGTCGCTATGTGGATGTCGGTGCGCAGGCGTCCGGGCAGATCCAGAAAATTCACGTCGAGGCCGGTGATGTGGTCAAGGAAGGCCAGTTGCTCGTGGAAATCGACCCCTCCACGCAAAAGGCCAAGCTCGACGCCGGTCGGTTCTCCATCGAGAACCTGAAGGCGCAGTTGCAGGAACAACGCGCCCAGCATGAGCTGGCGCAGCAGAAATACCAGCGTCAGCAGAAACTCGCTGCCGGGGGCGCCACCCGCGAGGAAGACGTCCAGACCGCCCGGGCCGAAGTACGCGCCACCCAGGCCCGGATCGACATGTTCCAGGCACAGATCCGTCAGGCCCAGGCCAGTCTGCGCAGTGACGAGGCCGAGCTTGGCTACACACGCATCTACGCGCCGATGTCCGGCACAGTGGTGGCCGTGGGTGCCCGGGAAGGCCAGACACTTAACGCGCAACAACAGACCCCGTTGATTCTGCGGATCGCACGGCTTTCCCCGATGACCGTGTGGGCCGAGGTTTCCGAAGCCGACATCGGTCACGTCAAGCCGGGCATGACGGCTTACTTCACGACCCTCAGTGGCGGCACCCGGCGCTGGAGCAGCACCGTGCGGCAGATCCTGCCGGTGCCGCCGCGTCCGCTCGAACAGAGTCAGGGCGCCAGTCCCACCAGTGGTCGCAGCGGTAGCGAACGGGTGGTGCTTTACACGGTATTGCTGGATGTCGAAAACACCGACAACAGCCTGATGACCGACATGACGGCCCAGGTGTTCTTCGTTTCACAGCAGGCGCAAAACACCCTGACCGTGCCCACCGCTGCCCTGCAGCGCAGCAGCCGTGCGGAATGGCAATCGGCGCAGGTCGTCGCCGCCAATGGCGAGATTCAATCCCGGGAAGTCCGGATCGGCATCCGCGACCGCTTGCGCACGCAAATCCTCGAAGGGCTTGCCGAAGGCGATCACGTCCTGAGCAGTCCGGCCACCGGCAACGGAGGCTGAATGCAAACGCCCCTGATTGACCTGCAGCAGATCCGCAAAGCCTACGGCGGCGGCGACAGCCCGCTGGTGGAAGTGCTGCGCGGCATTGATCTGTCGATTCATGCCGGCGAATTCGTGGCGATCGTCGGTGCATCCGGCTCCGGCAAATCGACACTGATGAACATTCTCGGCTGCCTCGACCGTCCCAGCAGTGGCGAGTACCTGTTTGCCGGGGAAAATGTCGCCCGGCTGGACACCGACGCCCTGGCCTGGCTGCGCCGCGAAGCGTTCGGATTCGTGTTCCAGGGTTATCACCTGATCCCGTCCGGTTCAGCCCAGGAAAACGTCGAGATGCCGGCGATCTATGCCGGCACTCCCGCCACCGAACGTCACGCCCGGGCCCACGCCCTGCTCACCCGCCTGGGCCTCGGCAGCCGCACCGCCAACCGGCCGCACCAGCTCTCCGGCGGACAACAGCAGCGGGTGTCAATTGCCCGGGCGCTGATGAATGGCGGCCATATCATTCTTGCCGACGAACCCACTGGTGCGCTGGACAGCCACAGTGGCGCCGAAGTCATGACCCTGCTCGATGAGCTGGCGGATCAGGGCCACGTGGTGATCCTCATCACCCACGACCGCGAAGTCGCGCAACGCGCCAAACGCATCATCGAAATCCGCGACGGCCTGATCATCAGCGATACCGCCAACCCGCAATCGCCTGCCACACCCGCCGCCGGTTCCGGCACATTGCAAGCCGTGGATCTGCGCGAGCGTCTGACCACCGGCAGCACCCAGAGCGGCGCCTGGAAAGGCGAACTGGTGGATGCCGTGCAAGCGGCCTGGCGCGTCATGTGGGTCAACCGCTTCCGCACCGCGCTGACCCTGCTGGGGATCGTCATCGGCGTCGCGTCCGTGGTGGTCATGCTGGCGGTGGGCGAAGGCAGCAAGCGCCAGGTGATGGCGCAGATGGGGGCATTCGGCTCCAACATCATCTATCTCAGCGGCGCGGCGCCCAACCCGCGCACACCGCCGGGCATCATCACCCTCGATGACGTCGCCGAACTGGCCGCCCTGCCTCAGGTTGAACGCATCATGCCGGTCAACGGCGCCACCGCCGGCGTGCGTTTCGGCAATGCCGACCACACCAGTTACGTAGGTGGCAACGACACCAACTTCCCGACCATCTTCAACTGGCCGGTGATCCAGGGCAGCTATTTCACCCAGGCCGATGAAGACAGCGCCGCTGCCGTCGCGGTGATCGGGACCAAGGTGCGCGACAAACTGCTCAAGGACGTTGCCGACCCTGTCGGTCAGTACATCCTGATCGAAAACGTGCCGTTCCAGGTGCTCGGGGTGCTCGCGGAAAAAGGCTCCAGCTCCGGCGACTCGGACAGTGACAACCGGATCGCCGTGCCCTACTCCGCCGCCAGCATGCGCCTGTTCGGCAGCCGCAATCCGGAATACGTGGTGATTGCCGCGCGGGATGCGCGCCGGGTCAAGGAAGCCGAGCACGCCATCGAACTAGCGATGCTGCGCCGGCACAACGGGAAGAAGGATTTCGAGCTGACCAACAACGCCGCGATGATCCAGGCCGAGGCCCGTACCCAGGGCACGCTGTCGCTGATGCTCGGGGCGATTGCCGCCATTTCCCTGTTGGTGGGTGGTATCGGCGTGATGAACATCATGCTCATGACCGTGCGCGAACGCACCCGGGAAATCGGTATCCGCATGGCCACCGGCGCCCGTCAGCGCGACATTCTGCGCCAGTTCCTGACCGAAGCGGTGATGCTCTCGGTGGTCGGCGGCATTACCGGCATCAGCCTGGCGATGCTGGTCGGCGGTGTGCTGCAACTCAGCGGTGTGGCCATGGCGTTCCAGTGGATCGCTGTGATCGGCGCCTTCGGTTGCGCGCTGGCCACCGGCGTCATCTTCGGCTTCATGCCGGCCCGCAAGGCCGCCCGGCTCGACCCGGTCAAGGCCCTCACCAGTGAATGATCGACCTATGAAAGCCCACCTGACACTTCTCGCCGCCAGCGTTTTGCTGGCAGCCTGCGGCAGCCCCGCGCCGCGCCCCGACAGCGGCCTGCAACCACCGCCGGCATGGCAATCGCCGGAACATCCGGGCGCCAGCCAGAGCGATCGACAATGGTGGACGCACTTCGGCAGCACGGAACTCGATCAACTGATCGACCAGGCAAGACTGGGCAGCCATGACCTGGCCGCCGCCGTCGCCCGGGTCAGGCAGGCCCAGGCCGGTGCGACCATCGCCGGTGCCCCGCTGCTGCCGGAAATCAAGGCCGGCCTGAATGCCAACCGGCAGAAACTCCTGCACGGCAAAGGCTACAGCCAACTCGATGTGAACCCGAACAAACGCTCGCTGGATTATTACGATGCCGAGTTGAGCGCCAGTTACGAAATCGACTTCTGGGGCGGCAAACGCGCCGCCCGGGACAGCGCGGTGTTCGCCGTGCAGGCCAGCGAGTTCGATCGCTCGACGGTAGAACTGACCCTGCAAAGCGCCGTCGCCAACAGCTACACCCAGGCCTTGGCGCTGCGTGAGCAGGCGCGAATTGCCGAGCTCAACCTGGCCAATGCGCAGAACGTGCTGCATCTGGTGCAGACCCGCTACGACGCTGGCGGCGCCACGGCGCTGGAGCTGGCTCAGCAAAAAAGCCTGGTCGCCGAGCAACAACGCAAACTGCCGTTGACTCAACAACAGGCGCGCGAGGCCCTGATCACCCTGGCTGCATTGCTCGGCCAACCCGTGCAGGAATTGCCGTCGCCCAAGCAGTCGTTCGCCCGATTGCAATGGCCGGACATTGCCAGCGGCGTACCCAGCGAGCTGCTGCAACGACGCCCGGACATCGCCAGCGCCGAAGCAAAACTGGCCGCTGCCCAGGCGGATGTCACCGTTGCCCGCGCCGCCATGCTGCCCAAGCTGACGCTGACCGCCAGCCTGGGCACCGGCGCCGACCTCGCGGCGGATTTGTTGCGCACCACTTTCTACAATCTGTCGTCGGGCCTGGTGGCGCCGATCTTCAACAACGGTCGCCTCAGCGCCGAGCGCGACAAGGCCACGGCGCGTCAGGAAGAGCTGCTGGAAACCTATCGCGGCGCGATCATCAATGGCTTTGCGGACGTCGAAAAAGCCCTCACGAGCATTCGCGCCCTCGATGAACAACGTCAGTGGCAAAGCGAAGAACTGCGCCAGGCACAGACCGCGTTCGACATTGCCCAGAGCCGCTATCAGGCCGGTGCCGAGGATCTGCTGACGGTGCTGCAGACCCAGCGCACGCTGTACGCCGCCCAGGACTTGAACGTGCAACTGCGGCTGTCACGCCTGCAGGCCAGCATTGCGCTGTACAAGGCGCTGGGCGGGGGCTGGCAAGTGATCTGAAAACAGCCCGGTTCAAGGCAAAAAAAATCGCAGCCCGGTGGCTGCGATTTTTTTGTCTTCAGAGCTGTCGCCCTTTGACCTTCAGATGCCTGGCGTACCACGGCCGCTGCGGAATCCGGCGAAACAGATCGGCCATGTTGTTTTCATCGCCGAAGGTGATGCGCAGTGCCAGTTTCATGGTTTCCGGGTCCATCTCCACCGAGCGCCCCACCTGCAGGCCGGGAACGGTGCTGCAACCATGGGTGTCCGGGCCGAGCCACGGGTCATCGACCTCGACCCATCGTCCCGGCGCAAACCATGGCACGCCATTGACCTGCAGACGGCTCACTTCACCCGGATGGAAGCGTTCGTGAGCGCGATACCAGTCCTCGATGCGGTCGTCGATCCAGCCATGGAAACGCCAGAACACCGGGTTCACATGGGAGGAAAACGGGTCGCCGAGGAAGTCGTTTTCGGCGGCGTACCAACGGGCCGCGAAGTCCGCCTGATCCCGGGCCATCGGCAGCGGAATATCGTTGGAAGGATCGCGCGCCACTGACGCCCAGCGCATGTGCAGCCAGTCGTGCAGGCCCAGTTCGACTTCCGAGCCGAACTGGCCGAGGGTCAGTTTCGAGAGATAGCGCGGATCGGTGTACTGCGACTCCCAGACCTGGAAGTTGCTGTGATAGGTCTCGGCGGCCTTGATGTCGCTGACCCACTTTGTGTATTCGTCATCGCCCTCCGCCAGCCAGGTCGGCGGCAAGGCGTTGCCGTCGTGGTTGTCGAAATAGCGGGCAAAACCCTGACGGTCACGTTCCAGTTCCGGTTGCGGCGCGGGAAATCTCGACCACGACGGCAGATCCTGCATCGAACGGGCGACGCCCAGCATGTGCCGATGCATGAAGAAAAAATCGACGCCCGAACCGTTGCGATCCTTGCGCGGGCCACGCGCATCGCGCTCCTTGTCCCGGGGGCCGGGTTGCCAGCCGATGCCGCGCAACGCGTCGCGTTTTTTCTCCGACAGCTTGTGCCACTTGTCCCGCGAGGCATGCCAGAGCTGGTGAAACAGGCGATGTTCGGGCGACACCAGCCACGCCAGCAATGTCGGGTTCAGGCCGGTCCGCTCGCGGGCCTCGGGGAAGCGGCGCTTGATGGCGATGAAACGATTGTCGAGTTCCGGCAGAGCCAGCGGCCGGTCCAGCCGCAGCACCTGCCCGGTAAACGTACCGCTGCCGGCATTGCCGAAGGCCGCCCAGACTTCGTCCAGCTTGACCCTGAACTCATAGACTGCCGGCGCTTGCGGCATGTCCGTACGCATCAGGCGCCAGTAAAGCTCCGCGCCATTGCCAGGGGCCAGATCGCCAATGACTTCATAGTGCGGCGAGCCGTCGGTACGCAAGCGAGGGCCGGTATCGAGACACCCGCGCAAACCACGCCCGCGCTGGGCAATATCGAGAAACAACTCCAGGCCTTCACGGGGCAGGCCGTCGAGTCCGGCATTGGCCCCCGTGAAGCGGATGTCCCAGATCCCGCGCAGGTTGTCGGCCAGTTGCTGCCCGGCGGTGTCCGCCAGATCGACCGTGGCCTCGCCCGGCGTGATCGGCTCCTCCTCGCGGGTCAGCTCACGATGTGCATAAAAAGCGGCAGGCAGCGCAGCGCCCGTGAGTGCCATGCCCGCCATGAACCAGCGTCGAGAGATCGTCATTGCCCTACCTGTGTCAGCCATGAAGCAGGCTTTATCCAAGCTAGAACGTTTGCTGGATCGGTAAATTTATCGCTGTCCGAAAAGAACCTCTTCATGCCCGGCTGTCTTCGCCCGTTGTTTTGCCGCCACGCTAAATTCTTTGTCGCCTCAGTCGTTCCTCCCAGATAGCAAAGGCCCCTGCGCCTGTAACTCGACGGCGAACCTGAATGAGATGGCAATGACAAAACCGCGTTCGAAAAAGGCTCTATACATCGGCCTGCCGCTGGCCATGGCAATCAGTGCCGGCGCAGGCTTCCTGGCCTGGGATTACTGGTTCAGGGACAACCCCGGCTACCCGGTCAAGGTGATGAAACAGGCCACCGAACTGCAGGACCGGATCCTGTCCTTCGACAGCCACATCACCGTGCCCCTGAGTTTCGGCGCTCACGGCAATGAAGCCGACAAGGATGGCTCCGGGCAGTTCGACCTGATCAAGGCCAATCGTGGACGGTTGTCCGGCGCGGCACTGACCGTGTTCGGCTGGCCGGAGATGTGGAACGGCCCGAACGCGCCGCACCGCCCTACCGACGGTTTCGTCGAAGAGGCGCGCAATCAGCAGGAGGTGCGTTACAAGATCATTTCCGGGCTGGTGCGCGACTTTCCCAATCAGGTCGGCATCGCCTACACCCCTGACGATTTCCGCCGACTGCACGGCGAAGGCAAGTTTGCGATCTTCATCAGCATGCTCAACGCCTACCCGCTGGGCAACGACCTGAGCAAACTGGACTTGTGGGCCGGTCGTGGCATGCGCATGTTCGGCTTCAGCTACATCGGCAACAACAGCTGGGCGGACTCTTCGCGCCCGCTGCCGTTTTTCAATGATTCCCCGGATGCGCTCGACGGTCTCTCCGATATCGGCAAACAGGCCGTGCACCGCCTCAATGACCTGGGCGTGATCATCGATGTCTCGCAGATGTCGACCAAGGGCCTGGAACAGGTCGCGCAACTGAGCCGCACCCCGCTGGTGGCTTCGCACTCGGCGCCGAGAGCGGCCGTGGACATTCCGCGCAACCTCAGCGACAAGGAATTGCAGCTGATCAAGAACAGCGGCGGCGTGGTGCAGGTGGTCGGCTTTTCGCAATATCTCAAGCCGCTGACCCAGGGCACCCAGGACAAGCTCAACGCGTTGCGTGCACGTTTCGATCTGCCGCCACTGCCGAACCTGGCCATGGCCCTGATGCCGGGCGACCCGATCATCACCGCCTGGTCGGAGCAGAAACTCGGCCAGTACGCCAGCGGCCTGTACGGGATTCTCGAAGAAGAGCCGAAAGCCACCCTCAAGGATCTCGGCGACGCCATCGACTACACCGTGCGCAAGATCGGCATCGACCACGTCGGCATCGCTTCCGACTTCAATGACGGCGGCGGCATCAAGGGTTGGGAGAACGTCGGCGAGATCCGCAACGTCACCGCCGAACTGATCCAGCGCGGTTACTCCGAAGCGGACATCGCCAAGCTGTGGGGCGGCAATTTCCTGCGTGTCTGGGAACAGGTACAGAAAGCCGCCAGACCCGCGCTGCTTTCGCGCCAGGACACGACCCGACCATGACCGACCGCCGCACTTTCCTGAAACAGGCCGGCGTACTGGCGGCCACCCTGCCGCTGGGCGTCAGCCTGGCTACACCGGCCCGGGCGGAGGATCCGCAGGCCTCGCCGCAAGACAAATGGGCGACCCTGCGCGGGATGTTCGAACAGGATCCGGACGCGATCCACTTCGCCAACTTTCTGGTGACATCGCACCCAAGACCCGTGCGCGAAGCCATCGCTCGCTACCGTGCGGACATCGACCGCAATCCGGGCCTGGCCATGGATTGGGATCTGGGCGTCACCGAACAGCGCGAGGAGAACGTGCGGGTCTGGGCCGGCAAATACCTGCAGGCCAGGCCGAGCCAGATCGCCCTCACCGGCAGCACCACCGAAGGTCTGGCAATGATCTACGGCAGCGTGCAGGTGCGCCCGGACCAGGAAATCCTGACCACGGTTCACGAGCATTACTCGACCCGCAACATCCTCGATTTCCGCACCGCCCGCGACGGCACCCGGGTGCGCAAACTCAAGCTGTTCGAGAACCCGCAAGACGTGTCGATGGACCAGGTGCTCGACACTATCAATCGCAATATCCGCCCCGAAACCCGCGTCCTCGGCATGACCTGGGTGCATTCGGGCAGCGGCGTGAAACTGCCGATCGGCGACATCGCCCGCCTCGTCGACGAACACAACCGGAATCGGGACGACAAGGACCGGATCATTTACGTGGTCGACGGCGTGCACGGTTTCGGCGTCGAAGACCTGGATTTCCCGCAGATGAATTGCGACTTCTTCATCGCCGGCACGCACAAATGGATGTTCGGCCCGCGCGGCACCGGCATCGTCTGCAGTCGCAGCGACGAAGTGAAATACGTCAGCCCCAGCGTGCCGACTTTTTCCGAAGCCACGACCTTCGCCAACACCATGACGCCGGGCGGCTATCACGCCTTCGAACACCGCTGGGCGGTGGACGAAGCGTTCAAGCTGCACCTGCAACTGGGCAAGGCCGACGTGCAGGCCCGCATCCATCAGCTCAACAGTTACCTGAAACAGCGTTTGCAGGAACAGCCAGGAATCGAACTGGTGACGCCGGTCGATCCGAAGTTTTCGGCCGGTTTCAGTTTCTTCCGGGTCAAGGGTCGCGACAGCGATGACATCGCCGCCCGCCTGATGAAAAACCGCGTGGTCTGCGATGCGGTCAGCCGCGACGTCGGCCCGGTGATCCGTACCGCGCCCGGCCTGCTCAACACTGAAGCCGAAGTAGACCGTTTCCTCGATTTGCTGGGCAAGACGCTGCGCGCCTGAACCCTGCGCCCC
The DNA here is from genome assembly GCF_023242425.1 of Pseudomonas sp. MWU12-2029. NCBI lineage: Bacteria > Pseudomonadati > Pseudomonadota > Gammaproteobacteria > Pseudomonadales > Pseudomonadaceae > Pseudomonas > Pseudomonas sp. MWU12-2029. The sequence continues at coordinate 50,526 of NZ_JALJDY010000003.1, read as the reverse complement.
GGTTTCCTTTACACAGAGACGACCCATGAAAAAGCCTCACGCCTCAACCGCCTTCAAGGCGTTGCCCGCCCTGGCCCTGACCGCCCTGTGTGCGGCCCTTCTGCCCGGCACTGCCTCGGCCGCCACCCCGCCGGCCCCCGGCAAGGTGTTCAAGGACTGCAAGGACTGCCCGGAAATGGTGGTCCTGCCGACCGGCAGTTTCACCATGGGCACACCGGACGACGAAGTCGGCCGCGAACCCGACGAAGGCCCGCGCCATCAAGTGACCTTCACCCGACCGTTCGCCATCAGCCGCTTTCAAGTGCTGGTCGGCGAGTGGGACGCCTATGTCCGCGAGACCGGCGCCAAGCCCTATGACTTCGATGATCGCCCGGGCCGTCGCTGCACCGCTGGCAAGCCGGAATTCAAGCAGACAAAACGCGATCCGGCCGTGTGCATGAACGTCGCCGAAGCCCAGGGCTACATCGACTGGCTGTCGAAAAAGACCGGCCACAGCTATCGCCTGCCGAGCGAATCGATCCGCGAATACGCGGCCCGTGGCGGCAGCACCGGCCCGTTCCCCTTCCCGTTCGATGAAGGCAGCGATTACCAGATCTCCAAGCATGCCAACACTTACGGCGCCGCCGACAGTTACAACTTCACCTCCCCGGCCGGCACCTTCCCGGCCAACGCCTTTGGCGTGTACGACGCCCACGGCAACGTCTACGAGTGGACCGCCGACTGCTATCACAAGGATTACTCCGGCGTGCCCGACGACGGCCGTCCATGGACCCAGGAGAACTGCGAACGCCAGGTCATGCGCGGCAACGACTGGGGCGAGGCACCGGTGTTTTCCCGCTCCGGCAACCGCAACAGCAGCTGGCCGACCAGCAAGGGCGACTGGCTCGGTTTTCGCGTAGTGCGCGACCTCTGATCCGGCCTGTCAGCGACCGCAGCCTGTCTGCGGTCGTTGTTAAAGAAACCCCGTGACCATTCGTTTTCCTTACATACCGGCACTCCCTCCGCACCGAAGCAGGAATCCTCCATGACCAAGCCAACGCGTGGGGCGATCAACGAATTGTTCGCCCTGCTCAAGCCCTTCCGCCTGATTGTCTGCGTGTCCATCGTGCTCGGCATGATCGGCGGCCTGAGCGTCACCGTGCTGCTGGCGACCATCAACAACGCCTTGCACTCGTCCGACGGGCTGACCCGTACCGTGGTGATGATTTTCGCCGGGCTGTGCGCCCTGGCCTTGCTGACCACGATCCTGTCCGACATCGGCACCAACTATGTCGGTCAACACATCATCGCCCGCCTGCGCAAGGAGCTGGGGGAGAAGGTGCTGTCGGCGCCGATCGACCAGATCGAGCGCTACCGCAGCCATCGCCTGATCCCCGTGCTGACCCATGACGTGGACACCATCAGCGACTTCGCCTTTGCATTCGCACCGCTGGCCATTTCCATGACGGTGACCCTGGGCTGCCTCGGCTACCTGGCCATGCTGTCCTGGCCGATGTTCCTGATGATGCTGGTGGCGATTGCCATCGGCACCACCATCCAGGCGATTGCCCGGGCCAAGGGCATGCGCGGTTTCTACGCCGCGCGCGACTCCGAGGACGAACTGCAAAAGCACTACAACGCGATTGCCGAAGGTGCCAAGGAACTGCGCATCCACCGTCCACGCCGCCAGCGCATGTTTGTCTCGGGCATCCAGAAAACCGCAGAAAAGATCTGCGATACCCAGATCCGCTCCATCAACACCTTCGTGATTGCCAAGTCGTTCGGTTCGATGCTGTTCTTCGTGGTGATCGGCATGGCGCTGGCCCTGCAATCGTTCTGGCCGAGCGGTGACCAGGCGGTGATGAGCGGTTTCGTGCTGGTGTTGCTGTACATGAAAGGCCCGCTGGAACATCTGGTCGGCACGCTGCCGATCATCAGCCGCGCACAGATCGCGTTCCGCCGGATTGCCGAACTGAGCGAACAGTTCTCCTCGCCCGAGCCACACCTGTTGCTGGAGGATCACGGCAGCAAACCCGGCGTGGTCAGCCACCTGGAACTGAACAACGTGCGCTACGCCTTCCCGCCCGTCCCCGGCAGCGAGCCGTTCCGCCTCGGGCCGGTCAACCTGCGCATCGAGCAAGGCGACATCGTGTTCATCGTCGGTGAAAACGGTTGTGGCAAGACCACCCTGATCAAACTCCTGCTGGGCCTGTATGCGCCCACCGAAGGTGAAATCCGGGTCAACGGCCAGCCGATCACCGCCCTGAACCGCGACGACTATCGACAGAACTTCACCACGATCTTTGCCGACTACTACCTGTTCGACGACCTGATCCAGGGTGACCGCGAAGTGCCGCAGGACGCCACCCGCTACCTCGAACGGCTGGAGATCGCGCACAAGGTCAGCGTGCGTGACGGCGCCTTCAGCACCACCGACCTGTCTACCGGCCAACGCAAGCGCCTGGCGCTGGTCAATGCCTGGCTCGAAGAGCGTCCGGTGCTGGTGTTCGACGAATGGGCCGCCGACCAGGACCCGACATTCCGGCGGATTTTCTACACCGAACTGCTGCCCGACCTGAAACGGCTGGGCAAGACCATCATCGTGATTTCCCACGATGACCGTTACTTCGACGTCGCCGATCAACTGGTGCGCATGGAGGCCGGCAAGGTCAAAAGCGAACTGCAAACCGCTTGATCGATGAAGCCGCGGCCAGACCGGAAAAAATATTTCCGGTTTACCGCGGCTTCCTCGTCTCAATCAGACAAATAAGAACCATTAACAACTATACCTGCCAAGGTCTTAATCACATGTCCGCATCCCGCTTCATGCTTCGACCACTGACCCGAGCCCTGCTCATGCACGGTGCCTCCCGCTCTCGCCTGGCCACCACTGGCCTGGGACTGGCAATGACGCTGGCCGTCACCCCGTATGTCCAGGCCCAGGAATGGACCCTGAACATCCCGGCGCAGCCACTGGCCCAGGCCCTGCAATCGCTCGGTCAGCAGACCAGCCTGCAGATCATCTACAGCCCGGAAAGCCTGCAAGGCCTGCGTTCCACCGCCCTCAGCGGCCGATACGCAGACGACAGCGCAATCGCGGCCATGCTCAAGGGCACCGGCATCCGTCACCAGCGTGACGGCAACACCGTGACCCTGCTGGCACCCGCCACCGGCAGCGCGATGGAACTGGCACCGACCAACATCAACGGCCAGCGCCTGACAGAGACCACCGAAGGCAGCAACTCCTACACCACCGGCGGCGTGACCATCGGCAAGGGCGTGCACTCGCTGAAGGAGACCCCGCAGTCGGTCACGGTCATGACCCGCAAGATGCTGGACGACCAGAACCTCAACACCATCGAACAAGTGATGGAAAAGACCCCGGGCATCACCGTTTACGATTCGCCCATGGGCGGCAAGTATTTCTACTCCCGCGGTTTCCGCATGAGCGGCCAGTACCAGTACGACGGCGTGCCGCTGGACATCGGCAGCAGCTACGTACAGGCCGACAGCTTCAACAGCGACATGGCCATTTATGACCGCGTCGAAGTGCTGCGCGGTGCCGCCGGCATGATGAAAGGCGCAGGCGGTACGGCCGGTGGCGTCAACTTCGTGCGCAAGCGCGGCCAGGACACCCCGCACACCCAACTGTCGCTTTCGGCAGGCTCGTGGGACAACTACCGCGGTCAGGTCGACACCGGCGGCCCGCTCAACGACGCCGGCACCATCCGTGGCCGCGCCGTGGTCACCCAGCAGACCCGTCAGTACTTTTATGACGTGGCCAGCCGCAAGGACCAGATTTACTACGGCGCCCTGGACTTCGACCTCAACCCCGACACCACGCTGGGCCTGGGCATGGCCTATGAAGACGTCGACGCCACACCTTGCTGGGGCGGTCTGCCGCGCTACGCCGACGGCTCCGACCTGCACCTCAAGCGCTCCACCTGCCTGAACACCTCGTGGAACAACCAGCGCAGCAAACGCGCCACCTACTTCGGCGACGTGAAACACCAGTTCAACGACGACTGGTCCCTGAAGGTGGCCGGGGTCTTCTCGCGCAACACCCAGGACATGGAATACGCGTTCCCGAGCGGCGCGGTGCCGGTCGGCGCCACCAGCTCGAACACGCTGATGCTGGGGAGCATCTACGACTACGAGCAGACCGACTACGGCTTCGATGCCTACGTGGACGGCAAATTCGACGCGTTCGGCCAGCAGCACGAAATCACCGTCGGCGCCAACGCCAGCCGCTCCCGCAAGGATGACTTCTACGCCGTGGCGGCCCTGCCACAGCGCCAGAACGTGCTGGACCCGAACCATCACCTGCCCAAGCCTGACGAAAGCTACTACCTGGCCAATGCCTCCCGGGGCGGTCCGGTAGACATCAGCATCAAGCAATACGGCGTTTACTCCACCGCCCGCCTGAAACTGGCCGACCCACTGACCTTCGTACTGGGCAGCCGTGTGAGCTGGTACAAGTCCGACTCCGACTCCGTGCAGTACTTCCGCGGCGAAGGCACCCCGGTCAATACCAAGTCCACCGAAACCGGACAGGTCACCCCGTTTGCCGGGCTGTTGTTCGATCTCAACGACAACCTGACCGCGTATGCCAGCTACACCGATATCTTCACCCCGCAGGGCGGCTACAAGACCATCGACGGCGGCACCCTCAAACCGCTGATCGGCCAGAGCTACGAGCTGGGGATCAAGGGCGAGTGGTTCGACGGTCGCCTGAACAGTTCCTTCAACCTGTTCCGCACCATTCAGAAAGATGCGGCCCAGGATGACCCGCGCTGCGAAGACAGCTCCTGCTCGCTGAACTCCGGCAAGGTCCGCGCCCAGGGCTTCGAAGCGGAAGTCAGCGGTGAAGTGATCGATCGCCTGCAACTGCTAGCCGGCTACACCTACACCCAGACCAAAGTGCTGGAAGATGCCGACGCCACCCAGGACGGCGTGGTCTACAACTCCTACGTGCCGCGCCACCTGCTGCGCGTCTGGGGCGACTACAGCCTGAGCGGTCCTCTGGATCGCGTCACCATCGGTGCCGGCGTCAACGCCCAGAGCGGCAACTACCGCACCTCGCCACTGGGCGGTGACAACATCACCCAGTCGGGTTACGCGGTCTGGAACGGTCGCATCGGCTACCGCATCGATGACACCTGGTCCGTCGCCCTCAACGGCAACAACCTGTTCGACAAACGCTACTACGCCACTGTGGGCACCGAAGGTTTCGGTAACTTCTATGGCGATCCGCGCAACTTCGTGATGTCGGTCAAAGCCGACTTCTGATTGCAGCGATCATGAAAAAACCCCGCATTGCGGGGTTTTTTTTGGCCTGCGATCGGGTCTGTGGCTCAGTTCAAAACGCGATGCAGCGCACGGCTCAGGGTTTCGTGTACCTGCAGGACATCGGGCATCACCGACGCCAGCCTGAGCAAGTCGTGCGTCAGCCCCTGGCAATGCTCGAGCTCGACGCTCACACCGTGCTCACGCAACTTGTCGACATACGCCTGCCCCTCATCGAGCAGCGGATCGAACCCGGCCAGCACCACAATGGCCGGGGCGACACCCCGCAGATCTTCGGCCAGCAACGGCGAGAAACGCCAGTCCAGATAATCTTCCGGGGTGCGCGCGTAATGCCCATAAAACCAGTCCAGTGTCTCGTCTTCGAGCAGATAGCCTTCGCTGAACAGGGCCCGCGAATCATGGGCACGCGAGGCGTCGGTAACCGGATAGCACAACAACTGAGCCTTGGGCGCGATGGCCACGGTGTGCGGCTGGACCACCGCTTGCACCGCCAGTACCGTGGCCAGCGTGGCCCCGGCGCTGTCACCGCCGAACGCGACCCGGCCCGGGTCCAGGCCCAACGACGCCGCGTGTTCGGCCAGCCACGACAAGGCGTCCTCACCGTCTTCCAGCGCCGTCGGGAAACGGTGCTCCGGCGCCAGTCGATAGCCCACCGAGAGCACCGCGCACGGCGTGCGCCGGCAGAACTCGCGGCACACGCCGTCATGGGAATCCAGGCTCCCGACCACAAACCCGCCACCGTGGAAATACACCAGCACCGGCATTGGCGCTGACTCACCGTGCGGGCGATACAGGCGCAGCGCCAAAGGCGCACCGTCCCGAGCGGTCGCGCTGATGGCTTGCACGTCCAGGTCCTCGGGCGCCGTCCAGCGCAACTGCGCGGTGGTCTGTTCGAAGGTATCCCGGGCCTGGGCCGGGGTCATTTGGTGCAGCGCCGGCAGACCGGCCTCCTGGCTGTCTTGAGCCAGGTCGAGAAAGGCTTCCAGATCAGGGTGTAACGACATCGCGAAGATCCTTGTATCAGCAAAAAAGGGGCGCGCCTCGGCAACGCCCCCCAAAAATGATCCAGCGTGCGAGGGTCAGCCCACACGCGCCATGCAATGCTCGATCAGCGCTTCAAGTTCACGCTGGTAATCCTGCATCAAGGCGTCCATGGTGCCGGCCCGGTAACGCTGGCTGCTGTAGATGCAGCGCAACGCCAACTGGCCGTCATACACCTGGCCGACAATTTCCAGCCAGTTGCCCAGGTTCGCCGTCAGGCTGTAGTTGTCACCGGTTTCTTCCAGCGCCGGCACCAGCAGGGCCTGCTCGTCGAAGCTCTGGTCGAACTGCCCCAGGTAGTTGAACGTCACCCGCGCCTGCGGCAGATCCGCCAGTTGCCGGGACACCTCGGCGCCCGCCAGATGACGCAGCACGCCATACCCGATGCCCTTCTGCGGCACCGCCGCCAGTTGCGCCTGTACGTCGATGATCGAACGTCCGATATCGTCGCTGTCCGGACGCAACCGTACCGGGAACATGCTGGTGAACCAGCCAAGGCTGCGGCTCAGGTCGATGGACTCGAACAGATCCTCGCGGCCGTGCCCTTCCAGCAGAATCAGCGCCGATGGCTGGCCGCTCCAGCGGCACAGCGCCCGGCCGAGTGCCGACAGCAGCAGGTCGTTGATTTGCGTGCGATAGACCGCCGGCGCCTGCTTGAGCAATTGTTCGGTGTGCTCGCGGGACAACTTGAGCCGCGCCTGCGCCTGCTGGCGCACCTGGTTCTTGCCACGGTAGTTGTCGCACGGCAGGTCGACGCCCGGCTGATCCAGTTGCTCCAGCCAGTACGCCAGTTCCTGCTCCGCAATCGCCGGGGCCCGGGCCTGCAAGGCCTCGGCAAACGAACGGTAGCTGCTGGTACGAATCGGCAGTTGCGGCGCCAGACCCTGCACACACGCTTCATAAGCGGTTTTCAGGTCATCGAGCAGGATCCGCCAGGACACGGTGTCGACCACCAGGTGATGAATCACCACCAGCAGTCGCGCCTGACCGTCAGGCAGGGCGACATGCATCACCCGCCAGACCGGCCCGTCGTCCAGCTTCAGACTGCGCTGGGCGAGGTTGGCCAGCGCTTCGACCTGTTCGCTGTTCTCGGCTTCACGGCGCCAGAGCACCGCATCGCCCTGTTCGCTGGCGGTGCAGTAACGTTGCAGCCAGCGACCGCCCTCCTGAGTGAAGCGCAGGCGCAGCGAGTCGTGGTGTTGCTCGATCCAGCCCAGAGCCTGTTCGAGCGCATCCAGATCCAGTGGCTGGCGCGCACTCAACAGCAGTGACTGGTTGTAGTGATGGGCTTCGGACATGCCCTCGGCGAAGAACCACTCCTGGATCGGCAACAGATTGAACAACCCCTCGCCCGCCATTTGCGTGACGTCCACCATCGGCTGTCCGGCGCCCTCCTTCGTCACGTTCTGTTCGACGATGCCGGCGATGGTCTGATAGCGCATCAGATCGCGCAGCTTCAGTTCCATCTGCAAGGTCGGGTGGTTCCTGACCCGGGAAATGACCTGCAGGCTGAGGATCGAGTCGCCGCCCAGTTCGAAGAAGTTATCCGTGATGCCCACCTGCTCGACTTGCAGCACCTGGGCCCAGATCTCGGCCAGCAGTGTTTCCTGCTCGTTGCGCGGGGCGACATATTCCTCGCTCTTGAAGTCCGGCTCCGGCAGCGCCTTGCGGTCGAGCTTGCCGTTGGGCGTGACCGGGAAAGCACTCAGGCAGACAATCTGCGCCGGCACCATGTACTCCGGCAGCGAGGCGCGCAGCCCGGCCTTCAGCTCATCGCCTACGTCTTCACCCGTTGGCGTCACGACATAACCGATCAGTTGCTTGCCGGACGCATTGTCCCGGGCGATCACCAGCGCATCGGTCACACCCTCCAGTCGGCGCAGGCTGGCCTCGACTTCACCCAGCTCGATGCGGAAACCGCGCACCTTGACCTGATGGTCGATGCGCCCGACGTAATCGACCACGCCGTCCTGACGCAAACGCACCAGGTCGCCGCTGCGATACAGGCGCTCGCCGGCCGCGAACGGATTGGGCACGAAGCGCTCGCCGGTCAGATCCGCACGGCCGTGGTAACCACGGGCAACCCCGTAACCGCCGATGTACAGCTCACCGGCAAAACCTGGCGGCAGCGGGTTCAGATCTTCGTCCAGCACGTACAGCGAACGTGCCCCGACGGCACGCCCGATCGGTGCATAGGCCGCTTCACAATGCTGGCTGACCGGCACCTTCCAGAGCATCGGCGTGACCACGGTTTCCGTCGGGCCATAACCGTTGGTGAAATACTCGGGACGCAGGGCCGCTTTCACCTGTTCGAAGGTCTGGTCCGGCACGGCATCGCCGCCGAAGCAGTAGATGCGCACCGCTGGCGGCGCGATGCCGCTGGCCGCCGCGTACTCCGCCAACTGCTTGAGATAGGCCGGCGGGAAGCAGGCGATGGTGACGCCATACTCGTGCAGGGCGGCGTAGGTCTGCTCCGGCGTCCACAGGCAACCGTCGCGAATCACCAGACGGCCACCGCTGTAGAGCGTGCTCAACCAGCGCTCATGGGCACCGTCGAAGGCGAATGACATGAAGTGCAGCTCGCAGCTGCTGGCGTCCATTTCATACAGTTCGGCGATGGCCTGGCAGTGCATGCTCAACGGCCCTTGCGTGACTGCAACGCCTTTTGGCCGACCGGTGGAACCGGAGGTGTAGACCAGATACGCCAGCCCCTGCTCCTGAACGCGGCAGACCGGTGCGTGATCGGGGTAACGGGTCTCGTCGAGATGATCGATCTCCAGGCGCAGCAGTCCCTCGGGCGCCGGCAACGTGGCGCGCAGGCTGCTCTGGGTCAGCAACAGGGCCATGCCCGAATCCTCGATCATGTACGCCAGTCGCTCAGGCGGATAATCGATGTCCAGCGGCACGTACGCCGCACCGCTCTTGAGCACGGCGAGGAAGCTGACGACCATTTCCAGCGAGCGCGGCAGCGCCACGCCGATCACCACTTCCGGACCGGCCCCGTGTTCGGTCAGGCAGTGGGCCAGACGATTGGCCCGCTGTTCGAGTTCGCCATAGCTCAGGCTCAACCCGGCGCACTGCAGGGCGATAGCCTCTGGCTGCTGCTGCGCATGCCGGCTGATCAGCTGCGGCAGCAGCACCGGCTCGTGGCTGGAGACCGGTTCGGCACTCCAGGCCTGGATCGCCTGCCACTGCTCGTTCGACAGGCGCTGCAGATTGCCCAGTCGCTCGTAAGGCGCACGCATCATCGCTTCGAGGGTGTTTTCCAGCGTCAGGCGAATGCCTTCCACGGCCTCGGCGCTGAAGTGGCTGCGCAGGTACAGGTACTCGATCGACAGCTCGTCCCCGAGCATCACCGCCAGGTCCATCGGTACGTTGGTCACGCCGTGGCCGATGGATTTGCCGAAGGTCAGGTCGGTGTCGTTTTCTTCTTGCAGGCGATCATCGATCGGGAAGTTCTCGAACACGATGATGCTGTCGAACAGCGCCTGGCCACCGAGGTTGGACCAGCGCTGCACATCGGCCAGCGGCGCCTGGGAATAGTCACGGATGTCCAGGTTGTAGGCCTGCACCTCGCCCAGCCAGTCCGCCAGTCGCTGATCGGCCTGCGGCGTCTGGATGATCGGCAAGGTGTTGATGAACAGACCCAGCATATTGCCGACATTCGCCAGCCCTTCGGGACGTCCCGAAACCGTGGCACCGAACGTGACCGTGCGCTGCCCGGTGTAGCGCTGCAACAGCAGCAGCCAGGCACCCTGAATCAAGGTGTTGGGGGTGATGCGCAGGTCGCGGCAGAACTGCAGCAGACGCGCGGTTTGCGCCTGATCCCAGTTCGAGTAGATCGCGTCGTGGCCGGAGACATCGGCCGAATGCCGCGGATGAATCGCCTGGCTCAACGCCGTCGGCTCGTTGACCGCCGCCAGACGCGCTTTCCAGAACAGCTCCTGCGCGTCCTGGTCCTGTGCCTGCAACCAGGCGATGAAGTCACGGTAACGACCGTTCTCACCGCTGACCTTGCCCTTGGAGTAGTACTGCAAGACTTCGCCGAACAGCCGCGAGCTGCTCCAGCCGTCCATCAGGATGTGGTGGCTGGTCCAGATCATCTGATAGCGGTCATCGCTCAGGCGCAACAGCGTCACTCGCTGCAGGCGTGCCTGGGACAGGTCGAAGCCGAGGGCACGATCATCGCTGGCGAACCCGGCGATCAACTCATCGCTGACCTCACGGTCGCGCCAGTCGAGCACCTGCATTTGCAGCGGGGCCTGGCGATGGACCACTTGCAACGGCTTGGCCAGCCCGTCCTGCCAGTGGAAACTGGTCCGCAGGATCGCCTGGCGATCGATCACAAACTCCCAGGCGCCCCGGAAGCGCTCCACATCCAGGCCCTGGATCGGCAGGCTGACCTGGTTGACGTAGAGGCTGCTGCCATTGTCCGAGAGCGTGTGGAACAGCATGCCCTCCTGCATCGGCGACAGCGGATAAACGTCCTCGATCAGATCCGCCGGCACCGGCAACGCATCGAGCTGCGCCTGCTCCAGTCGCGCCAGCGGGTAGTTGTCTGGCGTACCGTCGGCCTGCTGCGCGGACTCCAGCGACGCCACCATCGCCAGTTTCTGCACGGTCTGCTGCTGGAACAGATCCTTGGGGGTAAAGCGGATGCCCTGCTGGCGCGCACGGCTGACCAGCTGGATGGAGATGATCGAATCGCCGCCCAGGCTGAAGAAGTTATCGGTCACACCGACCCGGTCAATCTTCAGGATGTCTTGCCAGACCACGACCAGTTGCTGCTCGAGTGCCGTGGACGGGGCGACATAGTCCCGGGCCGACTGATTGACGTCCGGTGCCGGCAGGGCCTTGCGGTCCAGTTTGCCGTTGGGGGTCAGCGGCAGCGCGTCGAGGTACAGCCACTGCGCAGGCACCATGTAATCGGGCAGGTGCGCCTTGAGGGCGGACTGCAGCGATTCGCTCAGCTCATCCTGTTCCTGAAGGCTGAGGCCGGAATGGGTCGGCACCACATACGCCACCAGTTGTTGGCCGCTGAGGCCGTCCACCGCCAGCACCACGCCTTCGCGCACGCTGTCATGGGCCAGCAGGCGCGCTTCGATTTCACCCAGTTCGATGCGGAAACCGCGCACCTTGACCTGATGGTCGATGCGCCCCACGTATTCGATCCGGCCGTCATCGCCCAGGCGCGTCAGGTCGCCGGTGCGGTACATCCGCTCGCCGTTGGTCGAGGCCGGGTTCGGCACGAAACGCTCGGCGGTCAGGCCCGGACGGAACAGGTAACCACGGGTGATGCCGTCGCCGGCCAGGTACAGCTCGGCCGCTACCCCGATCGGCGCCGCTTGCAGTTGCCCGTCCAGCAGGTACGCCGCGGTGTTGACCAGCGGGCGGCCGATGTTCGCCTGGCCGCCGGCTTCGCGGCGGGTCCAGGTCGAATACGTGGTGTCTTCCGACGGCCCGTACAGGTCGTAGACGTGCTCGACCGACGTCTCGCGGTACAGGCTGTCGACCACACTTTGCTTGAGCGGCTCGCCGGCCAGATTGATGATGCGCACGCCATCTGGAATATGTCCGGCGCGGTGCAAGGCCGCGATGGCCGACGGCACGGTATTGATCAGGCGCACCTGATCGCGCTCCGGCAGGTCCGGCAGTTCCAGGGCATTGCGCGCCATGACGATCGAACCGCCGCGCGCGAGGGTGACAAAAATCTCCCACACCGACAGGTCGAAGCACACCGACGTCGAGGCCAGCACGCCTTGCAGGTCAGCCTCGCTGTAGACGTCGGCGGACCAGTGGATCAGCGCCTGGACGTTACGGTGGGCAATCGCCACGCCTTTGGGTTTGCCGGTGGAGCCGGAGGTGTAGATGACGTAGGCCAGACTGGCCGAATCGGCCCGCACCTCAAGGTTGTCGCTCGCGATATCGGCAAAGGCCTCGCCGCCCGCCTCCACCAACACCACCTGCGCGTCGATCTGCGGCAGTTGCGCCAGCAGCGATTGTTGCGTCAGCAGGACCTTCGCCTGACTGTCTTCCAGCATGTACGCCACGCGATCGGCCGGGTAGTCCGGATCCAGCGGCACGTAGGTGCCACCGGCCTTGAACACCGCCATCAAGGCAATCACCAGCTCCGCCGAGCGCGGCATCGCCACGCCCACCCGAACCTCGGCGCCGACGCCCAGCGTCGACAGATGACGGGCCAACTGGTTGGCCCGGCGATTGAGTTCGGCATAACTCAGGGCCACACCGCCATGGCTCAGGGCCACGGCCTGCGGACGGGCCTCGACCTGCGCCTCGAAGCTTTGATGAATCAGACGTTGCGACGGATACGCGGCGTGGTTGTCGTTCCACTGCGCCAGCGTGGTGTGCTCCGCACTCGACAGCATTGCGACTTCACCCAGCAACCGTTGCGGTGCGTCGAGGAACTGCTGCAGAACAGTTTCCAGGTGCGTGGCCAGTCCGACCACGCCGCGCTCGGAAAACTGCTCGGTCAGGTAGTTGAAGTCCAGACTCAGGACCTCGCCGGCACCGGCGATCAGGGTCAGGCCGTAGTTGGTCTGCTCGCGGTGCTCCAGACCACCGAAGCGCAGGCCGCCCGGGTTGGCTTCCAGGGTTTCCGAGACCGGATAGTTTTCGAATACCAGCAGGGTGTCGAACAACGCTTCGCCATTGAGTTCGGCCAGACGCTGAATGTCCTGCAGCGGTGTCTGTTCGAAGTCGCGCAGCAGCAGGTTCTTATCCTGCACGCTTCGCACCCAGTCGCGCACGCTGACGCCCGGCTGCGGGCTGGCGATCACCGGCAAGGTGTTGATGAACAGCCCCAGTTGCTGCTCGATGCCCGGCAAGTCCACCGGACGCCCGGACACCGTGGCACCGAAAGCGACCGTGGCCTGACCGGTGTAGCGCTGCAGAATCAGCAGCCACGCCGCCTGCACCAGGCTGTTGAGGGTGACTTGCTGCTGCCGGGAGAAACTGTTCAGGCGACGGGTAAACGCGGCGTCGAAGGTCAGGCGATGCACACCCTTGCCCGCGCCCGGCTGAACCTTGCCCGGACACGCCGAAGCCAGTCGCGTCGGCTCGTCCAGTTCGGCCAGTTGCCCGCGCCAGAAATCCTGCGCGGCGGTTTTGTCCTGGCCTTGCAGCCAGGCCAGGAAGTCGCGATAACGCCCCTGCGCGCCCGGCACCGGATGGCCGGCGTAATCCTGCAGCACTTCACCGAACATCCGCGAGTTGCTCCAGCCATCCATCAGGATGTGGTGGCAGGTGAAGATCAGACGATGGCGATCATCCGCCGTGCGCAACAGGCACAGGCGCAGCAGCGGCGGGTTCTGCAAATCGAAACCGCGCTCCAGGTCGGCCCGTGCACGGGCCTCCATGGCCACGGCCAGATCCGGCTCGTGGCGCAGGTCCACTTCCGGCATTTCCAGGGTCAACTGGCGATGGATGACTTGCAGCGGCGTATCGAGGCCGTCGCGGCCCCAGATGAAACCGGCACGCAGCACTTCATGACGGTCGACGACCCGCTGCCAGGCTTGCTGGAAACGCGCCACGTCGAGCCCTTCGATGTCCAGCAGCATCTGATAGACATAAGCGCTGGCATCGGCGTCGTAGAGACTGTGGAACAGAATCCCCTGCTGCATCGGCGCCAGCGGATAGATGTCTTCGATCCGCTGGGCAGTGATCGGCAGGCTGTCCAGATGCGTCTGGGACAACCCGGCCAGCGGCACGTCGGACGGCGTAAGGCCGCCGCTCGATGGGCTCAGGCAATGCTCGATCAGCTCGGCCAGCGCCTCTTCGTAAGCCCGTGCCAGGGCATGAATCGTCGAGTCTTCGAACACGTCGCCGCTGTAAGTCCAGGTCAGGCTCAGTTGCCCCTGGTAAACCCGGCCGTCGATGCTCAGGGTGTTGGCCATCGGCGCGTGCTCGTCCTGCCCCGCGCCCTTGTCCTCGGTGGCCGGCACCCACAGCGCGCCCTCATCGAAGTTGTTGTCGAACTGGCCGAGGTAGTTGAACGTGACTTTCGGCTGCGCTGCGCCACCCAGTGCGACTTGTGCTTCGTCACTGCCCAGATAACGCAACAGACCATAACCGATGCCCTTGTCGGGGATCGCGCGCAGTTGTTCCTTGATGCCTTTGATCGAGGCTTCGAAACCGGCGCCCGGGGTCAGGCGCACCGGGAACATGCTGGTGAACCAGCCCACCGTGCGACTCAGGTCGACGTCATCGAACAGGCCCTCACGGCCGTGGCCTTCGAGTTGCACCAGGGCACTGTCGGCGCAGGTCCACTCGCACAGCACCTTGGCCAGCGCAGTCAGCAACAGATCGTTGACCTGGGTGCGATAGACCGCCGGCGCCTGTTGCAGCAACTGCCGGGTGCGCTCGGCATCCAGACGGGTATCGACGCTGCGCTCGAAACGGTTGCTCGACTGACCTTGCGGGTTGTCCAGCGGCAGCTCGATAGCGGCCCCTTCCAGTTGCCCGCGCCAGTAATCCAGCTCGGCTTCCAGCCCGGCGCTGTGCGCATGCTTTTGCAGGCGCTCGGCCCAGTCCTTGTACGCCGTGGTCTTGGCTGGCAGGCGCACGGCCTGGCCCGATATCAGTTGTTGATAAACGGTTTGCAGGTCTTCCAGCACGATCCGCCAGGACACCCCGTCGACCACCAGGTGATGGATCACCAGCAACAGACGCTGACTGGCGTCCGGCAAATCCACCAGCGCCGCACGGATCAGCGGACCGTCGTGCAGATCGAGGCTGCGTTGCAATTCCTGGCACAGCGCAGGCAACGCCTCGCTGTCCTGCAAGGTGACCGTGCGCAGCAGTTCCGCGCTCGGTTCGGCTGCAGCGTGAGTCTGTTGCCAGCCGTCCCCGGTGTCGCGATAACGCAGACGCAACGCGTCATGGTGCCGTTGCAAATGCTGCAACGCCTGCTCCAGCGGTGCAGCCGCCAGCGGCGAGGCCGGGGTCAGCAGGATCGACTGGTTCCAGTGATGACGCGCCGGAATATCGCTGTGGAAAAAATATTGCTGGATCGGCGTCAGCACCGCTTCGCCCAGTACATCGCCCTGGGTCGCGAGCACGCCGTCGCTCTGCTGCGCGACCGTGGCCAGACGCTGCACGGTCTGATGCTGGAAGATGTCCTTGGGCGTGAAACGAATGCCCGCCTGACGGGCGCGGCTGACCACCTGAATCGAAATGATCGAATCGCCGCCCAGTTCGAAGAAGTTGTCGTTGAGACCGACACGCTCGACCTTCAGCACGTCCTGCCAGATCGCGGCCAGTTGCTGCTCCAGCTCATTGCGCGGTGCGGCGTAGGCTTCCTGGGACTGAACGACCTGCGGCTGCGGCAATTGTTTGCGATCCAGCTTGCCGTTGGCGGTCAGCGGCAGGCGTTCAAGGAATGCCCAGCTCACCGGCACCATGTAATCGGGCAAGTCATCGCGCAACCGGGCCTTGATCGACTCGCGCAACGTCGCCTCGGCATCGGCGTCCAGCGTCTCGTTCGCTACGATCCAGGTCGCCAGTTGCTGCCCGCTCGGACCTTCCACCGCGAGCACCACCGCTTCGCGCACGGCAGGGTGCTTGAGCAGTTGGGTTTCGATTTCCCCCAGCTCGATGCGGAATCCACGGATTTTCACCTGGTGGTCGATACGACCGATGTACTCGATCACCCCGTCGCCACGCAGGCGCGCCAGGTCGCCGGTGCGATACAGACGCTCGCCGGCCTTCGGGTTGAACGGGTCCGGAACAAAACGCGTGGCGCTCATGCCCGGCTGATTCAGGTAACCCCGGGCCAGGCCGGCACCGGCAATGTACAACTCACCGATGCAGCCTTGCGGTACCAGGTTCAGCGCGTTGTCGAGCAAGTACCACGACAGGTCGACAATCGGCTCGCCGATCGGGCTGCTGTGGCTTTGCTCAAGATCGGCCATGGACAGCGGACGGTAAGTCACGTGCACCGTGGTTTCGGTGATGCCGTACATGTTCACCAGCGTCGGTGCGCGGTCGCCGAAACGCTCGAACCACGGGCGCAGGTTCTGCACTTCCAGGGCTTCGCCGCCGAACACCACATAACGCAACGCGTTGTCCCGCGAGGATTCGCTGGCCAGTTGCATCAACGGCTTGAACGCCGACGGCGTCTGGTTCAAGACCGTGACGTTTTCATCGCACAGCAGTGTGTAGAACTCTTCCGGCGAGCGGGTGATGTCGTGCGGCACGACCACCAGTTTGCCGCCGTACAGCAGCGCACCGAAAATCTCCCACACCGAGAAGTCGAACGCGTAGGAATGGAACAGCGTCCAGCTGTCGTCCGGACCGAAACCGAACCAGTGGTCGGTGGCGCTGAACAGGCGGATGACGTTGCTGTGCGGCAGCAATGCGCCTTTGGGTTTGCCGGTCGAACCGGAGGTGTAGATCACATACGCCAGGTTGTCCGGCGTGGTTCGGCAGACCGGGTTTTCGCTGTGGCCCTGCTCCGGCGGCTGGCTCAGGTCCAGGCAGGCAAGTCCCGGTGGAATCGGCAGTTGTGCCTGCAAGTGCCCCTGGGTCAGCAGCAGCGCGATGCCACTGTCTTCGATCATGTAGCTCAGGCGGTCTTGCGGGTAGCTCGGGTCCAGCGGCACGTAGGCACCGCCAGCCTTCAGCACGGCGACGATGGCAACGATCATGTCCAGCGAACGCTCGACCGCGACACCGACCCGCACATCCGGACCGACACCGCTTGCAATCAAGCGGTGTGCCCACTGGTTGGCCCGGCGGTTGAGTTCGGCGTAGGTCAGTTGTTGCCCGGCACAGGTCACGGCGACCGCCTCGGGATGCCGCTCCGCCTGGACCTCGATCACCTGATGGATGCACTGCTCGACCGGATGCTCGACCCGGGTCGGGTTCCATTGGGTCAACAACTGCTGCTGACGCGCGTCATCGAGCATCGGCAACTGGCCGATGCAACGCGACGGATCTTCGACGATGGCCTGCAACAGCGCGTTCCAGTGCTGGGCCAGGCGCTCGATGGTGGTGGCGTCGAACAGGTCGGTGGCGTACTTGAGCACCGCTTCGATGCCGTGGGCCTGTTCGGTGGTATTGAGGGTCAGGTCGAACTGGGCGGTCTGGCTCTGCCATTCCAGCGGCTCGATGCTCAGGCCGTTGAGACGCGTCTCCACACTGCTGCGACGTTCCGCCTGATGGTTGAACATGACCTGGAACAACGGACTGTGGCTCAGGCTGCGGCCCGGCTCCAGCGCTTCCACCAGCTGTTCGAACGGCAGGTCCTGATGGGCCTGGGCTTCCTGCGCGGTCTGTTTGACCTGACGCAGCAACTCGATGAACGGGGTCTGGCTGTCAATGTCGGCCTTGAGCACCTGGGTGTTGACGAAGAAGCCGATCAGGCGCTCGATTTCCACCCGGCCACGGTTGGCCACCGGCACGCCGACACGGATGTCCGCCTGGCCGCTGTAACGGTGCAAAAGCGCCTGGAACGACGCCAGCAGCAAGACGAACAGGGTGACGTTTTCCTGCCGCGCGAAGGCTTTCAGGCCTTGGGTCAATTGCGCATCGAGAATCAGGTTGTGGCTGGCCCCGGCAAAGCTCTGATCGACACTGCGGGCGCGGTCGAGCGGCAGTTCCAGCACCGGCTGTTCGCCACCGAGTTTTTCCTGCCAATAGGCCAGCTGCCGCGCCTGCTCACCGGCCTCCATCCACTGGCGCTGCCACAAGGCGTAGTCGGCATATTGAATCGGCAGCGCCGGCAGGCCGGCGTCGTGACCGAGGCTGAAACCGGCATACAACTGCACCAGTTCTTCGATCATCACTTGCAGCGACCAGCCGTCGGAGACGATGTGGTGCAAGGTCAGGACCAGCACATGGTCGTTCGGGTTGACCTGCAGCAGGGCCGCGCGCAACAGCGGGCCTTGCTGCAGATCGAAAGTCTTCTGGCTCTGGGTCTGGACGAACGCCTGGATCGAGGCATCCGGGTCGCTCGCCAGCTCAGGGCTCAGCGGGTAAGTCTCCAGTGCAAACGACCCTGCCGGCAGGATCGTTTGCAGCGGTTGCTCGGATTCCTGGGAGAACACCGTGCGCAAGGTTTCGTGTCGTTCGATCAGCGCCTGAAGGCTGCGCTCCAGCGCGGACACATCCAGCGGCCCCTGCAAGCGCAGGGCCGTGGGAATGTTGTAGGCCGCGCTGTGCGGCGCCCATTGCCAGAGAAACCACTGGCGCTGCTGGGCGTAGGACAGCAGCAGCGGCTCTTCGGCCGTGCGCTTGAAAACCGGGGCAATGTCAAAGAGGTTGACGCCTTTCTGCTTGAGCAGAACCGCCAGAGCCTTTCTTTGCTTAGCCGAAAGTTGTCCTACCGACTCGATTAACTCTTGCACGCGTTTTTCCCTCTCAAGAAATCAGTTTTTCCAGATCATCGAGGGATAGACGTTTGAGGGCCTCCAGGGATTTAGCCAATTCATCCTGAACCGGCGACATTTCGACGCGCAGCGCCTCGATCCGGTTGCAGAACGCTTTCAGCGTATCGGCTTCGAACAGCTCCTTGAGCGGCACCTTGTCGCCCAGACGCTCCTTGATCCGGGTCACCACCAGCGTCGCCAGCAACGAATGGCCGCCGAGCTGGAAGAAGTTGTCCGCCAGGCCCACGCGCTCGACTTCCAGCACCTCTTGCCAGACCGTCGCCACTTCCCGTTGCAGGTCCGTCTGCGGCGCTTCGTACTGCTGCTGCGCCGGGCTCGCGCCCAGGGCCATCAGCGCCTTGCGGTCGAGCTTGCCGTTCGGGGTCAACGGCACCGCCTCTATCACATGCAGATGCCCGGGCACCATGTGCGCCGGCAAACGACTGGCCAATGCCCCGCGCAGACGTTCGATCAACGCCGCCGGATCGCTCACCGCTTGCGCCGCCACGACATAACCGTGCAGGAGCTTGCCCGCCGCGCCGTCCTGGGCCAGCACCACCGCTTCGCGAACTTCATCCTGCTCAAGCAAGCGCGCTTCGACCTCGCTGAGTTCGATACGGAAGCCACGGATCTTCACCTGATGGTCGGCACGCCCGAGATACTCGATGTTGTCATCCGCGCCCTCGCGCACCAGATCCCCCGTGCGGTAAAGCCGCTCGCCGTTACTGGCATACGGGTTAGGCACGAAGCGCTCGGCGGTCAGGCCCGGCCGCATCAGATAGCCCCGGGTCACGCCGGCACCGCCCAGGTACAGCTCGGCGGCTACGCCGGCCGGCAATACGTTCAGTTGAGTGTCGAGCAGGTACGCCACGGTGTTGGCCAGCGGCCGGCCGATATTGGCCTGACCGTGCGCGGTGCGCAGGGTGAACGTCGAATAGGTGGTGTCTTCCGACGGCCCGTACAGGTCATAGACCTGCCGGACCGCCGTGGTCGCATACAGGGTGTCCACCAGGCTCTGCTTGAGCGGTTCACCGGCCAGGTTGATGGTCGTGACCGACGCCGGAATCTGCCCCGCCCGTTGCAGCGCGGCAATCGCCGACGGCACCGTGTTGATCAGCGTGACCCGTTCGCTGGCCGGCAAGTCCGCCAGGGCCAGCGCGTTGTCCGCCAGCACCATGCAGCCGCCGCTGGCCAGGGTGACAAATATCTCCCACACCGACAGGTCGAAGCAGATCGACGTCGAGGCCAGCACGCCGCGCAATTGTTCCTCGCGGTAGACCCCTTGCGACCACTGGATCAACGCCGAGAGGTTGGCGTGGCTGATGGCGACGCCTTTCGGCTTGCCGGTGGAACCCGAGGTGTAGATGACATAGGCCAGGTTCTGCCCGGTGATACCGGCCACCGGCGCGGTGGAGGGATAACCGGCCAGCCACTGCTCGCCCGCCTCCACCAGCACCACCCGGGCACTCAATGTCTCGGGCAGCATCGCCTGCGCCGCCGGCTCGGTCAGCAGCACCGCGGCGCGGCTGTCGTCGAGCATGTGCAGCAAACGTTCCTGCGGGTAGTCCGGGTCCAGCGGCACATAGGCGCCACCGGCCTTGAGAATCGCCAGCAGCGCCACCAGCATGTCCGGGGTGCGGCGCATGCACACGCCGACCCGCACTTCTGCCCCCACGCCCAGCGTTTGCAGCTTGTGCGCCAGACGATTGGCCCGCTGGTCGAGCGCGCGATAGTCGATCTGCTGTTCGGCATACACCACCGCCGGTGCGTCAGGTCGTTGCGCGACGCGTTCTTCGATGAATTCCAGCACCGTGCGCGGCGCCAGCGCCGTAACATCGGCCTTGCCCCATTCAATCGCTTGCCCGCGCTGCGAGTCATCGAGCAATTGCAGCGCGCCCAGTGCCTGGGTGGCGTTGTCGAGGAACTGGTGCAGCAGACGTTCGAGCTGTCGGCTCAGATCGACAATGGTCGAGGCCGAGAAACAGGCCTGATCGTAACTGACACCCAGGCTCAACTCACGACCGGTGACCGCCACCAGTGTCAACGGGTAGTTGGTCTGCTCCTGTCGGCGGATCGCCGAGAACACCAGACCGGTGTCCGGGCCCTGTTGCAGGGCTTCGGCCATCGGATAGTTCTCGAACACCAGAATGCTGTCGAACAACGCCCCGGCGCCGAGTCCGGCCCAGCGCTGAATGTCATACAGCGGCGTGTGTTCGTGTTCACGCAGCGCCAGGTTGAGGCCCTGCACGTGCTGCAACCACTGCTCCACCGACAGGTCGGCGGACGGCGCGGCCACCACCGGCAAGGTATTGATGAACAGGCCGATCTGCTGTTCGACGCCGGGCAAATCGGTCGGGCGACCGGCGACCGTGGCACCGAAGGCCACGTGATCCTGACCGGTATAACGCTGCAACAGCACCAGCCACGCCGCTTGCACCAGGGTGTTGAAGGTGACTTTCTGTTCCCGGGCAAAGCGGTTCAGATCTGCCGTCAGCTGCTCGCTGAACACATGCTGGTGATCGGCATAACCGCCGGCACCGGCCAGCGGCGCAGGTACGGCACTGGCCAGTCGCGTCGGCTCTTCAAGCTCGGCCAGCGCCTGCTTCCAGAACGCCTGACTGGCCGGCTGATCACGCTGGCCCAGCCATTCGATGTAATCACGGTAACGCCCCTGAGCGCTGGCCGGGCTCATGCCCGCGTAACGCTGCAACACCTCGCCGAACAACTGCGAAGTACTCCAGCCGTCCATCAGGATGTGATGACAGGAGTAGATCAGGTGATGCGTCGACTCGTCCGTACGCACCAGGGCAACCCGCAACAGCGGCGCACCGCTCAGCTCGAAACCGTTGGCCAGATCGTCGCCGGCCAGTTGCTCCAGAGCGCTGTCGAGGTCGTTGCGGCCACGCCAGTCCTGCATGCTCCATGGCATCTGCACGTTCTGGCGAACCACTTGCACCGCCGCAGCGGCATCGCTCGGCCAGACAAACGCCGTGCGCAGAATGTCGTGGGCGTCGAGGGTCTGCTGCCAGGCCTGACGGAAACGTTCGACCTGCAGATGCTGCACGTCGACCCGCAACTGGTTGGTGTACGCCGGGCTGTCGGGATCGTTGAGGCTGTGGAACAGAATGCCTTGCTGCATCGGCGACAACGGATACAGGTCGCTGATTTCCCGTGCCGGGATCGGCAGTGCCGAAAGTTGCGCCTGAGTCAGGGTCGCCAGACTGAAATCCGACGGCGTGACGCCAGCGTGGCTGCTGTCACAGCAGTGCTCGATCAAGCGCTCCAGCTCGATCCGGTAAGCGTCGGCCAGCGCCTGCATCGTTTCGACGCGGTACATCTGCGCACCGAACGTCCAGGTCAGTTCCAGCTCGCCGCCATACACCTGACCGTCAATGCTCAGCCAGTTGCCCAACGGCGCCGAGGCGTCCTGATTGGCCCCGGTGCTGTCACCGGACGGCACGAACAGCGCACCCTCGGCGGCGCTGAAATCGCCGTCGAACTGCCCCAGGTAGTTGAACGTCACCCGTGGCGGCGCCAGCGAACGCAACTCGGCCGCGTCACTCAGATAGCGCAGCACACCGTAGCCGATGCCTTTGCCCGGCACGGCGCGCAGTTGCTCCTTGATCGCGCACAAGGATTCACCGGGCGTCGCCTGCGGCGTCAGGCGTACCGGGAACAGGCTGCTGAACCAGCCCACGGTACGGCTCAGATCGAGATCGTCGAACAGGTCTTCGCGACCATGCCCTTCCAGCTGGATCAGCACCGACGGCTGCCGGCTCCAGTCGCACAACACCCGCGCCAGCGCAGTGAGCAACAGATCGTTGATCTGCGTGCGATAGGCGGCCGGTGCCACCTTGAGCAACTTGTGGGTCAATGCCTGGCTCAGGCGCGAACTGACGCGCTGCGCCTGATCCTGAGTCTGCACGTCCTGGGCAAAGTCCCGTGGCAACTCGGCGTCGCCGTCGCTCAGGGTTTTCAGCCAGTACGCGCGCTCCGCGTTCAGCGCTTCACTCTGCCCGTAACGATGCAGATGCTCGGCCCAGCTCTGCAGCGAGCTGCTCTTGCCCGGCCACACCAGCGGTTGGCCGGCGGCCAGCGCGGTGTAAGCGGTTTGCAGATCCTCCAGCAGGATGCGCCAGGACACGCCATCGACCACCAGGTGATGGATCACCAGCAACAGGCGTTGCTCACCGCCCGGCAGATTCGCCAGCACCGCACGCAGCAATCGCCCTTGTTGCAGGTCCAGGCTGCGCTGCGCCAGATCCGCCAGCTCGGTCAGTTGCTCCAGGTTGTCCAGCTCGCGCACCCATAGCCGTTCGGGGTCGCGTTGCGTCTGGAAAGTGGCCTGCCACCCATCGCCCGACGCCTGGAAATTCAAGGTCAGCGCATCATGCTGCTCGACCACGGCCGCCAAGGCGGCTTGCAAATGTCCGGCATCGAGCGGCACCTGCGGTTGCAGCATCAGCGACTGGTTCCAGTGGTGGCGCCGGGCAATCGGGGTTTCAAAGAAGCGTGCCTGAATCGGCAACAAGGCCAGTTGCCCGCCGACTTTCTTCGGCGCTGACGCGACAGGTTTGGCTTCGATCAGTTTGGCCACTGCCGCCAATTGGCCGACGGTCTGTTTCTCGAACAGTTGCTTGGGGCTCAGCTTGATGCCCTGACGCTTGGCCCGGGCAATGATTTGCAGGCTGAGGATCGAGTCCCCGCCCAATTCGAAGAAGTTGTCGGTGCTGCCCACACGCTCAAGCTTGAGCACATCGGCCCAGATCGCCGCGAGTTTTTCCTCCACCTCGCCCACCGGCGCAACATAACGCTGCGTCACCACACCCGGCACCGGCAAGGCGCGCTTGTCCAGTTTGCCGTTGGCCGTCAGCGGCAATTGCTCCAGCACGACAATCTGCGCCGGCACCATGTAATCCGGCAGACAGGCTTGCAGTTGTTCGCGCAGGTTTTCGGGCGTCAACGCTGCGCCCGCCGTTGGCACACACCAGGCCACCAGTTGCAGGCGTGCCGGGTCGTCATCCATCGCCAGTGCAAGCACCGCTGCTTCGCTGACACCGTCCAGACCGAGCAGCACCCGGGCGACTTCCGCCGGCTCCACCCGATAGCCGCGCACCTTGACCTGATCGTCGGCGCGACCGATGAATTCCACTGCCTGCTGGCGATTGCGGCGCACCCGGTCGCCACTGCGATACACCCGCGCACCGTCCGGCCCGAACGGATCTGGCACGAAACGCTCGGCTGTCAGGCCCGGTTGACCGAGATAGCCGAGGGCGACACTGTCACCGCCGATGTAAAGCTCACCCGCAACCTGATCGGCCACGCTGTTGAGCACATCGTCGAGCACATACACATGGGCCCCGGCCAGCGCCGTGCCGACCGGCACGCTGCGCACACCCGGTTCCAGCGAACCGACTTCATGGGCCAACACACCCACGGTGGTTTCACTCGGGCCGTAGTGGTTGATGATCCGGCAGCCCGGCTTGAGTTGCCGCACACGCTCCACCAGCGCTGGCGAACAGGCTTCGCCGCCGACGATCAGCGCCTGCTCCGGCAGCACGTCTGCCGCACGGGATGCCTGCAGCAACGCGGCCAGATGCCCCGGAACAATCTTCAGCATGCCCACCCGATGGCTGGCCATGTACTCGGCGAAACGATCGGGATCGAAGCCCAGTTCTTCCGGCAACACATGCAGCAAGCGGCCGGAACACAACGCGCCGAACAGCACGGTGAAACCCAGGTCCGCCGCAATGGTGGAGACCAGCGCCATGCTGGTGTCTGCTGCCGGTTCGAGACGCTTCAGCACCCCGCGCACATAGCTGGCCAACGCACCGTGGCTGACCAGCACTCCCTTGGGCTGACCGGTGGAACCGGAGGTGTGAATCACATAGGCCGGGGACTGCGCCGACAACTCGCTGACAGGCGCCGAATCCGGCTGCTGTTGCCATTGCTGCGCCTCGAATACCAGGCCACGGCAACCGGCGACCGCCAGTTCCGCCACCCGCGAATCACCTTCAGCGCACACCAGCACCCGCGCCTTGGCAGCGCCGAGCATCTGCTGCAAGCGCGCCGTCGGGGCCTTGACGTCCAGCGGCATGTACACCGCGCCGGCCTTGAAAATCGCCAGCACGCAGGTCAGCCAGTCCAGCGAGCGCTCCAGCAGCACGGCGACCGGTTGACCGGCGACCGCGCCCTCGGCCAGCAGATGATGCGCAAGACGATTGGCAGCCTGATCCAGTGCCTGAAAGCTCAGCCCGCCGTTCAGGTCACGGGCGGCCATTGCCTGCGGCTGGCGCGCAACTTCGCGCTCCCAGTGTTGCAGCACCGGCAATGCCGCTTCACGCGGCGCCGCGAGAGCGCTCGGCAACGCGGTCGCCACGGTGTGCAATGGTGCTTGCGGCGCCTTCAGCAGTGCACCGAACAACCCGAGCAACGCCGGGACGAAGCCTTCGACGGTCGCGTGCTGATAGAGGTCGCTGGCGTAGGTCATCTGCCCGTGGATCAGCGTGCCGTCGTCGGTGATGTCCAGCGCCAGATCGAAGTGGGTGCCATCCTTGTCCAGCGGGTATTCCGCCACGCTCAGGCCCGGCAGCGCCATCGAGCGTTGCTTCTGCATGCCGACGTTCTGGTTGAACTTGGCCTGGAACAACGGGTTATGTCCCAGGGTGCGTTCGGCGATCAGTTCGTCCACCAGTTGCTCGAACGGCAGTTCCTGATGGGCCTGGGCGCCAAACGATGCCTCACGCACCCGCGCCAGCAGGTCCTCGAAACTGCCCCGCTCGTCCACCTCGCAGCGCAGCACCTGGGTGTTGACGAAGAAACCGATCAGCCCTTCGACTTCGGCGCGGCTACGGTTGGCATTGGGCACGCCGACGCGGATGTCACGCTCCCCGGCCTGACGCGACAGGAACAGCGAAAAACCGGCGAGCACCAGCATGAACAGGCTGATGCCTTGCGCACGGGCGAAGCCGTTGAGCTGACGCGACAGGTCCGCGCCGAAATCGAAGCTCAGGGTCCGGCCTTCAAAGCTCTGGGTCAGCGGTCGAGCGAAGTCCGGGGCGACCTCCAGCAGCGGATGTTCCTCGCCCAGTTGCCCGCGCCAGTAGTCGAGCTGACGTTCGTCCTCGCCGGCTTCCAGCCAACGTCGCTGCCAGATGGCGTAGTCGGCGTATTGCAAGGCCAGTTCCGGCAATTGTGGCTCGCGCTCCAGGCTGAACGCCTGATAACACTGCACGAATTCCTTGACCATCACGTCCATCGACCAGCCGTCGGAGACGATGTGATGCATGCTCACCACCAGCACGAATTCATCGTCGGCCAGGCAAAACAGACTGGCGCGCAACAGCGGACCATGACGCAGATCGAACGGCTGCGCCGTCACCTTCTGCACTTGCTCGGCCAGGGCCTGCTCACGTTCCTGCGCGGCAACACCGGTCAAATCGATGCGTTCCAGCGCGACACCCTGGGATTCGAGAATCACCTGATGCGGCTGGTCACCGTCGGTGCGAAACACCGTGCGCAGCACTTCATGACGCGCCATCAGATGATCCAGCGAGCGGGTCAGCGCCGACTCGTCCAAACGCCCTTTCAGGCGCAGGCCGGCCGCCATGTTGTACGCGGCGCTCTGCGGTTCGAGCTGCCAGAGAAACAGCAGACGCTGCTGGGCGAACGACAACGGAATCTGCGCACAGTCGTGACGACTGACCGGCAGCGGCAACAGGCTGAAATCCTTGCCTTCCTCGCGCAACTTGGCCAGAAACTGCCGGCGCTGCTCAAGCGGCAAACCGACGAACCTTTTAGCGATACGCTCCGCCATGTTGCCGCTCATACTTCTTCTCCTTCCAATTCATTCATGAACAGGTCCATGTCGGACCAGTCGTTATCCGTTGCACCCTCGGCCAGCTGTGCCACCGCCTGAGCCAGATCGCCGAGCAACGGTTGTTCGAACAGGTTGCGCAGCGGCAACACCACGTTCAGTTGTTTCTTGATGCGGCCGATCACCTGGGCCGCCAGCAGCGAATGGCCGCCGAGTTCGAAGAAGTGATCGTCCAGCCCGACCCGGGGCACTTGCAGGACATCCGTCCAGATCTGCGCCAGGGCTTGTTCGATGTCCGATTGCGGGGCCCGGTAGTCGACCTGCAATTGATCCACGTCCGGCGCCGGCAGGGCCTTGCGGTCGAGCTTGCCACTGGGGGTCAGCGGTAATTGCGCCAACAGCAGCAGATGGCCCGGCACCATGTAGTCCGGCAGCCTGGCTTGCAGCGCCGTCCTGATCTGCTGACGGAACGCCGACTGCCCGGCCGCGCCCTCCAGCACGTCCTGATCGACCACCAGATACGCCACCAATTGCTGACTGCCATTCAACGGCAAGGCCAGCACCACCGCCTCGCGGATGCCCGGGCATTGCTGCAGGCGCGACTCGATCTCGCCCAGTTCGATGCGGAAGCCACGGATCTTCACCTGATGGTCGACCCGACCGACGTATTCCACGGCACCGTCGGCGCGCAAACGGGCACGATCCCCGGTGCGATACAGGCGTTCGCCACAGGCAAACGGATCGGCGATGAAACGTTCGGCGCTCAGCACCGGCTGGCGGTGATAACCCCGCGCCAGGCCCGGGCCGCCGATGTACAGCTCGCCCACCGCGCCTTGCGGCAGCAGGTTCAAATCATCGTCGAGCACGTACAGGCGACGGCCAGCCAGGCCATGGCCAATCGGGATGCCACGCCACGACACGGCGTCTGCGGTGAGCGTCGAGCAGTCATGGATGGTCGACACCACCGTGACCTCGGTCGGCCCGTAGGTATTGAGCAGGCGCACATGACCCAGCCCGGCCTGTTGCCACAGACGCAGACCGTCCACCGCCATGGCCTCGCCGCCCACGTGAATCTGGCGCAGCGCACCGAAGTGCGGCGGCGGATTGGCCGCGTATTCCTGCACCAGCCAATACCAGTACGCCGCCGGCAAGTCGGCCAGGGTAATGCCGTGTTCGAGGATGGCTTGATGCAATGTCGCGCTGTCCCACAGACGCGCGTCGCGCAGCACCACGCCGGCACCGTGGCACAGCGGCGGGAAAAACTGCTCGACGAACCCGTCGAAACTGCTGGTCGCGAACTGCAGCACCCGGTCGCCTTCGCGCAGGTCGCTGTAGTCGATGGCGCGCTCGATGAACTCGCTCAGGGCGGCGTGACTGATCGCCACGCCTTTGGGCCGGCCGGTCGAACCGGAGGTGTAGATCACGTAGGCCAGGTTTTGCGGCGCGACGGTCACCGGCAGATTGTCGCTGGCGCCGCTGTCCGGCAGCGTGTCCAGGCACAGGCTTTCCACGCCGTCGAGGGTTGGCAGAGCGGCCAGTGACTGGCGGTCGGTCAACAACAGCTTTAATCCGCTGTCGTCGAGCACATGACGCAGGCGCTCGGGCGGGGTTTGCGGATCCAGCGGCACGTAGGCGCCGCCGGCCTTGAGCACGCCGAGCAAGGCGACCGCCAGTTCCAGCGAACGCCCCAGCGCCACGCCGACCAGCACGTCCGGGCCGGCACCCTGCGCACGCAGTTGGTGGGCCAGACGATTGCTGCGCCGGTTCAGTTCGGCATAGCTGATCGAAGGCGCCGGGTCGCTCGCCAGAATCACCGCCAGCGCATCGGGGGTACGCTCCACTTGTGCCTCGAACAGGGCCTGAATGCCGACCTGCGGAGGGCTGGTTTCGGCGACCTGAACCAGGCCTTCGCGCTCGGCAACGGCCAGCATCGAAACCTCGCCGATCAATTGCTGCGGATCGCGGCAGACCGATACCAGCACGTTGCGCCAGTGCTCGGCCAGCGCGGCAATGGTGGACGCGTCGAAAATGTCGGTGGCGTAGGTGAACGCGGCGAACAGTTGCTCGCCCTCTTCCCGGGTATCGAGCATCAGGTCGCTGGTGGCCGCATGCTCGCGGCCGCTGCCGGTCAGTTGTTCCTCGGTCAGGTAACCGACCTGCAAGCCGGCCGTCAGCTGCGCCTGCTGCAAATCCGTCACCAGCGGCTGATGGTTGAACATCACCTGGAACAGCGGGTTGTGACTCTGGCTGCGGGCCGGCTGCAACGCCTCGATCAAGGCATCGAACGGCAGATCCTGATGGGACTGCGCGCCGGCGGCGGCCTGGCGCACGCTCTGCAACAGATCGGCAAAACGGGTATTGGCAGTGACCACACTGCGCAGGATCTGCGTATTGACGAAGAAGCCGATCAAGCCTTCGGTTTCACTGCGGGTACGGTTGGCGATCAGGCCGCCGACGCGGATGTCAGTCTGGCCGCTGTAGCGATGCAACAAGGTCTTGAACGCCGCCAGCAAGACCACGAACAGGGTCACCCCCTGACGTTGTGCGAGGTTTTTCAGCTCCTGCCGCAGGTCGGCGTCGATCACCGTTTCCAGACGCGCACCACGGTGACTGGCCTGGGCCGGGTAGGCACGATCGGTCGGCAGTTCAAGCACCGGGTGTTCGTCACCCAGTTGTGCACGCCAGTAGTCGAGCTGACGCTCGCCCTCGCCCGCCTCCAGCCAACTGCGTTGCCACAGCGCGTAGTCGCGGTAGTGCACGGTGATCGGGGGCAATTGCGGCTCCGTTCCCGCCACCAGCGCCGCGTAGGTGCGCATGAATTCATCGATGAGAATGTTCATCGACCAGCCGTCGGCGATGATGTGGTGCAACGTCAGCAACAGCACGTGTTCCTGCGCGTCCAGCCGCAGCAGGCGCAGGCTCAGCAACGGCCCGTTCTCCAGATCGAAGGCTTGCGTGGCCTCGGCCATCATGTGTTGCCGGGCCAGTGGCCAGCGCTGGTCCTCGGGCAACGCGCTCAGGTCAGTGAAGGCCAACTTGACGGGTTGCGGTTCGGCGACTTTCTGGAAGGCTTGTTCGCCCTCCTGACCGAACGTCGTGCGCAGGCACTCATGCCGCGCCACCAACCGACTGAACGCCTGCTCCAGCGCCTCGGGCTGCAACTCACCGCTCAGGCGCACGGCCATCGGCAGGTTGTAGGCGGCACTTTGCGGGTCCATCTGCCAGAGAAACCACATCCGCTGCTGGGCATAGGACAGGCCGTCGCGCTCGGCGACCCCGATGCAGGCGGTCATGGGCAGTTGCGCAAAATTGATCCCTTCACGGGCCATGCCGGCGAGGAACAAACGACGTTTGTCCTGAGGCAATTCGATAAAGCGGCGGGCTAGTTTCTGTGCGTCTGCGGCATTCATGCATTGGGTCCTTGCTGATCGGCGGCGTGACCAGGAGGCCCGGTCGTATCAACAAGAACGAATGACAAACGCAATGATTTAGCGGGGCCGGGCAATCCCCGGGCGACAACCAAAGGGATCGACACACAAATGCCGAAGCCGGTACAGAACCGGCTTCGGCACCCTTTCACTCAAGCGGCGCGACCGTTCAGAGCGCGTCCTGCGAATGCCCCTCGGCCATGGCGACGATGACCTTGCGCGGGCCTTCGAACGGCGAGCGGGCATGGGCCGACAACATGTTGTCGAGCATCAGCACATCACCTTCCTGCCACGGGAAACTGATGGCGCATTCATCAAGTACCGCGCGGATCTGGCTCAGGACCTCATCTTCAATGGGCGAGCCATCGCCGTAGTAGACATTACGCGGCAAGTCCTCTTCATCGACGATGTCCAGCAGGCTCTCGCGCACCTCCGGTTGCAGGTTGGAAATGTGGAACAGGTGCGCCTGATTGAACCAGACCATGTCCCCGGTGACCGGATGCTGCGCCACGGCCTGACAGGTCTGGCGGGTGCGCAGTTCTCCGTCGTCCTTCCATTCGCAAATGATGCCGTGGGCCTGGCAATAGGCTTCGACTTCAGCCTGGTCGTCGGTGTTGAACACATCCTCCCAGGCCACATCCAGCCCGTTGCCGAAATTGCGCACGTACATCAGGCCCTTGCTGACGAAACGTTCGCGGATCGCCTGGGGAATCCGCCGATACACTTCGCGACTGTCGGCAATCGGCGTTTCGCCGCCGGATCTGGCCGCGATCATGCTGTAGAACCAGATCTTCATCGGCCAGTCCCGGGAATAGGCCTGCTCGTTGTGCAGCGGAATACTCTGGTGCGCCGGGTATTCGGTGGAGGTGTACACGCCCTGGGTCACGTTGGTGCGTGGCGTGGAGCCAAACTCGTAGTTCAGCAGCGGATGGCCGAAGCTCGCCGCGAATTCGCGAAAGCGTTCTGCACCGTCCAGACGGAACCCGCGAAACAGCAGGCCGCCATCGCGCAGCAAATGCTCATCCACCAGCTCTTTCAGTTCATCGAACACCGCCAGCAAATCCGTATCGGCATCGCTCGCCTCCACCAGCAGCGGCAGGCGACCGCGTTGCGGCAACAACGGACGGACGGAAAATCCCTCAGCAACAGCCATGACTGGCCTCCTCAAAACACTCGATAGGTGAACCGCGCTTCACAGCGCCGGTGCCGCCGACAGCGCATGGCGCCGGTGATGGACTTCCAGGTGACTCTTGAGCGTGCGGATGACCCGGGCTTCATGTTCATGAATGAAGAAGTGCCCACCGGTCATCATGTCCACCGAGAAGCTGCCAAGGGTCTCTTTGCTCCAGCCGATCAATTGTTCGGTGGTCGCCCGGTCTTCCTTGCCGCCCAGCACATGCACCGGGCAATTGAGCAGTGGCCGTTCTACAGGCGTGAAGCGGCCGCACATCATGAAATCGGCACGCAGCACCGGCAGCGTCAGGCTCATCAGTTCCTGGTTGGCCAGCACTTCCTCGCTGGTGCCTTGAAAGGTACGCAACTGGTCGATCAATTCCTCGTCACTGCGCGCCTCGGCGAAACCGCGGTCGTAATCGCTGCGCATGCTCGGGGCGGCCGTACCGGACGCGAACAGCGCCACCGCTTCGGGCGCGCCAAGATCGCGAAAGGCATGGGCCAGCTCGCACGCCAGCAGCGCGCCCAGGCTATGCCCGAACAACGCATACGGCGTTTGCAATGTGGGTTTGAGCTCACGGGCCAGTTGCCGGGCCAGCGCCCGCATGTCGATTTGCAGGGGCTCGTCGTAGCGCGCGCCGCGCCCGGGCAACTCCACCGGTTGCAGTTGCATCCACGACGGCAGTTGGCGCCGCCAGCGGCTGTAGACCATGGCGCTGGCGCCCGAATAGGGCAGGCACAGCAGTGTCAGCTTTGTCACCGCGTTTACCTCAATGGGTTATCTGTAAAAGAGAACGGATGAGGTACGACGGGAATTAGTCCGCTGCGTCGATCACTTCAAGTGACGGAAACTCTGCACCGCCGACGCCAGCACCACCGCCCCGGCCACTATCGCCAGCCAGAACCCGCTGCGGGCACCGAACGCATCCACCAACGCGCCGGAACCGGCAGCGCCGATGGCCACGCCGATGCTCAGGCCGGTCACCAGCCAGGTCAGGCCTTCGGTGAGTTTGGCCGGCGGCACGATACGTTCGATCAATGCCATCGCCACGATCAGGGTCGGCGAGAAGAACAGCCCGGCGATGAATACCGCCAGGGCCAACCCGAAAATGTTGGTCGCCAGCAACAGCGGCAGCGTGGTCACTGCGGTCGCCAAACCGCCATAAAGGAACAGACGCGGCAACGGCAACTTCGAGCGCATCGCCCCGAACGCGATGCCCGCCAGGCAGGAACCGATGGCATACACCGACAACACGATGCTCGCCGCCGCCGGTTGCCCCTGCTGCTGGGCGAACGCGACGCTGACCACATCGACCACGCCGACGATCATGCCCATGGCGACCATCAACAGCAGCAGCCATTGCACGTCGGTGGAACGAATGATCGAGCCCTGATGATGGGATTCATGAGGATGCACCGGCGGCTCGGTGCCGCGCTGGGCGACGAATGCTGTCACGCCGATGGCCAGCATTATCAGCGCTGCCAGTGGCCCGGCCTCGGGAAACACGCCGACGCACAGCCCCACCGACAGCGGTGGCCCGACAATGAAGCAGACTTCGTCGAGCACCGATTCCAGCGCATACGCGGTCTGCAATTGCGGCTGGCCGCGATAGATTTCCGTCCAGCGCGCCCGCACCATCGCCGACATGCTCGGCATGCAACCGGCCAGCGCGGCGCAGACGAACAGCGTCCAGTTCGGCGCCTGCAAACGGGTGCACAGCAGCAACATCAGCAACGCCCCGCCACCGATCAGCGCCGACACCGGCAAGATCCGCCCCTGACCGTAACGGTCCACCAGCCGCGACACCTGCGGCGCACAGAATGCCGTGGCCAAGGCAAAGGTCGCCGCCACGCCACCGGCCAGCGCATAGCCGCCGGTCAACTGCGAAAGCATGGTGATCACGCCGATGCCGGTCATGGAAATCGGCATGCGCGCGATCATCCCGGCCATCACAAAGGCCCGGGCGCCGGGGGCGTTGAACAGTTCGCGGTAAGGGTTTGCCATCGGTTGTTGCCTCATCAGGGGCGGCCAACTTGCCACAAAGCCTGAAGGGCGGGAAAGCGAGGAATTGTTGGTGGAATGTGAAGTCCCTGTGGTGTGCAGGGCCAATCGCTGTGGCACGAAGCTGTCGATCTTTTCATGTCTGCGGATGAACTCTCGTCGCCAGCCATCAGTCAGCTAAGTAAGCCCTCAACCCAAGGCGCGACCCTGCATGCAGATTTCCCTCGCCCGCCAAGTGGCTCTTGTCACCGGCGCCAGTTCCGGCATCGGCCACGGTGCCGCCAAAGCCCTGGCCGCGGCCGGTGCCGCCGTGGTCATCAACTACAACCGCCAGGCCGAGCCGGCCGAAGCGCTGGCCAGAGAGATCGTCGCCGACGGTGGTCAGGCCATCGCCATCGGCGCCGATGTTTCGAAGGAAGAGGATGTGGAGCGACTTTTCCAGCAAGCCCTCGACGCTTTCGGAACGCTGGACATTCTGGTGGCCAACTCCGGTCTGCAAAAAGACGCGGCGGCTGTGGATATGTCACTGGCCGACTGGAACACCGTGATCGGCGTCAACCTCACCGGCCAGTTCCTCTGCGCCCGCGCCGCGCTGCGGATCTTCAATCGCCAGGGTATTCGCGAAGGCGTGTCCCGGGCCGCCGGCAAGATCATCCACATGAGCTCGGTGCATCAGCGCATTCCGTGGGCCGGGCACGTCAATTACGCAGCGTCCAAGGGCGGCGTCGATCAATTGATGCAGACCCTGGCCCAGGAAGTCAGCCACCAGCGCATCCGCATCAACGGCATCGCGCCGGGGGCGATCCGCACGGCGATCAATAAGGACGCCACCGAAGGCGACGCCGGCCAGGCTTTGCTCAAACTCATTCCTTACGGGCGCATCGGCGATGTCGAGGACGTGGCCAACGCGGTGGTGTTCCTCGCCTCCGATGCCTCCGACTACATCGTCGGCACCACCCTGTTCATCGAAGGCGGCATGAGCCTCTATCCGGAGTTCCGTGGCAATGGCTGAGCATCCTTCCGAACGACAAAGCCCCATCGACGCCCACGGCATCATTGGCGACATGCGCAGTGCGGCGCTGGTCAATGACAAGGGCAGCGTGGATTTCTTCTGCTGGCCGGAGTTCGACAGCCCGTCGATCTTCTGTTCGCTGCTGGACACGCCCGATGCCGGGATTTTCCAGTTGGCCCCAGACCTGCCCGACGCCCGCCGCGAGCAGATCTACCTGCCGGACACCAACGTCCTGCAAACCCGCTGGCTCAGCGACCATGCCGTGGTGGAAATCACCGATCTGCTGCCCATCGGCGACAACGATGAGGCGTTACCGGTTTTGATCCGCCGGGTTCGAGTGGTCAGCGGGCAGGCAACGTTTCATCTGCGTTGTGCCGTTCGGCATGACTACGCCCGTGCTGAGACTCACGCCGCAATCGACAAGAAGGATGTGCTGTTCAGCGCCAGTGGCCAGCCGACACTGCGGCTGGCTTCTGATCAAACCTTGAGCGTCGATAACGATGCGGCAATCGGGCAATTCACCCTCGAGCAGGATGAAACGGCAGCGTTCATGCTCGGCGCCAGCGACGATCCGCGTTTTGCCGAAGGAGCCGCCAAGCTGTGCATCGAGCGCACGCTGAAGTTCTGGCGCGACTGGATCGGCCAGTCCAACTATCGCGGGCGCTGGCGGGAAATGGTCAACCGCTCGGCCCTGGCCTTGAAGTTGCTGACCTCGCGCCAGCACGGCGCAATCCTCGCCGCCGCCACCTTCGGCCTGCCGGAAACCCCCGGCGGCGAACGCAATTGGGATTACCGCTACACCTGGATCCGCGACGCCTCGTTCACCGTTTACGCCTTCATGCGCCTGGGCTTTGTCGACGAAGCCAACGGCTACATGCGCTGGCTGCGCGGGCGGGTCAGCGATTGCAGCGGCCAGCCGATGAAACTCAACATCCTCTATGCCATCGACGGCCGCCTGGAACTGCCAGAAACCGAACTCACGCACTTGTCCGGGCATGGCGGCGCGAAACCGGTACGCATCGGCAATGGCGCCTACGACCAGATTCAACTGGATATCTTCGGCGAACTGATGGATGCCGTTTACCTGGTCAACAAGTACGGCGACGCGATTTCCCACGAAGGCTGGAAACATGTGATGGAAGTGGTCGATCAGGTCTGTGAGACCTGGCAGACCAAGGATGTAGGCATCTGGGAAATGCGCGGTGAGCAACATCACTTTCTGCACTCGCGGCTGATGTGCTGGGTGGCGCTGGACCGGGCGATCCGCCTGGCCTCGAAACGCTCGCTGCCGGCGCCGTTCGCCCGCTGGGACCAGACCCGCCAGGCCATTCATGCCGACATCTGGGACAACTTCTGGAACGAAGAGCGTGGGCATTTCGTGCAATACCAGGGCGGCACCGCACTGGACGGCTCGATGCTGTTGATGCCGCTGGTGCGTTTTGTCAGCGCCAAGGATCCGAAATGGCTGGCGACACTGGAAGCCATCGAAAAACACCTGGTGCGGGACGGCATGGTTTATCGCTATCGCAATGACGATTCGGGGATCGACGGCTTGTCCGGCACCGAGGGCGCCTTCGCCGCGTGCTCGTTCTGGTACGTGGAATGTCTGGCAAGGGCCGGGCAACTGGAAAAGGCCCATCTGGAGTTCGAGCAACTGCTGCGTTATGCCAATCCGCTGGG
This sequence comes from Pseudomonas sp. MWU12-2029, assembly GCF_023242425.1. Taxonomy (NCBI): domain Bacteria; kingdom Pseudomonadati; phylum Pseudomonadota; class Gammaproteobacteria; order Pseudomonadales; family Pseudomonadaceae; genus Pseudomonas; species Pseudomonas sp. MWU12-2029. Next base: position 14,702 of record NZ_JALJDY010000003.1, on the reverse strand, counting down.
GTTGTACGCGGAGGAATTCGACAACCGTGGCCGGCATCTGGGCAATACGCCTCAGGCATTGACGCATCTGGCGCTGATCAGTGCGGCGAGTTTTCTGGATCGCAAGTTGAGTGGGGAGAAGAATTACTGGCAGCCGTAGTCATCCTTATTCGCCAGAGCCTGTAAGAAAGATCTCAACCCCAATCGCCGCTTGTAGGATAGCCACCTACGATCGGCAAACACTCCCGAGCCTTGTCGTTGCAGGGCTGGCCCACACAATCGATTCCTTTCGATACAACTGGTTGATGGCAAGGCCTACAAAAACCTGCCAACCCCGTTTAACGCTTGGCTTGCAACTCGCACTTACACCCCGAAATACCTTGTTGCCAGCTGTTACATCCCCCCCTACCATCCACCGCAACGGGCACAGCGGAGCTGTCCAATAAAAACCCGATTCAAGGAACCAGAATGAGCCAACGCATCCACCGCCAGATCGACACCCCTCTGCGCACCGGCCTGAAGCGCGACGAACTGTGGGACGCCGCCGACAAGGGCCTGATCAAATGCTGGGAAATCGGCCGCCAGCGTGCCGCCCGCTTCCCCGACCTCGCCCAGCGCTGCTGTGCCGATGAACTGCCGGTACTGGGTTGGAAAGGTGGCGTGAGTCGCAGCCTGAAGAAGAATGAAAAGTACGGATCGCTGAAATATCTGGCTCAGTGGCAGGGATTGCGTGGGGAAGATTTGGATATTGATCTGGGTTCCGAGCGGGTCATGACCTGCTCGCGAACGAAAATGGTGGTGACGTTTACCCCGGATCGCAGCAAGTATTTCAATCAGGTGGCGGAAGCCGAGGCTTAAGGAGAAGCGCAATGGTCGATCTGCATCAAGAGTTTCAAAACAGCAGTTTCTTTCATCAGGCCCGAATCGACCGTCGCTCTGCTGACGCGCTGGTTGGAATCGCTGCCGGGCTTGCCGCAGACGGCAAGATCAATCAGCAGGAAGCAGAATTTCTCAAGAACTGGATTGAAACCCACTTGATCCATCTGAGTGATCCGGTCGTCAACATCCTCTACAAGCGTCTCGCCGACATGCTGAGTGACGGCGTTCTAGATGCAGATGAGTCAGCCGAACTGCTGGAGATGCTTCACCAATTCGCAGGACTCTCAGTCGGCGCACAACAGCCCTTCGTTGCCTCAACCTCTCTTCCGCTCGACAACCCTGCTCCCGCATTGAGCTGTGCTGATCGTGTTTTTCTGTTCACCGGTGTCATGGCCTACGGCCCCCGCAAGGACTGTGAGGCGCTGATTGTCGAGCGAGGTGGCCTGATCGGGGGCTCTGTCAGCAAAAAGATTCATTATCTGGTGGTAGGCAGCATCGGTAATGATCAATGGCTTCACAGCAGCTATGGCACCAAGATCAAGAAAGCCGTTGAGCTTCGCGACAGCGGCGTACCGATTGCCATCATCAGCGAAGACCATTGGCAGAAGGTGTTATTCGGATAACGGGAGAGTGAGATGAAACAAGCCGTGATGCAGTTTTGCAAGACTGAAAGTCTGACCATCGCCTATGAGCATCACGGCCCGGAAAACGGCACGCCGGTCATCCTCCTCCACGGCTTCCCCTACTCCCCCCGCGCCTACGACGAAATCGCCCCGCCTCTCGCCGCCGAGGGTTACCGGGTGATCGTGCCGTACTTGCGCGGCTACGGACCGACCCGTTTCAACAGCCCGGACACGCTGCGCTCCGGCCAGCAAGCGGCGCTGGCTCAGGATCTGCTGGACCTGATGAATGCGCTGGGTATCGAACAAGCGACGCTGTGCGGTTATGACTGGGGTGGTCGGGCAGCGTGCATTGTGGCGGCGTTGTTCCCGGAGCGGGTGCGGGGGTTGGTGACGGGCGATGGCTACAACCTGCAAGACATTCCGCATTCGATCCAGCCGCTGGATCCCGAGACCGAGCATCGCTTCTGGTATCAGTACTACTTCCACACGCCCCGTGGCGTTGAAGGGCTGACGCAGAATCGACGGGCGCTGTGCGAGTTGCTGTGGCAGTTGTGGTCGCCGACCTGGGCGCGGAACGCCGAGCGTTTTCCGCTGAGCGCACCGGCGTTCGACAACCCGGATTTCGTCGAGGTGGTGATTCACTCTTATCGCCATCGCTTCATGTATGCGCCGGGCGATCCGGCGCTGGAGGGGATGGAGCAGGCGCTGGAGAAACAACCGGCGATCGGCGTTCCGACGATTTCGCTTTGCGGTGCCGATGATGGTGTAGGCCCGGCGCAGGCGGACGATGAAGATGTTCATCACTTCACCGGGATTTACGAGCGGCGGGTGCTGGCGGGTGCCGGGCATAACATTCCCGAGGAAGCACCTGAGCAAACACTCAAGGCAGTGCTGGATCTTCTGTAAAACAAGCGCTCCCAATCATCGCTGCGAAAGAGTTTGACTGGCAATTGTAGTGGCATATAGCTACTCTCATTGGATCCACATCAAACATATCTACCGCCTCTCCTCAGTCGGGGGGAAGCGCTACGCGCATGACAAGGACTGGTTTACATGGGTGAAAATCCTGGCATCGAAATTGAACTGCCTATTGACCAAGGCGAACAGGCACATCAGCCCACTCCGAAAAACCTCTTGGCGCAGGATGTTTACAAAAAGATCGTCGAGCATCTTCACCACAGCCTCGGCAAAACACCCTCTCTCGACAGCCAGTCCGACGACCTAGACGACTACCGAAGCCATGAGGCAATTCTGATTGACGGTGGGCGAGGCACCGGGAAAAGTTCGGTTCTGGTCAACCTCACTACCTATCTCAAAGATGACCATAATCTGTTGATTCTCAAACCGTTGGATCCGACACTTCTGGAAAACGGTGACGACCTCCTGCTCAATGTGATCGTTGCCGCACTGATGAGGGACAAGACTGTTCGCAGCGCGCTGCTAAACCATGAAAAGGAAGCAGAGGCCTTTTATGAGCAACTGCATAAACTGGGTGCTGCACTGGAAGGTATCCAGAAGCAGAAAGAGCAATATGGCCTGGATAAACTTCGGGCATTCATGGGCAACCAGTCTCTTGCAGAAAATGTTCACCTTCTGCTGAAAAAAACTTTGCTATTGACCCGAAAGAAGTTGGTAGTTCTGCCGATTGATGACGTTGACACCTCGCTGCAATTGGCATTTGAAAACATAGAGGTTGTTCGCAAGTACTTGACATCACCTTTTGTAGTACCGCTGATCAGTGGTGACCTCAGCCTCTATGACGAAGTTATCTGGCGCGAGTTTCATGGACGACTCACTCACCAAAAAGCCGCTATTGAAAAAGAAGCTCAAACCAGAGCCAAGGATCTTGCAGAAGAATACCAGCGCAAAGTATTGCCCCTGCCAAGACGAATCAAACTTCCGGCGCTGACAAGCTATCTGCAAAATCAGAAAATCATCCTGACCGATAAAGGCTCAAAGATCTTTCCACTCGCCATGCTCCAACATTGGCTTGACGCATTACTAAATGAGCGTGTCAACGGCGAGGAAAACAGTCGTCTTGAAAACCCGTTGCAGACTGTTCGGGAAATGACCCAATTCATCAATGGTTGCAAACACCTGATTCCAACGCTCAAGGACCACCTCGGCCCGGACATGGGCATTTATTCGCCTCAAACCCATCCTTCCATGCTCAGACGTATATTGTTCATGCCGTTGGATATTGCCTTGGCCGTGCAGGAATTCGAAGAAGATATAAAAAAAGCTGCCACCTTCGAAAATGAACCGCACCGAAGAGACGGCCGGACGGGTAAAGAACGAGCATACCGGGCATTGGGGGTCAGAACGGCGAACATTCCCGAAAAACTAAAAAATGATTTCCCTCCTTATATCCAACAATGGCAGAAAGTCATTTCTGACTATTTCCAGTACCATCGCAAAGGCGGAGCCGTTTACTTCACGGCTTTCACCAATGAAAAATGGAATACTGAAAACAACGACGGTAAGAAAACATCCGTATTGGCTCACGACATGTTCCAACCGCTGGAACAGAACAATAAAAAATACGAATACTTTGATAGCATCTCCGGCTTAAAAAAAACCTGGTCCGAAATATTTTCCCCAATTGTTCCTCAAGCCTGGATAGAACGAATTCCAGAATCGACCATCCTTCCCTTTCCCGTACCTGAAAAGGGCCAGCGAATTCACGCCAGGCCCTCTTCCAGCTGGTCGCTAAGCCCCTATGTACCTGAGCACTTGCAAGGCAAGGCAGAACTGGCTAGGCAATTGCTTGTACACTGGAGTTTCTTCTCTCCCAACCAGCGTGCAAATCTGGTATTTCACGGGCGGATTTTCGAACTGATTATTGCCAGCCTTGTTCGGGATATTTCAGAGCTTGAAATCACAGAGATCCTCAACCGCCCGCCTTTCCACTCGATACCGGCGCTGGCTCATACCAACACAATCAATCTCTCTGAAGACTTCGACGCTACCGAAGATGAATCCAGGGAAGAAACCAGTACGGTAGACGCACTCAAGGGTGACCAGGAAACAGCCGAAGCTATAGTTAACTTGGCGAATGAAATCAACGAGTGGCGCCACAAGAATAATATCCTTGTGCCGCACAGTTGGCTGATTCATAACATCTTCAACAAAGCCTTCAACCAGATCAGTATATTCTCCACCAACAAAAAACCAAATAACCCTTCATTGTTTGAGATCATCGACTCGGGCATGCGCATGTTCAACTCCGTATGGTCGGCGTTCGGCAGCTTTGAAAAAGGTGAAGTCTTTGGCCTGCCTCGGATTATCGCCTACGTCAACATGTCAAGCTCTAGCAACAACTTCGAACAGCACCCCCATTATCGACAAAATATCTTGCCTTTCCTGCAGAGAATCAATGAACGAGGGCAGCACCACGACTTCAAAACCGGCTCATACACTTTTGCTCTGGAGTCCCACCCTCTCCGCATAATGTTTAGAAATTTGCTAAACAATAAAAACCCACAGAGCACTGACATAAATAAACCCGGAAACGAACGTAAGGTGTCATTAAAAAAATCACACCCTAGTATGGCCGCCGTTATGGGACCAGTGGCAGCAGTGGGAGCAGCGGGACCAAGGGGAGCAACGGGAGCAACGGGAGCAACGGGAGCAACGGGAGCAACGGGAGCAATGATTGAAGCCGCAATGGAATCCTTCCAAAATCTTGCACCCCAAAACACTACAAAAAACACAATTAAAAGCAAAAACACCGCCGCTTCAACAAAACTTAACCGAATCATAAATGCTACTGCCAGAAAAAAAGGCCTGATTCTAAAGATCAGCACCATAAAAGCCCTTAGCCCCGACGCTATGTTCGACTTCCTAACCACGGTTAATACCCAATGCGAGGGTATGGTCTTAAAAGAATTTCTAGACGTAATAAGAGGAAAAAAATTCGTCGAGTCAGGCACTCCGCAGCGTCATCTAAGTTATATGCATGAACAATATCAGTTACGCAAAAACGCCACCCTTACTCAGTCCGGCCCCGTTTGATGCTCGACCAATCACTATTCGAACTCGCCAGCGCCACATGCTTCTCCAGTACCTCCCTGGCGCAGACCCTGCGCTCGCAGCTCCTGGCAGCACCTGACCTGAGTGATCCGGCCCGGCACGACTCGTTTCACGCAGCCTGCCTGCGTAATCTGCGTCTCGATCTTGATGCCGATTACCCTCGCCGGTTTCGTATCAACGACATGGATATGGCAATTGAGACCCTGTGGCCTCGCAACATCTTCCTTGAATCGCAGGGGGGACGGTTGGACATGCTCGACGGCCTGTTCGATCAACTGTTTCTGGAAAACGGTGATGTCATTCAGTACCGCGACGATCGTGTGCAGGCATATGTGCGATGCGCGGCGCGCCTTGACCCTGCATTGCTGGCCGGTTGGCGGATTGCCAAGCGCCTACGACAACAACCGAGGCTTGGATGCAATGACCTGTCGAGGATCGTGGAGGCTCAACAGCCGTTTTTCAGCCCACGTGCGCAGACAGGCAAAGCGTTTGCGGAAAACCATGTGCACTTGGGTGGAGTCCATTATGACGGCCTGGTGTTGATGTCGGGCTTGACCGCGCCGTTGAAAGAGCTGGCGAATGAACCCGCCCTCAAGGTACTTCCCTCCCTGCAACGGCTGACACAAAGACTGTTGATGGAAGTTGGCACTGAGCCACTTCATTCAAAACAGGTTCGGGAAATCTGCACCAAGAGTCTCGGCAGCCGCTGGAAAATCGAACCGCCCATCAGCATCAACTGGAAATGGCTGGCTGAAAAACAGATGGAGCCTGCAGATGTTCTGCATCCGCATTGGCAACGGCAGAAAATTGCCCGAGCGTTGGTCAAGGGCGATACCGGCAAGGCATGGTTGTGGTTTGTGATCTGGTGCTGGACCCGCTATCAGGATCCCGCCTGCACCAGCGAACTTCGCATGGCCTTGTTTTATCTGCTCAATTCGCTGACTCACATGCGCCGACAACTGCTGATGGATGGCCAGGGGCTCACCCGTTTTGTAGATGTCTACAACAATCAGGCGCGCCGCAATTTAGGCTGGAATCAGCAGTACACCGATGCTGCGCGGCGTATCTTTCACGGTGAGAGCGATGTAGCGGAGATCAAGGTTGTCCATCACCAGTTTTCGCCCCAGGCGGTCGTTCAGTGGCTGGGCCATCTGGGCACCGCCATTGGCCTTGAGTCGGCACCAAAACTCCGGCAAGTACCCTTGGCAAAACAACTGGCAATGCGCAATGCGTTTGAACGCTGGCACTTCTGCATTCACCTCATTCGCGATGAACTCAGTCGAGACAATCCTTCAAACGTCTGGCAGGAAGCCAACAAGCTGCAAAGTAAACTCGCCAGCAATGCTTCTTGGGAACGTGAAGAGCTGATCAATACGTCGTCGCTGTGGCCCGGACGGCTACAACCAGCCCGCTGGATACGAGGTCTGGATGTGGCGGGAGATGAAAATGCGGTGAAGACCGAAGTCTTTGCCCCCGCGATCAGATGGTTGCGCCAAGGCCTGCAATCCAAACCTTTTCTGGCGGCTCCCGCATCGGGAATGCATCTGAGCATTCACGCTGGCGAAGATTATGCCCATCCACTTTCGGGGATGCGCCACATCGATGAAACCGTCGAATTTTGTGAAATGCGTTCGGGTGACAGGCTCGGACATGCCCTGGCGCTTGGTATAGAACCCAAAATGTGGCTGGATCGACATGGTGAAGCCGTTCTACCGCTTGATGAGCATGTCGACAATCTGGTCTGGGCCTGGCATCACGCTTGCGAAATGAGTCCCCACCTGGACTTGGCCGCGCAGATTGTTCCAAAACTTGAACGCACATTGCGTCGACTCATCCCCTACCTTTCTTGGCGAGGTAAAGAACTACCCCACCCGACAATAGAAGCGCTTTTTGACGCATGGCGGATGCGGCGCAACTGCTATCACTATGTAACCCGCAACAAAATTGCTCCTTTTGAAGACGCCAAATTCAATATTGCAGTGCCTGACCGACAAGAGTTCGAGCAACATTCCGAAAAAGACCTTACCCACCCCGTCAAGCTGTATATGCAGCGTTGGCGAGCACTTTCGTACCGCCGCAATGGTTTGAACGACGCTCTCTGGCCACCCGTAGATCAAGAACAACAAGTGCCTTGCAAGGTTCGAATTCGCCAGTCGGGTCATGAATCCGACAGTCACTATCGAACAGAAGGGGATTTGAACCTGATTACCGTCACAGAGACCTCCAACGAAGTTCTGTTCATGCATGCACTACAAGACTGGCTGCTCGACCGCTATGACCGCCTGGGGCTGGTCATTGAAGCCAACCCGACCTCCAACGTGTACATCGCACGCCTGAAATGTCACAGCGAGCATCCCGTTTTCCGATGGTATCCGCCCGATGAAGGCACCCTGGCCAAAGGCGCGAAAAACAATCTGTTCGGATTGCGCCGCGGCCCCATCAAGTTCTGCGTCAACACCGACGACCCGGGCATCATGCCCACCACGTTGCGCACTGAGTTTGCGCTCCTGCGGGAGGCGGCCCAGACACATGAGGTGTCGAGGACCCAGGCCGAGGAGTGGCTGGAGCGCATCCGCCTTTTCGGTCTGGAGCAGTTCCACCAGAAGCATGAGTCGCTGTGGGGATGAGTTGGACCTTCGCCCCCGCAAGCACACTGAAAACAGCTGACCACCCCATTGACCGGGATGAAAAGGAATCCGAATGTTCTTACGCCAAAAACCCCTGCCCAAGCCGGATCAACTCAAGGCGTTTCTTGACGCACTGCAATTGATCAACGGAGGGAACCAAGACAAGGGCTCCCTCAAGCGCATCGTCGCGGAAATGAATGCCTTGATCCACGCCAGCGTCGACTACTACGACACAGCGAGAAAGAAGCACAGTTCGCGCGCAAACCTGATGCGCAAGACTGCGCTCCTGTTCGGCACCCTGGGGGTGCTCGCCCCGCTCCTGGGCAGTGTCGACGCCGTCTTCAAAGACTATGTGAACCTGGGTTATCCCGCGCTCGCCATTGCGGGTGCGGCCATGCTGGTCGACAAAACCTTCGGCTACACCCGAGGGCATATCCGCTATGTGATTGCCCGGCTGGAACTGAGGCACCTGATGACCAACTTCCAGGTGCAGTGGGCCTTGTGGCTGGCCCAAAACCCTCAGGACCCACTGGGGCCCGATCAGTTGAAGGAAGCAGGAGAACGTCTGCAGGCCTTCATCGACAAGGCGCACGACATTGTGATGGCAGAGACCGCCGTCTGGGGAATCGCGGTCGTCGAAGACATGCAGGAACTCAAGAGCCTCATTGGCAAAGGTTCCCCGACCAAGCCAGACACCCAAAACGCCGCAGGCTGATCGTCAGCGGATCTACACCGTTGCCGAGTCTGGCGCCGTACTGACCGAAAACCGCTCCCGATACGCCTGCGGCGTCACACCCATGGCCCGCAGGAAACTGCGACGCAACGTCTCTTCGCTGCCAAACCCACAATTGGCCGCGACCCGTTTGATCGGCAATCCGGTATCGCTCAGCAAGCGGCGGGCGGTTTCGACGCGGATCAGTTCGATGGCGCGGGCCGGGGTCTGGCCAGTGTCGGCGCGGTAGTGGCGCACGAAGCTGCGTTCGCTCATTCCGGCCTGTTCGGCGAGGGTCGGGATGCCCAGATCGCAAGTCAGGTGTTCGGCAATCCAGGCGTGCAGGTCGTCGAAGCGGTTGCCCTGTTTTTGCAGTGACAGCGTCACGCTGAATTGCGACTGCCCGCCCGGGCGCTTGAGGAACACCACCAGTTGCCGGGCGACGTCCAGGGCCATGTCGCGACCGAGGTCGTCTTCGACCATGGCCAGTGCCAGGTCGATGCCGGCGGTGACGCCCGCCGAGGTCCAGACCGGGCCGTCATTGATGAAGATCGGATTGGGCTCGACCTGCAAGCGCGGGTGTTGCTGTGCCAGTTGCTCGCAGCGGGTCCAGTGGGTGACGACCCGGCGACCGTCAAGCCAGCCGCTGGCGGCCAACAGAAATGCGCCGGTGCAGACCGAGGCCACGCGCCGGCATCCGTTGGCGTATTCACGCACCCAACTCACCAACTCGACATCTTCGGAAGCCGCATACACGCCCCAGCCTCCGGCGATGATCAGGGTATCGCTGGCCTGTTCCGGCAGCGGTTCGGTCAGCATCGCCAACCCGGCGGAAGAGTTCACCGCCCCGCCGCCGCTGGAAATGACCGTTGGCGCGTACGGCGCAGGCAAACCCTGCTGGCGGGCGATGTCGTTGGCCGAGGCGAAGACCTGCAACGGCCCGGTGACATCAAGCAATTGCACATTGGCGAACGCGAGTACGTGGATGGTTTTCGGCATTTGGCGTAATTCGAGGGTTGATTGGCGTATGCGCCAAAACCTACGCGCCTACAGTGAAGCCGTCTACCCCCTTTTCACGGAGATGAATCATGGCGTTGCAGATCGGTTTTCTGTTGTTTCCCCAGGTGCAGCAACTCGACCTGACCGGCCCGTATGACGTGCTGGCCTCGTTGCCGGACGTGCAGGTGCATCTGGTCTGGAAGGATCTGGTGCCGGTGACGTCCAGCACCGGGCTGCTGCTGAAACCGACCACCACCTTCGAGGACTGCCCGGATCTGGACGTGATCTGCGTTCCTGGGGGCGCCGGGGTCGGGCCGTTGATGGAAGATGAGCAAACGCTGGCGTTCATCAGGTCGCAAGCGGCGCAGGCGCGGTACGTGACGTCGGTGTGCACCGGTTCGCTGGTGCTCGGCGCGGCAGGTCTGTTGCAGGGCAAACGGGCGACCACGCACTGGGCGTATCACGATCTGCTGCCGACACTGGGTGCGATCCCGGTGAAGGATCGGGTGGTGCGTGACGGCAATCTGTTTACTGGGGGCGGCATTACGGCGGGGATCGATTTTGCGCTGACGCTGGCGCAGGAACTGGTCGGTGTCGATACGGCGCAACTGGTGCAGTTGCAGCTGGAATATGCGCCGGCGCCGCCGTTTGATTCGGGTAGCCCGGAGACGGCACCGAGTGCGGTTGTTGAAGAAGCCCGCAAGCGTGCAGCGCCGTCGTTGAGGCTGCGCACTGAAATAACCGAACGCGCGGCGGCGAAGCTGAACCTGCGCTGACATTTCAGCCAAACACAAAGCCCCGTGGGAGCGAGCTTGCTCGCGATGAAGGCGTGTCAGTTAATTTTTGTGCAACTGACCCACCGCCATCGCGAGCAGGCTCGCTCCCACAGGGGTTACTTGCCCTCCTTCACCACGGATTGGCGCTGTCCCTGACTTCCCCTACACCTTCACTTGTCCCCTCGCCCCCACCCGTGTAGAAAGCCTGTCCACAAATCGTGCACAAGGACTTTCCATGACAGCTTTGCCATGGCTCTATCTCGGGCTTCTCAGCCTTGGTTACGGATTGGCGCTGAGTTTCGGCCAGCTCGGCTGGCTGGCGCTGATCTCCATTGCACTGCTGGTTTTCGCCGGTTACGCCGTGCGCCAGCAAACCGTGCCGGTTGGGCGTTTTCTCGGTCATGGCCTGTTTATCGTGCTGGCCGTGGCGCTGGCCCTGCACTGGCTACCGGGCTTCTATAACGGCCGGGCCATCCCGGCGCAGCGCTTCACCGACAACGCCGTGCCGTTCTCGATGTTCGTGAATCTGGACAAACCGCTGATTGGCTTCTGGCTGTTGCTGGTCTGCCCGTGGATCGTCGCGCGGCGGTCGTTGCGCCTGACCGTTTACGCCACCGCACTGGCACTGACGTTGAGCGTGATTCTGGCGCTGGGCGGCGCGGTGTTGCTGGGCATGATCACCTGGGCGCCGAAATGGCCGGATCAGGCGTGGCTGTGGGTGCTGAACAACCTGCTGCTGGTGACGCTGGTCGAAGAAGCGCTGTTTCGCGGCTATATACAGGGCGGCTTGAGCCGGCAATTCAAACACCTGCCCTACGGCGACAACCTCGCGCTGTTGCTCGCATCCCTGCTGTTTGGTCTGGTGCATGTGGGCGCCGGCTGGCAATGGGTGTTGCTGGCGGGTCTGGCGGGGCTCGGCTATGGTCTGGCCTACCGGTTTGGCGGGCTTGCTGCCGCGATCGCCACGCACTTTGGCCTGAACCTGCTGCATTTCGGCCTGTTCACCTATCCGATGCTTGCGGGCTGAGGCAAGCCCCGTTTTGCGACGCCGTACTTATAAATGAAAAAAAACTTCAACAAATCGCCGACCCCGCCGACAACCTTTCAAAGCCTTGCGGATTGAAAAACCATGCGTAATAACCAGCCCATTACACAACGCGAACGGACTTTCCCGGCTCAGCAACGGTTGATTTCCACAACCGACGCCAAAGGCGTGATCACCTACTGCAACGACGCTTTCGTCGAAATCAGCGGGTTTTCGCGTGAGGAACTGATCCGTGCGCCGCACAACCTGGTTCGTCACCCCGACGTCCCGGCTGCGGTGTTTTCGCACATGTGGGGCACACTGAAACAAGGCTTGCCATGGATGGGCATTGTCAAGAATCGCTGCAAGACCGGTGATCATTACTGGGTGAACGCCTATGTAACGCCGGTGTTCGATGGCAGTCAGGTGGTCGGTTACGAGTCGGTGCGGGTCAAACCGTCCGCCGAACAGATCCGCCGTGCCGAAGCGCTCTACCAACGCATCAACCAGGGCAAGTCGGCGATTCCTTCGAGCGACAAATGGCTGCCGATCGTGCAGGACTGGCTGCCGTTCATTCTGGTCAGCCAGTTGAGCTTCATGATCGGCGCCACCCTGAACTCGCAGTGGGGCTTCGCCCTCGCCGCCGGTCTGTCGGTGCCGCTGGGTCTGTTGGGCCTGCAATGGCAACAACGTGGGCTCAAGCGCCTGCTGCGTCTGGCCGAGCAGACCACGTCCGACCCGCTGATCGCGCAGATGTACACCGACAGCCGTGGCGCCCAGGCGCGTCTGGAGATGTCGATCCTCAGCCAGGAAGCCCGCCTGAAAACCTGCCTGACCCGTCTGCAGGACACCGCCGAGCACCTGACCGATCAGGCCAAACAGTCCGACGCCCTGGCGCACAACAGCTCCAGCGGTCTGGAACGTCAGCGCGTGGAAACCGAACAGGTCGCCACCGCCGTCAACCAGATGGCCGCCACCACCCAGGAAGTGGCGAGCCACGTCCAACGCACCGCCGACGCCACCCAGGAAGCCAACCGCCTGACCGGTCGCGGCCGCGACATCGCGGGCGAAACCCGCGAAGCCATCCAGCGTCTGTCGGTCGTCGTCGGTGAAACCGGCCTGACCGTGACCCAACTGGCCAAGGACAGCGATGAAATCGGCGGCGTAGTCGACGTGATCAAAGGCATCGCCGACCAGACCAACCTGCTCGCGCTCAACGCTGCGATTGAAGCAGCGCGGGCCGGCGAGATGGGCCGTGGTTTTGCCGTGGTCGCCGACGAAGTCCGCCAACTGGCGCAACGCACCAGCGAATCCACCGGCCAGATCCACGCCCTGATCGCCAAGCTGCAACAGACCGCATCCAGCGCCGTACAAACCATGGAAGCCGGCCATCGCCAGGCGGAAGAAGGTGTGGCGCGGGTACTGGAAGCAGACCAGGCCCTGGTCGGCATCAGCGAAGCGGTGGCCAACATCACCGACATGACCACCCAGATCGCCGCCGCGACCGAAGAGCAAAGTGCCGTGGCTGAAGAAATCAGCCGCAACATCAGCAACATCTCGGAACTGGCGGACCAGACCTCGGAACAGGCGCATAACTCGGCGTTGCTGAGTGAAGAGCTGACCAAGACTGCCAACACGCAGTATTCGTTGGTGGAGCGGTTTAACCGCTGATTGGATGGTTGATACGAAAAACCCGGATAGCGAGAGCTTCCGGGTTTTTTAATGCCTGTCTGACATGAATGTGGTCAGCACCGCCCTCTTCGTGGGCAAGCCCACTCCCACAGGGTTTCGCTTTGGCCACAAGATCTCGCAACACCACCATCATTGTGGGAGCGGGCTTGCCCGCGAAGAGGCCCAGCCTGCTGGCGAAAATCTCATTCGAAAAGCGCGGACAGTGCCTACAACTGAATCGGACCCAACTGACTGGCACGCGATGAAGCCCCGCTCTACTTTGTGGTTCAAATCTATTCACACGGGCTAGCCAGCATGAATACATCAACTACGCAGAATCCGATGGGCACGACGGACAAACCTGTGAGAAAGGAAGTCCGGGGTGAACAGACATTCCTTGATGTGCGGCGAGCGGCACGTGATGGGCAGAAAGCGTTCGATAAATTTGTGATCACTGGCAGGCTGTGACCTTTTGATATCGATGAAAAAACCGGAAGCCAAACGCTTCCGGTTTTTTGTGCCGTTTACTCCTTCGGCACGAGGTTATCGAGCGCCTGATTCACCGCCAATTCACCCAACATCACGACTTGCGCAATGCCCAACAGGGTCTTGCGGTTCGGCCCTTCCAGCAGGCCGGCAAAGTCACCGAGCATGACCGTGGCTGACGCGAGGGATTCGCAGGCGTTGGCCAGCAAGGACTCCGTGTCAATTTGCGGGTTGACCATGAACATGTCGTTTGGGGTGTAGGGCGTGGCCATGATCTTGGTTGCGGGGGTCAAGTAATAGTCGAGGGCGCGTTCGGCCGCGTCGTGGAGCTTTCTTGAATCGGGAAATTCGTAGGGGGACACCGGATCTTCTAACGGTGGAATGACGGTCGTGGACATCAGCTAAAACTCCGGATAAGAGTCGCTTGAGGATTTGTGTAGACGGCTGCCAAACAGTGAGGGGACAAGCCCCCTCACCGAGGCGGCAACTACCGCGAGACGTGATGGTTATCCAGCACACGATTGACCAGCAGCTCACTCAGCATGATGACCTGCTGCAGTATCTGCATCGCCTTGCGCTGCGACGGATCGACGGTGTTGCCGAGATCCCGGGCCATGTCGCTGGCCGACGACAGCGTTTCGCACGCTTCGACCAGCAGCGTTTCGTCATCCACCGTTGGATTGACCAGATAGATCCTGCCCGGCTTGCGCGACGGCTTGGACGTCTTCTGCGCCCCGGGATCGAGGTAATGATTGATCGCCCGCTCGGTGGCCGTTTTTATGTTTTCGGCTTCGAGTGCTGCGTCGTAGGGGATTGAATCGGTTTCTGGTGGGTTTGGCGTGATTTTGAACATACGGACTCTCTATCTTGAAGGAATTGAAGAGCCGTCACTTT
>NZ_JALJDY010000029.1:0-982 GCF_023242425.1 Pseudomonas sp. MWU12-2029 | reverse complement strand
GCCCGATCTGACTCGGCATGCGGGCGCGTTGAAACCGCTGATGATCAATGCCCGTCCGGCACCGCTGCGGCCGACACCTGCAGTTCCGCTGGAGATTCGTACGGCGGATGCGCGGGTGCTGACGGTGCCCAATCCGGCGGCCATTGCACGTAACAAGTCACACGGCACGACCCGAATGGAGCGGCATGAGCCTCGCGACGATGCGTCGGCTCAGGCGAAGAACCCTAACGGTGACAGCACCGATTGCGCGCCGTTGACCTGCACCAACGGGTGTCCGGTGTCGATGGTCACTGGCGAAGAGCTGCTGACGCTGACTGACGGTGTGCTGGATGGGCTGCTGCCCTTCGAATTCAGCCGGTTGTATCGCACCAGTGCGGCGGAAATCGATGTCGGGTTGGGTTTTGGCTGGAGTCATTCGCTGGCGCATCGACTGGAGGTTGATGGCGCTTCGGTGGTCTGGGTTGACCATGAGAACCGGCGCACGCGGTTTCCGTTGCCGAGTGGCGAGCGGCCGGCGATTCACAACAGTCTGTCGCGGGCGGCGATCTTTCTTGGGGGTGAGCCGGAGGAACTGATCGTTGCGCTGGCGGGGGATCCGGCGCGGTTTTATCACTTTCGGGCTGGGCGTCTGGCGGTTGTCAGCGATGCGTACGGCAATCGGCTGCGTATTACGCGTGATCGTCTGGATCGCGTTGAGCGCCTCGATAACGGGGCCGGTCGTTCGTTGTTGCTGCGCTACGAGCGGGCGCATCTGGTCGCGGTCGATTATCAGGTTTTTTGTGAGTCCGCCTGGCGTACCGAGCAGACGCTGGTCAGCTACCGCTTTGATGCCCGTCATCGGTTGATCGAAGCGACCAACGCCGTCGGCGAAAGCGAGCGCTACGACTACGACGATGCCCACGTCATCCTGCAACGGCAGTTAACGGGCGGCGCGAGCTTCTTCTGGGAGTGGGAGCGTGCTGGCAAGTCGGCCCGCTGCGTA
>NZ_JALJDY010000028.1:0-1080 GCF_023242425.1 Pseudomonas sp. MWU12-2029 | reverse complement strand
TTACTCGATGATTTTGGCTACGACGCCAGCGCCGACGGTACGACCGCCTTCACGGATAGCGAAACGCAGACCGTCTTCCATCGCGATGGTTTTGATCAGGGTAACAGTCATCTGAATGTTGTCACCTGGCATTACCATTTCAACGCCTTCTGGCAGCTCGCAGTTACCAGTCACGTCAGTAGTACGGAAGTAGAACTGTGGACGGTAGCCTTTGAAGAACGGAGTGTGACGACCGCCTTCTTCCTTGCTCAGAACGTAAACTTCTGCGGTGAACTTGGTGTGCGGCTTAACCGAACCCGGCTTAACCAGAACCTGACCACGCTCAACGTCGTCACGCTTGGTGCCACGCAGCAGAACGCCGCAGTTCTCGCCAGCACGACCTTCGTCCAGCAGCTTGCGGAACATCTCAACACCGGTGCAGGTGGTGGTGGTGGTGTCACGCAGACCAACGATTTCCAGGGCGTCCTGAACGCGGACGATACCACGCTCGATACGACCAGTTACCACGGTGCCACGACCCGAGATCGAGAACACGTCTTCGATTGGCATCAGGAATGGCTTGTCGATAGCACGCTCCGGCTCTGGGATGTAGCTGTCCAGAGTTTCCACCAGCTTCTTGACAGCGGTGGTGCCCATTTCGTTGTCGTCTTTGCCTTCCAGAGCCATACGAGCCGAACCGATGATGATCGGAGTGTCGTCGCCCGGGAAGTCGTAGGTGGACAGCAGGTCGCGAACTTCCATCTCAACCAGTTCCAGCAGCTCTGCGTCGTCTACCAGGTCAGCCTTGTTCAGGAAAACCACGATGTACGGAACGCCTACCTGACGGGACAGCAGGATGTGCTCACGAGTTTGTGGCATCGGACCATCGGCAGCCGAGCAAACCAGGATCGCGCCGTCCATCTGGGCAGCACCGGTGATCATGTTCTTCACGTAGTCAGCGTGACCTGGGCAGTCAACGTGAGCGTAGTGACGAATGTTCGAGTTGTACTCAACGTGCGCGGTGTTGATGGTGATACCGCGAGCTTTTTCTTCTGGAGCGCTGTCGATCTTGTCGAATTCAACTACGGCCGAACCGAAAAC
>NZ_JALJDY010000027.1:0-1174 GCF_023242425.1 Pseudomonas sp. MWU12-2029 | reverse complement strand
AAACTGTACCTTCACCCGGCCGTACTGGTCGCAGAAGATCTCTTCGCCTTCGGGCCCGGTGACCACGGCGCTTTGCGAACCGAGGACCTTGGGTTTCGGGTGATCCAGCGGCGGACGGTACGGCACGTCCCAGGGGATGGCGTTGAAGCGGTTGCGATAGCCCTGGTGAAAATCGTCTTTGTCGTCGGTGGTGTCGCTGGTCACCGACTCCTCCAGCACTTGCGGCTGCTTGCCTTCGTGAAAGATTTCCGTGAGCAGCCACAGGTCGTTCCACGTCGGATTGGCGTGGTCGGTCAGGGCCAGAAAATGCCCGCTGACGAGGATCGGCTGGTCGCTGTTGCCCTCGGCCAGGCGATAGTCGCTGCGGTGGCGTTCGAGGTTGCGGTTGGCCAGGTGCTTGCCGCGCTCGCGGTCCACGAAACGGCCCGGATAATCGTAGTCTTCCAGGTCCGGTTGGGCACTGCTTTTGGCGTCGCTTTCCAGTTCGATCTTCGGTTTGACGAAGTCGTAATCGCGCCGCGTGGTGCGGCTGGTACGGGTGGCCAGACGCAGGCCGAAACGCTTGACCACCGGTTTGTCCGCCACCAGCCCGGAGTCCTGCTGATAGGCCACGGGCGCCAGTTTCGGGAACACCGTCTGGTCATCGCCGAAGGTCAGTTTGTGGCCGCTGGACGTGTGCTGGAAGTGGTAGTGAATCCCCTCCTCTTCGCACAGGCGCTGGACGAAATGCAGATCCGATTCGTCGTACTGCGTGCAGTAGATGCGCTCCGGGTAGATCGCGCTGAGCTGGAAGTGGTAGTCGCTGGCGAGGATGCCGTGCTCTTCCAGCACCTGACTGATGATCTGCTGCACGGTCATCTGCTGGAAAATGCGCTGGTTGAAACGGTGCGCGAGGTACGAAAGCTGCGGGCGCAGCGAGATCCTGTAGCGGGTCAGGCGCTTGCCCGCCTCGCCCTGGGCGATGCTGTAGATCAGCCCGTGAATGCCGCTGCCGCTCGGCGACAGCTGAAGAAACGCCAGTTTGCGCAGCAGGCTTTCGAGGTTGATCGAGGCCTTTTCGCTGACCAGTTCCAGCTCGAATTCGAAGGGCGTGTTGAGGGCTTCTCGACCGGTGAACGACAGCACCTGGAAATCGCTGTCCGCGCCGTCGATGGTCAGATTGAAATGAGCCTGG
>NZ_JALJDY010000026.1:0-1174 GCF_023242425.1 Pseudomonas sp. MWU12-2029 | reverse complement strand
TCAGCCCCATTTCAACCTGACCATCGATGGCGCGGACAGCGATTTCCAGGTGCTGTCGTTCACCGGCCGGGAAGCCCTCAACACGCCCTTCGAATTCGAGCTGGAACTGGTCAGTGAAAAGGCCTCGATCAACCTCGAAAGCCTGCTGCACAAACTGGCGTTTCTTCAGCTGTCGCCGAGCGGCACCGGGATTCACGGGCTGATCTACAGCATCGCCCAGGGCGAGGCGGGCAAGCGCCTGACCCGCTACAAGATCTCGCTGCGCCCGCAGCTTTCGTACCTCGCGCATCGCTTCAACCAGCGCATCTTCCAGCAGATGACCGTGCAGCAAATCATCAGCCAGGTGCTGGAAGAGCACGGCATTCTGGCCAGTGATTACCACTTCCAACTTAGCGCCATTTACCCCGAGCGCATCTACTGCACGCAGTACGACGAATCGGACCTGCACTTCGTCCAGCGCCTGTGCGAAGAGGAGGGGATTCACTACCACTTCCAGCACACGTCCAGCGGCCACAAACTGACCTTCGGTGATGACCAGACGGTGTTCCCGAAACTGGCGCCCGTGGCCTATCAACAAGACTCCGGGTTGGTGGCGGATAAACCGGTGGTCAAGCGTTTCGGCCTGCGCCTGGCCACGCGCACCAGCCGCACCACGCGGCGCGATTACGACTTCGTCAAACCGAAGATCGAGCTGGAGAGCGATGCCAGGAGCAGCGCCCAACCGGACCTGGAAGACTACGATTACCCGGGCCGTTTCGTGGATCGCGAGCGCGGCAAGCATCTGGCCAACCGCAACCTCGAACGCCACCGCAGCGACTATCGTCTGGCCGAGGGCAACAGCGACCAGCCGATCCTCGTCACCGGCCATTTTCTGGCCCTGACCGACCACGCCAACCCGACGTGGAACGACCTGTGGCTGCTCAAGGATATCTTCCACGAAGGCAAGCAGCCGCAAGTGCTGGAAGAGTCGGTGACCAGCGACACCACCGACGACAAGGATGATTTCCACCAGGGCTATCGCAACCAATTCAACGCCATCCCGTGGGACGTGCCGTACCGTCCGCCGCTGGACCACCCGAAACCCAAGGTCCTCGGTTCGCAAAGCGCCGTGGTCACAGGCCCCGAAGGCGAAGAAATCTTCTGCGACCAGTACGGCCGGGTGAAGGTGCAGTTC
>NZ_JALJDY010000025.1:0-1293 GCF_023242425.1 Pseudomonas sp. MWU12-2029 | reverse complement strand
GGTTTACACCTTCTGATCTATTTTCAGGAGGACGTAATGGAAACGGCTAAAAGGCGTAGTCAGCGAGACTACACGCTGACTTTTAAATTGTCGGTCGTGGATCAGGTCGAAAGAGGCGAGCTGAGTTATAAAGAGGCTCAGGAGCGCTACGGGATTCAAGGCAAAACGACTGTTCTGACGTGGTTACGCAAGCATGGTCGGCAGGATTGGAGCCCGGGCGCATACATTGGCTCGCCGAGGATGGGGTCTATGCCCGACAAAAACCGACCACTGACGCCAGAGCAACGTATCAAAGAGCTTGAAGAGCAGTTGGCTCTGTCCAATCAGAAAGCCCAGTTTTTCGAGGCGGTCGTGGACGTGCTGAAAAATGACTACGGTCTCTCTGTCATAAAAAAGCGTCCCGGCAAGTCCTCGCGCAAAAACGAATCAAAAACCTGAGCATCAGCAGGGCTTGCCAGTTCATGGGGATAAGCCGACAGGCTTACTACAAGCGCAATCGTGCCGATGCTGCTCGGTTCGTTCTGGATCAGCAAGTTGCCGATTTCGTTCAGCAAAAGCGTCAGCGACAACCACGCCTGGGAACCCGAAAGCTGCATTACTTGCTGCATTGCCAGCCTCGACTTGAGCTGCAAGTGGGTCGAGATCGGCTGTTTTCAATTCTGCGCGAAAGGCGTTTGCTGGTGGCCCGCAAACGCGCCTACCACAAGACGACTGACAGCCATCATCGCTTTCGTCGTCATCCAAACTTACTCAAGGCTGGCCCAGACCAAGTTGTTCCAAGCGGCCCAGAGCAAGTCTGGGTGGCTGACATCACCTATCTACCCACTCAGGAAGGTGTGGCCTATCTGAGCCTGGTAACGGATGCCTTTTCGCGAAAGATCGTGGGTTATCACGTCCATGAAAGCCTGCACACCGAATCGGTAGCGCAGGCACTGCGCCGGGCGGTGAAGCAACGTCGGACCGAACAACCACTGGTTCATCACTCGGACAGAGGCAGCCAGTATTGCGCGGGCATGTATCAGGAGCTGCATGCGAAACACGGCATCAGATGTTCGATGACGGACGGCTATGACTGCTACCAAAACGCCCTCGCAGAGCGGGTCAACGGGATACTGAAGACGGAGTTTCTGCTCCAGCGACCACGGGACTTAATGCAGGCGAGAAAGATGGTGAGTGAGTCGGTCTTGATCTACAACCGTGAGCGTCCGCATCTGTCGTTGAAATACAAAACGCCCGATGCGATGCATCGGGCGTTGGGGTGAAACAGGTGTAAACCTATTTCAGGACTAGACA
>NZ_JALJDY010000024.1:0-1368 GCF_023242425.1 Pseudomonas sp. MWU12-2029 | reverse complement strand
TGGCCGCCACCCTAATGAGATGGTCAGCCCAGTACGGGAACCCCGCTAAATCTAAACTTATCGGGGTTCTCACTGACTTGCGGAGACCTCTCATGGACACCTTGGACTTGCTTGGCCTGGATATTGGAAAAAGCACCTTTCATCTTGTAGGGCACGACGTTAAAGGCAAGGAAGTGTTGCGCAAGAAATTCAATCGCAACCGCTTGCTCGAGTTCGCAGCAAGGCTGAAGCCCTGCACCATAGCGATGGAGTCTTGTGGCGGTTCACACTGGCTTGCCAGAAAGCTCTTGTCTTTCGGTCATCAAGTGAAATTGATTGCGCCCCAGCATGTAAAACCTTACGTCACCGGCAACAAGAACGACTACATCGACGCTGAGGCAATTTGCGAAGCCGCATCTCGCCCTAAAACACGTTACGTCGCCATCAAAACCGTTGAACAGCAGGTGCTATCAACCCAACACCGCCTTCGTGAGGCGTTGGTAGGACACCGTACTCAAACGATCAATCGCATTCACGGGTTCTTGCTTGAGTTCGGGATCGAACTGCCTGCAACAAAAGCGGCTATGAATCAAGTTCATCAAATTCTGGACGACCCTGCCGCCGAGTTACCGCAACAGCTGAAGTCTTTTATTGAACATCTACTGGAAGAGATGAAGCGGCTCAACGACGAGATTAAGGCGATTGACCGGAGTATCAAAGAGCAAGTGGACACTGATGACGCGGGAACACGCCTGATGAGCATCCCCGGCATCGGCCCGATCATCGCTAGCGCGCTGCTGGCCGACGTCGGCGACGCTTCCAATTTTCACTCATCGCGAGACTTCGCCGCTTCGCTGGGACTGGTGCCAAGGCAATATTCAACAGGCGACCAAACCGTCCTTTTGAACATCAGCAAGCGAGGTGATAAGTACCTTCGAAAGCTTATGATTCAAGGCTCGCGTGCAGTTCTGGTGCACATAGATAAACGTACCGATGCTTTGGGAACCTGGTGCAGAGACCTTCTGATACGAAAGCACCCGAATAAAGTCGCCTGCGCTTTGGCCAATAAATTGGCAAGGATCGTATGGGCTGTTTTAGCTCGCGGAGGTAGCTACAACGCACAATCCATGGCTTGACCGAAATTCACTACCGGCTTTTGCGACGACAAGATGATGACGATAAACAGCTCAACTCCTGCTTGAAAACCTGGCAAACGAATCAGCTTTCGAAGCTGGCACCCTTTTCAAGGACAGGCAGGAGCGACTACTCATCAAGGGCCAGGTGGCAACACTGCCGACCATGAGCCCGGATACATTAGCGCAAGCATGCTTTACCGTTCATCGCTCGTGGTTGCAGGAGATGGGCTGACCATACAATCGTTTGGTAGCG
>NZ_JALJDY010000023.1:0-1723 GCF_023242425.1 Pseudomonas sp. MWU12-2029 | reverse complement strand
TTCTGGGACCGCGAAGGCCAGCACGACGACAAGACCACCTGCTGGATGCGCGTGGCCTCCAGTTGGGCCGCCGAAACCTTTGGCTCGATCAACATTCCGCGGGTCGGCATGGAAGTGCTGATCACCTTCCTCGAAGGCGATCCCGACCAGCCGCTGATCACCGGTTGCCTGTACCACGGCGCCAACCTGCCGCCGTACAAACTGCCGGACTTCAAGACCCTGGCCACGGTCAAGAGCAAGGAATACAAGGGCAGCCGCGCCAACGAACTGCGCATCGACGACACCACCAGCGAGATCAGCATCGCGCTGCGCAGTGATCACGGCGCGAGTGCGATCAACCTCGGTTACCTGACCCATCCGCGCCCGAGCGGCGGCCAGCCACGCGGCGAAGGTTTCGAACTGCGCACCGACCGCCACGGCGCGGTGCGTGCCGGTGCTGGCCTGCTGATCACCACCGAGCCGCGCCCGAACGAATCCAAACACCACAAGGACCTGCCGGAAACCGCCGAACGTCTGGCCACCGCCAGCGATCAGCAGGACGGTTTCGCCACGCAGGCCAAAGAGCTGCAAGCTCAAGAGGCGGGCGATCAGGACGACGTGGCCAAGGCGTTGCACGCGCAGCATCAAGGCGTACTCGGCTCGGGACCTGCAAACCTCACCGCCAACGAATTCCCCGAGTTCACCGAACCGCATCTGGTACTCGCCAGTCGCGCCGGCATCGCCCTGACCACACCGCGCTCCAGCCATATCGCCACCGGCGAACACCTGGCGCTGAGCAGCACCGGGCACACCAGTTTTTCCATCGGCAAACGCCTGCTGGCCAGCGCCAGTCGCGGCATGCGCCTGTTCGTGCAAAGCATGGGCTGGCGGCTGGTGGCAGCCTCCGGCGACATCGACGTCAAGGCGCTCAAGGACAGCATCAACCTGCTGGCCAAACTCAACATCACCGCCAACGCCGACCGCATCACCATCACCGCCAAGACCGAACTGGTGATCCAGGGCGGCGGCAGCGCCACGACCTACAACGCCGGCGGCATCACCCACGCCACCAGCGGCCCGTACACCGCCCACGCGGCGAACTTCGCCTACACCGGGGCGAAATCCCTGGCCGGCGTGTTCCCTGAACCGCCGAAACCGGGCAAGGGCAACCTCGAATTGTTCAACCAGTACGCGGGGCGTCAGGGCATCAAGGACGGCGATTACGAAGTCATCGATGCCTTGGGCAAAAGCATCAAGGGCAAGCTCGATGCCAAGGGCTTCGCCAGTGTTGCCGGCGCCGCACCGGGCCCGGCGCGGGTGCTGTTCGGCAAGGATCCGGCGGACACCTGGAGTGAAGGCAGCTACATCGGCAAGCCGGAATGGCCGTTGAGTCCACCGGGCGCGGAAGACGTGCCGAGTCAGGTGCAGGCGATGGTGGCGCAGGCGTTGCCGAGCAAGAACTGGGACATGTTGGAGAAGGGCAAGGAATTGGCACAGACAGGGATGGGTGCGATGCAAACCGCGCAGCAAGTGAAAGGTGTGATGCAGGGTGGGGTGGCCGGGTTGCCGAAGCTGGCGAGTGCGGCGATGCCGAGTGCGTCGGGGATTCTCGGGGCGGCGAGCAAGGCGGGCAAGTTGCCAACGCTTCCGGCTCCAACCCTGCCAAAAACTTCTATTAAAACCCCGGGCCTGCCGGCGGGTGAGATGCTGTCATGACCACTGAAACTGCTGTTGTGAAACGTGA
>NZ_JALJDY010000022.1:0-2825 GCF_023242425.1 Pseudomonas sp. MWU12-2029 | reverse complement strand
CTCGGAGCAGACGCGAGTCAGAGCAGCGGTCAGAGTGGTTTTACCGTGGTCAACGTGACCGATAGTTCCGACGTTGACGTGCGGTAGGGAACGATCAAATTTTTCCTTAGCCATCGATATCACCCCTAACAGAAGAAATAAGCAAACAACCCTAGCCATTAAAACAAAGGCAGATATTTTCATATCTGCCTTGTTATATGGAGCTCTTGAGCGGATTTGAACCGCTGACCTCACCCTTACCAAGGGTGTGCTCTACCAACTGAGCTACAAGAGCGTAACACTTTGCACAACCTGCAAACCTGGAGCGGGTAGCGGGAATCGAACCCGCATCATCAGCTTGGAAGGCTGAGGTTCTACCACTAAACTATACCCGCGGAGCCTGCAGCTCACGCTAAAATCTGGTGGAGGGAGAAGGATTCGAACCTTCGAAGTCGTAGACGTCAGATTTACAGTCTGATCCCTTTGGCCGCTCGGGAACCCCTCCTAATCAGGCCGGCATTCTATACTATGCCAAACCCTTGTCAAGCATTTTCTCATTTAAAAACCTGAGGTTAGCTGCGTTGACATCACCTCACTGCTAAAACCCTTTCAGGTCTTCGCTGTGGAGCGGGCGCCATTCTATGCAAACTATTCCGCAGGTGCAACCCCCTCACACAGCATTATTTTATGTTTTAACTCATTGAATTCCTTGGAAAGGTTTTGCATCTGAACATCCCCCAGCAAACGCTGGGTTTCGGGTGTAATTCGGAACCAATATGCATTGCTGGAAAGGTCTTTAGGCACAGCCTGAGCCTTCACTCCCAACTCAGCCAGACCCTGCCCCAAAGCTTGTGCCGCTTCAGGACGACTCAACCCACCTACATATAGACACTGCCCATCAGTCTTCACGCCCCGCGGAGCATCACCAGCCTCGCTCAGCAAACGGATATCCTGCTGCGAACCACTATAAAGACGCAGAGGCGTGACATCCTTTGCACGCAATGGCGCCTCCTGCTGATGCCAGACGTAATAAAACACATTGAGTACAAGAAGCAGGAGAAACAACCAGCGCATACAAACCTCAGGACAAAGGACATGCCATAGCCAAACCTACGAACACTAAATCGGGAACCACCCTGGCCTCAGGCACAACATCCGACACCAGCCCGGCATCCCCTCCAGTGATGAAAACACTGAAGCCTTCTCCCCAGTAGGAACGCGCCATCTCCAACTGCGTCAGTACGAATCCCCTGAGCATCAACGAACAGCCACGCTCCACCGCCTCGACCGTATTGCGCCCAGGAGCGTGACTCACCAATGCCCGTTCCGCTGCAAGATCGCCATAGCGAATCTTTCGGGTATGCGTACGCAATTGATTTCGCATTAATGGCATGCCAGGACAAATAAAGCCTCCCAGGTGCTCACCTTCCGACGAGACGAAATCAGCAGTCACCGCCGTCCCAAAATCAAGAACCAGGCAAGCCCCAGCAGCCAGATGAAAGCCGCCAAGCATCGCCAACCAGCGATCAAGACCCAGACGCTCGTAGTCCTCATAGCCGTTCTTGACGCCAGACATTTCGCGAGCAGGTTTCGCACAGACAACGGATATATCGAACTCACGCTTGAGGAGACCAATCAGCAAATTGGTCTCGTCCTCTGTTCTTACACTGACAAGGCGGCATTTGCCGAGACACAATTTATCGAGCGAGCGAAGATTGCCGACCAATGCCCCATCAGAATCAACCACCCCTTCCGCGATCAGGGTATCGGCCTCGCCATTCAGCACCCGCCACTTGATAAAGCTGTTTCCGCAATCAAGCTCAAGAATCATCACGCAACCTCAAGCTGAGCTCACCACCACTAAAGACTTTTTCCACACCATCTACCTTCAATCGCAGCGCACCTTGATTATCGACCCCCAGCACCACGCCATCTATCTGAGTGACGCCGGCAGTGAGAGAAACCGACTGCCCTTGCCATAAATGGCTCGCCTCCCACTCTGCCTGAAGCGCTGAGAAACCACCTGATTGATGACGCTGCAAATAAAGTTGCAACTGCTTACTCAACTCAACCGCCAGACTATTGCGATCACAAGGCTTCCCCGACTCGAGCCTTATCGATGTCCACTGCTGATCAACCTCGTCGGTTGTTTGCATGTTCACGTTTATGCCGATACCCAGCACTACATGACACACATCTGCCGGATCCCCAACCAGCTCCAGCAAGATTCCCGCGATTTTTTTTCGCCCCACCAAAACGTCATTGGGCCACTTCAACCCGGCACCCGCCACCCCAAGCGCTCGCAGGGTTTGCATGACCGCAAGACCGACAACAAGACTTAGCCCTTCAAGCTGGCGCATCCCACCGTCAATACGCAACACGAGACTGTAATAGAGGTTCTCGGCAAACGGGCTTACCCATTTGCGACCTCTGCGCCCACGTCCGGAAATTTGTCGTTCAGCCAGCACCAGAAAGGGGGCCATTTGACCGCGCTCAACGGCGCGCAGCGATTCGGCGTTAGTAGAGTCGATTGAGCTGAAGACGCTCACGGACCAGCCTGCAAGGCTTTCCTCTATCTTGAGCGGGTCGAGCAACGCCAGCGGCGAAGCCAACTGGTAGCCTCGCCCTCGAACTTTATGTATGGACAGCCCAAGCTCAGCCTCGAGATGCTGAAGCTGCTTCCACACCGCACTTCGACTAATTCCCAGGGTGGCTCCCAGAGCCTGGCCGGAATGGAATTGCCCATCCTTCAGAAGGTTCAACAACGTCAGCATGCAGGTCTCGCCTCGGAATGAGGCCCGAATAATAGCCATGCACCGAGCTGTTGCATAGAATTCAAACAGCCC
>NZ_JALJDY010000021.1:0-5340 GCF_023242425.1 Pseudomonas sp. MWU12-2029 | reverse complement strand
GGGTACTGACTCGTGACCGGATGGCCTCGCTTCAGCAAATTGGGTATGGGATAGTTTTCGGTGTTTTGTGAGCGTCGAACTTTCGGTTCATTGCGTCTTCACACACCGCAATCTGGCCTCTTTCGAGTTCGCAAATTGCTTGGGTGTTATATGGTCAAGCCTCACGGGCAATTAGTATTGGTTAGCTCAACGCCTCACAGCGCTTACACACCCAACCTATCAACGTCGTAGTCTTCGACGGCCCTTCAGGGAACTCAAGGTTCCAGTGAGATCTCATCTTGAGGCAAGTTTCCCGCTTAGATGCTTTCAGCGGTTATCTTTTCCGAACATAGCTACCCGGCAATGCCACTGGCGTGACAACCGGAACACCAGAGGTTCGTCCACTCCGGTCCTCTCGTACTAGGAGCAGCCCCTCTCAAATCTCAAACGTCCACGGCAGATAGGGACCGAACTGTCTCACGACGTTCTAAACCCAGCTCGCGTACCACTTTAAATGGCGAACAGCCATACCCTTGGGACCGGCTTCAGCCCCAGGATGTGATGAGCCGACATCGAGGTGCCAAACACCGCCGTCGATATGAACTCTTGGGCGGTATCAGCCTGTTATCCCCGGAGTACCTTTTATCCGTTGAGCGATGGCCCTTCCATACAGAACCACCGGATCACTAAGACCTACTTTCGTACCTGCTCGACGTGTCTGTCTCGCAGTCAAGCGCGCTTTTGCCTTTATACTCTACGACCGATTTCCGACCGGTCTGAGCGCACCTTCGTACTCCTCCGTTACTCTTTAGGAGGAGACCGCCCCAGTCAAACTACCCACCATACACTGTCCTCGATCCGGATAACGGACCTGAGTTAGAACCTCAAAGTTGCCAGGGTGGTATTTCAAGGATGGCTCCACGCGAACTGGCGTCCACGCTTCAAAGCCTCCCACCTATCCTACACAAGCAAATTCAAAGTCCAGTGCAAAGCTATAGTAAAGGTTCACGGGGTCTTTCCGTCTAGCCGCGGATACACTGCATCTTCACAGCGATTTCAATTTCACTGAGTCTCGGGTGGAGACAGCGCCGCCATCGTTACGCCATTCGTGCAGGTCGGAACTTACCCGACAAGGAATTTCGCTACCTTAGGACCGTTATAGTTACGGCCGCCGTTTACCGGGGCTTCGATCAAGAGCTTCGCGTTAGCTAACCCCATCAATTAACCTTCCGGCACCGGGCAGGCGTCACACCCTATACGTCCACTTTCGTGTTTGCAGAGTGCTGTGTTTTTAATAAACAGTCGCAGCGGCCTGGTATCTTCGACCGGCATGGGCTTACGGAGCAAGTCCTTCACCCTCACCGGCGCACCTTCTCCCGAAGTTACGGTGCCATTTTGCCTAGTTCCTTCACCCGAGTTCTCTCAAGCGCCTTGGTATTCTCTACCCAACCACCTGTGTCGGTTTGGGGTACGGTTCCTGGTTATCTGAAGCTTAGAAGCTTTTCTTGGAAGCATGGCATCAACCACTTCGTCGCCTAAAGGCAACTCGTCATCAGCTCTCGGCCTTAAGATCCCGGATTTACCTAAGATCTCAGCCTACCACCTTAAACTTGGACAACCAACGCCAAGCTGGCCTAGCCTTCTCCGTCCCTCCATCGCAATAACCAGAAGTACAGGAATATTAACCTGTTTTCCATCGACTACGCTTTTCAGCCTCGCCTTAGGGACCGACTAACCCTGCGTCGATTAACGTTGCGCAGGAAACCTTGGTCTTTCGGCGTGGGTGTTTTTCACACCCATTGTCGTTACTCATGTCAGCATTCGCACTTCTGATACCTCCAGCAAGCTTCTCAACTCACCTTCACAGGCTTACAGAACGCTCCTCTACCGCATCACTTGCGTGATACCCGTAGCTTCGGTGTATGGTTTGAGCCCCGTTACATCTTCCGCGCAGGCCGACTCGACTAGTGAGCTATTACGCTTTCTTTAAAGGGTGGCTGCTTCTAAGCCAACCTCCTAGCTGTCTAAGCCTTCCCACATCGTTTCCCACTTAACCATAACTTTGGGACCTTAGCTGACGGTCTGGGTTGTTTCCCTTTTCACGACGGACGTTAGCACCCGCCGTGTGTCTCCCATGCTCGGCACTTGTAGGTATTCGGAGTTTGCATCGGTTTGGTAAGTCGGGATGACCCCCTAGCCGAAACAGTGCTCTACCCCCTACAGTGATACATGAGGCGCTACCTAAATAGCTTTCGAGGAGAACCAGCTATCTCCGAGCTTGATTAGCCTTTCACTCCGATCCACAGGTCATCCGCTAACTTTTCAACGGTAGTCGGTTCGGTCCTCCAGTCAGTGTTACCTAACCTTCAACCTGCCCATGGATAGATCGCCCGGTTTCGGGTCTATTCCCAGCGACTAGACGCCCTATTAAGACTCGCTTTCGCTACGCCTCCCCTATTCGGTTAAGCTCGCCACTGAAAATAAGTCGCTGACCCATTATACAAAAGGTACGCAGTCACAGAACAAAGTCTGCTCCCACTGCTTGTACGCATACGGTTTCAGGATCTATTTCACTCCCCTCTCCGGGGTTCTTTTCGCCTTTCCCTCACGGTACTAGTTCACTATCGGTCAGTCAGTAGTATTTAGCCTTGGAGGATGGTCCCCCCATATTCAGACAAAGTTTCTCGTGCTCCGTCCTACTCGATTTCATGACCAAGAGATTTTCGCGTACAGGGCTATCACCCACTATGGCCGCACTTTCCAGAGCGTTCCGCTAATCTCAAAGCCACTTAAGGGCTAGTCCCCGTTCGCTCGCCACTACTAAGGGAATCTCGGTTGATTTCTTTTCCTCAGGGTACTTAGATGTTTCAGTTCCCCTGGTTCGCCTCTTGCACCTATGTATTCAGTGCAAGATAACCATCTTGTGATGGCTGGGTTCCCCCATTCAGACATCTCCGGATCAAAGTCTGTTTGCCGACTCCCCGAAGCTTTTCGCAGGCTACCACGTCTTTCATCGCCTCTGACTGCCAAGGCATCCACCGTATGCGCTTCTTCACTTGACCATATAACCCCAAGCAATCTGGTTATACTGTGAAGACGACATTCGCCGAAAATTCGAATTTCTCAACTAAGAGAACTCACAAATTTTACCTTAGCCTGATCACCACCAGTGAAAGTGGATCTCAGTCTATCTTTCTATCACATACCCAAATTTTTAAAGAACGAACTAGTCAAAGACTAGAAATCAACATTCACCATCACTCGATGGAATGCTCATTTCTAAGCTCTTACTTCAGAAGCAGTAGTGGTGGAGCCAAGCGGGATCGAACCGCTGACCTCCTGCGTGCAAGGCAGGCGCTCTCCCAGCTGAGCTATGGCCCCGTATTTCTACAGGCGTTTCCCACACAAAATTGGTGGGTCTGGGCAGATTCGAACTGCCGACCTCACCCTTATCAGGGGTGCGCTCTAACCAACTGAGCTACAGACCCAATTTCGGGCTGCTTCTTTCGTCTTCTTCAATGAATCAAGCAATTCGTGTGGGAACTTATGGAGCAGCTGATGTCGTCGATTAAGGAGGTGATCCAGCCGCAGGTTCCCCTACGGCTACCTTGTTACGACTTCACCCCAGTCATGAATCACACCGTGGTAACCGTCCTCCCGAAGGTTAGACTAGCTACTTCTGGTGCAACCCACTCCCATGGTGTGACGGGCGGTGTGTACAAGGCCCGGGAACGTATTCACCGCGACATTCTGATTCGCGATTACTAGCGATTCCGACTTCACGCAGTCGAGTTGCAGACTGCGATCCGGACTACGATCGGTTTTATGGGATTAGCTCCACCTCGCGGCTTGGCAACCCTTTGTACCGACCATTGTAGCACGTGTGTAGCCCAGGCCGTAAGGGCCATGATGACTTGACGTCATCCCCACCTTCCTCCGGTTTGTCACCGGCAGTCTCCTTAGAGTGCCCACCATAACGTGCTGGTAACTAAGGACAAGGGTTGCGCTCGTTACGGGACTTAACCCAACATCTCACGACACGAGCTGACGACAGCCATGCAGCACCTGTCTCAATGTTCCCGAAGGCACCAATCCATCTCTGGAAAGTTCATTGGATGTCAAGGCCTGGTAAGGTTCTTCGCGTTGCTTCGAATTAAACCACATGCTCCACCGCTTGTGCGGGCCCCCGTCAATTCATTTGAGTTTTAACCTTGCGGCCGTACTCCCCAGGCGGTCAACTTAATGCGTTAGCTGCGCCACTAAGAGCTCAAGGCTCCCAACGGCTAGTTGACATCGTTTACGGCGTGGACTACCAGGGTATCTAATCCTGTTTGCTCCCCACGCTTTCGCACCTCAGTGTCAGTATCAGTCCAGGTGGTCGCCTTCGCCACTGGTGTTCCTTCCTATATCTACGCATTTCACCGCTACACAGGAAATTCCACCACCCTCTACCATACTCTAGCTCGCCAGTTTTGGATGCAGTTCCCAGGTTGAGCCCGGGGATTTCACATCCAACTTAACGAACCACCTACGCGCGCTTTACGCCCAGTAATTCCGATTAACGCTTGCACCCTCTGTATTACCGCGGCTGCTGGCACAGAGTTAGCCGGTGCTTATTCTGTCGGTAACGTCAAAATTGCAGAGTATTAATCTACAACCCTTCCTCCCAACTTAAAGTGCTTTACAATCCGAAGACCTTCTTCACACACGCGGCATGGCTGGATCAGGCTTTCGCCCATTGTCCAATATTCCCCACTGCTGCCTCCCGTAGGAGTCTGGACCGTGTCTCAGTTCCAGTGTGACTGATCATCCTCTCAGACCAGTTACGGATCGTCGCCTTGGTGAGCCATTACCTCACCAACTAGCTAATCCGACCTAGGCTCATCTGATAGCGCAAGGCCCGAAGGTCCCCTGCTTTCTCCCGTAGGACGTATGCGGTATTAGCGTTCCTTTCGAAACGTTGTCCCCCACTACCAGGCAGATTCCTAGGCATTACTCACCCGTCCGCCGCTGAATCCAGGAGCAAGCTCCTTTCATCCGCTCGACTTGCATGTGTTAGGCCTGCCGCCAGCGTTCAATCTGAGCCATGATCAAACTCTTCAGTTCAAACATCTTTGGGTTTTTAAGAAACCCTAAACTTGGCTCAGCAATCGTTGGTTACATCTTTGATTTCTCGCGGAGTAACTTGTGATGCTGATAATCTTGTTGACTATCAGTCTGACTCCACAAGCACCCACACGAATTGCTTGATTCAGTTGTTAAAGAGCGGTTGGTTAAGATCTTTCGTCTCAACCGAGGCGCGCATTCTACAGCAGCCTCATTTGCTGTCAAGTGATTATTTTCAGAAGTTTTCGAAGATTT
>NZ_JALJDY010000020.1:0-14070 GCF_023242425.1 Pseudomonas sp. MWU12-2029 | reverse complement strand
TTCTATTTCTGCTTACCCATTGAGTGCAGCAGATCTAGCCGAGGTTTACTCGTCAAATCAGTGGGGCTTTTCATCAATCCCCGATAAACCACTCCCATTTGTGCATCCAGTTCATATAGCCCTTTATCGGCACAAATAGTGTTTTCGACGGCGTTTACCGCTTTTGTGCAGTCCATTCCGGTCGCCATTGCCTGCTGGAGAAACAGCAGAACGCCGGCGGACACGATGTAGCGTCCTTTTATGTACACGAGCCAAGCCTTGTATGGGGGGATGAGCAGCCGAGCAGGCCAGTTGTTGCATAAGGAATCTTGAAGTGTCTGCTTCAGAGAACGTCACTTCTGGCCGATAACCCGATCGGCACTTGCAATCTCATCGGCTGCGCATGAAATCGCTTGATAGCATTTAGCCTCCAGTTATCATCTGCGCGCTTGTGAAAGCCCTCGTCCTTCTACTTCAATTGTCTGGAAATCCTCGATGCTGTCGTATCACCAAAAGAGTTTTCTGATCGTCGATGATTTCTCGGATTTCCGCAGTTCCGTACGCTCGATGTTGCGCGAGTTGGGCGTCAAGGACGTGGACACCGCCGACACCGGTGAGCAGGCGCTGAAAATGTGCGCGCAGAAGTCCTACGATTTCATCCTTCAGGATTTCCACCTGGGTGACGGCAAGAAAAACGGTCAGCAGGTGCTGGAAGACCTGATGATGGAGAAGCTGATCAGTCACGAAGCCGTGTTTGTGATGGTCACCGCCGAGACTAGCCAGGCGATGGTACTCAGTGCCCTGGAGCATGAGCCGGACGCCTATCTGACCAAACCGTTCAACCGTATCGGCCTGGCGCAACGTCTGGAGCGTCTGGAACAGCGCAAGACCCTGCTCAAGCCGATTCTGCAGGCCCTTGACCGTGGTAAACCGGTCGAGGTGCTCAACGCCTGTATCGCCCTGTGCAAGCAGGATATCCGCTATTCGCCGCTGTGCCTGCGCTACCGCGCCGATGCCTTGCGCGACATGAATCAGAACGAAGCGCTTGAGCGCCTGTATGACAGCATCATCGCCGACCGGCCGTTGCCGTGGGCCTTTGCCGGACTGGGCAAGTTGCTGTTCAAGCGCGGTCAGGTGGCCCAGGCCAAAGGCGTGTATGAGAAAGCCCTGAAAGTGTTTCCGATGATGCCGGCGCTGTACGACGGCATGGCGGACGTTCTGGTGGCCGAAGGCGATACCAAAGGCGCACAGAGGACATTGGAAGAGGCGATTCGCCTGTCGCCACTGGCGGTACGCCGGCAGGCGCTGCTCGGCAAACTGGCGATGGCCAACGAGGATTTCGACACGGCGTCGCGGGCCTACCGTCAGGCTGTGGCGCAGGGTGCGCAGTCGCGCTTCAAGGATCCGGAAAGCAACCTGGGTCTTGCCCATGCGCTGATCAGCAAGGGCAGCGAAAAGGGCCTCGATACCCGCACCCGGCTGGAGATCAATACCACCCTCAGTGCAGTGGCCAAGGAAAACCCGACCGATCCAGGCCTGCAGATCCGAGCGCGTCTGATGAAGGCCACCAGTCTGTTGCTCAACGACGCCGAAACTGCCGAGAAGCTCACCGAACAAGCGCTGATGCGTCTCGACGGCATGGAACAGTTCATGAGCCCCGAGGCCGCGCTGCTGGTCGCCAAGCAATTGCAGATGCTGGGGCAGACCGAGGCGGGCACGTCGATGCTCAAGAGCTGTGCGGAAATCTACGGCGATGACCCGACGGTGATGAAAGACATCGCCAAGCTCACCGACGACCCGACTATTCTCAGTTCCAGTAATGCCGCCGCCGACCTCAACCGTCAGGGCGTGCGCGTATACAAGACCGGCAACCTGGTGGAGGCCCGCGAGGTATTCCGCAAGGCGCTGAAGATGCAACCGAAGAACATCAGCATTGCGCTGAACATGGCGCAGTCGCTGCTGCACGGCACCGACACCAGTGTGCCCTCGGCGGAGCTGGAAGAATGTCGGGCCTGCCTGAAACTGGTGGGCATGATGCCCGATACCGACGCGCGTTATCCGCGTTATCAGAAGCTGAAAAGCAAGGCGTTTGGCGAATGAACCAAGACGAGCAGGCACTGGATTTTTCCACGGTGATCGCCTCCACCGTGCACGACATGAAGAACTCTCTGGCCATGCTGATGCAGGCCCACAGCCAATGGCTGGCGCGCCTGCCCGAGGACCAGCGTCAGGTGCCGGAGCAGGGCGTGATCGACTTCGAGTTCGCCCACCTCAACGGCATGCTGGTGCAGTTGCTCGGGCTGTACAAGCTCGGCGTCAACCAGATGCCGTTGCAGCCGGCCTATCATGAACTGGACGATTTCATCGAGGCGCAACTGGCGGCTCATCAAGAGGTTTTCGCCAGTCGCGGCATTGTCGCGACTTACGAAGTCGACCCGCTCAGTCCATTGGGTTTCTTCGATCGTGAACTGATCGCCTCGGTGCTCGGCAACTGCATCAACAACGCGATTCGCTACGCCCGTGAATCGCTGCTGATCACTGTCAGCGACGAGGCCGGGCAACTGGTGTTGAGCATCAACGACGACGGTGACGGTTACCCGGTCGAGATGCTCGAGCGTCAGGCCGATTATGTGCAGGGCATCAATCACAGCAGTGGCAGTACCGGCCTCGGTCTGTACTTCGCCGGGCGCATCGCGGCACTGCATCAGCGCAACGGTGTCGGCGGCCGTACCGAGATCCGCAATGGCGGGCCATTGGGTGGCGGCGTGTTCAGTATTTACCTGCCCTGATTCACGAATTCATCGACTGGCATTCTTTTTGTTGGCCGCTGCTTGATATTCCGAACAGCTGAAGCCTATTTTGTCCGGGTCGCCGTTCGCGGCTCGCACAATAACAAGGATTGCGTCATGACAACCGATGGCCAGCGTTCACTCGCGCAGCGATTGACGGGCATTGATGAAATTGAATGTGTCACGCCGGATTTGAACGGCGTGCCACGGGGCAAGGTAATGACCGCCGAGGGTTTCCTCGAAGGGCGGCGTTTGCAGATGGCCCGGGGGGTGCTGCTGCAATGCATCATGGGGGGCTATCCCGCTGCACGGTTCTACGGCAGCGATGACGGCGACCTCGCGCTGGTGGCCGATCCTGCGCAGATCCATCCTCTACCGTGGAGCCAGGAGCCGCGCGCGCTGGCCATCTGTGATGCCGATGAGCTGACCGGCGAGAGCTCCAACCTGTCGACTCGTGGCCAGCTCAAAAAAGTCATTGCCCGCTACGCCGCCCTCGGCCTGGCGCCGGTAGTGGCAACTGAACTCGAATTCTTTGTATTCGCCCCGAACACCGATCCAACGCAACCATTCCAGCCACCGGTCGGCCTCGACGGCCGTCGCGAGGACGGTCACTCGGCGTTCAGCGTCAGCTCCAACAACGGTCTGCGACCGTTCTTCAGTGAAGTCTACAAGTGCATGGCGACCCTGGGCCTGCCGCGCGATACCTTCATGCACGAGATGGGTGTCAGCCAGTTCGAGATCAACCTGTTGCACGGTGATCCGCTGTTGCTGGCCGACCAGACCTTCCTGTTCAAGCACCTGCTCAAGGAAGTCGCGCTCAAGCATGGCCTGACCGTGGTCTGCATGGCCAAGCCGCTGGCACATACGCCGGGCAGTTCGATGCACATCCATCAGAGCATCGTCGAGATCGGCAGCGGCAAGAATGTGTTCAGCGATGAGAACGGTCAGCCGACCGCGATGTTCCGCCACTTCATCGGCGGGCAGCAGGCGGGCATGGCGGACTTTACCGCGCTGTTTGCGCCGAACGTCAATTCCTACCAGCGCCTTTGCCATCCGTTCGCCTCGCCGAACAACGCCTGCTGGTCCCATGACAATCGCGCGGCGGGTCTGCGGATTCCGGCCAGTTCGCCGGTCGCCCGTCGGGTCGAGAACCGTTTGCCGGGTGCCGATGCCAACCCTTACCTGGCGATTGCCGCGAGCCTGGCAGCGGGTCTGCACGGCATCGAGCATGAGCTGGAACCGAGCGCGCCGATCCAGGGTGAGTTCGAAGTGCCGGACAATCTTTCGCTGCCGTGTACGTTGCATGCTGCGCTCGAGCGTCTGAAACGCAGCCAGTTGGCCAAGGAACTGTTCGGCAAGGAGTTCATCGAAGGCTACATCGCTTCGAAGACTATGGAGCTGACCAGTTTCTTTGATGAGATCACTCCCTGGGAACGGCGCGTTCTGGCAGCCCAGGCCTGACGAAATGTCGTCATCGGGCTATCGTTCGATAGCCCGACACTCACCGCAAGGAGCCGCTCGGAACGCCGATGCGCCAAATCTGGAAATCCTTTCGAGCGCTGTATTTCGCCTCGCTGATGATGTTGATCGGCTCGGGCCTTCTTTCCACTTATCTGGCTTTGCGCCTGGCGGCCGACCATGTCGACGGACTGTGGGTCGGTGCGTTGATGGCGGCCAACTATTTCGGTCTGGTGCTGGGCGGCAAGATCGGTCACCGGTTGATTGCCCGGGTCGGACATATCCGCGCCTATTCGGCGTGTGCCGGGATCGTCGGCGCAGCGGTGCTCGGTCATGGTCTGGTGGACTGGCTGCCGGCCTGGCTGGTGCTGCGGACCATCGTCGGCCTCGGCATGATGTGTCAGTACATGGTGATCGAGAGCTGGCTGAATGAGCAGGCCGACGCCAACCAGCGCGGTGTGGTGTTCAGCGGCTACATGATTGCCTCGTATCTGGGGCTGGTGCTCGGTCAGCTGATCCTGGTCATGCACCCGGGCCTGGGCCTGGAACTGCTGATGCTGGTCGCCCTGTGTTTTGCCCTGTGTCTGGTGCCGGTGGCACTGACCCGGCGGATTCACCCGGCACCGTTGCATCCGGCGCCGATGGAGCCGCGCTTCTTTATCAAGCGCGTGCCGCAGTCGTTGAGTACGGTGCTCGGGGCAGGGCTGATCATCGGCTCGTTCTACGGTCTGGCACCGCTCTATGCATCGCAGCAGGGGTTGTCCACCGAACAGGTCGGTCTGTTCATGGGTACCTGCATTTTTGCCGGGCTGCTGGTGCAATGGCCGTTGGGCTGGTTGTCCGACCGTTATGACCGGGCCTTGTTGATCCGCTGCTTCGCCGGGTTTCTGGCTATAGCCGCATTGCCACTGGCGATCATGCCGCAGGTGCCGCTGGAGATATTATTCATCGTCGGCTTCCTGTGTTCGCTGGTGCAGTTCTGCCTGTACCCATTGGCCGTCGCGTTCTCCAACGACCATGTCGAAGGCGATCGGCGGGTGTCGCTGACGGCGATGCTGCTGGTGACCTACGGGGTGGGTGCCAGCATCGGGCCGTTGCTGGCCGGTGTGTTGATGAAAATGTTCGGCAGCCAGAGCCTGTATGCGTTCTTCACCTTTTTCGCGCTGGTACTGGTGTGGCGCATCCGGCCGAAAGCCGTGACCAATCTGCACCAGGTCGACGACGCACCGCTGCATCACGTGGCGATGCCGGACAGCATGTCCAGTTCGCCGCTGGTGGCTGCGCTCGATCCGCGGGTCGACGAGCAAGTGGTGCAGGAGCAGATGCAGACCACGGTTGCACCTGAGCCGGCCCCCGAGCCCGCCACTGAACCTGAATCACCTGTCGAGCCGGATGCCGGCAACGACAATCCTGCGCCGGACATCAGTGGCGCCAGGCCTTGATTCTGAAAAACACCAGGCATAAAAAAAACGGGCAGTCACCGCAAGGGACTGCCCGTTTTTCATGGTGCGTACGAATCAGAGATCGTCTTTGTCGAAGCGCCGTGCTTCACGTTGCAGCTGATAGACGAAACGCTCGACGTTGCGCGCTGCCGGGCCGCTGATGTTGTGAAAGCGCAGGCCGGCGAAGGTGATGTTGAGTTTTTCTTCGAAGTGCAGGTAACGCAGCTCGACCGCCGCTGGCTGGTTGCCGAACAGCGGCGGGGCGATCAGGCGATCGTAGACCTGGCCCAGTTGCAGGCGGTCGGTGATGTCACCTTCGAAACGCAGCTTGCAGCCGGTGGCGGAAATATCCAGCAGTTTGCCGCCGATGGGCGACTTGAGTTTTTCGCCGCCCAGTTCGACGCTCACCAGATCGGTCAGTTTCAGTGCGGCGCGGAAGGCGTTGCGGCGCTGATGATAGACCACTTCGGTGGGCATCTCGCCGACATAGAAGCGGTCGCCGTCGGATTCCTTGATGTCCAGCGTGCCGTTGTATTCCCAGGCGATGCGCACGCCTTCGTGGAAGCCTTCGACCTTGAAGGGTTCGCCAGCCAGCAGGAAGCGCTCGCCATCGCGCGGAATCATTTCGTCCAGGGCAATGGTGGCGGTTTCCCGGTCGACCTTGATCAGGTAGCTCTGGAAACGCTGACTGCGCTCGTGAAAGGTGATGATCAGCGGATCGTGGCTCTCTTGCAGCTGGCGCAGATTGCTGGAGATCTCCAGGGGCGTGGTAAGCACCTTTGGGGGCTGCGGAGCGTCATCATTGGACACGTTAAATCAATCTCCAGACAAATTTTGACTACGGCTGGCCAGTATTTTGCCAGCATGTATCGCGCGTTGATAGGGCGCAAGCATGGAAGAAAGCATCACGCCTGGCTGAGCGCGCGCGGTTTCTGCAGTTTGGAGAAGGTGCCGCTGGCATCGTAGAGCGCGGGAGGCTCGCCACCGGTGAGGATTTTCAGCTGATTGGCCGTGGCGGCCTGCTGCATCACGATCGACTGGCCATTCTTGGCGTTGGCGGCCTGGCACTGGGCGATCAGGTCGGTCAGGACATCGCTCTGGCTCAGCAACTGCTCGCCGATGCTCGACTGGCTGGCCAGTTGTTCCAGGCCCTGGCGGTCGAGCGACAGATTGAGGCTGGCGAGGATTTCGCTGCGTTTGCGGCCATGCTGCTCGAGCAGAATGATCAATGCCTGTTTGCGCGCCAGAATTTCTTCCAGCAGGGGCATGTCGCGACCGTGCAAGGCGAGGGACTCGGTATGCAGTAACTCCAGCAGTTGTTGAGCTGGAGCAAAGTCGTCGGTGATCAGTTGCAATAAAGTAGTGTCGTGCATGGCTGGCCTTGGGTTTTAAGCGTCCAAAAGCCTGGCGCAGGCCGAGGCCTAGCGCTGGGCTTCGAAGTTGAGCAGTTTGCTGGCTACACGGTTGCTGTCGACTTTGTAGCTGCCATCGGCAATCGCTGCTTTCAACTCGGCCACGCGGGCTTTGTCGACGGCAGGCTGATCACGCAGCTTGTCAGTGACCTTCTGCAACTGTTGAGCCTCATTGCTGAGGTGTACCGATTCCCCGCTTTTTGCGGTACTGGCCTGTTCGGCCGGGGTATTCAGCGGCGCGGAGGTGCCGGTTTCGGCGGTTTCCTTGGGCGCGCTGGTACGTGTACTGCCCGTAAGTGACGAGGAGCTGTTCAAACGGCTGAAATCGATGACCATGTTAAAAACCTCTGGGAATTTGGACGCTTGCCATGTTCTCGGCCATCCCCTGGAAAACTTTAGGCTCTTTTACCAATAAGCCTGCATGCGCCGCACAGATCCTGCTGCGGCACAGTTTAGGGAACAGCTCAGGTTGGCGCCAGTTTTCTGCGCGATCACTCACGAGGCTTTCCTGTCATTGCTCCAATCGTTGCTCACATTGCCACTTCCACCTGGCCCGGCGCCATGACCTGCGCCTTGATGACCCGTTGGGAATTGAGGTTTTTCACTCGAATCTGTTCTTTCAGGCCGCCGTTGGACAGGGCCTCGCCCGGCATGCGCACGGACAGCGTGCCGCTGCGAGCGGTAATCACCACTTGATCGCCTTTGCGAACGACTTCCGCCTGTTCCAGATGCACCAGGGTAATCACTTGGTCGGCGACCGTTGGTCGGGTCAATTTCTGCCCGATCGCCTCATCCACCGACGTCAGAAAGCCCTGGTTGATCAGGCTGACATCATGCTCGCGCAGGGTCACGTCCTGGGGCTCGATGATGCCGGCGCGCTTGAGCGGGCGAGTGGTGGTCACGACCGGGCGAAACAGGCGGACTTGAGCGGGTACGAACACGGTCCAGGGGGAGGCGCCTTCGCAGCGGACCTTGACCGTTACACGGCCCAGGGGGCGTCCCGGGCTCTCCAGGGACGCTGTCAATTCCTTGTCGCACATAGGCATGCGCATGCGCGGATCGAGCTGCTTGACCTCGATTTCATAACGCCCTTCCGTTTGACTGGTAGCCAGATAGTCTTCTACGGTGAATTCAAGAAAGCCCTGAGTGACGCCGATAAGCATGTCAGGCAAGGTAACCGCATCAGCACTGGCAGGGCTGCCCGCGAAAAACAGGCAAGCGGCAGACACCGCGCAAAGTCCTCTGCGGATAGGGGATGTCAGGCGTCGGAAAAATGTCGTTTGAATGTTCATACGAGTTAAAAAGCAAGCGCCGTGCCGTTTAGCAATGAATGTGCGTCGCAACAACACTTGGCGTTGGTGTAGGAGTCTGGGCATGGCTGGTGTAATGGATTCGGTGAACCAGCGCACGCAACTGGTAGGGCAGAATCGCCTGGAGCTGTTGTTGTTCCGTCTCGACGGCCAGCAGCTCTACGGGATCAACGTGTTCAAGGTTCGGGAAGTGCTGCAGTGCCCGCAACTGACGTTGATGCCCAAGTCCAGTCCTGTCGTGTGCGGGGTGGCGAATATCCGGGGGGCGACCATTCCGATCCTCGATCTGGCAATGGCGACCGGCTCCGGTGCGTTGAAAGACAAGAACAGTCCGTTCGTGATCATCACGGAATACAACACCAAGACCCAGGGTTTCCTGGTGCGCTCGGTGGAACGTATCGTCAACATGAACTGGGAAGAGATCCATCCGCCACCCAAGGGGACCGGTCGCGATCATTACCTGACCGCTGTGACTCGGGTGGACAATCAGTTAGTCGAAATCATCGACGTCGAGAAGGTGCTGGCGGAAGTCGCACCGACACCGGAAGCGATTTCGGTCGGCGTGGTGGATGTCGAGACCCAGAGCAAGGCGCTGTCTCTGCGGGTGCTGACGGTCGATGACTCGTCGGTGGCGCGCAAGCAGGTGACACGTTGCCTGCAGACGGTCGGTGTCGAAGTGGTGGCGCTGAACGACGGCAAGCAGGCGCTGGATTACCTGCGCAAGCTGGTCGACGAGGGCAAGAAGCCGGAAGAAGAGTTCCTGATGATGATCTCCGACATCGAGATGCCGGAGATGGACGGGTACACCCTGACGGCGGAAATTCGCGGCGACCCTCGCATGCAAAAGCTTCATATCATCCTGCATACTTCGTTGTCGGGTGTGTTCAACCAGGCGATGGTCAAGAAAGTCGGTGCCGATGACTTCCTGGCCAAATTCCGTCCTGATGACCTGGCATCCCGGGTAGTCGACCGGATCAAAGCAGCAGATATCAGCTAGGGACTTTCCGTCCCTGGCGGTCAACACGATTTAAGAGGCGGCATCATTTGTCTACGGGTAATTTGGATTTCGAACAGTTCCGGGTCTTCCTGGAAAAAGCCTGTGGCATTTTGCTCGGTGAAAACAAGCAGTACCTGGTCTCGAGCCGTCTCAACAAACTGATGGAGCAGCAAGGCATCAAGTCCCTGGGTGAGCTGGTACAGCGCATCCAGACCCAGCCGCGCAGCGGTTTGCGCGAGCAGGTGGTCGATGCCATGACGACCAACGAAACCCTGTGGTTTCGCGACACCTATCCGTTTGAAGTCTTGAAGAACAAGGTGCTGCCCGAGGCGATCAAGGCCGCTCCCAACCAGCGTCTGCGGATCTGGTCGGCGGCCTGCTCGTCGGGTCAGGAACCCTATTCGCTGTCGATGTCGATCGACGAGTTCGAGCGGACCAACATCGGTCAGTTGAAGATGGGCGTGCAGATCGTCGCCACGGATCTGTCCGGCAGCATGCTGACCAACTGCAAGACCGGCGAGTACGACAGCCTGGCGATCGGTCGCGGTCTGTCCGCCGATCGTCTGCAGCGCTACTTCGACCCGAAAGGGCCGGGGCGCTGGGTGATCAAGGCGCCGATCAAGAACCGGGTGGAATTCCGTTCGTTCAACCTGCTCGACAGCTACGCAAGCCTGGGCAAGTTCGACATCGTGTTCTGCCGCAACGTGCTGATCTACTTCTCCGCCGAGGTGAAGAAAGACATCCTGTTGCGCATTCACAGCACGCTGAAGCCGGGCGGTTATCTGTTCCTCGGCGCTTCCGAAGCGCTGAACGGTTTGCCGGACCATTACCAGATGGTCCAGTGCAGCCCGGGGATCATTTACCAGGCGAAGTGACTGTCACCGGCAACACAAAAAACGGGAGTCCTCAGGGGCTCCCGTTTTTTTATGCCTGAGGGTTTTTGCGGTGGCGGCAAGCGGCAGAAAAGCGGCATCCGGCGGAAGCCCGTTGCCGCTTTTCTGGCATTGCCGCCTTGCCGATCCCCTGCAAAGCCCCGGAATCCGGGGCTTTTTAAAACTGGCACGACGCTTGCTATAACCCTGTTACGAAAAACCCGGTCACCTGAAGGTTCCCGACATGAGCATCAGCTTCGATAAAGCGCTCGGAATTCACGAAAAAGCCCTGGGCTTCCGCGCCCAGCGTGCCGAAGTCCTGGCCAACAACATCGCCAACGCCGACACCCCGAACTACAAGGCTCGGGATCTGGATTTCTCCAAAGTGCTCGAAGCACAGAGCCAGAAGAACGCCAGCGGCACCATCGCCCTGAACATGACCAACAGCCGTCACATCGAAGCTGAAGGTCTGGGCAATGGCGACGAGTCGCTGATGTATCGCACGCCGATGCAGCCGTCGATCGACCAGAACACCGTTGACGCTCAGCTGGAACAGTCGAACTACGCGGAAAACGCCGTCGGCTTCCAGGCCAGCTTCACGCTGCTCAATAGCAAATTCAAAGGGCTGGTCTCAGCCCTGCGCGGAGAGTAATCCATGTCCCTGTCCAGCGTTTTCAACATTGCCGGCAGCGGCATGAGCGCCCAGACCACCCGTCTCAACACCGTGGCTTCGAACATCGCCAACGCCGAAACCGTCTCGTCGAGCATCGACCAGACCTATCGCGCCCGTCACCCGGTGTTCGCCACCATGTTCCAGGGCGGCCAGAGCGGTGGCAGCAATTCGCTGTTCCAGAACCAGGACGCCGCAGGCCAGGGCGTGCAGGTCCTCGGCGTGGTCGAAGACCAGAGCAACCTCGAAGCGCGCTACGAGCCGAACCATCCTGCCGCCGACGCCAAGGGCTACGTCTACTACCCGAACGTCAACGTGGTGGAAGAAATGGCCGACATGATTTCCGCGAGCCGTTCGTTCCAGACCAACGCCGAAATGATGAACACGGCCAAAACCATGATGCAGAAGGTACTGACCCTCGGTCAGTAATAAGGGGCGACTGCCATGAGTGTTTCCGATACCACCAGCAGCCTGAGCATGAAGGACATCCTGGCGAACTCGTCGAAAAAGACCAGTTCGACAGCCGATGGCATTGCTTCGGCCACTAACAGCTCCACCGGCGGCCAGGCCCTGGGCAAGGACGCGTTCCTGCAACTGCTGGTAACCCAGCTGAAAAACCAGAACCCGCTCGACCCGCAGGACAACAGTGCCTTCGTTGCCCAGTTGGCGCAGTTCAGCAGCCTCGAGGGTATTACCACCCTCAACAGCACCGTGAGTTCGCTGGCCGGCAACTACAACTCATCGCAAGCCTTGCAGGCTTCGTCGCTGGTCGGCCGCAACGTGATCGTGCAGACCAACTCGGTCCAGCTCGACGATCCGAGCAAAGGCATGACCGGTTCGGTCACCGTTCCGTCGTCGATTGCCGGCGGTACCGTCACCATCAGCGACAGCAGCGGCACGGCGATTCGCACCATCGACCTGGGCAGTCGCGCCGCAGGCAGTGCGAGCTTCACCTGGGACGGCAAGGACAAGGACGGCAACCTGGTCAAGACCGGTACCTATACCGTCAAGGCCAACGCATCGATCAATGGCACCTCGACCGATATGGCGACCTACCTGCCGGCAACCGTCACCAGCGTGACGATCAGCCAGACCGGCGGCGAGCTGATGCTCAACCTGTCCGGCAAGGGCACCGTTGCCCTGTCCAAAGTACAAACCATTGGTATATAGAGCCGACTAACCGGCACAAAGGAGTGGAATATGTCTTTCAATATCGGCCTTAGCGGTCTCTATGCAGCCAACAAGCAACTGGACGTGACCGGCAACAACATCGCCAACGTCGCGACCGCCGGTTTCAAATCGTCCCGTGCAGAATTCGAAGACGTCTACTCGGCCACTCGCCTGGGTAGCGGCAGCAAGGTCATCGGCAACGGCGTGCGCCTGGCCAACGTTTCCCAGCAGTTCACCCAGGGTGACATCAACAACACCGGTAACGTGCTGGACATGGGTATCAACGGTTCCGGCTTCTTCACCATGAGCAACAACGGCTCGATTTCCTATACCCGCGCCGGTACGTTCAAGGTCGACAATAACGGTTACATCACCAACACCGACTACACCTCGCGTCTGCAAGGTTACGGCGTGGATGCCAACGGCAAGATCATCAACGGCGTACTGACCGACCTGAAGATCGACACCTCGAACCTGGCGCCGAAGTCCACTTCGCTGGTGACCTCGACGATCAACCTGAACTCGTCCGCGCCGAAGATCATCGATACCGGCGCCAATGCTGTCGTGTTCGATCCAACCAAGCTCGAAACGTACACCAAGCAGTTCAGCACCCCGATCTATGACAGCCAGGGCAACTCGCACGTCATGGATCAGTACGTGGTGAAAACCGATGACAATACCTGGAAGGTCTACACCCTGGTGGACGGTCGTAACCCGGATGCTACCGGCAGCGATCCGAAAACCACGCCGCCAGTCGCCTCCACCATGACGTTTGACTCGTCTGGCAAGTTGACTCAGGTCAGCACGCCAAGCACCTTGCCGCCTCCTGCGCCGAACCCGATCATCAGCAGCGACCTGAAACTCACTGGATG
Organism: Pseudomonas sp. MWU12-2029; assembly: GCF_023242425.1. Taxonomy (NCBI): domain Bacteria; kingdom Pseudomonadati; phylum Pseudomonadota; class Gammaproteobacteria; order Pseudomonadales; family Pseudomonadaceae; genus Pseudomonas; species Pseudomonas sp. MWU12-2029. The sequence continues at coordinate 1,099 of NZ_JALJDY010000020.1, read as the reverse complement.
GGTACCGGGTACTGTGACCAACGGCACCTTTACGCCTAACGGCGCATCGGCAAACCCGGCGGGTGTGACCATTTCGATGGCCAAGACCACTCAGTACAACGCTGACACCGCGCGCTCGATCCCGACTCAGGATGGTTACGCCACCGGCCAGATCACCAACCTGACCATTGACGGCACCGGTACGCTGTTCGCCAACTTCAGCAACAACCAGAGCAAGGCCATCGGCCAGGTTGCCCTGGCCAGCTTTACCAACGAACAGGGCCTTCAACCTGTCGGTGGCACCAGCTGGAAAGAGACATTCGCTTCGGGTATCCCGGGTTATGACGCGCCGAAAACCGGTACGTTGGGTGAGGTTGTGTCGAACTCCCTGGAAGAGTCGAACGTCAACCTGACCAACGAACTGGTAGACCTGATCAAGGGTCAGAGCAACTATCAGGCGAACGCCAAGACCATTTCGACCCAGAGCACCATCATGCAGACCATCATTCAGATGACCTGAGGCAAGGTACTCGCGACAACGAAAACCGACGCTGTGGCGTCGGTTTTTTTATGTCTGTTTTTATGTTGAACCCATGACTTTTGCCGATAACGATTCGTGCGCATTGAACCCAGGTGCACAACCTGCTCCATTGAGCCGGGAGATTATTCTGCGAGATGGAGATCAGGCAGCTTTAACCCTTCTGCTTCACACTTAAACAAGGACGATGTAATGGCGATAATCAACGGAACTCCCGGTGCAGACACTCTGACAGGAACTGCGGACGCTGATCAGATGCGAGGTTTGGCGGGGAATGATGTTCTGAATGCCGGAGGCGGCAACGATATATTGATGGGAGGAGACGGCGCTGACCAGCTCAATGGCGGCGCAGGTTTTGACATCGCCAGTTATGAGGATGTACCCACCAGCGTGGGTGTGAGTCTGAACCTGAAAACCGGTGTGCACACCGGCTTCGCGGCAGGCGATACCTTTGTCGATATCGAAAGCTATCGAGGCTCGAACTACAACGATACGTTCTACGCCAGTGCAGCGGCCGACAACCTCGACGGCTACAACGGCATCGACACGCTGAGTTACGCGCAGTCGGAACAGGGCATCAAC